>NZ_CP009438.1:2483750-3150000 GCF_000761215.1 Streptomyces glaucescens | reverse complement strand
GATGCTAAGCCCGTGAAGCCGCCCTTGATCTCTTCGGAGTGATGGGGAGTGGTGGAGCCGGTGACCCGAGCTGGTAGTAGGTGAGTGATGGGGTGACGCAGGAAGGTAGTCCATCCCGGGCGGTGGTTGTCCCGGGGTAAGGGTGTAGGACGGTGTGTAGGCAAATCCGCACACCTTGTGTCTGAGACCTGATGCCGAGCCGATTGTGGTGAAGTGGATGATCCTATGCTGTCGAGAAAAGCCTCTAGCGAGTTTCATGGCGGCCCGTACCCTAAACCGACTCAGGTGGTCAGGTAGAGAATACCGAGGCGTTCGGGTGAACTATGGTTAAGGAACTCGGCAAAATGCCCCCGTAACTTCGGGAGAAGGGGGGCCACACCCGGTGATGGGTTTTACACCTTGAGCTGGGGGTGGCCGCAGAGACCAGCGAGAAGCGACTGTTTACTAAAAACACAGGTCCGTGCGAAGCCGTAAGGCGATGTATACGGACTGACGCCTGCCCGGTGCTGGAACGTTAAGGGGACCGGTTAGCTTGGATTCGTCCGGGCGAAGCTGAGAACTTAAGCGCCAGTAAACGGCGGTGGTAACTATAACCATCCTAAGGTAGCGAAATTCCTTGTCGGGTAAGTTCCGACCTGCACGAATGGCGTAACGACTTCTCGACTGTCTCAACCATAGGCCCGGTGAAATTGCACTACGAGTAAAGATGCTCGTTTCGCGCAGCAGGACGGAAAGACCCCGGGACCTTTACTACAGTTTGATATTGGTGTTCGGTTCGGCTTGTGTAGGATAGCTGGGAGACTGTGAAGCTTGGACGCCAGTTCAGGTGGAGTCGTCGTTGAAATACCAGTCTGGTCGTGCTGGATGTCTAACCTGGGTCCGTGATCCGGATCAGGGACAGTGTCTGATGGGTAGTTTAACTGGGGCGGTTGCCTCCTAAAGGGTAACGGAGGCGCCCAAAGGTTCCCTCAGCCTGGTTGGCAATCAGGTGTTGAGTGTAAGTGCACAAGGGAGCTTGACTGTGAGACCGACGGGTCGAGCAGGGACGAAAGTCGGGACTAGTGATCCGGCGGTGGCTTGTGGAAGCGCCGTCGCTCAACGGATAAAAGGTACCCCGGGGATAACAGGCTGATCTTCCCCAAGAGTCCATATCGACGGGATGGTTTGGCACCTCGATGTCGGCTCGTCGCATCCTGGGGCTGGAGTCGGTCCCAAGGGTTGGGCTGTTCGCCCATTAAAGCGGTACGCGAGCTGGGTTTAGAACGTCGTGAGACAGTTCGGTCCCTATCCGCTGTGCGCGTAGGAGTCTTGAGAAGGGCTGTCCCTAGTACGAGAGGACCGGGACGGACGAACCTCTGGTGTGCCAGTTGTTCTGCCAAGGGCATGGCTGGTTGGCTACGTTCGGGAGGGATAACCGCTGAAAGCATCTAAGCGGGAAGCCTGCTTCGAGATGAGGACTCCCACCCACTTGATGGGGTAAGGCTCCCAGTAGACGACTGGGTTGATAGGCCGGATATGGAAGCACGGTAACGTGTGGAGTTGACCGGTACTAATAGGCCGAGGGCTTGTCCTCAGTTGCTCGCGTCCACTGTGTTGGTTCTGAAACCACGAACAACCCCACGCCGTGTGGTGTGGTGCGGTTGATTGTTTCATAGTGTTTCGGTGGTCATAGCGTGAGGGAAACGCCCGGTTACATTCCGAACCCGGAAGCTAAGCCTTACAGCGCCGATGGTACTGCAGGGGGGACCCTGTGGGAGAGTAGGACGCCGCCGAACAATTATTGGGAAAACCCCCGCATCGAAAGATGCGGGGGTTTTCTGCGTTCAGGGGCAGAAAGCCGTGAGTGCAGGGTTCTCGGAGGTGCCGGAAACCCTTTGCCCTCCGGGCGCCTCACAGGCGGCCTGCGGCTTTGAGGGCCAGATAGGCATCCGCCAGCGCGGGCGCCAGGTTGTCCGGTGTCGCATCGACGACGGTGACGGCGTGACGGCGGAGTTGTTCGGCGATGCGGTCGCGTTCGGACTGGGCGTGGGCGGCGGCAGCGGCTTCGTAGACGGATTCCGGGTTTCCGCGGGCCTTCGCCATGCCGGCGACATGGGGGTCCGCCACCGACGCCACGAGAACGGTGTGGCGCTGGGTCAGCCGGCCCAGGACTGGGAGCAGACCCTCTTCCATCGGGGCCGCGTCCAGCGTGGTCAGCAGGACGATGAGGGAACGGCGGGGAGCCGTACGGAGGGCGGTGGCCGTGAGACCTCGGGCGTCCGTCTCCACGAGTTCTGGTTCCAGGGCCGCCATGGCGTTCACCAGGGCCGGGAGGACGTCCTTCGCCGTGCGGCCCTGGACGAGCGCGCGTACGGCACGGTCGTAGGCGAGGAGGTCGACGCGGTCGCCGGCGCGGGAGGCGAGGACCGCCAGGAGGAGGGCCGCGTCCATCGAGGCGTCGAGGCGTGGGGAGTCCCCCACGCGGCCCGCCGAGGTGCGGCCCGTGTCGAGGACCAGGAGGATGTGCCGGTCCCGTTCCGGGCGCCAGGTGCGGACCGCGACCGTCGACTGGCGGGCCGTGGCACGCCAGTCGATCGACCGGGTGTCGTCGCCGGGGACGTAGTCGCGCAGGCTGTCGAACTCGGTCCCCTCGCCACGGATGAGGGCGCTCGTACGGCCGTCGAGTTCCCGGAGCCGGGCGAGCTTGGAGGGGAGGTGCTTGCGGCTGGTGAACGGGGGCAGGACGCGGACGGTCCAGGGAACCTTGTGGGTGCCTTGGCGGGCGAAGAGACCCAGCGGGCCGTAGGAGCGGATGGTGACGCGGTCCGCGTGGCGGTCGCCGCGGCGGGTGGGGCGCAGGCGCGTCGTGACCCGCCGGCGTTCGCCCGCGGGGACCGTGAGCCGGTGCCGGGAGGCGGCGATCTCGGTGCCGGGCTGCCAGCTGCTCGGCGGCCATGCGTCGCGCAGGTGGGCGCGGAGCGGGCGACGGGACGGGTTGGTGACGGTGAGGGTGACGTCGGCGGTGTCACCCAGGCGTACGGAGGTGTCGCCGGAGCGGGTCAGGCCGAGACGGCGCACCGGTGCGGCGAGGGCGTAGTCGCAGGCGCAGGCGAGGGCCAGGGAGCCGTTGACCGCCAGGATGCCGGTCCAGCCGGGGTCCAGGAGGCCGACCGGGAGGGAGCCGAGGGCCGCCAGGAGGGCGGCGCGTCCGGTGAGCGCCATCAGCGGGGCACGGGGACGTGGGCGAGGATCGCGTTGATGACCGAGTCGGTCGTCACGCCTTCCATCTCGGCCTCCGGGCGGAGCTGGACGCGGTGGCGCAAGGTGGGCAGGGCCAGGGCCTTCACGTCGTCCGGGATGACGTAGTCGCGGCCGGTCAGCCAGGCCCAGGCGCGGGAGGTCGCGAGGAGGGCGGTGGCCCCGCGCGGGGAGACGCCGAGGGTGAGGGACGGCGATTCGCGGGTCGCCCGGCAGAGGTCGACGATGTAGGCGGTGATCTCGGGGGAGACGGTGGTCCTGGCGACGGCAGCGCGTGCGGCCTCGAGGTCGGCCGGGCCGGCGACGGGGCGTACGCCGGCGGCGTGCAGGTCGCGTGGGTCGAAGCCCTGGGCGTGCCGGGTGAGGACGTCGATCTCGTCCTGGCGGGAGGGGAGCGGGATCGTCAGTTTGAGCAGGAAGCGGTCCAGCTGAGCTTCGGGGAGGGGGTACGTGCCCTCGTACTCGAGCGGGTTCTGGGTCGCGGCGACCAGGAACGGCTCGGGGAGCGGGCGCGGGGTGCCGTCGACGGTGACCTGGCGTTCCTCCATGGCTTCCAGGAGGGAGGACTGGGTCTTGGGGGGCGTGCGATTGATCTCGTCGGCGAGGAGGAGGTTGGTGAAAACCGGGCCGGGCTGGAAGGAGAACTCGGCGGTGCGGGCGTCGTAGACGAGTGAGCCGGTGACGTCGCTCGGCATCAGGTCGGGGGTGAACTGGACGCGTTTGGTGTCGAGTTCCAGTGCGGATGCGAGGGCGCGGACGAGCAACGTTTTGGCGACCCCGGGGACTCCTTCCAGTAGGACGTGTCCGCGGCAGAGGAGGGCGACGACGAGGCCGGTCACGGCGGGGTCCTGGCCGACCACGGCCTTGGCGATCTCGGCGCGCAGGGCTTCGAGGGAGGCTCGGGGGCTGCCCGGGGCCTCGGTCCGCCCGGCGTTGTCAGTGGTCGGGTCCATCATGGACGGCGTACCTCTCTTTCGAGGGCGTCGAGTTGGTCGGCGAGTGCGGTGAGGGCCGTGTCGTCGTCGGGCGGTGGGCCGAAGAGCAGGGAGTGCAGGGCCCGTCCGTCGCCGCGGAGGTGCGAGGACAGGGCGGGGAGCAGGGCTTCGGGCGTGTGGGCCTGGGCCGGGGAGACGCCTGCGAGGGGGGCGAGGCGGGTGCGGGTGGTGGAGCGCAGAGCGGCGGCCGCTCGGTCGCGGGCGTTCGCCTTGCGGTAGAGGCGGGCTCGGCCTTCGACGGTTTCGGAGGCGCGGATCGCGACGGGGAGTCGTTCGGGCACGAGGGGCCCGAGCCGGCGTGCCCGCCACAGGGCGGCGAGGGCCGCGGCGATGAAGAGCTGCAGGGAGCCCCACAGCCAGCCCGAGGGGAGCAGGTCCAGCAGGCTCTTGTCGTCTTCGGGGGCGGCGGAGGTGTCGGAGAGCGAGGGGAGGTACCAGACCAGATGGGCGCGGGAGCCGAGGAGTTGCAGGGCGAGCGAGGCGTTGCCGTGCTCGTCGAGGTGTTCGTTGAGGAGGATGTCGGGAGCGCCGAGGACGACGGTGTCGCCGTTCCCGGTGGGGTGCGGCACCCGGACCAGGGTGGCCAGGCGCGCGCTGGGGTAGCACCGGTCGGCGTCGAGGTGGGTGGTGCTGTAGCGGATGCCGCCCGTGTCGGCGGTGCCGGCGCGGCGGGCGGCGGGCAGGTCGCAGTCGGGGGTGAGCGTCGACTCCAGGCTGGTGGCCGGGTCGGCGGTGACTCCGGGGGCGAGTCGTTCGACGGAGGGGCTGCCGGCGGCGACGAGAACGGTGCGTCCGCCGGTCGCGGCGGTGGCGCTGTGCAGCCGGTTCTGCTGAGTGGCCGTCAGGAGGTCGGGGACGGCGACCAGGAGGGTGGTGTCGGGCCCGGCGGCGGCGCGCGCCTCGTCCAGGGTGGTGACCACACGGGTGGAGACGCCCCGGTCGGCGAGGAGTTCGGCGACGGCGCGGCTGCCCCGGGGGTCGACGGATCGCGGGTCGAGGTTGCCGTGCCGGGAGTCGGAGCGGATGAGGGCGATCGTCACCGCGGCCGCCAGGAGCAGGACGACGGCGAGGGCAACGCCTCGGGTGCGGGTCCACAGCCGGCGGACGGTGGGCGAGCCGGAGGTGGACGGCGGGGTGGCCTCGGTGGCGGGACGGGTGGCTTCGGTGGTCATCCGGCGGCCCCCGGGCCGGTGTGGTGGGGCGTGGTGCGGTCGCTGCCGGTGGCGAGCTGGGGCCGGGTGCGTTCCAGGTCGTCGTCGAGGTCGGCGATCCGCTGGTACGAGGGCTGGTTCGCCGTGCGGCCGCCGTATGTGACGTCGTCGAAGTCGCGGGCGGCGGCGTGCAGCCGGTCGGTGTGGGAGGGCAGTGCGCGGCCGGCCTCGGCGGCGGCTTCGTCGGCGGTGCGGCCGGGGCGGGCGTCGAGGAGGGCGCGTTGCTCCAGGGAGCGGACGATGGCCCGCATGCGCTCCTGGACGGCCTGGTTCCAGTGGCCCTGGGCGGCGTGCGCCTCGGCGGTGGCGCGGTGTTCGGCGGCGCTGCGGGGGCGGTCGTCGAAGAGGGCGGCGGTGGAGGGGGGACGGCGGCGCGGGGTCCCCAGGCGCCACCAGAACGCGGCGAGGACGGCCACGACGGCGAGGACGAGGACGACGAGGCCCACCGTGCCGCCCGGGGTGGCGGCGGAGGCGGCGCCGAAGACGTCGTCGACCCACTCCCAGAAGGCGTTCAGGGCGCGCTGGACGAGGCCGGGGTCGTCCTCGTGGTACATGCGCTTGGACAGCTCGCGCCGGGCCGCCTCCCGCGCCGGGTCGCGGGGAACGGTCAGCGGTGGTTCGTCGCCGGAGCCGGCCGACGACAGGAAGGTCAGGGCGCGGTGCGGCGGCCGCGGGACCTGGCCGCCGCTGGGCGGCCAGGCCCGTACGGCCGTTGCGGCGGCGCGGGGCAGAGCCGGCGCCGCTGACAGGACTGCCCCCGTCAGGCTCACCGCATCAGCTCCCGGGGGTGGGCCCGTAGCCCTGGACACCGGCGGCGCGGGCCAGTTCGAGGTCGAGGGCCTCGCGGCGGATCCGCTGGTCGATGTACAGGAGCACGGTGACGCCGGCCGTGATCGGGAAGGTGATCATGGAGCCGATCACCGATCCGATGCCGCTGACGACGAGGAACGTCCAGCCGAAGTCGCCGGTGCCGTCGACGAACCCCCCGATGCCGTCGCCGCCGACCGCGGCGGCGAGGAACGTGAACGGGATGACGACGATGGCCGCGACGATGTTCGCGATGACGGTGGCGAGCAACTGGATGCCGAAGACCCGCCACCAGGAGCCGCGCACCAGCTTCGCGGACCGGCTCATCGCCTTGGTGATGCTCTGCTTCTCCAGCATCAGGGCCGGGGAGGCCAGCGAGAAGCGGATCATCAGCCACAGGGCGAGGACGGCGCCGGCGAGGCTGCCGAAGACGGCGAGTGCGGCGCCGCCGCTCCCGCCGCCGGCCCAGATCACGAGGATGCCCGGGAGCGCGCCCGCGAAGCCGACGCCGACGGCGATGAGCAGCAGCAGGAAGATCAGGCCGAACAGCTTCGCGATCTGCGGGCGGGCGTCGCGCCAGGCCTCGCCGGTGGTGACCGGTTTGCCGAGCACGGCGCGGCTGGTGACGGTCGTCAGCAGAGCGGTCGCGGCGACGGTGCCGATCAGCGAGATCACGAAGAGGACGCCGGAGGTCAGCATGGCGTCGCCCATGGCCTGGGCCAGTTCGTCGACGGTGGCGCTGGGGTCGCCGAGGGCGTCGGTGTCGGCGTAGTCGTTCAGCACCAGGCCCTGGAGCAGGACGACGATGACCTCGATGACGACGGCGACGGTGAGCGAGATGCCGAGGACGGTGCGCCAGTGGGTGCGCATGGTCGACACGGCGCCGTCGAGTATCTCGCCGACGCCGAGCGGGCGCAGCGGGATCACACCGGGCTTGGCCGCGGGCGGCGGTCCGCCCCAGGGGGCACCCCAGCCGCCGTGGCCGCCGGGAGCCTGCCAGCCGCCGTGGCCGCCGGGACCCTGCCAGTGGCCGGGTCCGCCGGGGGGCGGTGTGCCCCATCCCGGGCCGGGCGGCGGGGCGGCCGGGCCGGAGGGAGCGGACCACTGGGCGGGTGGCGGCTGCTGCGGCGACCACTGCGCGCCGGGGCTCTGTGGCTGCGCGTCCGGCTGCGGGGAGGGCTGTCCGGAGCCCGGGCGGTCGGCCGGCTCGCTGGGGCCGGAGGTGCCGGGTTCGTGCCCGTCGGACGGGGAGGATCCGGGCGAGGCCCAGCCCGGAGTGTCGTTCATCGTCGCTCCTTCACGGTGCCCGTCCGCGGTCGCGGCGGCAGGTTGGCAGCCATCGTGCCATGGGGTGGTCGGCGGGGTACCGGCCGCGGTGGGGGCGCCGTGCCTTCAATTGTCCGCCGGATAGCGGGCAGACTGACCGCATGGCTGATCTGCAGGCGCGAACCGGCGAGGACAAGCGGGCGACCGAGGTACCTGTGCTGCGTTGGGAGGAGCCACCCGAGGGTCCGGTCCTGGTGCTGCTGGACCAGACCCGGCTGCCGAGCGAGGAGGTCGAACTGGTCTGCACGGACGCGCCCGCACTGGTCGAGGCGATCCGGTCGCTCGCCGTGCGCGGGGCACCGGCGCTCGGCATCGCGGGCGCGTACGGCGTCGCGCTCGCCGCCGCGCGCGGGTTCGACGTGGACGAGGCGGCGCAGGCGCTGGCGGGCGCCCGGCCGACCGCGGTGAACCTCTCCGTGGGGGTCCGCCGGGCGCGGGACGCCTACCACGCCGCCCTGGCCCGCGGCGGGGACGCCGGGCAGGCCGCCGCGGCGGCGCTGGCGGCGGCGCGGCAGCTGCACCGGGAGGACGCCGAGGCGAGCGCGCGGATGGCCGAGCACGGGCTGGCGCTGCTGGACGAGCTGCTGCCGGGCGGCGGCCATCGGATCCTCACCCACTGCAACACCGGGGCGCTGGTGTCGGGCGGGGAGGGGACGGCGTTCGCGGTGGCGCTCGCGGCGCACCGGCAGGGGCGCCTGCGGCGGCTGTGGGTGGACGAGACGCGCCCGCTGCTGCAGGGGGCGCGGCTGACGGCGTACGAGGCGGCCCGCAGCGGGATGGCGTACACGCTGCTCACCGACAACGCGGCGGGGTCGCTGTTCGCCGCGGGGGAGGTGGACGCGGTGCTGATCGGGGCCGACCGGATCGCGGCCGACGGGTCGGTTGCGAACAAGGTGGGGAGCTATCCGCTGGCGGTGCTCGCGCGGTACCACCACGTGCCGTTCATCGTGGTGGCGCCGGTGACGACGGTGGACCTGGGCACGGTGGACGGGACGTCGATCGAGGTGGAGCAGCGGCCGGGCTACGAGGTGACGGAGGTGCTGGCGCCGCAGGCGCAGGTGTCGGGAGCGGGGAGCGGCATCCCGGTGGCGCCGCTGGGGACGCAGGCGTACAACCCGGCGTTCGACGTCACTCCGCCCGAGCTGGTGACGGCGATCGTCACCGAGGAGGGGGCGGTGTCCCCCGTGACGGCCGAGGGGCTGGCCGAGCTGTGCGGGAAGGCCGGGCACGCGCGGGCCTGACCGGTCCCGTCCTGCGGTGCGATGTCGTCCAGGCGGTCCTCCGGCGCCCGCCGAGGGTGTCGGAGAGCCGGGAAACGATGGCGGTCACGCGCTCCGTGGCGGGCAGGAATGTGTCTGCTGCCCGGAGCCAGGGCTACCTGGGCGCCTCGGGAGAAGGTGCGGGGCCGGCACAGGCCGGACGCGGTCCTCGCGCGAGGGCTGAGCGGCTCGGCGGGGCCACGGGGTGAGGCGGCCGGCTCCTGCCGGCCCACCCGCCGACCGGGCCCCGCGGCAGGGGCCGGGCGGCCCCCGCGCTCGCCGCTGCCGTGGACGGTCGCGGACGAGGGCAGACAGTGACGGCCTCGTACGACTATCGTCACTGGTCAGTGAGCTGCCTCACCTGGATCTTCGCCACCGTTATGAGAATGGGATGATGTCGTTTATGAAGGGACGAGTCCTTGTCGTCGACGACGACAGCGCACTGGCCGAGATGCTCGGCATCGTGCTGCGTGGTGAAGGTTTTGAGCCGTCTTTCGTAGCCGACGGCGACAAGGCGCTGGCCGCTTTCCGGGAGACGAAGCCCGACCTCGTGCTGCTGGACCTGATGCTGCCCGGACGGGACGGCATCGAGGTGTGCCGGCTCATCAGGGCCGAGTCCGGGGTGCCGATCGTGATGCTCACGGCGAAGAGCGACACCGTGGACGTCGTCGTGGGGCTCGAGTCGGGCGCGGACGACTACATCGTGAAGCCGTTCAAGCCGAAGGAGCTGGTGGCCCGTATCCGGGCGCGGCTCCGCCGCTCCGAGGAGCCGGCGCCGGAGCAGCTCGCGATCGGTGACCTGGTCATCGATGTCGCCGGGCACTCCGTGAAGCGGGACGGACAGTCCATCGCGCTGACGCCGCTGGAGTTCGACCTGCTGGTGGCGCTCGCGCGCAAGCCGTGGCAGGTGTTCACGCGTGAGGTCCTGCTGGAGCAGGTGTGGGGCTACCGGCACGCGGCGGACACACGGCTGGTCAACGTCCATGTGCAGCGGCTGCGCTCCAAGGTCGAGAAGGACCCGGAGCGGCCGGAGATCGTGGTGACCGTCCGTGGTGTCGGTTACAAGGCCGGGCCGAGCTGACATGACCGGGGACAGTGCCGCTTCGGCGTCCGGCCGGTCCGGGGCTCGCGCGGGGCGGCCTGTCGGCCGGAGGGCGGCGGGCTCCCGCTGGGGCAGGCTCTTCGAGAGCGGGCTGCTCCATGGCGGGGTCCAGGGCAGTCCGGTCTTCCGCCTGTTCACGCGCTGGGTGCGCCGGCCGCTGCTGCCCGTGATGCGGCTGTGGCGGCGCAACATCCAGCTGAAGGTCGTGGTGACGACCCTGCTGATGTCACTGGGTGTCGTGCTGCTGCTCGGCTTCGTGGTCATCGGGCAGGTGCGCAACGGTCTGCTGGACGCCAAGGTGAACGCGTCGCAGAGCCAGGCCACGGGCGGGTTCGCCGCGGCCAAGCAGCGGGCCGAGGAGGCGGCGAGCGGTGCCGCCGTGGACGACGCGGCCGACCAGGACGGGCAGTCCTCCCAGAACGTCATCCAGTGGATGAGCGACCTCGTCACGTCCCTGTCCAGCGGTGGCCAGGGCGCCTTCGACGTCGTGACGCTGCCCGCCGGTGACGACACCGGCGGCGGGCGCGGCCCGCGCGCCTCCGGCGGCGTCAACCCGAACAAGAGCGTGCCCGAGGACCTGCGGGAGCGGGTCACGGGCGATCCGGGCACCTGGCAGAGCTACACCCGCATCAGCTACGGGCCGGGCAAGGAGTCCCAGCCCGCGCTGATCATCGGCAAGCAGCTCAACGACCCGAACAACGATCCGTACCAGCTGTACTACCTCTTCCCGCTGACGCAGGAGGAGAAGTCGCTGAGCCTGGTCAAGGGGACGCTGGCGACGGCGGGGCTGTTCGTCGTCGTCCTCCTCGGGGCGATCGCGTGGCTGGTGGTGCGCCAGGTCGTCACGCCCGTACGGATGGCCGCGGGGATCGCCGAGCGGCTGTCGGCGGGGCGGCTCCAGGAGCGGATGAAGGTCACCGGCGAGGACGACATCGCGCGGCTCGGCGAGGCCTTCAACAAGATGGCGCAGAACCTCCAGCTCAAGATCCAGCAGCTGGAGGACCTGTCGCGGATGCAGCGGCGGTTCGTGTCCGACGTCTCGCACGAGCTGCGCACCCCGCTGACGACGGTGCGGATGGCCGCCGATGTCATCCACGAGGCGCGGGAGGACTTCGACCCGGTGACCGCACGGTCGGCGGAACTCCTCGCCGACCAGCTGGACCGGTTCGAGTCGCTGCTGTCGGACCTGCTGGAGATCAGCCGTTTCGACGCGGGCGCGGCGGCGCTGGAGGCCGAGCCGATAGACCTCAGGGAGGTCGTCCGGCGGGTCGTCGGCGGGGCCGAGCCGCTGGCCGAGCGCAAGGGGACGCGGATCCGGATCACGGGCGACCAGCAGCCGGTCGTGGCGGAGGCGGACGCCCGGCGGGTGGAGCGGGTGCTGCGCAACCTCGTGGTGAACGCCGTGGAGCACGGCGAGGGCAAGGACGTGGTGGTCAAGCTGGCCGCGGCGGGCGGGGCGGTCGCGGTCGCCGTGCGCGACTACGGGGTCGGGCTGAAGCCCGGCGAGGCGACCCGGGTCTTCAGCCGCTTCTGGCGGGCCGACCCGGCGCGCGCGCGGACGACGGGCGGTACCGGCCTGGGCCTGTCCATCGCCCTGGAGGACGCCCGGCTGCACGGGGGCTGGCTCCAGGCGTGGGGCGAACCGGGCGGTGGCTCGCAGTTCCGGCTGACGCTGCCGCGGACCGCGGACGAGCCGCTGCGGGGATCGCCGATACCGCTGGAGCCGAAGGACTCGCGGCGCAATCGCGGCGACGACTCCGGTCCGCCGCGCGGGGGCGAGAAGAGCGCCACCGTGCCCGCGCAGACCAGCGCGGGCGGCCCGGTGCGGCCGTTGGACGCGATAGGCCCCCGGATGGCCGCCGTGGCACCCGCCGCCGATCCGACGGCCCTGCCCGGCAGCGGTGCCCGCGTGGTGCCCCGGCCGGCGGGCGGGTCGCGCCGGCCGGACGAGGCGGCGCCCGGTCAGGTCGGGCGGCGTCCCTCGGACGTGGAGTCCGATGAGTCGAATGAGTAAGGGGAGGCAAGTCGTGGGCGCTGACCGCGAGGGGGGCGCCCGGCGCACGCCGACGCGCGCGGTGGCGTACCTCGCCTGTGGTGTCGTACTGCTGGCGGGGTGCGCCTCGATGCCCGACCACGGGGATCTGCGCGGTGTCGAGTCCACGCCGCGGCAGGACACCCAGGTGCGGGTGTTCGCCGTGCCGCCGTCGGAGGACGCCTTGCCGCCGCAGATAGTGCAGGGCTTCCTGGAGGCCCTGACCAGCGACGACCCCAATTACGAGACGGCGAGGCAGTATCTGACGGACAGGGCCAGGAAGTCCTGGCACCCGCAGAGGTCCACCACGGTCCTCGCCAACGCGCCCGGCATCGAGGTCGACTGGGCGGTGAACAAGGAGGAGCGCGACACGTTCGCCTTCCTGCTGACCGGCACCCGGATCGCCACCGTCGACGCGGAGCAGTCGTACGCGCCGGCCGGCGGGGACTACAGCCAGCAGGTGCAGCTCAAGCGGGACAAGAAGAGCGGGCAGTGGCGCATCGACCGGCTGCCCGAGGGGATCGTGCTCGGCCAGTCCGACTTCCAGCGGAACTACATGTCCGTCAACAAGTACTACCTGGCGGCGAACAGCGCGTCCGGCGCGTCCTCGCAGCTCGCCGCGGTCGCCGACCCGGTGTACGTGCGCCAGCGGGTCGACCCCACGACCCAGGTGGTGCGTTCGCTGCTCGAAGGGCCCACGAGCTGGCTCGACCCCGCGGTCCTGTCCAGCTTCCCCACCGGGACCCGGCTGGCGAAGGGCGGCGACCCGCTGACGCCCGATGACCACAACAAGCTCACCGTGCCGTTGAACGACAAGGCCGCCCGGGTCGGTCTGGCCAAGTGCAACGAGATGGCGGCGCAGGTGCTGTTCACCCTGCAGGACCTGACGCCCGCGGTGGACGAGGTGGAACTGCGGGCGGGCGGCGCGGAATTGTGCTCGCTCGACACGGACGGGGCCACGGCGGTCGCCACGCGCGGACCGGTGCGCAGCCCCGAGTACCTCTACTTCCTCGACGAGAAACAGCGTGTGGTGCGGATCCGCAGCGGCAGCACGACCGCGGGCGCCGAGCCGGTGCCGGGAGCGCTGGGCGAGGGCACCAGGAGCCTGCGCTCGGTGGCCGTGTCGCGCGACGAGCGCACCGCGGCCGGAGTCTCCCTGAACGGCGGCGAGTTGTACGTCGCGCGGATGGAGCCCGGCGCCCAGCTCGGGGAGCCGGTGCTGGTCAGTCAGGGCAAGACCGAGGACGGCAGGCTGACCACCCCCAGCTGGGACGCGCAGGGCAACCTGTGGATCGCCGACCGCGACCCCGCGCAGCCGCGGCTGCTGCTGCTCCAGGCGGGCAAGAACGAGCCGCTGGAGGTGGAGGCTCCCGCCCTCGAGGGACGCGTCAAGTCGGTGCGGGTCGCCGCCGACGGGGTGCGGATCGCGCTCATCGTGGAGAAGGACGGCGAACAGTCCCTGCTCGTCGGGCGGATCGACCTCGACGAGAAGGTGGGCGAGCCGGCCTCGGTCACCGTGCGCGAACTGCGCAACGCCGCGCCCGAGCTGGAAGAGGTCACCACCATGTCCTGGAGCGGTGACGACCGGCTCGTCGTGGTCGGGCGCGCGAAGGGCGGCGTGCTGCAGCTGCGGTACGTCCAGGTCGACGGCTCCACGCCGAAGGCACCCGCGCCGGACGCGCTGACCGGAGTGAAGGAGATCGCCGCGTCCGAGGACGAGCGGCTGCCGCTGGTGGCCTACTCGGACGACGGCATCGTGCGGCTGCCGTCGGGAGCGCAGTGGCAGACGGTGGTCAAGGAGGGGTCGGCGCCGATCTATCCCGGGTGACGGGCAGGGCTCGTCAGGGCCGGCGGGCAGGACTCGTCCGAGGCGACGGGCCGGCGTCGTCAGGGGTGCCGGGCAGTGGCGGGCCCGGGCCCCGCGGCCTTCGCCGAAGTGGCCCGTACGGATTCCGCAAGCGGCCGTTCCCGCCCGGGGTGATCCGGCGGGGGCGGTCGTTTCTGCCGGGGAGGGCAGGGCGGAGGTGGGTGACGCTCTTCTCGCGGGGTGGGGAGTTCTCCACAGGGGCTTTTCCACAGGGGTGGCAGGTCCCAGCGGGGGTTGGGCAGAGTGGTCCGCATGCGGGGCTGGTGGCAGGACCTCACCGACCTGGTGCTGCCGGCCGAGTGCGCGGGCTGCGGCCGGGCTCGCACGGTCCTCTGCGCGGGGTGCCGGGCCACTCTGAGCGGGGCGGAGCCGTGCCGGGTGCGGCCGGTGCCGGAGCCGCCGGGGCTGCCGGTCGTCCATGCGGCGGCCCGGTACGGGGACGAGGTGCGGGCCGTGCTGCTGGCCCACAAGGAACGCGGCGCCCTGGCCCTGTCCGGGCCACTCGGCACGGCCTTGGCCGCGGCCGTGCGGGCGGGACTGCGGGAGGCGCGGTGCGGCGGTGGCGGTGGTTCGTCGCCCCTGGGCCTCCCCCGGAACCCCGGCGGGCCGGTGCTGCTCGTCCCCGTTCCGTCGGGGCGCGGGGCGGTGCGGGCGCGGGGACACGACCCGGTGCGGCGGATCGCGTACGCCGCGGCCGGGGAGCTGCGGCGGACGGGGACGCCCGCCCGGGTGCTCGCCGTGCTGCGGCAGCGGCGGGCGGTCGCCGACCAGTCGGGGCTCGACTCCCGGCAGCGGCAGCGGAACCTGGCGGGCGCCCTGACCACGGTGCCCGGCGCGGCCGGGCTGCTGGCGGGCGGGCCGGTGGTCCTGGTCGACGACCTGATGACGACCGGCGCGTCCCTGACGGAGGCCGCGCGGGTGGTGCGGGAGGCACGGACGGCCGGCGCGCCGGGGCCTGACCGGCATGGGTGCCCACGAGACGTGGCACTCGGACCGCGGGAGGGGGAACCCGGAGAAGAACGTGTGTCGCCTGTGTACGGGAGAGGAAGTCGGGAAAGGACAGGAACACGGACGGCTGGAGCAAAGGGAGGGAGCGTGGTCGGGAAGCGGACCGGCGCTGGAATGGCGGGGCCGAACGTCACCGGAGACATGATCCGGGCGGCCGTGATCGCTGCGACGCCGGATTCTTTCGAAATAAACCGGAACTGACTGCGAAGTTGCATCGTTGCAGGTAGTGAGAGCGTCAATTCACTTGAACGGAGGTACGCCGCGGTAGAGGGTGACGACATCCGTCCAGGCGAGATATGTTCGGTTGTGAGGGAAAGCCGCAGGCCACACCTCTCGAATCGGAATGCCGCACCGCGCGATTTCCGCAATCACCCGGTCGGCTGAGATGCAGATCTCGTCCATGGGGGAGGAGGAGGTGGACGTCACCGAGTCCGAGGTTCCGGGGTTCACCCGGACCTGGTGCACAAGGGAGACGCTCCGCGGCTGAGCGGAGCGATCCGGGAACGGAGTTCTGCGTGGACATCGTCGTCAAGGGCCGCAAGACCGAGGTGCCCGAGCGGTTCCGCAAGCACGTGGCCGAGAAGCTGAAGCTGGAGAAGATCCAGAAGCTCGATGGCAAGGTGATCAGCCTCGACGTCGAGGTGTCCAAGGAGCCCAACCCCCGACAGGCCGACCGGTGCGACCGAGTGGAGATCACGCTCCGCTCCCGCGGCCCGGTGATCAGGGCGGAGGCAGCGGCCAGCGATCCGTACGCGGCACTCGACCTCGCCGCGGAGAAGCTGGACGCCCGGCTGCGCCGGGAGCACGACAAGCGGCACACGCGCCGCGGCGTCCGCCGGCTCACGGCGGCCGAGGTCCCCAACCACGTTCCGGGCGCGGCCACGCTCAACGGCAACGGCCAGGCCTTCGAAGCGGACGAGCCGGACGACGTGCCGACCAAGAAGATCGGCTCCCTCGAGGTCAAGGGCGACGGCCCCCTCGTCGTCCGCGAGAAGACCCACGTCGCCGCCCCGATGACCCTCGACCAGGCGCTCTACGAGATGGAGCTGGTCGGGCACGACTTCTACCTCTTCGTCGACTCCGAGACGAAGGAACCCAGTGTCGTCTACCGGCGGCACGCCTACGACTACGGCGTGATCCATCTCCGGACGGACACGATGATCACCGAGCCGCCCTCGCCCGAGGCGGGCGGATCGCTGGGCGGCTGACCACCATCCCGGGTGACAGCTGAACCGGTGCCCCTGGAGCGCGTGTGCGCCCCCAGGGGCACCGGTGTGCCGCCGGTGTGCGACCACTTCGCCCACCGCATCGTCACCGCGGTGTCGTCCCGGCATGAAATCATGGCCGCAACGGCCCAACCGGTGGGTTGTTGCCTTGGGTTGGCGATGGCACAGGACCACAGGCCTAAGCCTTCAGGGGGAGGAACGATGGCGGACAGCTTCGGACCGATGCATGCCCAGGGGGCCGGTGGCGGCCCGCACGGCATGGACCCGGACATGGGCTCTTCACGCCAGGAGCCGATCCGCGTCCTGGTCGTGGACGACCACGCCCTCTTCCGGCGAGGCCTGGAGATCGTGCTCGCCGCCGAGGAGGACATCCAGGTCGTCGGAGAGGCCGGGGACGGCGCCGAGGCGGTGGAGAAAGCCGCGGACCTGCTGCCCGACATCGTCCTGATGGACGTACGGATGCCGAAGCGGGGCGGGATCGAGGCGTGCACCTCCATCAAGGAGGTCGCGCCCAGCGCCAAGATCATCATGCTGACGATCAGCGACGAGGAGGCCGATCTCTACGACGCGATCAAGGCGGGCGCGACCGGATACCTGCTCAAGGAGATCTCCACGGACGAGGTGGCCACCGCCATCCGCGCGGTCGCCGACGGGCAGTCCCAGATCAGCCCCTCGATGGCGTCGAAACTGCTCACCGAGTTCAAGTCGATGATCCAGCGGACCGACGAGCGCCGGCTGGTGCCCGCGCCGCGGCTCACCGACCGGGAACTGGAAGTGCTCAAGCTCGTGGCCACCGGGATGAACAACCGGGACATCGCCAAGGAGCTGTTCATCTCCGAGAACACCGTGAAGAACCACGTGCGCAACATCCTGGAGAAGCTGCAGCTGCACTCCAGGATGGAGGCGGTGGTGTACGCGATGCGGGAGAAGATCCTCGAGATTCGGTGAGGCAGCCCCCCCGGCCGGGTGGGACGGATCTGATCGCGTCAGGCCGGGTCAGGTCAGGACAGCTCCGCTCGGCTCAGCTCAGGGCCCGCGTCAGTTCCGCGATGAGGGGGGCGCGCAGGTCCGGGGCGTCCACACGCTCCACGCGGACGTTCGTGCAGTTCACCCAGCTCGCCGCCTCCAGCAGGGCCTGGGCCACGGACGGGACCGCCTTCGGGCCGGCCAGGGAGACCTGCTTGGCGACCAGGGTGCTGCCCTCGCGGGCCGGATCGACCCGGCCGACCAGCCGGCCGCCGGCCAGGACCGGCATCGCGAAGTAGCCGTGGACCCGCTTCTGTTTCGGGACGTAGGCCTCCAGACGGTGGGTGAAACCGAAGATCCGCTCCGTCCGCGCGCGCTCCCAGATCAACGAGTCGAAGGGGGAGAGCAGCGTCGTACGGTGGCGGCCGCGCGGGGGCGTCTCCAGGGCCGCGGGATCCGCCCAGGCCGGCTTCCCCCAGCCCGCCACGGTGACCGGCACCAGTCCGGAATCGGCGATCACCGCGTCCACCTGATCGCCCCTCAGGCGGTGGTAGTCGGCGATGTCCGCGCGCGTGCCCACACCGAGTGCCTCGCCGGCCAGGCGGACCAGGCGGCGGAGGCATTCCCGGTCGTCCAGGTCGTCGTGGAGGAGACCGGACGGGATGGCGCGTTCCGCGAGGTCGTAGACGCGCTTCCAGCCGCGGCGCTCCACGCAGACGACCTCGCCGTACATCAGGGCGCGTTCGACGGCGACCTTCGTGCCGGACCAGTCCCACCACTCGCTGGTCTTCTTCGCGCCGCCCAACTCGGTCGCCGTCAGCGGGCCTTCCTCACGGAGCTGCTTGATCACCTGGTCGTACGTGCCGTCCGGGAGGTCGTGACCCCACTGCGGGCGGTTGCGGTAGGCGCGGCGGCGGAACGCGAAGTGGGGCCACTCCTCGACGGGGAGGATGCAGGCGGCGTGGGACCAGTACTCGAAGGCGTGGGTGTCCTTCCAGTAGGCGTCCTCCACCGTGGTGCGGCCCACGGGGCCGAGCCGGGCGTACGGGACCAGCTCGTGGGAGCGGGCCAGGACCGAGATGGTGTCGAGCTGGACCGCGCCGAGGTGGCGGAGTATGCCGCGGACGCCGGCGCGGCGGTCGGGAGTGCCGAGGAGGCCCTGGGCGCGGAGGGCGATACGGCGGGCTTCGTCCGCGGAGAGGGTGGTCGCGGGGCGCGGAGTCGTCATGCCGTCGAACGATAGGGGGTGGGACTGACAGCCGGGCGGGGCGTGGGGAGCGATGGGACGCGGGTGTGGGGCGGGGGCGTCGGGGCGGGCGGGCGCTGGGACTGTCCGCGCGGTGTCCGCGGGTTCTCGGCGGGTGCGGTCAGGGGCGGGACGGGAGGTAGGGGGCCGTGGAGGGCAGGGACAGGTCCGAGGGGAGGAGGGAGGCCAGCCAGCAGTCGCGGCGGGTGCCGTTGTTGCTGAGGGCCGCGCGGAGGGTGCCCTCGATGGTGAAGCCGGCGCGTTCGGCCACCGCGCGGGAGGCGGTGTTGCCCACCTCCGCGCGCCATTCGAGGCGGTCGACGGGGATGCGGGTGAAGGCCCAGTGGGAGAGGGCAAGGGTGGCCTCGGTGATGTAGCCGTTGCCGCGGTGGCGCTTGGTCGCCCAGAAGCCCAGTTCGGCGGTGCCCAGCGAGCGCATGGTGATGCCGAGCATGCCGGCGAGGTCCCCGTCGGGGAGGAAGGCGCCGAAGGTGAACGTCGAGGAGGCGGCCCAGCCGTCGGGGACCTGCTGCCCGACGAAGGTCTCCGCGTGTTCGGGGAGGTAGGGGGAGGGGATGGCCGTCCAGCGCTGGATGTCGGGGTCCTGGCAGGCCGCGTACACGGCGTCGGTGTCGTCCGGGCGGACCGTGCGCAGGAGGAGGCGGGTGGTGGGGATCGTGACGGGGTCCATCGGGTGATTGTGCTGGGGGCGGGGGTGGGAGGCCAGGGCATTCGGCCCCGGGCGTACCCGCGGGTGAGGGGGCGGTCACGATTCGTGGCATTCGGTGGGGGCTGCGGCACCATCCGCGACTCCCGGCCGTTGTCCCCTGTGCAGGCGTCGCAGCGCGCGTCAGTGCGGGCCTCCCGGCGCGGCCGGGTCCTCGCATACGATGGCCGTTGCTCAGTACGTCAGAAGGAAACCGACCGTCCCAGGCCCGACCGGCAAGGAGACCAACCCCCGTGTCCGTCCTCTCGAAGCTCATGCGTGCAGGCGAAGGCAAGATCCTGCGCAAGCTGCACCGCATCGCGGACCAGGTCAACTCCATCGAAGAGGACTTCGTCGACCTCTCCGACGCCGAGCTGCGGGCCCTCACCGATGAGTACAAGCAGCGGTACGCCGATGGTGAGAGTCTCGACGACCTCCTCCCCGAGGCTTTCGCCACCGTGCGCGAGGCCGCGAAGCGCGTCCTCGGGCAGCGGCACTACGACGTCCAGTTGATGGGTGGCGCCGCACTGCACCTCGGCTACGTGGCCGAGATGAAGACCGGTGAGGGCAAGACCCTGGTCGGCACGCTGCCCGCCTACCTGAACGCGCTGTCCGGTGAGGGTGTCCACCTGATCACGGTCAACGACTATCTGGCCGAGCGCGACTCCGAGATGATGGGCCGCGTCCACAAGTTCCTCGGTCTGTCCGTCGGCTGCATCCTCGCCAACATGACGCCGGCCCAGCGCCGCGAGCAGTACGCGTGCGACATCACGTACGGCACCAACAACGAGTTCGGCTTCGACTACCTGCGCGACAACATGGCGTGGTCGAAGGAGGAACTGGTCCAGCGCGGCCACAACTTCGCCATCGTCGACGAGGTCGACTCGATCCTCATCGACGAGGCCCGTACGCCGCTGATCATCTCCGGCCCGGCCGACCAGGCCACCAAGTGGTACGGCGACTTCGCCAAGCTGGTGCAGCGCCTCAAGCGCGGTGAGGCCGGCCAGCCGCTCAAGGGCATCGAGGAGACCGGCGACTACGACGTCGACGAGAAGAAGCGCACGGTCGCCATCCACGAGTCCGGCGTCGCCAAGGTCGAGGACTGGCTGGGCATCGACAACCTGTACGAGTCGGTGAACACGCCGCTCGTCGGTTACCTGAACAACGCCATCAAGGCCAAGGAACTCTTCAAGAAGGACAAGGACTACGTCGTCATCGACGGCGAAGTCATGATCGTCGACGAGCACACCGGCCGTATCCTCGCCGGCCGCCGCTACAACGAGGGCATGCACCAGGCGATCGAGGCGAAGGAAGGGGTGCCGATCAAGGACGAGAACCAGACCCTCGCCACGATCACCCTCCAGAACTTCTTCCGCCTCTACAACAAGCTCTCCGGCATGACCGGTACGGCGATGACCGAGGCCGCCGAGTTCCACCAGATCTACAAGCTCGGCGTGGTCCCGATCCCGACCAACCGGCCGATGGTGCGCAAGGACCAGTCGGACCTGATCTACCGCACCGAGGTCGCGAAGTTCGCCGCGGTCGTCGACGACATCGAGGAGAAGCACCGCAAGGGCCAGCCGATCCTCGTCGGCACGACGTCCGTCGAGAAGTCCGAGTACCTGTCGCAGCAGCTGAGCAAGCGCGGCATCCAGCACGAGGTGCTGAACGCCAAGCAGCACGACCGTGAGGCGTCGATCGTCGCCCAGGCCGGCCGCAAGGGCGCCGTCACCGTCGCCACGAACATGGCCGGCCGCGGTACGGACATCAAGCTGGGCGGCAACCCCGAGGACCTCGCCGAGGCGGAGCTGCGCCAGCGCGGCCTCGACCCCGAGGAGCACATCGAGGAGTGGGCCGCGGCGCTGCCCGAGGCGCTCAAGCGGGCCGAGGAGGCCGTGAAGGCCGAGAAGGAGGAGGTCGAGCGGCTCGGCGGCCTGTACGTGCTCGGCACCGAGCGGCACGAGTCGCGCCGTATCGACAACCAGCTGCGCGGCCGCTCCGGCCGTCAGGGCGACCCCGGCGAGTCGCGCTTCTACCTCTCGCTCGGCGACGACCTGATGCGGCTGTTCAAGGCCCAGATGGTCGAGCGAGTGATGTCCATGGCGAACGTGCCCGACGACGTGCCGATCGAGAACAAGATGGTCACGCGCGCGATCGCGTCCGCCCAGTCGCAGGTCGAGCAGCAGAACTTCGAGACGCGCAAGAACGTCCTGAAGTACGACGAGGTCCTCAACCGCCAGCGTGAGGTCATCTACGGCGAGCGGCGCCGCGTCCTGGAGGGCGAGGATCTGCACGAGCAGATCCGGCACTTCATGGACGACACGATCGACGCCTACATCGCCGCGGAGACCGCCGAGGGCTTCGCCGAGGAGTGGGACCTGGACCGGCTGTGGGGCGCCTTCAAGCAGCTCTACCCGGTGAAGGTCACCATCGAGGAGCTGGAGGAGGCGGCCGGCGACCGCGCGGGTCTGACCGCCGAGTTCATCGCCGAGTCGATCAAGGACGACATCCACGAGCAGTACGAGGCGCGGGAGGCACAGCTCGGCTCCGAGATCATGCGTGAGCTGGAGCGCCGGGTCGTGCTGTCGGTCCTGGACCGCAAGTGGCGCGAGCACCTCTACGAGATGGACTACCTCCAGGAGGGCATCGGCCTGCGCGCGATGGCGCAGAAGGACCCGCTGGTCGAGTACCAGCGCGAGGGCTTCGACATGTTCCAGGCCATGATGGACGGCATCAAGGAGGAGTCCGTCGGCTACCTGTTCAACCTGGAGGTCCAGGTCGAGCAGCAGGTCGAGGAGGTCCCGGTCGAGGACGCCGAGCCGGAGCCGGCCAAGCAGGACTCCGTGCCGGCGCAGGCGAGCGCCTCGCGCCCGGAGATCCGCGCCAAGGGCTTGGAGGCCCCGCAGCGGCGGAACCTGCACTTCACCGCGCCCACCGTGGACGGCGAGGGCGGCACGATCGAGGGCGACTTCGCGGAGGACGAGCCGGTGCGCTCCTCCGCCGACGGCCTCACCCGCGCGGAGCGGCGCAAGCAGGCCAAGGGCGGGCGGCGCCGCAAGAAGTGAGTGACGGCGCCGCAGCGGCGCCGCGGTAGTGCCCGAAGGGCCGGGAGCATCCGTTCGATCATGGATGCCCGGCCCTTCGGCGTGTCCGTCGGTCAGTCGTCGTCCGAGCGGGGGCGCCGGGGGCCGTCCAGTTCCACCGCGGTGCAGCGCCAGCGGTGGTCCCGGCCCAGTTCCAGGCGGAAGGCCATGGCGCGCAGCCGGTCGCCGGTGCCGATGCGGGCGAACGCCTCGAAGGCGCCCGGGCGGGGGACGTAGTAGCCGACGTCGCGTACCACCGGGCGCACGCCCGGGGAGCGCAGGGGGCCGGTCTCGGCGAGGTGGGCGAGGTCGTCGTAGGCGCGTCCCGCGGTGTGCCGGAGCATGGAGTGGACCGGGCGCCTGCCGCTGAGGACCAGCAGGAGGCGGTCGGCGAAGAGGTCCGTGGGGCGGGGCTGGGGGACGGGGCGGCGTGGGGCGAGGGGAGCGGGGGAGGCGGTACGCGGGGCGGGCGCCGGAGGCGTGGGAGCGGTGGTCGCGGGCGTGGGGGTGGCGGCCGTGGGCGTGGGGGTGGCCGCCGGCTGCGGGGCCGGGGTGCGCCGGGCGCGGGGCGGGACGCCGCCCGGTCGGCGGGTGTCGCGGCGCGTGTCCCGGCGGGTCGGCGGGCGGGTGCCGGGCTGGGCGGGGGCGGGGTGGTGCTGGGCCCTGGTCATGACCTTGTTCATGGGATCCCCGTTCGTTCGGCCCGGGAGATACCGGGCAGTAACTTCCTGGTGGTGATCTTGTACGGGGGGCGCGGGTGGGGCGGCAAACAGGTCCCGGGACCGCGCCGGGGGGCCGGACGGTTCACTTATCCGGGTGGTTCACCGGTGCGTAAGCCCAGGCCGGCGAGGTGCGCCGGGTGAATTCCCGGGCGTCGGGTGGACGGCGTGCGGGGAGCGGCCGGGGGCCCGAAAGGGGACGCCCGCACGTATCCTGAAGGCTCTCCGAAGCCTTGCGGGGCCCTCCGACCACGAAAGAAGCGGCCAGCCATGCGCGTCTACGTCCCCTTGACCCTCCCCGGTCTCGCCGAGGCGCACCGGACGGGCCGGCTCGGGACGGGGCCGCTCGTCGCCTACGCCGTCACACCCGCGTTGCGCGAGTGGTACCTCTCCGACGACATCGAGGAACTGGAGTACGCGGCGCTGAGCCGGGCCGCGCTGGCCTCCCTGCGGCTGCTCGCGGCGGACGCGCGGGCGCCGCGCCGGCGCGTCGTCGTCGCCCTCGACGTACCCGACGGCGCGGCGGCCTCCGACCCCGACCGGGGGCTCGACCCGGCGGCGCTCGGCGAGGTGCGGGTGGCCGGGCCGGTCGCGCTGGCGAAGGCCGCCGCCGTGCACGTGGACGCCGGGGACGCGGAGGCGGACGTGGCCGCGGCGGCGCGGGCGCTGGAGGCGGCGGACGGCGGGGACGACGACGCGCAGTTCGTGGTCGACGGCGCCGAGGACCACGAACTGCTGTGGTACGCCACGCAGGAGATCCCGAACCTGGTGGGACTCGGGGGCTGAGCCGCTGACCCGGCCGTCTGCTGATTGTCGGTGGCGGCGGGTACGGTTTCGGGCATGGGGAAGTCGGAAGCGGCGCACATCGTGTGGGACTGGAACGGCACGCTGTTCCACGACAACGACGCCATCATCGGGGCGACGAACGCGGCGTTCGCCGAGCTGGGACTCGAGCCGATCACGCTGGAGCAGTACCGGGCGATGTACTGCGTGCCGGTGCCGAAGTTCTACGAGCGGCTGCTCGGGCGGCTGCCCTCGGACGCCGAGTGGGAGGTCATGGACGGGACCTTCCACCGGCACTACGCCGAGCACCGGGTGCGGTGCGGGCTCACCGAGGGGGCGGTGGAGCTGCTGACGGGCTGGCGGTCCGCGGGGCGCAGCCAGTCGATCCTCAGCATGTACGGGCACGAGGAGCTCGTGCCGCTCGTGCGGGGGTTCGGGATCGAGAGCCACTTCATACGGGTCGACGGGCGCACCGGGCCCTCCGGGGGGAGCAAGGCCGAGCACATGGTGCGGCATCTCGCCGCGCTGGCCGGGGCGGGCGGGGCCGCCGGGACCGGGGTGGATACCGCGCGCACGGTGGTCATCGGGGACGCCGCGGACGACGCGGTCGCCGCGCGGCACGTGGGGGCCCGGGCGGTGCTGTACACCGGCGGCTCGCACAGCCGGGGGAGTCTGGAGGCCGCCGGAGTGCCGGTGGTGGACACGCTCGCGGAGGCGGTGGCCGAGGCGGAGCGGCTGGTGATGGCCGCGTAGCGCCTCCGGCGGGCGAGCTGGACGGGGGTGGGGCGTGCCTGGGATTCGCCGGGCAGCCCGGGGGCGGAGGGGACAGGGGGCTCAGCCGTCCGAGGGGCGGGAGAGGCCGGGCACTCCAGGCCGTCCGTGGCCGGAGAGGCAGGGGTCTCAGGTCGTCCGGGGGCGGAAGGAGAGACCTGAAACCGTCCGGGGGCGGAGGGGCCGGAGGTCCCAGGCCGCCGGGGGCGATGGGCGAGGGGGCCCGGGTCGTCGCGGGGTCGGGCGGGGGGCGGGTGCTCGCAGCCAGGTGGGGCGGACTGTGCAGACTGTCAAAGTTCCGCTCCCGGTTTTGTACACATACGGCTCATGACGGGGCCCCGGTGAGGAGCGATAGCCTTGGTGGCGTGATCAGCGCGATAGTTCGCGGGGGCGGCGTTGCCCCTGCCCTGCGCCCGGGACGCACGGATGACATCCGTGACCGGGCGGCGGTCGCTGGTCTTCTCGGGCGGGCCGGGGAATCCGAGGCCCCCTTCAGGGCGCCGGGCCGGTGCGGGACGGAACGGCCGCGGCGCGCGGTTCCGGCTCCGTCGTACGCCCCGGAACTGGCTGATAACCACCCGCTCATCTCCTCTTGCGGCATAGCGTCGGACCAGACCGGAAACCCCGTGTCCCGACGTCACGCCGGAAGGGCAGAGACCGTACTTCCTTCTACGTCACGCAACGGCGCGCGACAGGAGCCAGAGGACAATGCAGACCAAGCTGGACGAAGCCAAGGCCGAGCTGCTCGACAGGGCCGCCCGGGTAGCTGAGAACAGCCCGGTCGGGGGGCACCTACCGACTGGGACGACGGAACACGGCACCCCCGACCGGGAGGCCGTGCTCGCGTTCCTCCAGCGCTACTACCTGCACACCGCCCCGGAGGACCTCGCCGACCGCGACCCGGTCGACGTCTTCGGAGCCGCCTACTCCCACTACCGACTGGCCGAGAACCGCCCCCAGGGCACGGCCAACGTGCGCGTCCACACGCCGACCGTCGAGGAGAACGGCTGGACCTGCAGCCACTCCGTGGTCGAGGTCGTCACCGACGACATGCCGTTCCTCGTCGACTCGGTCACCAACGAGCTGACCCGGCAGGGGCGCGGCATCCACGTCGTCATCCACCCGCAGGTCACCGTGCGCCGGGATGTCACCGGCAAGCTGATCGAGGTGCTGACCACCCGCCCCGCCGGCGAGCTGCCGCACGACGCGCACATCGAGTCCTGGATCCACGTCGAGATCGACCGGGAGACCGACCGCGCGGACCTGAAGCAGATCACCGCCGACCTGCTGCGCGTGCTGTCCGACGTGCGCGAGGCCGTCGAGGACTGGGGCAAGATGCGCGAGGCGGCGGTGCGTCTCGCCGACGGCCTGTCCCAGGAGCCGGCCCCCGCCGACCTGCCCGCGCAGGACGTCGAGGAGGCGCGCGAGCTGCTGCGCTGGCTGGCCGACGACCACTTCACCTTCCTCGGCTACCGCGAGTACCTGCTGCGCGACGACGACGCCCTGGCCGCCGTCCCCGGCACCGGCCTCGGCATACTGCGCTCCGACCCGCACCACGCGGGCGAGGACCAGCACCCGGTCAGCCCGTCCTTCGAGCGGCTGCCCGCCGACGCCCGCGCCAAGGCGCGCGAGCACAATCTGCTGGTGCTGACCAAGGCCAACAGCCGCGCGACCGTGCACCGGCCGTCGTACCTGGACTACATCGGCGTCAAGAAGTTCGACGCGGACGGCAACGTGATCGGTGAGCGGCGCTTCCTGGGCCTGTTCTCCTCCGCCGCGTACACCGAGTCGGTGCGCCGGGTGCCGGTGATCCGGCGCAAGGTCGACGCGGTGCTGGAGGGCGCCGGGTTCTCGCCCCACAGCCACGACGGGCGCGACCTGCTGCAGATCCTGGAGACCTACCCGCGCGACGAGCTGTTCCAGACGCCCGTCGACGAGCTGCGCTCCATCGTCACCTCCGTGCTCTACCTGCAAGAACGCCGCCGGCTGCGGCTCTACCTGCGCCAGGACGAGTACGGCCGCTACTACTCGGCGCTGGTGTACCTCCCGCGCGACCGCTACACCACCGGCGTGCGGCTGCGGATCATCGACATCCTCAAGGAGGAACTGGGCGGCATCAGCGTCGACTTCACCGCCTGGAACACCGAGTCGATCCTGTCCCGGCTGCACTTCGTGGTCCGCGTGCCGCAGGGCACCGAGCTGCCTGAGCTGTCCGACGCCGACAAGGAGCGCATCGAGGCGCGCCTGGTGGCGGCCGCCCGCTCCTGGGCCGACGGCTTCGCGGAGGCGCTGAACGCCGAGTTCGGCGAGGAGCGCGCGGCGGAGCTGACGCGCCGCTACGCGGGCGCCTTCCCCGAGGGCTACAAGGCCGACCACTCCCCGCGCAGCGCGGTCGCCGACCTCGTCCACCTGGAGCGGCTGGAGGCGGACCAGGGCTTCGCGCTCAGCCTGTACGAGCCGGTGGGCGCCGGCCCGGACGAGCGCCGCTTCAAGATCTACCGCACGGGTGAGGCGGTCTCGCTGTCCAAGGTGCTGCCGGTGCTCAACCGGCTCGGCGTCGAGGTGATGGACGAGCGGCCGTACGAGCTGCGCTGCGCCGACCGCAGGGTCGCCTGGATCTACGACTTCGGGCTGCGGATGCCCAAGGCGCAGAACGGAGCCACGGACGGCGCGTACACCAGCGACGACGCCCGTGAGCGCTTCCAGGACGCCTTCGCCGCCACCTGGACCGGCCAGGCCGAGAACGACGGCTTCAACGCGCTGGTGCTGACCGCCGGACTGACCTGGCGGCAGGCCATGGTGCTGCGGGCGTACGCGAAGTACCTGCGCCAGGCGGGCTCGACCTTCAGCCAGGACTACATGGAGGACACCCTCCGCGACAACGTCCACACCACCCGGCTGCTGGTCTCCCTGTTCGAGGCGCGGATGTCGCCGGAGCGGCAGCGCGCCGGCCACGAGATCGTCGACGCCCTGCTGGAGGAGCTGGACGCGGCGCTCGACCAGGTGGCGAGCCTGGACGAGGACCGCATCCTGCGGTCCTTCCTCACCGTCATCAAGGCGACCCTGCGGACCAACTTCTTCCAGAAGGGCGCGGACGGCCGCCCGCACGACTACGTGTCGATGAAGTTCGACCCGCAGGCCATCCCGGACCTGCCGGCGCCGCGCCCGGCGTTCGAGATCTGGGTGTACTCGCCGCGCGTCGAGGGCGTGCACCTGCGCTTCGGCAAGGTCGCGCGGGGCGGCCTGCGCTGGTCGGACCGGCGGGAGGACTTCCGCACCGAGATCCTCGGCCTGGTCAAGGCGCAGATGGTGAAGAACACCGTCATCGTGCCGGTCGGCGCCAAGGGCGGCTTCGTCGCCAAGCAGCTGCCGGACCCGGCCGTCGACCGCGACGCCTGGATGGCGGAGGGCATCGCCAGCTACAGGACGTTCATCTCGGCGCTGCTCGACATCACCGACAACATGGTGGCCGGCGAGGTCGTGCCCCCGGCGGACGTCGTCCGGCACGACGAGGACGACACCTACCTGGTCGTCGCCGCCGACAAGGGCACCGCGACCTTCTCGGACATCGCCAACGAGGTCGCCGAGAAGTACAGCTTCTGGCTCGGCGACGCCTTCGCCTCCGGCGGCTCGGCCGGTTACGACCACAAGGGCATGGGCATCACCGCGCGCGGTGCCTGGGAATCCGTCAAGCGGCACTTCCGCGAGATGGGCACGGACACGCAGAGCGAGGACTTCACGGTCGTCGGCATCGGCGACATGTCCGGTGACGTGTTCGGCAACGGCATGCTGCTCAGCGAGCACATCCGCCTGGTCGCCGCCTTCGACCACCGCCACATCTTCGTCGACCCGAACCCGGACGCGGCCGTCTCCTACGCCGAGCGCCGCCGCCTGTTCGAGCTGCCCCGCTCCAGCTGGGCCGACTACGACACCGAGCTGATCTCCGCGGGCGGCGGCGTCTTCCCGCGCACCGCCAAGGCGATCCCGGTCAACGCGCACATCCGCGAGGCCCTCGGCATCGAGGGCAAGGTCACCAAGCTGACCCCGGCCGAGCTGATGAAGGCGATCCTCCAGGCGCCGGTCGACCTGCTGTGGAACGGCGGCATCGGCACCTACGTCAAGGCCTCCACCGAGTCCCACGCCGACGTCGGCGACAAGGCCAACGACGCCATCCGCGTCGACGGCAGGGACCTGCGGGTCAAGGTGGTCGGCGAGGGCGGCAACCTGGGCCTGACCCAGCTCGGCCGGATCGAGTTCGCGCTGCACGGCGGCCGGATCAACACCGACGCCATCGACAACAGCGCGGGCGTGGACACCTCCGACCACGAGGTGAACATCAAGATCCTGCTCAACGGCCTGGTCGCGGACGGCGACATGACCGTCAAGCAGCGCAACCGGCTGCTCGCCGACATGACCGACGAGGTCGGCAAGCTGGTGCTGCGCAACAACTACGCGCAGAACACCGCGATCGGCAACGCGCTCGCCCAGTCCAAGGACATGCTCCACGCCCAGCAGCGCTTCATGAAGCACCTGGTGCGCGAGGGCCACCTCGACCGGGCGCTGGAGTTCCTGCCCACCGACCGCCAGATCCGCGAGCGGCTCGCCCAGGGCCAGGGCCTGACCGGCCCGGAGACGGCCGTGCTGCTGGCGTACACGAAGATCACGGTGGCCGAGGAGCTGCTGCACACCTCGCTGCCGGACGACGGCTACCTGCGCGGTCTGCTGTACGCGTACTTCCCGGCGCCGCTGCGCGAGCAGTTCGGCGAGCGCATCGACAGCCACCCGCTGCGCCGTGAGATCACCACGACGGTGCTGGTCAACGACACGGTCAACACCGGTGGCACGACGTACCTGCACCGGCTGCGCGAGGAGACCGGCGCGTCGCTCGAGGAGATCGTCCGGGCGCAGACGGCGGCCCGCGCGATCTTCCGCTCGGCGCCGGTGTGGGACGCGGTCGAGGCCCTGGACAACAAGGTGGAGGCGGAGGTGCAGACCCGGATCCGGCTGCACTCGCGCCGGCTGGTGGAGCGCGGCACGCGCTGGCTGCTCAACAACCGGCCGCAGCCGCTCCAGCTCGCCGAGACCGTCTCCTTCTTCGCGGAGCGCGTGGAGCAGGTCTGGGCCGAGCTGCCGAAGCTGGTGCGCGGCGCGGACCTGGAGTGGTGGCAGAAGATCTACGACGAGCTGACCGGCGCCGGGGTACCGGACGAGCTGGCCACGCGGGTGGCCGGGTTCTCGTCCGCGTTCCCGACGCTGGACATCGTCTCGGTGGCCGACCGCATGGGCAAGGAGCCGCTGGACGTCGCCGAGGTCTACTACGACCTCGCCGACCGCCTCGGCATCACCCAGCTGATGGACCGGATCATCGAGCTGCCCCGCGCCGACCGCTGGCAGTCCATGGCCCGCGCGGCGATCCGCGAGGACCTGTTCGCCGCGCACGCCGCCCTCACTGCGGACGTGCTGGCGGTGGGCGACGGCAGCTCCACGCCGGAGCAGCGGTTCAAGGGCTGGCGGGAGAAGAACGCGGCGATCCTCGGACGTGCCCGCTCGACCCTGGAGGAGATCCAGAGCTCGGAGACGTTCGACCTGGCCAACCTGTCGGTGGCCATGCGGACGATGCGCACGCTGCTGCGGTCCCACTCGTAGGCGGATGAGACGGGGAGCGCCCCGGGCCGGACGGTCCGGGGCGCTTCCCGTCGCGGGGCGGCGTTCAGCGCAGCGCGCTCGCCAGCAGGCGCGCCGCCCGGCGCACCCGCGGCCGGGCCATGCGCCGTACCACCGGGCGCACCACCCGCGCGGTCACCCCCGTGGGGCGCCAGCGGACCTGGAGGCGGCCCGTGCCGCGCTCCTCCGGTTCGACGGTGACCTGGTGCGGGGCGGCCCCGGAGTGGTAGTCGACGCGGGCGGTCAGCGGCCGGAACGCCGTCTCGGGAGCCAGCAGGACACCCCGGTGGTGCCTCCCCTGGTGCGTCAGGCTCAGCACCGGGTGGCGGGCGCCGTCGAAGCCGTGCAGCGGAAGGGAGGCGGCGGCCAGGTCCACGTGGACGTGGCCCTCGTAGACGCCGGGACGCACCGGGGACAGCCGGAACGGCACGGTCATGCGCCGGCGGCCGGGGGAGAGCAGCAGGGTCGCGGCCTGCGGGCCGACGGGGAGGCGCAGCGCGGGGTCGTAGGTGCGGATCGCCAGGTCCACCGAGGCACCGGGGCCGGGCGCGATCTCGGTGACCTCGTGGCGGAGCAGGGCGTACGGGAAGGGGCAGGTGTCCGGGGCGAGTTCGGACAGGTCGAGCTCGCGGCGCCCCCACGCGGTGTCCGGGACGCGGTCCCCCCAGTACGTGCGGCCGTCCTCGTCCGTGACCACCGCGCGCGGGCCGACGCCGTGTCCCAGGCCGCGGGCCGCGAGCCGTGCCTCCGCCAGCCGTCGCTCGCGCACCAGCTGGAGCACCACGCGCTCGGCGCGCGGGAGACGGGCGTACGCGCCGGGCGTGAGCGTCTCGAGGTACGGGCTGACGATCGCGGCGAACTCCGCCAGCCACTCCTCGTCGCGGCCCGGCAGGTCGCCGGCGTACATCCGGAAGTCGTGCTTGAGGAACTTGTAGTCCTTCTCCTCGCGCAGCCCGCCGTGCCCGCTCCCGGTCAGGAAGTCGTCGACCAGCCGCTGGACGTGCACCCGGTCGCGGACGTTGCCGAGCTTGTGCCGCTGGTTGGAGATGGAGGCGGTGTCGGCGGACGCGTGCGGGGCGATGTACCAGCGGTAGACCGGCTCCGGGACGACCGTGAAGGCGCGGGCCAGGCAGTAGGCCTGCGCGCTGAACAGCTGGTCCTCGTAGTGGATGCCCTCGGGGAAGCGCAGACCGTGGCGGTCGAGGAAGGCGCGGGCGTACATCTTGCTGGTCGCCAGGTGCTCGAAGAACAGCCGCGGTTCGGCGTCGATGCCGTGCACGGTACGGCGCTCGGACACCAGGTGCGGCATCCAGCGCCCGCGGTTTCCGGTGTCCGCGCGGATCCGCTCCACCGCGCCCATCACGAAGTCGACGTCCTGCTCCCGGTGCGCGGCGAGCAGGATCTCGACCGCGTCCGGCGGCAGTTCGTCGTCGCTGTCCAGGAACATCACGTACGGTGCGCGGGCGATCTCCAGCGCCCGGTTGCGCGGCACGCTGCACCCGCCGCTGTTCCGGTCCAGGCGCAGGTGCAGGATGCGCGGGTCCTGCGCGGCCAGCCGCCGGGCCACCTGCGGGGTGGCGTCCGTGGAGTGGTCGTCGCTGATGACGATCTCGATGTTCGCGTGGGTCTGGCGGCGCACCGAGGCCACCGCGCGGGGCAGCCGTGCCGCGTCGTTGTAGACGATCACCACGACCGTGACGTCGGGTGATTCGGGGGCCTGCCCCGCCCTCGGGGACTCGGGGACGTCCCGGGCTTCCGGACTCATGACGCGGTCGCCTCCTGCGGGGTGGGCGCGGGGGTGCGCTCGTCGACGGGGAGGATCGGGGGCAGTGCCTCCTCGGGCTCGCCGAGGAAGACCCGGCGTACGACGCGTTCGGCGGCGCGGCCGTCGTCGTACTCGCAGAACCGGCGCCGGAAGACCGAGCGGGCCTTGGCCGCCCCGTCGTCGCGCCAGGCGTCCGAGGTGAGGAGGTCGGTCAGTTCGCCCTGGGTGCGGGCCACCGGGCCGGGGGCCTCGGCCAGCAGGTCGAAGTAGACCCCGCGGGTCGCGACGTACGTCTCCCAGTCGTCGGCGTGGATGACGATCGGGCGGTCCAGGTTGGCGTAGTCGAACATGATCGACGAGTAGTCGGTGATCAGCGCGTCGGCGGCCAGGCACAGTTCCTCGACGGGCTCGTAGGCGGAGACGTCGAGGACACGGCCCGCGCGGCGCAGGCCGGTGAGCGCGGTCGAGGTGCCGGCGTGGAAGTAGTGGGCGCGCACCAGCAGCACCGTGTCCTCGCCGAGCCGCCCGGCGAGCGTGGCGAGGTCCAGGCGCGGGGTCCAGCCGGCCTCGTAGTCGCGGTGGGTGGGGGCGTAGAGAAGGGCGCGGCGGCTGGGGGCGATGCCGAGGCGGGCGCGGATCGCGGCGATGTCGGCGGCGGTGGCGGTGTAGTAGACGTCGTTGCGCGGATAGCCGTGGTCGAGGGGGACGTACCGGGCCGGGTAGGCACGCTCCCACATGCGGGTGGTGTGGCTGTTGGCGGAGACGCTGTAGTCCCACTTGTCGACCCGGGCCAGCAGGGCCGCGAAGTCCAGGCCCTTCGCGGCGGCCGGGTAGCGCATCTGGTCGAGGCCCATGCGCTTGAGCGGGGTGCCGTGGTGGGTCTGGACGTGCACCGCGTCCGGGCGCTTGACCACCGCGTCGGCGAAGTTGACGTTGTTGACCAGGAACTTGGCGCGGCCCAGCACCTCCCAGTAGCGGCGGCTGCCGGGCACCACGTGGTCCGTGCCGGGCGGCAGCAGGCCCACGCGGTCGGCGGCGACCACCCACACCGGGTGGACCTGCGGGGCCAGTTCGGCGAGCTTGGCGGCGATCGCGGCGGGGTTGCAGGCGACGCCGCGGTTCCAGTACGCCGAGAACACGGCGAGGGCGGGATCGACCGGGCGGGCGAGCGCCCTGCGGTACTGCACGGCGCGGGTCCGGGTGCGCAGCTGCCGCCTGCCCGTGCGGAGCGCCGCTCTGGCCGCGCGGCGGGCGTGGTTGGCGTTCTGCAGGGCGCGGTAGCGGGCGTAGGCGTCCTCCTCGAGGAGGGTGCGGCGCAGGCCCTCGGGACCGGCCGGGTGGCGCAGGCCCTCGGGGCGCCACCGGCGGGCCGCCTCGGAGGCGCGGTGGAAGAAGGCGCGGGCGTCCCGCTCCGGCATGCCCGCGCGGACGAAGGTGCGCAGGCTGTCGCGGACCATCAGGTGGTACAGCACCGCGTGGGGCGCCGTGCGGGTGCGGGTCTCCTCCAGCAGGGTCTCGTAACGGTCCAGGACGGCGAGGTGGTCCTCCAGCGTGCGCGGCGCGACGCTCTCCGGGCGCAGTTCGCGGTGTTCGAAGCCGGGGTGGTTGAAGCAGGCGATCCGCGCGGCGGTGAGCAGCGCGGTGTGCGCGGCGTACGCCTCGTCGTCGGTGCCGAGGGCGTCCGCGTGGGCCCGCCAGTGCTCGGCCCGTATCAGGCGGTTGCCGAGCACCGGGGTGAGCCGCAGCAGGGCGGGCAGGTCGTCGAGGGCGGTCTCGGCGCGGCCCGCGCGGGCCAGCAGGCGGCCGTCGTACGACGGGGCGCCGGAGGTCTGCCAGGTGGTGCGGACGTGGTCGAAGAGCAGGACGTCCACGGTGTCGGGGAGTTCGGCGGCGCGGGCGGCCAGCAGGGCGGGGGCGCCGGCGGGAAGACCGTCCTTGGCGTGGACGAAGTGCAGCCACCGGCCGGAGGCCCGGGCCGCGCCCGCCGCCCGGGCCGCGGCGTCCCGCGTCCCGTCCGGCAGCGGCAGCAGCACCGCCCCCGGGGCGTGTTCGCGGGCCGTCTCGCGGGCCCAGTCGCCGACCGCGGCCACGATCACCTCGATGCCCGGGGCCGGGGCGGCGCCCAGGGAGCCGAGGAGAGCGGTCAGCCGGCCCTGGGTGTTCGGGCCGTGGACGACGACGCTGAGCTGCGGTGGCACGGCGGACTCCCTTCACAGGTGCGGGTGCCTCACCCGGCATGGCCTATTCGGTCATCGTGGCATCAATCGGATGAAAGGGATAACCGGATTGCGCCGGTCGGGCAGCGGCCGCCCGGAGGACACTCAGGAGGCGGCGGGGGCCCTGCCGCCCTCGGGCGCGGTGGCGGGCTGCACCTCGCGCGAGACCGCGGGCGGCTCCGGTTGCGGCTCCGGGCCGGCGGGCGGCTTCGGGCCGGCGGGCGGCTTCGGGGCGGCGGCCGCCGGCCGGGGCTTCGGCTTGGGCCTCGGCTTGGCGGTCTTCTCGCCGGTGAAGGCCTCGTACTCCTTCATGACCTCCTCCGTCGGCCCGTCCAGCCGCAGTTCGCCCCGCTCCAGCCACAGCACCCGCTCGCAGGTGTCGCGGATGGACTTGTTGTTGTGGCTGACCAGGAACACCGTGCCCGCCTGCCGGCGCAGTTCGCGGATGCGGGCCTCGGAGCGCTTCTGGAAGGAGCGGTCGCCGGTGGCCAGCGCCTCGTCGATGAGCAGCACGTCGTGGTCCTTGGCCGCGGCGATGGAGAAGCGCAGCCGGGCGGCCATGCCGGAGGAGTAGGTGCGCATCGGCAGGGTGATGAAGTCGCCCTTCTCGTTGATGCCGGAGAAGTCGACGATCTCCTGGTACCGCTCCCTGATCTGCTCGCGCGACATGCCCATCGCCAGCCCGCCGAGATGGACGTTGCGCTCGCCGGTCAGGTCGTTCATCAGGGCGGCGTTGACGCCGAGGAGGGAGGGCTGGCCGCCCGTGTAGATCCGGCCGTTCTCCACCGGCAGGAGTCCCGCGACCGCCTTCAGCAGGGTCGACTTGCCGGAGCCGTTGGTGCCGATCAGGCCGATCGCCTCACCCTTGTACGCCACGAACGACACCCCCCGCACCGCGTGCACCCGGCGCACGCCGGACGCCCTCTCCGTGTGCTTGCGGCGCAGGATGCGGTTGAGCGCGGCGGTCGCCGAGCCCCGCCCCGCGCCGGTGCCGTTGACGCGGTAGACGATGTCCACGCGGTCGGCGATGACCGTGGGGATCTTCTCGGGAACCTCTTCGGGGGTGTGCTCAGCCACGGCCGTAGGTCTCCTCAGCCTTCCAGAAGTAGATGAAGCCGCCGACGCCGGCGAGCAGCGCCCAGCCCGTCGCGAGCAGCCACACGTGGGACGGCAGCCGGCTCGCGTCGAAGCTGTCGATGAGCGCGAAGCGCATCAGGTCGATGTAGACGGCGGCCGGGTTGGCCTGCAGGACGGGGGCCACCCAGGACGGCAGGTCGGTGTGGGTGCTGAGGACGTGCTCGATGCTCCACATCACACCCGAGACGTACATCCAGGTGCGCAGCACGAACGGCATGAGCTGCGCGATGTCCGGGGTCTTCGCGCCGAACCGGGCCAGCGCCATCGACACGCCCGCGTTGAACACGAACTGGAGCACCAGCGCCGGGATCGCCAGCGCCCAGGACGGGGCGGGCGGTACGCCGAACGCCAGCAGGATGGCGACCAGCGCCGCCATCGAGAACATCAGCTGCTGGAGCTGCTGGAGGCAGAACGAGATCGGCAGCGCGGCCCGCGGGAAGTGCAGGGCGCGGACCAGGCCGAGGTTGCCGGAGACGGCCCGGGTGCCGGCCAGCAGGCTGCTCTGCGTGAAGGTCCAGATGAACACGCCGGTGACCAGGAACGGGACGTAGTCCGGCACGCCCTTCTTGGTCTGCAGCAGCACGCCGAAGATCAGGTAGTAGACCGCCGCGTTCAGCAGCGGGGTCATCACCTGCCAGACCTGGCCCAGCTTCGCCTGGCTGTACTGGGCGGTGAGCTTCGCCGTGGCGAACGCGGCGATGAAGTGGCGGCGTGCCCACAGCTGCCGGACGTAGCCCGGCAGGGAGGGGCGGGCGCCGCTGACCGTGAGGCCGTGGCGGGCGGCGAGGGCCGCGGGATCGGCGAGACCGGCATCGGCCGGGGTGGTGGTCCGGGGTGTCGTCGGGGGCGGTGTGTCGAGGACCTGGCTCACATCCGCTGCTTTCGGTCGGGGAGTCGGGGGGCAGGGCCGGGGCCCGGTGTCCGCCCGCGGCCGGGACGGTGGTGTTCGGGCGGTGGCCGGACGGTGTTCACGTGGCGACGGGACGGCGTTCGGACGGTGTTCGTGCAGCGTTCATACGTCGGAACGGGACCGTATCGTCGCAACGTGAGCGTAGGCCGAGGGGACGACGGAACGCAACCGTTTCGTCGTCACGCCCTATGCTGTCCGCATGACGACGAACGCCGACGGCCCCCAGCCGCGTCCGCGCCGCCGTGCCCCCGCAGGTGCGGCGGTGCTCCGCGAGGACGTGACGGAAGCCATCCGGGCGGCCGTCTTCGAGGAGCTGGCCGCGGTCGGCTACGCGCGCATGTCGATCGAGGGCATCGCCCGCCGCGCGGGGGTCGGCAAGACCGCCGTCTACCGCCGCTGGCGCTCCAAGCTGCACCTGGTGCTGGACATCGTCTCGGCGATCGCGGTGCAGGGCCTGCCGGCACCGGACACCGGCTCGCTGGAGTCGGATCTGCGGCTGCTGTACGAGGTGACCTCCCGTGCCCTGCGGCACCCGGTCGCCTCACAGGTGGTCCCCGACCTCCAGGCGGAGGCGGCGCGCAACCCGGAGATCGCCGAGGCGTTGCGGAAGGCGCTGCGGGACGGACAGGACGGCGTCGCCCTGACGGTCGTGGCGGCGGCGGAGCAGCGGGGCGAGGTCCGCGCCGGCCTCGACCACGAGCTGGCCCTCGACCTCATCTCGGGCCCCCTCTACTGGCGCGCGGTCGTCATCCGCAGCCCGAAGCTCCCCAAGGGTTACCTGGCGGCGCTCTCCCGTGCGACCGCCGAAGCGCTCAAGGCACTCTGACCCCTCTCCGCGGCCCCGGCCACCCGGCCTCACTTCACTCGCACGGGGACCCGTGAACCGCCGGGCCCGCCCCTCGGGCGGGTACCCAGGCCCTGCGAACGCCGTCAGTGCCGCGCGGCCTCCGGGTGCTGCCGTACCCAGCCCTCCCACGCGGACGTGATCATGTCCTGGACGTCGTGCCTGGCCTTCCAGCCCAGTTCGGCGGCGGCGCGGTCGGCGGAGGCGACGACGCGGGCCGGGTCGCCGGGGCGGCGCGCGGTGACGGTCGCGGGGCGGTCGTGACCGGTGATCGCGGTGATCCGGTCGATCATCTCCCGGACCGAGACCCCCTCGCCGCGCCCGATGTTGAGGGTGAGGTCGCGGCCGGGCCGCGTCCCCAGCGCGCGGGCCGCCGCCACGTGGGCCTCGGCCACGTCGACGACGTGGATGTAGTCCCGTACGCAGGTGCCGTCCGGCGTCGGGTAGTCGTCGCCGAAGACGCGCGGGGCCGCGCCCCCGGTGAGCCTCTCGAAGACCATGGGGACGAGGTTGCAGACGCCGGTGTCGGCCAGTTCGGGGGAGGCCGCGCCCGCCACGTTGAAATAGCGCAGGGACGCGGTGGACAGGCCCGCGGCCCGGCCGGTGGCGCGCACCAGCCACTCGCCGGCCAGCTTGGTCTCGCCGTACGGCGACATCGGGGCGCAGGGTGTGTCCTCGCGCACCAGGTCCACGTCGGGCATGCCGTACACCGCGGCCGAGGAGGAGAACACGAAGGACGGCACTCCGGCCGCGGTCACCGCCTCCAGGAGGACGCGCAGGCCCTCCACGTTCTCCCGGTAGTAGTGCAGCGGCCGGTCCACCGACTCGTCGACCTGCTTCTTCGCGGCGAGGTGCACCACCCCGGTGATCCCGTGCCCGGCGAGCACCTCGTCCAGCCGCCCCCGGTCGAGGGTCGACCCCGCCTCCAGCGGCACGCCGGGCGGGACGCGCCCGGCGATCCCGGTGGACAGGTCGTCGTAGACGACGGCGCGTTCGCCGGCCTCGGTCATGGCACGGACGACGTGCGCCCCGATGTATCCGGCGCCGCCGGTGATCAGCCAGCTCATGTGCGGCCGTCCCCTCTCAGTCGGCGGCGCCCGTGGCGGCCCGCCGGGTGTGCCCGGCCTCCAGTGAAACAGGCCTGAGCTCCCCGGGTGACCCGGAGGTGACGCGCCGTAGCCGGACGAGGGACAGGACGGCGGCCGTGCCGAGCAGTCCGTTGCGGGCGGCCATCAGGGCGCAGCCGACGGGGGTGCTCGCCGCGACCTCGTCGTACAGAGTGGGGTACACCAGCGCCGTGACGGCGGCCGCGGCCACGAGCAGCGCGGCGACGGGGCGCTGTGAGGTCCGCCGGGAGGTCAGGCAGACGGCGGCCAGGCCGAGCAGCCAGACGAGGTACTGAGGGCTGAGCACCCGGCTGGTGACGGTGAAGAGCAGCACGGCGGTCAGCGCCGCGTCGTACGGCGTCGCCTCGGTCCCGTGCCGCGCGGTCAGCCGCCAGTGCAGCAGGACTCCGAAGGCGACGGCGGTGAGGGCGAGGGAGGCGGTCGCCACCGCGTCCACGTACGGGCCGGTGAACTCCAGCGCCCCGTACCGATACCCCGCCCGCCCCGGCCACCCCGCGTGCGTGGCGAGGCTCAGCAGAGTGCCGCCGAAGGACTCGATCTGCACGCCCCGGCCGCCCTGCTGGCGCAGGAAGGCCAAGGGGTGGGCGAAGGTGAGGGCGAGGACGCCCAGGGCGGCGGCTCCGGCGACCGCCGCCGCACCCCACGCCCGCCGGGTCGCCCGTCCCCTCGGCGTCCCGGCCAGCACCAGCACGGGCCACACCTTCACCAGGGCGCCCAGCGCGGCGAAGGCCCCGCCCGCGCGCGGGGAGCGCGCGAGCGTCAGCAGGGAGAGGACGGCCAGGGCGGTGGCCAGCACGTCGTAGCGGACCAGCGGCACGTGCAGCAGCAGGGGCAGCCCCAGCGTCCACAAGGCCGCCCCGAGCAGCGTGCGGCCCTCGCGCGTCCCCGCCCGGGCCAGTGCCGCCAGGACCAGGGCGTCCGCGGCCAGGGTGAGGAGCACGAACGCCTGGAGGTAGTCCAGCCCGGGCAGCAGCGTGGGCGACAGCAGCACCGGGCCGGCGCCCGGCGGGTACTGCCACAGCTTGTCGTCCGCCGGGAAGGTGCCCTGCGCCAGGACGCCGGCCCAGTTGCGGTACAGCCGCCACACCTCCCGCGCGACCGGGATGCCCCCCAGCTGCGGAGCGGCGTCGTGGAGGAGGAGCCAGAGCATCAGGGCGCGGGTGGCGAGCCAGGCGGCGGCGAGGCCGTGGAGGCGGCGGCGGGTCGTCAGGGGCATCGGCGGGGTGTCCTCGGCAGGGGGGCGGCCGGGCGGGGGTCTCGTACGCCGGTCATGTATGCCCCGCCGCGGGCCCTTCCCCGGGAACACCCCCCTATCGGGGTGTCACGGGCGCGTCGCCGTCTCCGCCGCGATCGCCGCGTCCAGCGCGCCGGTCAGCCGGTCGAGGCGGTCCCGCAGGGCGTTGATCTCGTCGAGGTCGCAGCCCGTGGCGGCGGCGATCCGGCGCGGCACCTCCACGGCGCGTTCGCGCAGGGCGGCGCCGTCCCCGGTGAGCCGGACCTCCACGGAGCGCTCGTCGCGGGCGCTGCGCTCGCGGAGCACCAGGCCGGCCGCCTCCAGCCGCTTGAGCAGCGGGGAGAGGGTGCCGGAGTCGAGCCGCAGCCGTTCGCCGAGCTTCTTCACGGGCTGGTCGCCGTCCTCCCAGAGGACCAGCATCACCAGGTACTGCGGGTAGGTGAGCCCGAGGTCCTTGAGGACGACGCGGTAGACGCCGTTGAAGGCGCGCGCGGCGGCGTTCAGCGAGAAGCAGATCTGGCGGTCGAGGCGGAGCCAGTCGTCCGCGGGCGTGCTGGTCATGGTTCCAGGGTAGCTCTTGCGGTCCATTTAGTTGTGCACAACTTAATTGTGTGCTCTACTTCTGGTCGTAAGGCGGCGCCCGTACCGGACCGCCGACCCGACCCAGAGAGGGATGGTTCTCCCATGGACGCGCTCTACACCGCTGTCGCCACCGCCACCCACGGCCGCGAGGGCCGCGCCGTCTCCTCCGACGGCACGCTGGACCTGCCGCTGGCCATGCCGGTGCAGCTCGGCGGCAACGGCCAGGGCACCAACCCCGAGCAGCTCTTCGCCGCCGGGTACGCCGCCTGCTTCGGCAGCGCCCTCGGCCTCGTCGGCCGCCAGGCCAAGGTGGACGTCAGCGACGCCGCGGTGACCGCCGAGGTCGGCATCGGCAAGCAGGGCGAGGGCTTCGCGCTCGCCGTCACCCTGCGCGTCGAGCTGCCCGACACCGTGGACGAGGCCACCGGCCGCAAGCTGGTCGAGCAGGCCCACCAGGTCTGCCCGTACTCCAACGCCACCCGCGGCAACATCCCGGTCGACCTCGTCATCGAGTAGTCCCCCACGGGCCACGCCCCGGCGCGGCGCCCGTCACCCCGGGAGCCGCGCCAGCACCTCCCCCGTCCGCCGGCTCCACGCCACCACCACCGCCTCCTCGGGCACCTCGCGCCAGCGCGTCAGCAGCAGCCAGCGCACCCGGTGGCGGCGGGCGAGGGCGGTGCGCTCGGCACGGGTCGCCGACGGGTCTAGGTACGCCCGCACATCGGCGACCCGGCGCAGCCGCTCCCGTTCGTCCACCGCCGCGTCCGGCCAGGTCGGCGCGGCCAGGTTCGCCCCGTACCCGGCGATCGCGTGCACCGCCCAGTAGCCGTCGGTGATCACCACATCGCCCCGCCGGATATGCCGGGCGGCCCAGTCGTACGACGGCCAGCTCGGCGGCCGCGCGAAACCGACCGGGTCCAGCGAACGCGGCACCACCGCCCCCGCCTGCACGGTGAGGAACCCGGCGCAGGCCCCGGCCGCCGTGACCACGGCCAGCACGCGCCGCCACACCGGCCACGGCCGGGGCGCCGCCAGCTCCACGGCCAGCGCGAACTGCGGCGGCACCAGGGTGAGACCGAGGATGCGCCCGTAGGTGTAGTGGCCGCTGAACCAGCCGTACGCCACCACCGCCGCCTCCAGCGCGAACATCAGCACCAGCGGATCGCGCCACGCCGTCCGCCGAGCCCGCAGCCACAGCGCGGGCAGCCCGATCAGCGCCAGCCCGAACTGCCCGGCGAGGTCCCCGTACAGCCGCCGGTGCATGGCGTCCACGCTGGTGTCGCCGGTCAGCGCGAAGACGTCGAAGTACGGCCACGCCGCACCGGCCAGCAGCGCCGTGCCGCCGGTCAGCGCCCACCGGGCGGCCACGGCCGGGTTCCGGCCCCGCTGCCACCCCGCCACCAGGGCGAGTCCGCCGAGGACCGCCGCCACCGAGGTGATCGGGTGGACCAGCAGAATCAGCCCGTACAGCGCGCCCAGCCCGGCGTAGCCGGCCAGGCCCGGCAGTCCGCTGGGTCCCACGAACCGCACCGGCCGCCCGTCCCGGGCCCGCGCCCCCGTCCAGGCCCACGCCCAGAAGGTCAGCCCGATCGCGAACGCCGACGGGTAGGGCAGCGTGCCCGTCATCGACATCAGCCCCAGATACCCGCTCCACCAGGCCCGCTCGACACCCCACAGCAGCGTCATCGCGGCCAGCGCCAGCACCGGCGCCCACGGACGGGGCGTCAGCACCCGCACGAAACGGTTCAGGCCGGTCAGCAGCACCAGCAGGTTCAGCGGCCCGGCGAGCCGCACCGCCTCCCAGCCGCCGAACCCGGTCAGCCGGGCGAGGGCGCCCTGGGCGACGGCGTAGGGCGAGTAGTAGGGGCTGCCCGCGCCCGGAAGGTCCGCCGTGGGGTGGCGCGGGTGCAGCAGGTCGTCCTTGAGCCGTTCGACGACCGCCGCGTGCTGTCCGGCGTCGCAGCACAGCGGCACCCGCCAGTACGCCAGCGACATCACCAGCCAGAACAGGAAGCCGGCGACCTGGTACGGGGTGGGCCGCCAGACCCGGCCGCGCAGCGCCGTGGCACCGCGCGGGGTCCGCCGGACGAGGACTCCGGCGCTCATCGAGTCGAGTGGTGGGCAGGCGTATGCGGCACCTGCCGTATCTTCCCGCCGCGGTCAACGGCATGACCTGGGCTCACCGCATCGAGTGAGCCCGTTCGGAGTGCCCCTGCGCCGGCACGGCCACCGGCCGCCGCAGCACCGCGTCCAGCAGCAGCGGCACCCCCACCACCGGCAGCAGCCAGGCCAGCACGATCAGCCGCTCCCCCCAGATGCCGATGTCCGGGTGCCCGGCCTGGGTGAGGATCCCCGTGAACGCCGCCGCGGCCAGGAACACCCCGAACGCGGGCCGCCGCGCCGCACCCCACGCCCCCGCCGCGAGCGCCGCGAGGAACAGCGGCTGCCACAGCTGCCGGCGCAGCCACTCCATCCAGAAGTTCCCCTGGAGCTGCCAGAACTCCGGCCAGGGATCGGCGCGGTCCGGCCGCGCGAAGTGATGGGTCAGCAGGTCCTGCACACTGTCGGCGGTCGACGGGTACCCCAGCAGCCTCGCCAGCAGCACCGTCAGCACGGTCGCGGCCAGCCCGGCCGCCGCCACCGCGAGCACCCCGCGCCCCGGCGGCCGGCCCCGCCGCCACCGCCGTACGGCGATCAGCGTGGCCGCCGCCGCCAGGCACACCCCGAGGAACAGCGCCTGGGAGTGCTTGACGGTGAACAGCGCGGCGAGCGACCCGCCGACCAGCACCAGCCCGGCCCGGACGTGGCGCCCGCCGAGGACCAGCGCGCACCCCCACACCGCCGCCAGCGTCAGCGCCAGCATCAGACCCTCGGTCATGGGCCGCATGGCGGTCGTGCCGACCGGCAGGACGTAGTAGAGGCCCTGCCCGGTCAGGCACAGCGCCGACGGCACCCGCAGCGACCGCAGCACCAGGAAGACCAGCACCCCGCCCGCCGCCGCGACCACCACGCTCGCCGTCCACACCCCCCACACCACGCCGAACAGGGACACGAACGGCAGCAGGAACACCGGGTAGCCGGGCCGCGCCTCGAAGATCCGCATGAAGCGCTCCGGCATGTACGGCACGGTGTGCCCGCCGGTCTGCCCCGCCCTCAGCCGCCGCTCCACGACCCGCCACTCGTCGGCGCCGCACCTCTCGCGCACCGCGGGCGCCGGGTCGGGCCGGTGGAAGCGGACCACGTGCACGTTCTGCGCGCGGTGGGCCAGCGCGGCCCGGCCCGCGCACACGTAGTCGATGGTCGCGGCGGCGGCCTCCCGCTTGGAGTCCCCGCGCAGACTGAGCGCGTACGACAGGTAGTTCTTGGTGTCGGGGGTGTCCCGGCCGGTGACGTTCGCCAGCTGGAGCACGGCGAACACCGCGGCCAGGAGGAGCACGCGGGTGCGCGGCCGCCAGGCCCGGGGTCGCAGCCGGGTCACGAGGTGGTGAGCACGTCGTGGTCACAGGCGGCGGGGCTCGGCAGCGATACCCGCCCCGGTGTCCACGCCTCCTCGCCCAGCATCAGCGTCCGCACCACCCGCTCGGCGGCGCGGCCGTCGTCGTACTCGCAGAACCGCTCCCGGAAGGCGGCCCGCAGCCGCCCCCCCTCCTGGTCCCGCCAGGTGCCCGAGGCGAACAGCCAGGCCAGCTCCCGGTAGGTGCGCGAGACATGGCCCGGCGGTTCGGCGGTGATGTCGAAGTAGGCGCCGCGGCTCGCCGCGTACGCCGTCCAGTCGTCGGCGTGGATCACGATCGGGCGGTCCAGGTTGGCGTAGTCGAACATCAGGGCGGAGTAGTCGGTGACCAGGACGTCGGAGGCGAGCATCAGCTCCTCGACGTGCGGCTCGTCGGTGGCGTCGACGAGCACGCCCCGCCGGTGCAGGTCCGTCAGGCCCATCCCGCGGGCGTGACCGCCGGCGAGCGACGGGTGCAGCCGGACCACCAGGGTGTGGCCGTCGCCGAGGTCCCCGGCGAACCGGGCCAGGTCGATCCGCTCGACGTGGCCGCCGCGCCGGTACTCACGGCGGGTCGGCGCGTACAGCACCACCGTGTGGTCCTCCGGGATGCCCAGCCGCGCCCGGGTCCCGGCGCCCGCGCCGGGACCCGCGTTCACCAGCACGTCGTTGCGCGGGCTGCCGGAGCGCAGCGAGGTGAAGTGGCAGGGGAACGCCCGCTCCCACACCAGCTCCGAGTGCCGGTTGGCGACCAGGCTGTAGTCCCAGCGGTCGGCGCGCCACAGCATCTTCGGCACGTCGAGACCGTGCCGGGCGCCCGGCTTGCCGAGCAGGTCCGCGCCCATGTACTTCAGCGGGGTGCCCTGGTGGGTGTGGATGTGGACGGTGCCGGGGCGCTTGGTGAGCCCGCCCGGCCAGTTGACGTTGTTGACGAAGTACGTGGCCCGCGCGGTGACCCGCTCGTAGGCGGCCGAGCCCAGCAGCACGTGCTCCACGTCCGGCGGCAGCAGCGCGGCCGTCTCCTCGTCCTTGACCACCCACACCCCGCGCATCCGCGGGGCCACCTCGCGGGCCGCGCGGTGGATCGCCGCCGGGTCGCCGAGCACCCCGCGGTGCGAGAACGCCGAGTACACGGCGAGGTCCGGGTCCAGGGGGCGGCGCACGAGCAGCGCCGAGCGGGCCCGGCGCACCCGTCCGGCCGCCACCGCCCGCACCCGCTCGGCCCGCCGCTCCAGCGCCCGCCCGGCCCGCGCCGCCTGCCGCCGGGCCACATAGCCGGCGTAGCCGCCCTCCAGCACCCGGTGCTCCTCGGCGACCGTGAGGCCGTCGGGCTTGTGCGTGCGGAACATCTCGGCCGTACGGCGGAAGAACTCGCCCTTGTCCGAGGGGGGCAGCCGGTCCGGCTTGGCGAGGATGTCCAGGCAGTGCTCGGCCATCTTGGCGTGCAGGAAGCCCCGCCAGGTGTGCAGCTCGGGATGGTCGTCGAGATACGCGAAGACCCGCTCGTACTGCTCGTGGATGTCGAAGTGCTTGCGGCTGGTGGTGGACAGGATGTTGCCCTGGCGGCGCTGCCGGTACTCGACGCAGACGCGGTCCAGCGCGGCCATCCGCCCCGCGCTGAGCATCACCGGGAACGTCCACGGCGTGTCCTCGTAGTAGCCGGGCGGGAAGGCGAAGCCGTGCCGCTCGACGAAGTCCCGGCGGTAGACCTTGTTCCACACCACCATCAGCAGGTCCAGCACCTCGGGCCGTTCGGCGGCGGTGAACGTGCCCGCGTCCGCCGCCGCGCCCAGCACGGGCGCCAGCGCGTTGCGGCGGGTGCCGCCCCACCAGTAGGTGCGGACGTAGTCGAAGATCAGCACGTCCGGGTCGCCCGTCCCGGCCAGCCGGTCGGCCATCGCGCGCAGCGCGCCCGGCGTCAGGGTGTCGTCGCTGTCGAGGAAGAACAGGTAGTCGCCGGTGGCGTGGGGCATGCCCGCGTTGCGGGCCCGGCCGAGTCCGACGTTCTCCGGCAGGTGCACGGCCTTCACCCGCGCATCACGCGCCGCGTACTCGTCGAGTATCGCGCCGCAGCCGTCCGGCGAGCGGTCGTCGACGGCGATCACCTCGATGTCGCGGAACGACTGCCCCAGGACCGAGTCCAGGCACTCGCGCAGGAAGCCCTGCACCTTGTAACACGGGAGGATGATGCTGAAGCGGGGCACGTCAGCTCCTGACGAGGGTCGTCGCGGCGGGGGCGGGGACGCGTTCGGCGAGCGGGACCACCGGGGGGATCGACTCCGGCGGCTCGCCGAGGAAGACCCGGCGCACCACCCGCTCGGCGGCGCGCCCGTCGTCGAACTCGCAGAACCGCTCCCGGAAGGCGGCCCGCAGCCGCGCGGACTCCCCGCCCGCCCAGGAGCCGTCCCGGAAGATCCGCGCCAGTTCCTCCGCGGTGCGCGCGACCGGTCCCGGCGGGGACTGCAGCAGGTCGAAGTACACGCCCCGCGTCTCCCGGTAGACCTCCCAGTCGTCGGCGTACACGACGATCGGCCGGTCCAGGTTGGCGTAGTCGAACATGATCGACGAGTAGTCGGTGACCAGCGCGTCGGCGGCCAGGCAGACGTCCTCCGAGGAGCGGTGCGAGGTGACGTCGATGATCCGGCCCGAGGCCCGGGTGCGGCCCCGGTCGTAGAAGTAGTGGGCGCGCAGCAGCACCACGACGTCCTCCCCGGCCGCCTCGCAGAACGCCTCCAGGTCCAGGCCGGCCTCGAAGCCGGTGTGCCAGTCGCGGTGGGTGGGTGCGTAGAGCACGGCCGTCGCCCCCTCCGGCACGCCCAGCTCCCGGCGCACCCGGACCACGTCCTCGGCGGTCGCCGTGTAGTACACGTCGTTGCGCGGGTAGCCGTACTCCAGGTGCTCGTAGGAGCCCGGGAAGGCCCGCTCCCACATCTGCGTGGAGTGGGTGTTGGAGGAGAGGTTGTAGTCCCAGCGGTCCACCCGGCCCAGCAGCTTGGCGAAGCTGCCGGTCCGCGCCGCCACCACCGGGTACGTCGCCTGGTCGACGCCCATCTTCTTCAGCGGTGTGCCGTGCTGCGTCTGCAGGTGCACGCTGCCGGGGCGCTTGACCACGCCCTCGGCGAAGTTGGCGTTGTTCACCAGGTACGTGGCGCGGGCCAGCACGTCCCAGGAGCGGCGGCTGCCGATCACCGCGTGCTCGACGCCCTCCGGCACGGCGTGCGCCTGGCCGGCCTCCACCAGGAACACCGACCGGATGTGCGGGGCCAGTTCGCGGAGCTTGGCGTGGATCGCGGCCGGGTTGCAGGCGTAGCCGCGCCCCCAGTACGCGCAGAACACCGCCAGGTTCGGATCCAGCGGGCGGCGCAGCCGGCGGCGGTAGAACAGCCGGGTGCGCAGTCCGCGCGGGCGCGGCAGCCGCGCCCCGGCCCGCACCGCCGCCTCCTTGGCGCCGCGCAGCAGCCGGAACACCGGGTACGCGCCCGTCGCGAGCAGCCGGTGCTGCAGGCCGAGGCTGCCGCCCGGGGGGCGGTGCCCGGCCGGGCGGTGGCGCCGGTACAGTCGGCCCGCCCGGCGGAAGAAGGCGCGGCGGTGGCGCGCGGGCAGCCGCCGCGGGTGCCCGGCGGTCTTCAGGACCGCGGCGAAGAGCTGGTCGAACAGGGCGTGCGCCCGCTCCGCGGACAGCCGCGGGGCCAGCGCCAGCGCCCGTTCGGTCTGGTCGAGGAGTTCCGTGTGGTGCTCGCCGGGCAGGCACAGCCGGTTGCCCTGCCGCCGCACGTGATGCCGTGCCACGCTCTCGCGCAGCACGGCGACCCGCTCCGCCCGGGCCATCACCGCCGTGCCGAAGCCGATGTCCGTGAAGTGCCCCGCGGGGAAGGAGACGGCGTGCTCGGCGAGGAAGGCCCGCCGGTAGGCCGCGGCCCACGCGGGCGACTGGACCCCGGTCAGCTCCGGCGCGCGGTCCGGGTGGAAGACCCCGGACGGGGCCCGGGCGAGCAGCGGCTGCGCGGGCTGCGTGGGCTCGCCCTCCCACCAGGGGACGCGCTCGTAGGCGAAGAGCAGGACGTCCGGGTCGCCGGTGTCCGCCAGGCGCGCGTGCAGCGCGGCCAGCGCGCCCGGCAGCAGGATGTCGTCACCGTCGAGGAACAGCAGGTACGCGCCGGTCGCCGCCCGCATCCCGGCGCCGCGCGCCCCGGCCAGACCGGCCGACGGCGGTGAGTGGACCGGCGCCACCCGGGAGTCCCGCCGGGCGTGGGCGGCGGCGACGTCCGCCGCCAGGGAGCCGGGCCCGTCGCACACCGGGATCAGTTCGAAGTCGCCGAAGGACTGTGCGAGGACCGAGTCCAGCGCCTGGGCCAGCCGGCCCGCGACCCCATGGGACGGGACGATGATGCTGAAGCGGGGCATTCTGCTCTTTCCGTGGTCGTGCCGGTCCTGGTCGGACGGGAGGCCCGCGCCGCGGACCGTGTGCAACACGGCCGGGCCGCCCCGCGGGCCGCCACGTGGGCGGCCGGGACGGGGCCGGCCGCGACGAACCGCGGGGCATGCGAACTCCCGGAAGGTGCAACGGTCATCGGCGTCCGTCGGTGACGGTGAGCGGGCCAGAAGGTTGCGGCACGCTGGTCAGCGGGGTGCCCGGCCGCTCGGCGGCGGCCGACGGCACCGGCCGGCGTTCGGCGAGCGGGATCACCGGCGGCAGCGACTCCGGCGGCTCGCCCAGCAGCACGTGGCGCACCACCCGCTCGGCGGCCCGCCCGTCGTCGTACGGGCAGAACCGCTCGCGGAACGCGGCGCGCAGCCGGTTGGAGCGGGAGCCGCGCCAGTGGCCGGCGGCGAAGACGCCGATCAGCTCGTCCTCGCTTCGCGCCACCGGGCCCGGCGGGAAGGCCCGCAGGTCGAAGTAGGTGCCGCGGGCCGCCCGGTAGGCCGCCCAGTCGTCGTCGGGGCTGTGGATCACGATCGGCCGGTCCAGGTTGGCGTAGTCGAACATGATCGACGAGTAGTCGGTCACCAGGACGTCCGAGGCCAGGCACAGCGACTCGACGCTCGGGTGGCCGGTGACGTCGACGACCCGGCCGCCGCTCGCGACAAGCGGGCCGCCGTGCCGGGCGTGGGCGCGGGCCAGGACGACGAACCGCGGTCCGAGGCGCCGCACGACCCGCTCCAGGTCGAGAGCGGTGCCCTGGGTGCGGCGGTGGTCGCGGTGGGTCGGCGCGTACAGGATCGCCACCGAGCCCTCCGGGACGCCCAGCGACTCGCGCAGCCGGGCCACGTCCGCCGGGGTCGCCCGCTGGAAGACGTCGTTGCGGGGGTAGCCGTACTCCAGCGTGGCGTACCGGCCCGGGTAGACGCGCTCCCAGGTCAGCGTGGTGTGGCGGTTGGCGGACAGCACGTAGTCCCAGGTGTCGACGTCGTCCAGGAGCCGCGCGAAGTCCGTGCCGCCGGCCGCCGCCGGGCGTTCCTGGAGGTCGAGGCCCATGTGCTTCAGGGGGGTGCCCCGCCGCGTCTGCACGAAGACCTGCCCGGTGCGCTTCACCGCGCGGTCGCCGAGACCGGCGTCGGACACCAGGTACCTGGCGCGGGCCAGGGCCGTCCAGTACGCGGCGGTGCCCGGGGTCAGGCGGCGGGTGCCGGGCGGGATCGTGTGGTGGTGCTCGGGGCGGGCGATCCACGCGGTGCGCACGTGCGGGGCGAGGGTGCGGACCGCGGCCTCCAGCGCGCCCGGGTTGCCGCCGTACCCGGCGTACCGGGAGGCGGCGAACACGGCCCGGTCGGCCTGGAGGGGCAGCAGCCGCTGGACCCGGTAGTGCAGCCGCAGCGCGCCGGTCCGGCAGGCCCGGGCCAGGTGCCGGGCCAGGCGTGCGGTACGGCGGCGGGCGGCAAGCAGCAGGTGCAGGGCGCGGAAGGTGCGGTGCGCGCCGAACCGGACGACCGCGTGCCGCAGGCGCACGCGGGGCGGGACCTGGGCGCCGACGGGCGCGCCTTCCCGGCCGGGGGACGCGGGGAGCCCGGGGGAGCGGTAGCGGCGGTAGTGGGCGCGGGCCCGGCGCAGGAACGCGGCGCGGCTGCCGCGCGGCAGCCGGTCCGGCTTGCGGTACACCAGCGTCAGGTGGTCGACCATGCGGTGGAACAGCAGCGGGCGCCACGGCGCCAGGTCCGGGTGCGCGTCGAGGTAGGCGAACACGCGGTCGTACTGGTCGAAGATGTCGAAGTGCCGGTCGCTGGTGGTGGACAGGATGCTGCCCCGGCGGCGCTGCCGGTAGTGCACGCAGACCCGGTCGAGGGTGGCGATCGTCCCCGCCGCCAGCATCACCGGGTACGTCCAGGGCGTGTCCTCGTAGTAGCCGGGCGGGAAGGCGAAGCCCTCCCGCTCCACGAACTCCCGCCGGTACGCCTTGTTCCACGCCACCATCAGCAACTCCAGCAGACCCGGCCGGTCCGCCAGCCGGAACGGCGCCGGGCCCTGCTCGGTGAGCCGGCCGGCCGCCTTGTTGCGGACCGCCTCGCCGGTCCAGTACGTGCGGGCGTAGTCGTAGACCAGGACGTCCGGATCACCGGTCTCCTTCAGCCGGTCGGCGACCGCGCGCAGGGCGTCCGGGGTGAGGGTGTCGTCGGAGTCCAGGAAGACCAGGTAGTCACCGGTGGCCTGCGCCATCCCCGCGTTGCGGGCGGCACCGAGACCGACGTTGCGCTCCAGGTGGACGGCCTTCACACGCGGGTCGCGGGCCGCGAACTCGTCGATGATCTCGCCGCTGGCGTCCGGTGAGCGGTCGTCCACCGCGATCAGTTCGAGGTCGGGGTACGACTGGGTGAGCACCGATTCCAGGCACTCGTGCAGGTACGCCTGAACCCGGTACGCGGGGACGATGACACTGAACCTGGGCAAGGGGGCATCCAAGGGTCGGCGGGACAGCTCGGGCGTTCTGCCCGGCAACGGCCCTGGACGCGAAGGGGTTACGGTCCGTACGGCATGTGGGGGAATCGGGGCGGACGTCGAGGGGCGGGCCGGTGACACCGGCCCGCCCCTGAACTGGCTGTGCTACGGCGTCACTTCACGGCGCCCGCCATCACACCGGACACGAACTGCCGCTGGAACGCGAAGAACACCGCCAGCGGCACCACCATCGAGATGAACGCACCGGGTGCCAGCACGTCGATGTTGTTGCCGAACTGCCGCACCTGCGTCTGGAGCGCGACCGTGATCGGCTGGCTGCCGGCGTCCGTGAACACCAGCGCCACCAGCATGTCGTTCCACACCCACAGGAACTGGAAGATGCCGAGGCTCGCGATGGCGGGCCCGCCCAGCGGCATCACCACCCGCGCGAACAGCCGCAGTTCACCCGCCCCGTCGAGGCGGGCCGCCTCCAGCAGCTCACGGGGGATCTCCGCGAAGAAGTTTCGCAGCAGGAACACCGCGAACGGCAGCCCGAACCCGACGTGGAACAGGATCACCCCCAGGATGGAACCGAACAGGCCGATGCTGCCGAACAGTTCGGCGATCGGGATCAGCGCCACCTGCACCGGCACCACCAGCAGGCCCACCACGGCCAGGAACCACCAGTCGCGGCCCGGGAACTCCATCCACGCGAACGCGTAGCCCGCCAGCGCGCCGATCACCACCACCAGCACGGTCGCCGGGACGGTGATCAGCACCGTGTTGACGAGGGAGTCGGTGATGTCGCCGTTCTCCAGCAGCTTCTCGTAGCTGTCGACGGTGAGCCGGGCGGGCTCGGTGAACACCGTCCACCAGCCGCTCTCGTTCATGTCCCGGGTGCTGCGCAGCGAGGACAGCAGCAGGCCGACGGTCGGCACCAGCCAGAACAGGCCCACCACGATCAGGAAGACCCGCACCGCGCCGCCGCTCAGCTTCTCGACCGCCCACGCGGCCGGCGACCGCCTCGGCTGTGCGGACAGCTTCGTCATCGCCGTACCTCCCGCCTGAGCCGCCGGACGTTGAACCACATCACCGGGATCACCAGCAGCAGCAGGAACACCGCGATCGCGCTCGCGATGCCCGGCTGGTCCTCGGCGAAGCCCTTGCGGTACAGCTCCAGGGCGAGCACGTTCGCGTCGTCCTGCGAGGAGCCCGGGGCGATGATGAAGACCAGGTCGAACACCTTCAGCACGTTGATCATCAGGGTGACGGTGACGACCGCGAGCACCGGCGCGAGCAGCGGCACGGTGACCCGGCGGAACACCTGCCACTCACTGGCGCCGTCCACCCGCGCCGCCTCCAGCAGCTCCCGGGGCACCCCGGCGAGACCGGCCGCGATCAGCACCATCGCGAAACCCGCCCACATCCAGATGTACGAGCCGATGATGGCGGGGGTCACGAGCGACGGGCCCAGCCAGTCCAGGCCGTTGTACGGCTCCTTGAAGTTGTCGGCGGGCAGCCGCAGCAGCGCCCCCTCCGCGGAGGCGGGCAGGGTGAAGGTGCCGTCGTCGGCGGCCGTGGTGGAGGCGACCACCTCGCCGTCCTTCACCGCCTCGATCCGCATCCCCGGGTAGCCGAACTCGGACGGGTCCGGCGCGCCGAGGGTGCCCACGCCCTCGCCGCGGGTGAAGTCCTGCCAGGTGGTGCCGGTGATCTCGCCCGGCTCCGCCGGTGGCTTCGCGGCGGGCCGCGCGTCGTCGGGCATCAGGTCCGGCGCCACCCCCACCAGCGGCAGCGTCACCGGCTCACCCGCGCGGACCGGTTCCTTCGTGATGAACGCGCCCCCGCCCGCCGGTTCCAGGGGCGACTCCCGCCCCGGATGGGCCTTCGGGAAGGCCGACGACTGCGCGAACGTGTCGTGCACGCCCACCCACACCGCGTTCGCCACGCCCTTGTCCGGGTCCTGGTCGTACACCAGCCGGAAGATGATGCCCGCGGCGAGCATCGAGATCGCCATCGGCATGAAGACGACCAGCTTGAACGCGGTGCCCCAGCGCACCCGTTCGGTGAGCACCGCGAAGATCAGCCCGAGCGCGGTCGCGACGGTCGGCGCGAACACCACCCAGACGATGTTGTTCTTCAGCGCGGTGCGGATGCCGTCGTCGGTGAACAGGGCCCGGTAGTTGTCGAATCCGGCGAAGCCGTCGCCGGACTGGTCGTAGAAACTGCGGACGACCGAGTACCCGATCGGGTAGACCACGAGCGCCCCGAGCAGCACCAGCGCGGGCAGCAGGAACAGCGCCGCGACGGTGGTGCGGGTGCCGGTCACGCTCTTGCGCCTGGGGGGAGCGGCGGAGGTCCCGGGGACCTCCGCCGAGGGTGCCGGCGACGTCATCGCCGGCTCAGTTCCCGTACGCCGCGGCCGCGTCGGCCTCCAGCCTGCGCTGGGTGCCCGCGATGTCCTTCGGGTTCTTCAGGAAGTCCTGCAACGCCTTCCACTCACCCTTGCCGGGCGTGCCGCCGAAGGCCTGCGGGGCCTGGTCGGACATGTCGAAGCGGAAGTCGTCGCCGGCCGCGATCAGTGCCTTCGCCATCTCCTGCTGCACCGCGTTCGGATACGCCTTCGGGTCCACGTTCTTGTTCGGCGAGAGGTAGCCGCCGAGCCCCGCCTGGACCGTCGCCGCGTCCGGGGACGCCAGGAAGGTGGCCAGGGCCTGCGCCGCCTTGGAGTCCTCCAGGATCACCGCCGCGTCGCCGCCGGAGACCACGGGCGCCGAGTCGCCGACCGCCGGGAACGGGAACACCTTCGCGTCCGTGCCCACCTTCGCGTCGGTCTCCGCGATGTTCACCTGCACGAAGTCGCCCTCGTAGACCATGCCCGCCTTCGGCTGGTCGCCGCCGGTGAAGGTCTGCGTGACGGAGGCCGGGAACTCGGTCTGCAGCGCGCCGCTCGCACCGCCCGCCAGGTAGTCCTGCTTGCCCCAGATCTGCGCCAGCGTGGTCAGCGCCTCCTTCACGGAGGGGTCCGTCCACTTGATCTCGTGCTTGGCCAGCTGGTCGTACTTCTCCGGGCCGGCCTGGGAGAGGTACACGTTCTCGAACCAGTCGGTGAGCGTCCAGCCGTCCGCGCCGCCGACGGAGAACGGCGTCACCCCGGAGTCGTAGACCGTCTGCGCGGTGGTGAGCAGGTCCTCCCAGGTCTTCGGCTCCTCGGCGCCCGCGTTCTCGAAGACCTGCGCGTTGTACCAGATCAGGGACTTGTTGGCGGCCTTGTAGTAGACGCCGTACGGCTTGCCGTCGACCGCGCCGATGTCCTGCCAGCCCTGCGAGAAGTTCTTCTTCAGCTCGGCCTGCGCCTCGGCGCCCAGCGGCTTCGCCCAGCCCTTCTCCACGGCCTGCCTGATCGCGCCCGGCTGCGGGAGCATCGCGACGTCCGGCGGCTGACCGCCCGCGATCTTCGAGCCGAGGAAGTTGATGATCGGGTCCTGCGCCGGGACGAAGGTGACCTTCGCGCCGGTGCGCTTCTCGAACTCCGCGAGCACCTTCTTGAAGTTGGCCTGCTCCGGCCCGGTCCAGACGGCGGCGACCTCCAGGGACTCGCCGTCCAGCCGGGGAAGCTTCACCGTGGCGGTGGTCTCGGCGTCGCCGCTCGCGCCTTCCGTCGGGCTGTCCTTGTCGTCGTCGCCTCCGCAGGCGGCGAGCGAGAGCGTGAGCGCTCCCGCGAGAAGGGCTGCGGCGGACCGCGCCGCCCTCCGTGTCGTCGTCCGGCTGCTGCTCCTGATGTGCATCACGGCCCCGTTCTTCGTTCCTCGTCGAACGTCCAGCGCTGATCCGTATGCTCCGTGAGCACTGGTCTACGCCGGGTGAGATACGTCGGCAAGGGCGCGAACCGGGTCAGGGGCGTGATCGTGACCGCGCTGTGACTCGCGCGCGCCCTGGCCGGTGCCCGCGGCAGCCACGGGGAACGGGGCGGCGGCACCCGCCGAACGGCCCGCCGCCCGGCGCGGGCCGCGGGGTCGCGATGCGCGGGGCGCGGCCGTGGCCCGGCCGCCCTGGAACGGGGTCACCCGCCCGGCCCGGCCCGCCTCTCCGGCCCGCCTCTCCGGCCCGCCCGTCCGGACCGGCCCGCCCGTCCGGACCGGTCCGCCGCGTCCCGGTGGCGGCTCGTGCGGTGCGCGGTGCGGGGGCCGGTGGTCACAGCAGGGACGGCACCTGGGCCGCCGACACCTCCCGTGCCGCCCGCTCCAGCGCGCTGGCCAGGAGTGCCAGGTCGGTCGGGCCGTTGCCCAGCTCGCGCACCGGGCGGCGGGCCGGCGGGTCGCCCATGCGCTGCCAGTCCAGCGGCACGACGGTGGGCCTCAGGGTCGCGGTGCGCGGGATGCGGCCCGTGACCCGGCCGCCCTGGAACGGGGTCACCCGCCCGTCCGGCCCGGTCAGCCGGCCGCGTCCCGGCGACGGCTCGTCCGGCCCCGGCGCGTCCAGCACGATCCGCAGCCGGGCCCGCCGCGCCGCCTCCGACTCGGCCGTACGGCCACCCGGCCCGGCCGCCGCGACCAGGTGCACGCCCAGCCGCTCGCCGTCCCGGGCCACCGCCTCCAGCGCCCGCACGACCGACCCGGCCGCGGGCCGCCCCGGGGAGCCCAGCGCCGGCGACACCAGCGCGTCGAGATCGTCCACGACCACCACCAGCCGTGGCAGCGGCGGCGCCGCCTCCGCCTGCCGGCGCCCCCCGCCCGGCCGCAGCCGCAGCGTCGAACTCGGCGGCCCGTCCAGGTCCGCGGCACCGGAACCACCGCCCGGCCCCGGCGTCCGGCCGGGGACCTGCCCCGGCTGCCGCCCCGGAGCGGAGCGCTGCGCGACCATGCGTCCCGCCAGCTCCCGCCCGGTGTGCCACTCCGCGAAGTCCGAGCGGCCCAGCAGTTCCGCCCGCCGCTTCAGCTCGGCGCTCAGCGACTGGGCGAACTCCCGCATGCGCACCGGGTCGTTGGCGGTGAGGTGGGTGGTGACGTGCGGTACGTCCGTGCAGACGCGCAGACCGTCGCCGTGCGCCGGTCCCGTACCCACGCTGTCCCGGCCGTCCACCAGCACGATCCCCAGCCGGTCGGGACGCTCCGCGGCGGCCAGCGAGGCCACCACCGCGCGCAGCAGCTCCGTACGGCCGCTGCCCGCGGGGCCCTCGACCAGCAGATGCGGGCCGTCCGCCACCAGGTCCGTGCAGACCGGTCCGCGCGGGCCCGCCCCGAGCACCGCCCAGGCACGTCCGCCGAGCGCCTGGGTGTCGTCGGCCGCGTCCGCCCAGCGGGCCATCAGCGACGCCGGGGTGGCCCGGGCCAGCCCCAGCTCGTCCAGCAGCCGGGCCGACCGGGGCAGCGGCGCGGACACCCGGCCCTGCCGCTCACCGCCGGAGCCGTCGGGCCGCAGCGGCGCCAGCGCCCGGGCGAACCGCTCGGCCCAGGCGGGGGAGACGGCGTCGACGGTCGCCATCGTGCCGTGGCCGACCGGACCGGGCGCGACCGTGCCCTCCGCCCGGGCCACCCGCAGCAGCCGCAGCGCCGTCGCGACGTCCCCGCTGAGCAGCGCCACCGCCCCGCACGCGCGGAACGCGGGCGCCACCGCGCAGGCCGCCTCGTACGTCTCCGTCACCGGCGAGACCGGTGACGCGGGCGCCGTCTCGGCCAGGCACACCACGTGGATCCCCGCGCGCGGCCCCTCCGCCGCCAGCCGTGCCACCGCCTCCCGCAGCCCGGCACCGCCGGGGTCGCCGTCCACGACCACGACCGTGTACGGCCCCGGGAAGCGGCCCTCGGCACCGCCGTCCGGCAACGCCGGGGACGGGGCGGGGGCGCCCGGGGAGCCCGGTGCCGTCGCCGCGGCGGCCGGGGCCAGGCCGTACGCCGTGCCGAGGACCGTGGCGGTGGCACCCGGAGTGCCGTGCGCCCCCGGGTGAGGGGAGGAGTGCGGGTGGGAGCCGGGACGGGCCCCGTCCCGCCGCGTGTCCGCCGCCGGGCCCGCGCCGGTGGGGCGCGGACCGGCCGGGGCGGGCGGGACGGCCGCCGTCACGGGGGCCGCCGCGGCGGCTGCCGCGGCGGCTGCCGCGGGGTGCCCGGCCGCGGCCGGAGAACCGCCGTCGGCGGGTGCGAACGCGGATGCGGAACCGGCGGCGTCGCCCGTGGCGCGGTGGCCGGGCGAGGCGTGCGGCGCGGGGTCCGGCCCGGCCGCGGCCGGCCGCTCGTGCGGCGCGCCGCCCCGGGCTCCACCGCCCCGCGGAGCGTCACCCGTCCCGTCCGGGGACGCCGGCCCGGCGCCGTCCGCGCGGTCCGCCAGGTGGTCGTCCAGGCGGCGCAGGAGCTCGCCGGTGCGGGCGGCCGCCTGCTCGTGGTCGTAGGCGAGCAGGAGGCGGCAGTCCTGGCCGTGGCCGGGCCGGACCTGCGGCAGCCAGCCCAGCCACGCCCACTCGGCGGTGCGCTCCGCCACCGGACGGGAGCGGTCGGCGCTGATGAGCACGATCTCCAGGGCCGCGGGGGAGTGCAGCGCGGCGAGCTGCGCCAGCACCGCGCGGGCCACACCGGCGAGCCGCGGGCGCGGCCCGGCCAGGCCCAGCGCGCCCGCCTCGCGCAGATCCGCGGTCACCGGCACGGCGGGCAGCAGGCCGGAGCCGTCGGGCGCCGGCCGGTCGGCGGTGCCGAGCCGCACCGTCAGCGCCTCCGGGTGGCCCGGCCCGCGCTCCCACAGCCGGGGACCGGGGCCGAGCGCGGTCAGCAGCACGGCCGCCGGGTCCGGCCAGGTCTCGGGCACGGGCGGGCCGGCCGTGGGCCCCGGCCGCGCGGTGACGGCGGCCTCGCCGTCGTACGTCTCGGGCCCGGCCGGCGCCGGCTGCTCGCCGCGTCCGCCGGCCAGGCGGCGCGCCCAGGCGCCGAGGCCGCCGCGCCTGCGCCCGAGATGCGCGGTGGACGCGGCGTCGGGGCCGGCCGGGCCGCGGCGCCCGGCGTGGGTCCCGCCGTCGGCCGGCGGCCGGGCGGGCGGCAGCGGGCGGGCACCGGGCGGAGTGGGCGAGGAACGCCCTTGCCGCGCCGGGTCCTTGCCCCGCTCCGGCGAGGGCGCGCCGGCCTGTCCCGGTACGGCCGGCGGGCGCACGGCCGGCGCCACGGGCGCGTGGTCCCGGGCGGCCGACGGGGCCTCCCCGCCGTCCCGCCGTGCCGGCGCGGCGGGACCGTCCGCGCGCGCGTGGCTCTCCGGGGTGTCCGGGAGGCCGGCGGAGGGGGACGCCGGGGCCACCCGGACGTACCCCTCGCCGTCCGGCGCCGTGCCCCGCCGGGCTCCCGGCCCCCCGGCCGGGGCGAGGCGCAGCGCGGACTCGCCGAGCCGCAGCAGCGCGCCCGGCGGCAGCCGCACCGGGCGCGAGCCCACGCGGGTGCCGCCGACGGTGGTGCCGTTGGTGGAGCCGAGGTCGGCGACCGTGACGCGGCCGTCGGGGTCGAGGGTCACCGCGCAGTGCAGCCGGGACACGTCCGGGTCGTCGAGCGGGACGTCGGCGTCGGCGGAGCGGCCGATGTCGATCCGGCCGCCGTGCAGCAGGTGGACCCCGCCCGCGTCGGGACCGGCGACCACGTCGAGGCGGGCCGGGGCGTCGTCGACCTCGGGGTGCGGCTCGGGGTCGGCGGGGGCACCGAGGGAGAGCACGGCGCCGTCCAGCAGCGGGGGCTCGCCGAGGGTGCAGCGGCGCTCGTCCAGGCGCTCCGCACCGGCGTACAGCACCACCGGTCCCGCCTGGGCCGGGTCGCCGGTGACGGCCGAGGCCAGCGCGGCGGCGACCGCCGAAAGGGCCGTTCCGGCGGGCGCGGTCACCAGCACGTCGCGGCTCGCGGCACGGCCGCCCGCCTCGACCGGGGGCGGGCCCAGCGGGTCTACGACGGTCAGCCGGATCTGCATCGCCGTCAGCGGTCCCTTCTGCGCGGGCGCGGAGGGCTCCGCCCACCCCGCACGAGCACGTCGGCCAGTACTGCACGCATCCTCGCACCTGACACCGACAACGCGCCCGCCGCTCCGGAACAAGTGATCTTGATTGGTCGGCTCTGCCCGCAAAAGTGCCTGGCGGACGGGGTGGCGGCGACCGCTTGAGATCGGTCACGCCGGCTTCCCGCAACCCGGAGACCGGGGCGGGCGTCTTCCCTTCGAACGTGGCCGGGAACCGCGACGCAAGACCCACAGGAAGACGACAGCCCGGTCCGTCGCACCCCGGCACTACAGTGGGTCGCGAAAACAGACCTCAGGCAAGCCAAGCAACAGGGAGCGCGTGACGTGCGGCCAGTCGGCAGCAAGTACCTGCTCGAGGAGCCGCTCGGGCGCGGCGCCACGGGCACCGTCTGGCGAGCCCGCCAGCGGGAGACCGCGGGCGCCGAGGCGGCCGTGCCCGGACAGCCCGGTGAGACCGTCGCCATCAAGGTCCTCAAGGAGGAGCTGGCGAACGACGCCGATGTCGTGATGCGGTTCCTGCGCGAGCGCTCCGTGCTGCTCCGGCTGGCCCACCCGAACATCGTGCGGGTGCGCGACCTGGTGGTCGAGGGCGATCTGCTCGCCCTGGTCATGGACCTGGTCGACGGCCCGGACCTGCACCGCTACCTGCGCGAGAACGGCCCCCTCACGCCGGTCGCCGCGTCCCTGCTCACCGCGCAGATCGCCGACGCGCTCGCCGCCAGCCACGCCGACGGCGTGGTCCACCGCGACCTGAAGCCGGCGAACGTGCTGCTCAAGCAGGACGACGGCCGGATGCACCCGATGCTGACCGACTTCGGCATCGCCCGGCTCGCCGACTCGCCCGGCCTCACCCGCACCCACGAGTTCGTCGGCACGCCCGCGTACGTGGCCCCGGAGTCCGCGGAGGGCCGCCCGCAGACCTCGGCGGTCGACATCTACGGCGCCGGCATCCTGCTGTACGAGCTGGTCACCGGGCGTCCCCCGTTCTCCGGCGGCTCCGCCCTGGAGGTGCTGCACCAGCACCTGAGCGCCGAGCCGCGCCGCCCCTCCACCGTCCCGGAACCGCTGTGGACGGTCATCGAGCGCTGCCTGCGCAAGAACCCCGACGAGCGCCCGAGCGCCGAGAACCTGGCCCGGGCCCTGCGCGTCGTCGCCGACGGCATCGGTGTGCACGCGAACTCCGCGCAGATCGCCGCCGCCGAGGGCGTCGGCGCGCTCCTCGCCCCCGACCCGGCGCCCGCCGCGGTCCCCGGCACGCCGGGCGCGGCCGACCCGACCCAGGTGCTCCCGCAGGGCTCCGCGCCGGGCGCGTACGACCCGGACGGCGCCACCAGCGTGCTCCCGCACACCGCGGGCCCGGCCGGCGCGGCCGACCCCACCGCCGTCCTGCCGAACACCGGCGCCGCCGACCCGACGGCCGTCATGCCGCCAGTGCCCCCGCACCGGCCGGACGGGCCCGGCCAGGACGGACAGCAGGGCGAGCACCCCTGGCAGAACCAGCTCCGGGCGGCCCGGGACCGCAACGAGCAGACGCAGATCCAGTACCTGGACCCCGACCAGGACCCGCTGCGCCGCCGCCCCCAGCGGCAGGTCGCCCGGCCGCAGCAGCAGCCGCAGCGCCCCCAGCCCCGCCCGCAGCAGGGCCCGCCCCCCGGGTACGGCTATCCGCAGCAGCACCAGCAGCACCAGCAGCAGCAGCACCAGCCTCCGCAGCGCTACGTCACCCCGCAGCCCCAGCAGCCGCAGCCGCAGCGGTACGCGCCGCCCGCCCCGCCGCAGCCGCAGCGGCCCCAGCGCGAGCCCCGGGAGCCGCGCCGCCGCAGCGCCAACCCGATGCGCATCCCGGGCCTGGGGTGCCTCAAGGGCTGCCTGGTCACGATCGTCATCCTCTTCGTGGCCGGCTGGCTGATCTGGGAGCTGAGCCCGCTCCAGGAGTGGATCGGCACCGGAAAGGGCTACTGGGAGCAGCTCACCGACTGGTTCGGCACGGTGACCGGCTGGATCAGCGATCTCGGCGGCTCCGACGGCGGCGGGTCCGGGGGATCCACCCAGTAGCGGGGGCGGCGGCGCACGGCCGGCACCGTGGCCGGACGGCCGTGAGTCTGCCGATTTGTCGACACGCGCGGGGTGATTTCCGGCTCCCCGGTGAAGGCGGGCTCCCGGGACGCGTAGTTTTAGCGACAACACGCGTCCTGTAGGAGCAGTCTTGGCACGGAAGATCGGCAGCAGGTACACCGCGAACCAGATCCTGGGCCGGGGCAGCGCCGGCACGGTGTGGCTGGGCGAGGGACCGGAAGGGCCCGTCGCCATCAAGCTGCTGCGCGAGGACCTGGCGTCCGACCAGGAGCTCGTCGGACGCTTCGTCCAGGAGCGCACGGCCCTGCTCGGCCTGGAGCACCCGAACGTCGTCTCCGTCCGCGACCTCGTCGTCGACGGCAACGACCTCGCCCTCGTCATGGACCTGGTGCGCGGCACCGACCTGCGCACCCGGCTGGAGCGGGAGCGGCGGCTCGCCCCCGAGGCGGCCGTCGCGATCGTCGCCGACGTCGCCGACGGGCTCGCCGCCGCCCACGCGGCGGGCGTCGTCCACCGGGACGTCAAGCCCGAGAACATCCTGCTGGACATGCAGAGCCCGCTCGGCCCGGGCGGCTCCCACCGGGCCCTGCTCACCGACTTCGGGGTCGCCAAGCTCATCGACACCCCGCAGCGCACCCGGGCCACCAAGGTCATCGGCACCCCCGACTACCTCGCCCCGGAGATCGTCGAGGGCCTGCCCCCGCGCGCCTCCGTCGACATCTACGCCCTCGCGACCGTCCTCTACGAGCTGCTGGCCGGCTTCACCCCCTTCGGCGGCGGCCACCCCGGCGCGGTGCTGCGCCGCCACGTCACCGAGACCGTCGTCCCGCTGCCCGGCATCCCCGAGGAGCTGTGGCAGCTCGTCGTGCAGTGCCTCGCGAAGGCCCCCGCCTCCCGGCTGCGCGCCTCCGAGCTGGCCGCGCGGCTGCGCGAGCAGCTGCCCACCCTCGCCGGGATGCCGCCGCTGGACGTGGACGAACCGGACGTCGACGCGGCCGAGCCCGCCGACGAGGACCCGCAGCCGGACCGGGGCGAGCCCGCCCTCCCGCCGCGCCGGCGCCGGGGCGCCGTCTCCCTGGTCCCCGGCGCCCGGCCCGACTCCAACCGGGACACCCACACCTCGATGCGCGTCCCCGCCCCCGACGAGCTGGCCGGCGGCGCCCACGGCACGGCCCGCGCCCCGCGCGCGGCCGGCGCCCCCCGGCCCGGCTCGGCCCGCAACCGCGCCGCCGCCCGCAGGCGCCGGCTCGCCCTCGGCGCCGCCGCGGTGGCCGTCGCGGCGGCCGTCGGCGCCGGCACCTGGCTGGCGACGTCGGGCGACGAGCCGGGCGGCGCCCCCCAGGACATGAGGAACTCGGCCCCGGAGACGCCCTGAGGTCCCGGGGCGGCCGGCCCGCCGGTGCGGCGACCTGGGGCGGGCCCGTTCCGCGCCGGGCGGGGGGCCGGGGGCGCGCCCCGGCGGCCGCCCGGCGCCGGGTGCGTCACAACCGACGCCGGGGACGGCACTGGCAAAGCGGCGGAGCCGTTACGCTGGGAGCGTGGCAGTCGTCGATGTATCCGAAGAGCTCAAGTCCCTCTCCTCGACCATGGAGTCGATCGAGGCCGTTCTGGACCTCGACAGGATGAGGGCAGACATCGCCGTGCTCGAGGAGCAGGCGGCCGCGCCGTCCCTGTGGGACAACCCGGAAGAGGCGCAGAAGATTACCAGCAAGCTCTCCCACCTCCAGGCGGAGGTGAGGAAAGCCGAGGCGCTGCGCTCGCGGATCGACGATCTCGCCGTGCTCTTCGAGATGGCCGAGGAGGAGGACGACCCGGACACCCGTGCCGAGGCCGAGTCCGAGCTGGTCGCCGTCAAGAAGGCGCTGGACGAGATGGAGGTGCGGACCCTCCTCTCCGGCGAGTACGACTCCCGTGAGGCGCTGGTCAACATCCGCGCCGAGGCCGGTGGCGTCGACGCCGCCGACTTCGCCGAGAAGCTTCAGCGCATGTACCTGCGCTGGGCCGAGCAGCGCGGCTACAAGACCGAGCTGATCGAGACGTCGTACGCGGAGGAGGCCGGCATCAAGTCGACCACCTTCTCCGTGCAGGCGCCCTACGCCTACGGCACCCTCTCCGTCGAGCAGGGCACCCACCGCCTGGTGCGCATCTCGCCCTTCGACAACCAGGGCCGCCGCCAGACCTCGTTCGCGGGCGTCGAGGTGCTGCCCGTCGTCGAGCAGTCCGACCACGTCGAGATCGACGAGTCCGAGCTGCGCATCGATGTCTACCGGTCCTCCGGGCCCGGCGGTCAGGGCGTGAACACCACCGACTCCGCGGTGCGCATCACGCACATCCCGACCGGCATCGTCGTCTCCTGCCAGAACGAGCGCTCGCAGATCCAGAACAAGGCCACCGCCATGAACGTGCTCCAGGCGAAGCTGCTGGAGCGGCGCCGCCAGGAGGAGCAGGCCAAGATGGACGCCCTCAAGGGCGACGGCGGCAACTCCTGGGGCAACCAGATGCGTTCGTACGTCCTGCACCCGTACCAGATGGTCAAGGACCTGCGCACGGAGTACGAGGTCGGCAACCCCGAGGCCGTGTTCAACGGCGAGATCGACGGGTTCCTCGAGGCCGGGATTCGCTGGCGCAAGCAGCAGGAGAAGTAAGTTTGTCGACAAAGCCAACCGCCCCTGAACCAGGGGCGGTTGTCGTTTGCCCAGGTTTCACATCACACTCACAGGCGTCGACCCCGGCAAACCGCATCGCACAGGGCATAGCGCGCGCAACGCCCTTGACGTTGCTTTGAAAAATCGGAAGGGTGAAGCGCGGCATGCGTATCTCTGGGGCGCATGTGAACCGGGGGGCTTCACAAGACAGCTATCTCCGTTGATCACGGCCCCGAGCGCCGCCTCATTGACGATCAGCTACTGGGGGTAGCAACCACATGACCAAGAAGACGCGGATGCGTGTCGCGCGGATAGCGGCGGGCGCCGTGATCGCCGCCGGTGCCTCGCTGACTGCCGCGGGTGTCGCGCAGGCCGCCGGTGCGGACGACCCGATCTGCGACATCGTCGTCACGCCGGACTGCGAAGAGGACCCGGGCGACCCGGGTGACCCCGGTGACCCGGGCGACCCCGGTGACCCGGGCGACCCCGGTGACCCGGGCGACCCGGGTGACCCCGGCGATCCCGGTGACCCGGGTGACCCGGGCGATCCCGGTGACCCGGGTGACCCGGGTGACCCCGGTGACCCGGGCGACCCGGGTGACCCGGGCGACCCGGGTGACCCCGGCGATCCCGGTGACCCGGGCGACCCGGGCGATCCCGGTGACCCGGGCGACCCGGGTGACCCCGGTGACCCGGGCGACGAGGAGCCCGGCAACCCGGTCGAGCCGGACGAGCCCTCGGACCCTGCCGACCCGACGAGCCCGGGTACCGGTGGCGGCAACAACACCGACCCCGACGGTGGCTCCGGTGACTCCGCGCAGAGCGCGGGTTCCTCGGCCCTGACCGACACCGGTGCGGACGCCCCGGCCTCCGACCCCTCCGCCCAGGGCGGTGGCGACGAGCTGGCCGAGACCGGTGCCACCGAGACCACGTTCCTGCTGATCGGTGCCGCGACGATGATCGCCGGCGGTGTCGGCTTCCGCGTGCTGCCGCGTCTGGTCGGCGGCCGTGGCGGCGCGGCTGCCTGAGGCGGCCCGGCCGGGCGGCGATGACCGCTCGCAGCCGAAAGGGCCCGGAGCGCGAAGCTCCGGGCCCTTCCCTTTCGTCACGCCGTCTGGTGTGCCAGCAGCGCCACCGCGGCGATCAGCACCGCCAGCAGGGCGATCAGCGTCATGGGATTCAGCGCGGACAGCGGATTCTCCTGCTGGAGCCGCTCGCGATTGGCCCGGCACACGGGGCAGCGGCCCTCGCTGACGGGCGCGGCACAGTTCGCGCACACCAGCCGGTCGTACGTCATGTGCTCGCCCTCCTAGTGCCGGTTCTCGTTGGACAACGCCCTCGGGGGTGAGAACGTTCCCCCTCCACTGTGCCAGGTTCCTCCGGAGGGTGCGCGGGCCCCTTGCAAGGCGTACGGTTTCCGTGGTCGCGGGACCGCGGAGCGTGGGGATCCGCGGTGGCGGTGCCGCGCGGTCGTCCCCCGCGTCCGGGCGAGCGCGCTCACCGCCGGCACAAAAGGCACAACCCGCACGCAACCCCTACCGGTGCCTGCGGTTGCCCGCCCGGTTCGCGTATGGTCACGCTCATCTACCCCCGGCGACCCGTGGTGCATCCGTGATCCGATTCGACAATGTCTCCAAGGTCTACCCCAAGCAGACCCGCCCGGCCCTCAGGGACGTCTCCCTGGAGGTCGAGAAGGGCGAGTTCGTGTTCCTCGTGGGGTCCTCCGGCTCCGGAAAGTCCACCTTCCTGCGGCTGATCCTCCGCGAGGAGCGGGCCAGCCACGGACAGGTGCACGTCCTGGGCAAGGACCTCGCCCGCCTCTCCAACTGGAAGGTGCCGCACATGCGCCGCCAGCTGGGGACGGTGTTCCAGGACTTCCGGCTGCTGCCGAACAAGACCGTCGCCGAGAACGTGGCCTTCGCCCAGGAGGTCATCGGCAAGTCCCGCGGCGAGATCCGCAAGTCGGTGCCGCAGGTGCTCGAGCTGGTCGGGCTCGGCGGCAAGGAGGACCGGATGCCGGGCGAGCTGTCCGGCGGCGAGCAGCAGCGCGTGGCCATCGCGCGGGCCTTCGTGAACCGGCCCAAGCTGCTGATCGCCGACGAGCCCACCGGCAACCTCGACCCGCAGACCTCGGTCGGCATCATGAAGCTGCTCGACCGGATCAACCGCACCGGTACGACCGTCGTGATGGCCACCCACGACCAGAACATCGTGGACCAGATGCGCAAGCGCGTCATCGAGCTGGAGAAGGGCCGCCTCGTCCGCGACCAGGCGCGCGGCGTCTACGGCTACCAGCACTGACGATCCACGACGGAAAGGCACAACCAGACGCCATGCGCGCCCAGTTCGTTCTGTCGGAGATCGGTGTCGGTCTCCGCCGCAATCTCACGATGACCTTCGCGGTCGTCGTCTCCGTCGCCCTGTCCCTGGCCCTGTTCGGCGGTTCACTGCTGATGAGCGACCAGGTGAACACCATGAAGGGCTTCTGGTACGACAAGGTCAACGTCTCGATCTTCCTCTGCAACAAGAGCGACGCCGAGTCCGACCCGGCCTGCGCCACCGGCGCGGTGACCGAGGAGCAGAAGCGCCAGATCAAGTCCGACCTGCAGAAGATGCCGGTCGTCGACACCGTCACGTACGAGTCGCAGGACGAGGCGTACAAGCACTACAAGGAGCAGTTCGGCGACTCCCCGCTGGCCAGCTCGCTGACGCCGGACCAGATGCAGGAGTCGTACCGCATCAAGCTGAAGGACCCGGAGAAGTACCAGGTCATCGCCACCGCCTTCAACGGCCGGGACGGCGTGCAGTCCGTGCAGGACCAGAAGGAGACCCTGGACAACCTGTTCAAGCTCCTGGAGGGCATGAACTGGGCCGCGCGCGCGGTGATGGCGCTGATGCTGGTCGTGGCGCTGATGCTGATCGTCAACACGGTGCGCGTCTCGGCGTTCAGCCGGCGCCGCGAGACCGGGATCATGCGCCTGGTCGGCGCCTCCGGCTTCTACATCCAGGCCCCGTTCATCATGGAGGCCGCGGTCGCCGGACTCATCGGCGGCGCGGTCGCGTGCGCGTTCCTGGTGACCGCCCGGTACTTCCTGATCGACCACGGGCTCGCCCTGGCCGACCAGCTCGAACTGATCAACTTCATCGGCTGGGACGCCGTCCTGACGAAGCTGCCGCTCATCCTCGCCACGAGCCTGCTGATGCCCGCGCTGGCCGCGTTCTTCGCGCTGCGCAAGTACTTGAAGGTGTGACGCACGCCAACGAGGGCCGTACGGTCAACGGACCGTACGGCCCTTCGCGTTGTCCTAGACTCACCGGCATGTCAGGTCGTGACCTGTTCTGTCAGCCCCGCCGTACGCGCCGCGGGACCGCCCTGACCCTGGTGTTCGCGAGCGTGCTCGTCACCGGTGCCGCCACGGGCTCGCTGCCCGGCACCGGGCGCGGCCCCGCACCCGGTCCGTCCCGGACGCCCGCCACGGCGGCCCGCCCCGACGACGTGCGGGCCGCCGCCGCCCGGGCCGTGGCGGACGGCACCTCGCCGCTGAAAGCCGCCGAGCGCGCCGTCAGCCGCAGCTCGGACCGCTGGGACGCCGTCTACTCGCCGGGCGAGTACGAGGAGTTCGAGGAAGCCCTGGACGGCGCCTACACCGGCGTCGGGCTGTGGGCGCGGCGCGAGCGGTCCGGGCGGATCGAGGTGACCCAGGTGGCCCCCGGATCGCCCGCGGCCGACGCCGGGATCCGCGCGGGCGACCGGCTGCGCAGCGTCGACGGCCGGCCGGTCGACGGGCGGCCCGTCACCGAGGTGGTCTCCTTGCTGCGCGGTGACGCCACCGACGCCCCCGCCGGCACTCCGGTCCGGCTGGGCGTGGAGCGCGGCACGCGCGCGTGGAGCCTCACACTGCGCCGGGCCAGGCTCTCCACCGACTCGGTGAGCGTCCGCACCCTCCCCGACGGGGACACCCTGATCAAGGTCGGCGCCTTCACCAAGGGCTCCGGTGACACCGTCCGCGACGCGGTCCGGCGGGCCCCGCGCGACGACGGCATCGTCCTCGACCTGCGCGGCAACCCCGGCGGTCTGGTCACCGAGGCCGTCACCACCGCCTCCGCCTTCCTCGACGGCGGGCTCGTCGCCACCTACGACGTCGAGGGCGAGCAGCGCGCGCTGCACGCCGAGCCCGGCGGCGACACGGCCAGGCCCCTGGTCGCCCTCGTCGACGGCGGCACGATGAGCGCGGCCGAGCTGCTGACGGGCGCGCTGCAGGACCGGGGCCGGGCGGTCGTGGTGGGCTCGCGCACCTTCGGCAAGGGCTCGGTGCAGATGCCGAGCCGGCTGCCCGACGGCTCCGTCGCCGAGCTGACCGTCGGCCACTACCGCACCCCCTCCGGTCGCGGGGTGGACGGGCGGGGGATCACCCCCGACCTGGAGGCCGGCGAGGACGCGCTGCGGCGCGCGGAGACGGTGCTGGAGGGGCTGGGGGACTGACCGCCACGCCCGGCGGGCCCGGCGCTTAATGACTTCCCGCACACCCCCTCCGCAGTGCGAAAATGGGCGGCACTATGGCTAAGGAAAAAGGGCGCAAGCTGATCGCGCAGAACAAGAAGGCGCGGCACGACTACCTCATCATCGACACCTACGAGGCCGGTCTCGTCCTCACCGGTACCGAGGTGAAGTCGCTGCGCCAGGGGCGCGCCTCGCTGGTCGACGGCTTCGTGCAGCTGGACGGTCACGAGGCGTGGCTGTACAACGTGCACGTGCCGGAGTACAGCCAGGGCACCTGGACCAACCACAGCGCCCGCCGCAAGCGCAAGCTGCTGCTGCACCGCGAGGAGATCGACAAGCTGGAGTCGAAGTCCCAGGAGACCGGGCACACGATCGTGCCGCTGTCCCTGTACTTCAAGGACGGCCGGGCGAAGATCGAGATCGCGCTGGCGAAGGGCAAGAAGGAGTACGACAAGCGGCAGACCCTGCGGGAGAAGCAGGACCGGCGCGAGGCCGAGCGGGCGATGTCGGCGGTACGGCGCAAGCAGCGGGCCTGAGCCGTGACCGCGCGGGAATACGGTGGCACCCCCCGCCGTTGACCCCGTATGATGGCAGCTGCACTCACACGCTGGGTGCGGTGATTGAAAAATCAACATGGGGATGATCGGTTTCGACAGCGGCTGTCGAAGCAGGGGAAGCGTGTCGAGGAAGCGGCCATGATCTCGTAAACCACAGGCCGAAAAAAATAATCGCCAACACCAAGCGCGATTCCTCCCAGCAGGCCTTCGCCCTCGCTGCCTGATCTCAGGTAGCAGAGCGAGCCTCCTACTAAGGGAGTGTCAGCCCGGGGCTGTTCCCGACCCGGATCCTGGCATCAGCTAGGGGACTAAACCTCGATCCCGGTCACGGGGTGAAGAGGGAAACCAAACAGTGACTGAGCCCGTCGGAGACTTGTCCGCGTGATCTCCGGGGCCGAGAAAATCAGAGCGGACTGCACACGGAGAAGCCCTGGTTCCGCACCGTTGGACGCGGGTTCGATTCCCGCCATCTCCACCACCCCATGTACAGCACTGGCCCCGTCGCTCACGAGCGGCGGGGCCTTTGTCATGCGTCTGCGGGACCGGTCCGCCGGGCCGTGCTCGCGCGCACCGTCAGCACCGGCGGGAGGAGGGTCGTCGCGGCTACCGGCTCGCCGGCCCGGGCCCGCATCAGCAGCTCCACCGCGCGCTCGCCGGTCTCCGCGGCCGGCAGGGCGACCGAGGTCAGCGGTACGGGGGCGGATGCCGCCGCCTCGGCGGGGCAGATCGCGGTGACGGACAGGTCCTCCGGGACGCGCGTCCCGAGCTGCGCGAAGGCCTCGGTCAGCGGCTCCAGCGCCGCCTCGTTGTGGACGACGATCCCGGTCGGCGCCGGGTCTTCGCGCAGCAGCCGTCCGGCCGTCGCACGCGCCGCCGCCGCGGTGGCCTCGCAGGGGTGGACGGCGCAGGTGAGTGCCTGCCGGCCGGCGGCGGCGGTGAAACCCTGGAGCACGTGCTGGGCGCGGGCGGTCCGGCGGGCGTAGACCTCCGGTGGCGGGCCCACCAGCGCCACCGCCCGGTGGCCCAGCTCCGCCAGGTGGTCCACGCACCGCTCGGCCGCCGCCCCGAAGTCGAGGTCCACGCAGGTGAGCCCCGCCCGGTCGGCGGGGAAGCCGATCAGCACGGCCGGCCGGTCCAGTCCCCGCAGCACCGGCAGCCGGGGGTCGTGCAGCCGCACGTCCATCACGATCAGCCCGTCCACGGGTGCCGAGTCCACGGCCCGGCGCAGGCCCTCCTCGCCGTCGTCCTGGGTGAGGACCAGCACGTCGTGGCCGTACGACCGGGCGGCGGTCACCACCGAGGCCGCGTACCGCAGCGCCGTCGGCGCGTGGACGCCGGCCCACAAGGGCATCACCAGGCCCAGCACGTTCGCCGGGCCGCCGGCCGGGCGGGCGCCGGCGTGCGGGCGGTAGCCGAGGGTCCGGATGGAGGCCTGGACGCGGCGCCTGGTCTCCTCGGAGATCGGCCGTTTGCCGCTGAGCACGTACGAGACGGTGCTCGGGGAGACGCCCGCGTGCCGGGCCACGTCCGTGATCTTGACCATCAGCGCCCCGTCAGTCCTCACCGATCCGCGACATCCGCCGTCGAAGCGCTTCGACAGCCTCGCCGGGCGAAGGTATGTGCGCATCAGGGACGCGGTCAATGGTCCGGGCGGGAATCAGTGGAGCGGTTCGACGGCCGGCACCGGCCGAACGGGCGGAACGGGGCGCAGTGTGGCCAGGGTGAGGAGCAGGGCCGCGCCCGCCGCCGCGACCGGCACCGCGTACCCGGCCGTCGCCGACAGGTGTTCCGCCGTCCAGCCGCCCAGCGCGCTGCCGCAGGCGATGCCGCCCAGCAGACCGGTCACCGCGAGCGTCATGCCCTCGTTGAGCCGCCCCTCGGGGGTGCGTTGCTGCACCAGCGCCATCCCGGTCACCATCGTCGGCGCGGTCGCCATCCCGGCCACCAGCAGCGCGCCCCCGAGGACGAGCAGCGAGCCGGTGAGCGAGGCCGCCAGCAGCGGCAGGGTGAGCAGCGCGGTCATGCCGGCGATGCACCGCGCGTACCGGGTCTCGGCCGGCCCGGCCGGCCGCAGCCGCCCGTACAGCAGCCCGGCCGCGCACGACCCGGCGGCCTGGAGACCGAGCACCAGCCCGGCTGCCGCCCGGTGCCCGCGGGCGTCCGCGAACGCGAGGGTGACCACCTCCATCGCCCCGAACACCGTGCCCATGGCGAGGCACACGGCGAGCAGCGGCGGCATGCCCGGCGCGCGGACCGGTGACTTCCCCCGGGTGCCCGGCCGCACGGGCGGTTCGGTGGCCCGCTGGGCGGCGAACAGCAGCACCCCGGCCACCAGCAGCACGACGCCGGCCAGGGTGCCCGCCTCGGGGAACACCGCCCCGCACAGGAAGGCCGCGAGGACCGGGCCCACCATGAAGCACAGCTCGTCGACGGCCTGCTCGAAGGCGTTCGCCGTGTGCAGCGCGCCCTCGTCGCCCTTGAGCAGATGGGCCCAGCGGGCGCGGGACATGCCGCCCGTGTTCGGAGTGGTGGCGGTGGCCGCGTACGCGGCGAACAGGGTCCAGTCGGGGGCGCCGCGGCGGACGCAGAGGACCAGGGCGAGGCTGCCGAGGGCGGCGACCAGGGTGGCGGGCACGGCGACCCTGGCCTGGCCGTACCGGTCCACGAGCCGGGCGGTCCACGGGGCGACGAGCGCGGTCGCCGCGAGACCGGTCGCGGTGACCGCTCCGGCCAGGGCGTACGAGTCGCGCGCCCCGGCGATCATCACGACCGCGCTCACGCTGAACATGCCCATCGGCAGCCGGGCTATGAGGTTCCCGGCGGTGAAGGCCTTGGCGCCCGGGTGGGCGAAGAGGTGTCGGTACGGCATGCGTCCACCGTCGCCCGGGGGCCAGCGGGGGGTCCAACACCGGATCGGCGCCGATTGACGCACCTGTGTTGTAAGTTCCCCGGGTGTCCTCGTCCTCGCCCGTGTCCTCCTCCTTCATAGAGCCCCGGCTGCTGCGTGCCTTCGTCACCGTCGCCGAGGAACTGCACTTCACCCGGGCCGCCGCCCGGCTCTACGTCGCCCAGCAGGCACTGAGCAGGGACGTGCGGCGGCTGGAGCGGGAGTTGGGCGCCGAACTGTTCGTCCGGACCACCCGCCAGGTCACGCTGACCGGCGACGGCGAGCGGCTGCTGCCGTACGCACGCCGGGTGCTCCAGGCCCAGGACGAGCTGCTCGCCGCCTTCGGGCAGGCCCGCCCGCTGCTCGTCGACCTGAACTCCCCGGGCCTCGGGACCCCGCGCCAAGTCCTGCACCGGGCCCGCGAACTCGCCCCCGAGCAGGAGCTGATGGCCCGCTACGAGAGCGGGCTGACCGGCGCCGCGACCGAACTGCTCGCCGGGCGGCTGGACGCCTCGTTCGGGCGGTACGCGGGGCTCCCCACGGCGCTGCGCGGTCAGCTGGCCCACCAGCCGGTGCGGTGGGAGCCGATGGCGATCGTGCTGCCCGAGACGCACCAGCTCGCCTCCCGGGAGGCGGTGCCGCTGGCCGAACTGGCCGGGGAGACGGTGTACGCGGGGGCCGGCAACCCCCGGACACCGGAGTGGACGGACCTCGCGCACCGCCTGTTCGAGGGGCGCGGGATCAAGGTGGCCTCGCCCGCTCCGCTCGCCGTCGGGGCCGAGGAGTTCCAGCGGATCATGGCGAAATCGGGGAGCCCGGTGCTCGCGGTCGTGAGTTTTCCGGCCATGCCCGGCTGCGTGCTGCGTCCGCTCGTCGACCCCGTTCCGCTGTCGCCCGTGTCGTTGGTGTGGCGGAAAGGGCTTGCGCACCCCGGACTGGACGCGCTGCGGCGGGCAGCGAAGGAACTGGCGGCCGAGGAGGGGTGGCTGCGGCGACCCGCCGACGGATGGTTTCCGGCCAAGGACATTGCGCTGATGAACGCCCACAAGCGGCACGTGGCGCACACGTGAGTCCCTCGTGCGCTACATTCTTCGCCTGAGCACCGTGTGGTAAACGGGGCGCTCGGGCTGGGTGGGGGGCCTGGTTCGGCCGACGGGTGTTCAGGGTCGTAGGCGCACCCGTACCCGTCCCATGGGGGGAAGTGCGCGCGTGAACATGTGGCGAGAAGACGCCCAACCGGAGTGGCCCGAGGTCGCGTCCCCGACGGGGGAACCGCGGACCGGCACCCAGGCCTTCCCGGAAGCCCGGTCGTGGTCCGCGGACCACGAGGGCCGGCTCCCGTCGGACGCCGCCGAGACGCAGCTGCTGACGTCGGTCGCGGAGACGCAGGTCATATCCCCGGTGGCCGGGACGCAGCTGATACCCCCGGTGGCGCAGACCCGGCTGATACCTCCCGTGGCCGAGGCGGGACCGATCCCCCCGATGGCCGAGCCGAGCCTGATCCCCCCGATGGCCGAGGCGCCGCGGGAGCCGTCAGCGCGTACCCGCGCGGTGCCCGGAGCGGCGCCGACTCCGGGAACGCCCGGGGCGGTTGACGGCCGGACCGCTCCCGGGACGGCACCCACCGGACGCACCCGGCCGATGCCCCCGGCTGCCGACGCCCGGCCGGCCCCGTCGCCGGCCGACACCCTGGCGCTGCGGAAGGTCGGGGTGCCCCGGCAGCCGCGTCCCGCCGAGCCCCGCGGCCCCCGGCCGGCGCCCGGCTTCACGGCCCCGGCCACCGGCCCGGCATCCGGCGGGACCCCCGGCCCGGCCGCCGGCGCAGCCCCCCGCGCGGGCGCCGGCGCCGCTCCCGGCAGAGGCGCCGGCCCGCGCATCAGCTGGGGCACGGGCACGCCCCCCGGCACCGCTCCCCGCACGGACACCCCCGGCACCCCGCCCCGCACGCCCCCCGGCACCGCTCCCCGCCCGGCCCCTGCCCCGGAGCCCGGGACCGGCGCCGCCACCCACGACCCGCACGAGGTCACCGTCCAGCTCGACGCCGTCCAGCTCGGCGACGGCGTGCTGCGCCAGGTGGCGGCCGGTGTCCCCGACGCCTCCGACGCGCCGGTGTTCGTCGACGAGACCGGCCGCCGCGTCCGCCGTTTCCGGCGCATCGGCATGGCCGTCGGACTCGCCTGTGCCGCGTTCGCCGTCATCACGGTCGCCACCCTCCTCTCCGGCGACTCCGAGGCACCGGCGCTGCCCGTGCCCGAGCAGGACGGCGGCCGCCCGGCGAGCCAGGTCGACAGCCCCCCTTCGGCCGCCGAGTCCGCGCGGCCCACGGCTCCCGGCTCCTCCGGCGGGGTTTCCGTGAGCGGCGCCGGTGCGACCTCCGCGCCGGACGCCGACACCGCCGTACCGGACGCCGCCACCGCACCCGCCGGCCCGGGCACCGCGGCGCGCGATCCGGAGCCGACGGCCGCGGGGGCCGTCACCGGGCCCGGTTTTACCCCTAGCGGAACCGGGGCCCCCGCCCCGTCACAGCCCGCCGGCCCCGCGTCCGACCCCGCCCCCACCGACGCCGGCCCGTCCGCCGTCCCCTCCCCGACAACCGGCGGCGGCAACCCGGGCGACGGCCCCGGTACCGGCAGGCGCCCCGACCGCACCTCCGCCGGCTCCCCGCTCTCCGCCCACGCCTCGTCCCCGGAGCACGTCCTCTGATGGCATCCCGCGCCCGTCACAGGGCGGCGACCGGAGCCCGTGACGGCTCCCGGCAACGCCGCCTGCCCCTGCGCTTCCTGCTGCCCGCGCTCGTCCTCGTCGCCCTCATGGCGATGCTCATGCTGCGCGGTTACGTGCACAGCGAGATCCTCGCCGACCACCGCGTCCGCCCCGCGGCCGGCACCGACCGCGTCCCGGAGAACATCCTCGCCGGCGGCCCGGTCATCGACGCCCGCGGCAGCCGCCCCACCACTCTGTCCGTGCCGGACCACCGGCTCGTCCTCACCTTCGACGACGGCCCCGACCCGGTGTGGACCCCGCGGGTCCTCGACGTGCTGAAGAAGCACGACGCGCACGCCGTCTTCTTCGTCACCGGCACCATGGCCTCCCGCTACCCCGGCCTGGTCCAGCGCATGGTGGACGAGGGCCACGAGATCGGCCTGCACACCTTCAACCACCCCGACCTCTCCTACCAGTCGAAGCGGCGCATCGACTGGGAGCTGTCCCAGAACCAGCTCGCGATATCCGGCGCGGCCGGCATCCGCACCTCCCTGTTCCGCCCCCCGTACTCCTCCTACTCCGCGGCCATGGACAACGCCTCCTGGCCGGTGACCGAGTACATCGGCAGCCGCGGATACGTCACCGTCGTCAACAACACCGACAGCGAGGACTGGCGCAAGCCCGGCGTCGACGAGATCATCCGCCGCGCCACCCCGAAGAACGGCAAGGGCGCCATCGTCCTGATGCACGACTCCGGCGGCGACCGCCACCAGACCGTGCAGGCCCTCGACCGGTTCCTGCCCGGCCTCAAGGCGCAGGGCTACGCCTTCCAGAACCTCACCGAGGCCCTCGACGCACCCAGCGCGCACACCCGGGTCAGCGGCCTCGCCCTGTGGAAGGGCAAGGCGTGGATCTTCCTGGTCCAGGCCTCCGAGCACATCACCGACGGCCTGGTCGTCGGCCTCGCGATCATCGGCAGCCTGGTCATCGGCCGCTTCCTGCTGATGCTGCTCCTCTCCGGCTGGCACGCCCGCCGGGTCCGCCGGCGCGGCTTCCGCTGGGGACCGCCGGTCACCGAACCCGTGTCGGTGCTGGTCCCCGCGTACAACGAGGCCAAGTGCATCGAGAACACCGTGCGTTCCCTCATGGCGAGCGAGCACCCCATCGAGGTGCTGGTCATCGACGACGGCTCCTCGGACGGCACGGCTCGCATCGTGGAGGCCATGGGCCTGCCGAACGTCCGGGTCATCCGCCAGCTCAACGCCGGCAAGCCCGCCGCCCTCAACCGCGGCCTCGCCAACGCCCGTCACGACATCGTCGTCATGATGGACGGCGACACCGTCTTCGAACCCGCCACGGTCCGCGAACTCGTCCAGCCCTTCGGCGACCCGGGCGTCGGCGCCGTCGCGGGCAACGCCAAGGTCGGCAACCGCGACACGCTCATCGGCGCCTGGCAGCACATCGAGTACGTGATGGGCTTCAACCTCGACCGCCGCATGTACGACATGCTGCGCTGCATGCCGACCATCCCGGGCGCCGTGGGCGCCTTCCGGCGCAGCGCGCTGCAGCGGATCGGCGGCATGAGCGACGACACCCTCGCCGAGGACACCGACGTCACCATGGCCCTGCACCGCGACGGCTGGAAGGTCGTGTACGCGGAGAACGCCCGCGCCTGGACCGAGGCCCCGGAGACCGTCCAGCAGCTGTGGTCCCAGCGCTACCGCTGGTCGTACGGCACCATGCAGGCCATCTGGAAGCACCGCCGGGCGCTGGTGGAACGCGGTCCCTCCGGCCGCTTCGGCCGGGTCGGCCTCCCGCTGGTCTCCCTCTTCATGGTCCTGGCCCCGCTGCTGGCCCCCCTGATCGACGTCTTCCTCGTCTACGGCCTCGTCTTCGGCCCCACCGCGAAGACCGTCTCGGCCTGGCTCGGCGTCCTCGCCCTCCAGGCGGTCTGCGCGGCGTACGCCTTCCGCCTGGACCGCGAACGCATGACCCACCTGATCTCGCTGCCCCTCCAGCAGATCCTCTACCGCCAGATCATGTACGTCGTCCTGCTCCAGTCCTGGATCACCGCCCTGACGGGCGGCCGGCTGCGGTGGCAGAAGCTGCGGCGGACGGGAGTGGTGGGCGCCCCACCGGACCCGGCCGTGCGGCAGCCGGCCGCGGACGGCGGACCGGTCTGACGTGACCACGCTCGACGAACCACAGGAATCCCGGAACGTGACCGTACCCCCCGCCCCGACCTCCCCCCCGGCCGGCCCGGCCGGCCCCGCCGAGGCGCCCCCGCCGCCGGCCCCGCGCGCCCCCGTGCGCGACCGGTACTTCGACCTGCTGCGGGCCGTGGCTCTCTTCCGGGTGGTGCTCTACCACCTCATGGGGTGGGTGTGGCTGCCCGTGGTGTTCCCCTCCATGGGCGTCATGTTCGCGCTGGCGGGCAACCTCATGGCCAGGTCGCTGCGGCGCCCGGCCGTGCAGGTCGTACGCGGCCGCATGCGCCGGCTGCTGCCGCCGCTGTGGCTGATGGGCGCGATCGGCGTGACCGGCATGCTGCTCCAGGGCTGGGCACCCGACGACGACGGGCACCCCGGCTGGTGGTGGCTGCACCTCGCCTTCTGGGTCCTCCCGCTCAGCGACCCGCCGTACGCGGAGGGACTGCCCGGAGTGCACGGCGTCCTCGGCGAGGACTGGGCCACCGAACTGGCCGGTCCGCTGTGGTACATCCGTGCCTACCTCTGGTACGTCCTGCTCTCCCCGCTGCTGCTCAGAGCGCTGCGCGTCCAGCCGTGGATCACCATCGCCGCGCCCCTCGCCCTGTCGGCGGTCCTGGAGTTCGGCTACCTCGACCTGCCCGGCGAGCGGCTGCCCTCCGCACTCACCGACTTCAGCACCTTCGGGGCGTGCTGGGTCCTCGGCATGGCGTACCAGCAAGGGGTGCTGCGGCGGATCCCGGCCTACATCGTCCCGTCGGTCGCCCCGCTCATCGCGGCGGTGGGCCTCTGGTACGCCCTGGGCCACGGCCTCGGTGACGGCCGCGAACTCGACGACATCTCGTTCGCCCAGGCCCTGTGGTCCTTCGGCACGGTCCTGCTCCTGCTGCACCTCAGCCCCAGCTGGTCGCAGTGGCCCCGCCGGCTGCTCCCCTTCGACCGCCTGATCACCCTGCTCAACTCGCGGGCGGTCACGATCTACCTCTGGCACAACGTCGCCATCCTCGTCGCCGCCACCGTGTGGGACGACCTGTGGAGCATCGACACCCTCGCGGAACACGAGTCATGGCTCCTGGAGAGCCCCTGGCCCGTCCTCGGCCTCGCCTGGCTGCTCATCGCGGGCTGCGTGCTCGCGTTCGGGTGGGTGGAGGACCTGGCGGCGAAGCGGAGGCCGCAGCTGTGGCCGGACGGCGGCCGGCGCCGGGACTGACGAACACCCGGGGCCCGTCCCGGACGAGACGGGCCCCGGGTGTGTCTCAGCCGATGGCGATGCGGGTCTTCCAGTGGCTGGTGGGGCCGACGATCACCGTTCCGGCACCGGAGAGCGCGGTCCTGCTGCCGGAGTAGAACCGGATGGACCCGTCGGACCGCGTGGTCCAGATGTCGGGGACACGGTCCCCGTTGGCGTCCGGAGTGCCGTGCAGAAGGAGCACGCTGCTGCTGTACCAACCTATGCTGGGCCACGGAGCCGGTTCCCGTCCCTGGTGGAGGTCTGATGAGTACGCCCGCACCGGAAGACTTCAGCCCGCCGCCCCGGCCACGCCTGTCGGTCGAGGAGATGCTGGCGGCGAAGAACACCCAACCGATCCGCTCCCTGGACGATCTTGCCGCCGACACGTTCGAGTCGGACGAGGAACTGGAAGAGTTCCTCGCCTTCACGTACGCCGAGCGCCACCGAGACGTCGCCTGAGGTCGCATGCAACCCGTCATCCTGGACACCGACGTCGCCTCCCTGTCCCACAAGTGCAAGCTCACCGGGCCGCTCGCCACTCGCCTCATCGGCCGCAAGCCGCTGATCACCTTCGTGACCTACGGCGAACTGACCAAGTGGATGGAGATCCGCCACTGGGGCGCCCGCAGCCGCCAGGAACTCGCCGACTGGCTCGCCGACATCCCCGTCCTACCCGGCGACGAGTCCGTCGCCACCACCTGGGGACGGCTCTCGGCCGCCGGGATACAGCGTGGCCGGCCCCGCCCGGCCAACGACATGTGGATTGCCGCCTGCGCTCTCACCTATGACCTGCCGCTGGCCACCCTCAACCTCAAGGACTACGAGGACTTCCGCCTCCACCACGGCCTCCGCATCCTCGGCGCCGAGTAACGGCCGCGTCTGACGGCAACCGGACGCGACACCGCCGCACTCCCACGAACCTCAGCGGACGATCAAACGTGGCCTGACCTGCGCAAGGCGGGCAGGGAGGGTGGAGGACACCGCGCGGGGAACACGACGTCCAGCGTGAGGCACGTGGCCCTTAGAGTTTTCCCGTCGCCCAGGCATCACCCGAGGAGAGACCGTGACCGACGTGCAGCCCGCAAGCCTCCAGCAGCAGATCGCCCGCGACCTCCAGGTCGGCGAGTCCTTCGACGCGCGGGAGGAGATCGAGCGGCGGGTGGCGTTTCTCGCCGAGCGGCTGGCCTCCGGTGGGCTGCGGGCGCTCGTGCTCGGGATCAGTGGGGGTGTGGACTCCTCGACCGCCGGGCGGCTGTGCCAGCTCGCGGTGGAGCGGGTGCGCGAGGGCGGCGGCGAGGCGACGTTCTTCGCGATGCGGCTGCCGTACGGCGTACAGGCCGACGAGGCGGACGCCCAGCGGGCGCTGGAGTTCATCCGGGCCGACAAGGTGCTCACCGTCGATGTGAAGCCCGCCAGCGATGCCGCGCTGGAGGCCGTGGTGGCCGGCGGGACCGTGTTCCGGGACGCGCACCACCAGGACTTCGTGCACGGGAACATCAAGGCGCGGCAGCGGATGATCGCGCAGTACGCGGTCGCGGGCGCGGAGAACGGGCTCGTCGTCGGGACCGATCACGCCGCCGAGGCCGTCTCCGGGTTCTTCACGAAGTTCGGCGACGGGGCCGCCGACGTCGTGCCGCTCACCGGGCTCACCAAGCGGCGGGTGCGGGCCGTCGCCGCCGAGCTGGGGGCGCCGGACTCGCTGGTGTGGAAGACGCCGACCGCCGACCTGGAGACCCTCGACCCGGGCAAGCCCGACGAGGACGCGCTCGGGGTGACGTACGACGAGATCGACGACTTCCTGGAGGGCAAGCCGATCTCCGAGGCCGCCTTCGAGGCGATCGTCCGCCGCTACCGGCTCACCGAGCACAAGCGGCAGCTGCCGATCGCCCCCTGATGGTCACCTCGCCCGTGTGCCCAGCGTCGCGACGAACCTCGTCCACGTCGCTGGGCGGACGGTGAGGTGGGGGCCGGTGGTGCGCTTCGAGTCACGGATGTGGACGGTGGTGGGGGCCGTGGCTATCTCGACGCAGTTCGCGGCCTCGGCGCTGTGCGTCGACTTGCGCCAGATGAGTTCGGACACGATGGGTCTCCTCACAGGTCTTGGGCGATGCGCTGGATGAGGTCCCGGGACGCCGGCTCGGAGAGGGCGCGGGATCGCATCCGGTCCAGTACGGAGCGGTACCGGTGCAGTTGGGCTTCTGCGTCCAGGAACTCGCATCCGTGGTCAGTGTCCAGTACCACGGTGTCCAGTTGGGGTACCGGGCCGAGGGCGTAGGTGATGGGCTGGCCTGAGGCCGGAAAGCCGGTCTGCCCGAAGGGGATGACCAGGACCGTGATGGTCGGCTGGTCGCTCATCTCCACGAGGTGAGCGAGTTGGGCGCGTGACACTTCGGGACCACCGAAGCCCATGTGGAGAGCCGCCTCGTGAATGACGGCGATCAAGGGCGTGGGCGGGTCGCCGAAGAGCACGGCTTGGCGCTTCACCCGGTATGACACACGGTGCTCGATCTCGTGCGGACGCAGCTGCGGGACCGCTTCCCGCATCGTTGCGCGGGCGTGCTCCGGTGTCTGGAGCAGGCCCGGCATATGGACGGTCACTGCCACCTCGATGGCTGCCGCGTGGTGTTCGAGTTCCGCCAGATCGAGCAGGCCGGACGGAAGGGTGTCCCGGTACTCCTCCCACCAGCCGCGCTTACGGCCGCCCGTCATCGCCGTCAGCGCGTCGACGTACGCGTCGTCGGCACAGCTGTAGTTGCGGGCCAGAGTGCGCACCCGGTCGGCGCTCACCGCGTACCGCCCGGCCTCGATGTTGCTGATCCGTGCCTGCGGGCTGCCGAGCAGCGCGGCTGCCGCTGTAGAGGTGAGGCCCGCGCGCTCACGCAGTTTCCGTAGCTCGGCTCCGAGGCGCTGTTGACGCAGAGTCGTGGGTGGAGCGGTTGGCATGGCGAGTGGTTTCTCTTCGTGTCGTGGAGCGAAAGGTCACCCACACGAGTGGGGATTGGTAGTTCTTCGCAGACTTTAATGGAAGTTCTTCCATTAGGCTGGCTACCTTGAAGCCGCAAGGCGCTCAACCGCCCCCGCCCGTAAGCCGGAAGCGCACCGCCCCGCGGCACTGCCACCGCCCGGCGTCGGCGTCGAGCGTGTCCAAGTCCCCTTCCTCCCGGAGGTGTTCCGTGGTCACCGTAGCCCCGTACCGGCCCTGGGTGTACGCCCTTCGCCTGCCACATGACCCCCGCGCCGCACACGTCGCACGGGTGACCGTGCGGGCCGTGCTCCGCTCGCACGGGAGGGAGGAAGTGCTCGACGCCGTCGAGCTGCTGGTGTCCGAGCTCGTCTCCAACGCCTACCTGCACACCGAGGGGCCCGCCTCGCTCCGGCTGACGGGGCTGGCCGACGGCCGGCTGAGGGTGGGGGTGTGGGACAGTGACCCGCGTATCCCGGCGCCCTTCGGTGATCCTCCCGGTGAACGCCGGGTCTCCTCCGTTCCGGGCGACGCCGAGCACGGGCGTGGGCTGCTGCTCGTGCGGGAGTACGCGAACGCGTGGGGCGGATGTCCCCTGGGCGACGGGCTGCTCGGGCGGGGCAGCGGCAAGTTGCTGTGGTTCGAGGTGGGCGCGCATGGCCCGAGGAGAGGGTGACGGCTTGATCCCGCACACCGCGCGGCTCTTCGTCGACGGACCGCTGCGCAGGGTCCTGGAGCTTGCCTGGAGCGGGAGCACGGCGTCCTGCCGTGACCGTGCGCGCGCCCGTGTGGAAAACTGCCCCGCGTTGCGGAAGTGAACAGCGTGACTCACGTGGCGCGGGAAGCGGGGGTACGGGTGAGCAAGCGGCAGATACAGGGCATGCTGCGGCTGATGGCGAGCGGAGAGCCCGTCCAGGTCACGAGTGCCATGGCGTCCGTGAAGAAGCTCGCCCGGCTCGCCTTCGTGGCCCAGCAGTTCGGCTACGAGTACGCCGACGTACGGCAGCAGGGCGGGGCCAACAACAGCGCCCTCGTCATGCTGATCGTGCCCGACCCGTCGCCCCAGGCCCGCACGCGGGCCGCGCAGAACTGGGCGCAGTACCCGAACGCGGGGGACGGGGTCTCGCTGCCGCCCTTCGTGCCGGACGCGCTGGAACTGCTCACGGCCCGGATCAACTACGACCTCACGGGCAACGGCATCGAGAAGCGGCTGCTGTTCGCCGCTCTGGCCGCCACGGCCGGGTCCGCCGCCGTCGCCGTGCAGGACGGGTCCGGCGCGCTGCTGTGGGCCGGCCTGCTCTGGGTGCTCCTCATGGGCATCCTCGGCTTCGGGTTCTTCTTCAACCGGCGGCGCAACGCGAAGTTCGCGGCGCGGCTCCGGGCCGCCGGGTTCACACCGGCCGCCGACGAGAACGGGCGGGTGCGGTACCTGCCGCCGGGCGGCCACCTGCCGGGGCACGGGAACCCGTTCGCCCAGCCCCACACGCCTCAGCAGCCGTATGCGCCGCAGCCGTACGTGCCCCAGCAGCCCTACGCGCCCCAGCAGCCGTATGCGTCGCAGCCCTACCCGCCCCAGCAGCCCTACGCCGCCCCCGGCCCCTACGGCCACCCGCACGGTCACCAGCCCCACCCGCCGTCCGCCCAGCAGCCCCACCCGACGCACCCCCAGCAGCCCCCGGCCCCCTGATCCCCGCTCGCCGGGCCCCGCCGCGGGCGACCTCTCATCCCCCCTCCTTCCGGGGTGAGAGCAAAGTTCCCTTCCGGTCACCCGCAGCCACAGTCCGGAAACGCGCCCTCCCTACCTTCGGGACGTACCCCAGCCCGGAGCACCGTGGAGGCGTCATGACGGCCCCTAGTACAGCCCCCGCACCCCCGTCCCCCGGCAGGGGTCCGTCCCCGGGCCGGGGCGGGCGCTGGATCCAGGAGTGGGATCCGGAGGACGAGACGTTCTGGCAGGAGAAGGGGGAGCGGATCGCCCGGCGCAACCTGCTCTTCTCCGTGCTGTCCGAGCACATCGGGTTCTCGGTCTGGACCATGTGGTCGGTGCTGGTGCTGTTCATGGGCCCCGAGTACGGGCTCACGCCGGCCGACAAGTTCCTGCTGACCTCGGTCGTCACCCTGGTCGGCGCGGTCGTCCGCGTTCCCTACACCTTCGCCGTCGCGATCTTCGGCGGACGCAACTGGACGGTCGTCTCGGCGGCCATGCTGCTGATCCCGACGATCGCCGCGTTCACCGTGATGGAACCCGGGACCTCCTTCTCCACCTTCCTCCTCGTCGGCCTGCTGGCCGGTGTCGGCGGCGGCAACTTCGCCTCCTCGATGACCAACATCAACGCCTTCTTCCCGCTGCGGAAGAAGGGCTGGGCGCTCGGCCTGAACGCCGGCGGCGGCAACATCGGCGTGCCGGTCATCCAGCTCGCCGCGCTGGCCATCATCGGCGCGAGCGGCGGGCCGCGGGTGCTGCTGGGGATCTACATCCCGCTCATCCTGGTCGCCGCCGTCCTCGCCGCGCTCTTCATGGACAACCTGGAGAACGTGCGCAACGACACCGGTGCCGCCAAGGACGCGGCGCGTGACGGGCACACCTGGATCATGGCGTTCCTCTACATCGGGACGTTCGGGTCGTTCATCGGGTACTCCTTCGCCTTCGGCCAGGTGCTGACCAACCAGTTCGGCCGTACGCCGCTCCAGGCGGCCTACCTCACCTTCATCGGCCCGCTGCTCGGCTCCCTGATCCGCCCCCTCGGCGGCTGGCTCGCCGACCGCTACGGCGGGGCCCGCATCAGCCTCTACAACTACGTCGGCATGGGCGTCGCGACCGCCGTCCTCGTCTACGCCAGCATGCGGCAGACGCTCGCGCTGTTCGTCCCGGTGTTCGTGGTGCTGTTCGTGCTCAGCGGGCTCGGGAACGGGTCGACCTTCAAGATGATCCCGGGCATCTTCCACGCCAAGGCCCTCGCCCGGGGGCTGCGCGGGGAGGACGCGGCGGCCTACGGGCGGCGGCTTTCCGGGGCGTCGATGGGGCTGATCGGCGCGGTCGGCGCGCTCGGCGGCGTCGGCATCAACATGGCCTTCCGCCAGTCCTTCCTCTCCTACGGCTCCGGCACCGGCGCCTTCGTCGCCTTCCTGGTCTGGTACGCGGCCTGCTTCGTGGTCACCTGGTCCGTATACCTTCGCCGTCCGGCGGGCCGTACCGCCGCGTCGGAGGCGACCATGGAGAGGAAGCCGCAGCTCGGCTACGCCGAGGTGTGACGTAACACCGGCGACATCGAGCCGAACCGAGCCTGTCACGCGGCGTTGACAGGCTCGGAGGCATGTAGGTGCGACAACTCGAGTGCGGGACGAGAGTTTATGTACGAGGAACAGCAAGGACCGGACAGCGGGACCGGGGCGCGGGCCGAGCACGGGCCGCTCGCCGGGTTCACCGTGGGAGTGACGGCCGCGCGCCGGGCCGACGAGCTCGGGGCGCTGCTCCAGCGGCGCGGAGCCGCCGTCCTGCACGCCCCGGCCTTGCGGATCGTGCCGCTCGCCGACGACAGCGAGCTGCTGTCCGCGACGAAGGACCTGCTCGACCGGGTGCCGGACGTGGTGGTGGCCACCACCGCCATCGGCTTCCGGGGATGGGTCGAGGCCGCCGACGGCTGGGGGCTGGGCGAGCCGCTGCTGGAGCGGCTGCGGGGCGTGGAGCTGCTGGCCCGCGGGCCGAAGGTGAAGGGCGCGGTCCGGGCCGCCGGGCTGACCGAGGAGTGGTCGCCGTCCTCCGAGTCGATGGCCGAGGTGCTGGACCGGCTGCTTCAGCAGGGTGTGGAGGGCCGCCGGATCGCCGTACAGCTGCACGGCGAGCCGCTGCCCGGGTTCGTGGAGTCGCTGCGGGCGGCCGGCGCCGAGGTGGTCGGGGTGCCGGTGTACCGGTGGATGCCGCCGGAGGACCTGTCGCCCGTGGACCGGCTGCTGGACGCCGCGGTCTCGCGGGGTGTGGACGCGGTCACCTTCACCAGTGCGCCGGCCGCCCAGTCGCTGCTCAACCGGGCCGAGGAGCGCGGGCTGCTGCCCGAACTGCTCACCGCCCTGCACCACGACGTCCTCCCGGCCTGTGTCGGACCGGTGACCGCGCTGCCCCTCCAGAACCACGGCGTGGAGACCGCGCAGCCCGAACGCTTCCGGCTGGGCCCGCTGGTCCAGCTCCTGTGCCAGGAACTGCCCGCCCGCGCCCGGTCGTTGCCGGTCGCCGGGCACCGGCTGGAGATCCGCGGGCACGCGGTCCTGGTCGACGGCGTGCTGCGGCCGGTGCCGCCCGCCGGGATGTCGCTGCTGCGGGCCCTGTCCCGGCGGCCGGGCTGGGTGGTGGCCCGCGCGGACCTGCTGCGCGCGCTGCCCGGTGCCGGACGGGACGAGCACGCCGTGGAGACGGCGATGGCCCGGCTGCGTACGGCTCTCGGCGCGCCGAAGCTGATCCAGACCGTCGTCAAGCGCGGTTACCGCCTGGCCCTGGACCCGGCGGCGGACGCCAAGTACGCGGACGCCTGAACCGCGCCCGTACCCGGACGCCCGAACCGCGCCCATCTGCCGCTCGGTTCCGGCTCCCGCCCGTCCGGCCCCGGCACGGTCGGCTCCCGCGCGTCCCCGTTCCGCCCGGCCACGTTCCGCGCGGTGCGCGTTCCCGCCGCGCCGGTGGTCGCGCCGAGCAGCGCCCGGTTCCGCGTTCCCGCCGCGCGCCGGTGGCCGCTTCAGGGGTTCCGGCTGGGAAGGCGGGCAGGCACTGTAGGAGGGAACACCCAGGTGACCCCTAGGCGGTGACAGGCGCATGGCACTGGGTACGGCCACGGACGCCCCCGAGTTGCGGTTCGACGCCGGGCGGCGCTGTCTCGACCTGCTGGCGACCACGCATCCGGGCGAACGGCTGGACTCGGTGGACGTGTTGCGCGCCTGGATCACCGGGGCCGGGCTGGTGCCGCCGGGCACCCCGCTCGGCCAGGCGGACACCTCCTGGCTCCAGGGCTTCCGGGAACTGCGCGCCCGTATCGACCCGTTGGTGCGCGGCACGCTGCGGCCCGCCGGGAGCGGCACCGGGTACGACCGGGCGCTCGCCCGCCTCAACGAGCTCGCCCGCGCCGCGCCCCCGGCCCCGCGCGCGGTGCGCGCCGAGGACGGCACGCTGGTGCGGCGGCTGGACCGCCCGCCCGACTGTGCCGCGCTGCTCGCGGCGGTCGCCCGGGACGCCGTGGAGCTGCTCACCGACCCCGCCGCGCGGGCCTGTCTGCGGCAGTGCGCCGGCGGCCGTTGCCCGATCGTCTACCTCGACACCTCGCGCGGGCGGCGCAGGCGCTGGTGCTCCAGCGAGGTGTGCGGGAACCGTGAGCGGGTGGCCCGGCACCGGCGCCGGGCCGCCCTCACCGGCACCCCGCCGGGGGAGTGACGTGCGTAACACCCGCCATCCCGGGCGTCCTTGACCCCCGTGGGGGAAATGTGAAGGCCGTAGGGGGGAATTGCGGTGGCATGTCCGCCTCGTCACGGCGGCGAGCAGAAAACTGTCGCCTCGCTTTGAACACCCGGCACCCCGCGTGCGTACCCGTCCCTGAGCGACCGGCTGGGGGAACCCCCGGACATCGGAGGTGGGCGTGCGCAAGGATTCCGTCGTGGCCAGGGAACGTGGAGCGAGGGCCCGACATCGCATGCCCGCACAGCCCGCGGAGCCCGACGAGGAGCTGATGCGCGCGCTGTACCGCGAACACGCCGGACCCCTGCTCGCCTACGTGCTGCGCCTGGTCGCCGGAGACCGGCAGCGCGCCGAGGACGTCGTGCAGGAAACGCTCATCCGTGCCTGGAAGAACGCCGGCTCGCTCAACCGGGCGACCGGATCGGTACGCCCCTGGCTGGTGACGGTCGCCCGGCGCATCGTCATCGACGGCCACCGCAGCCGGCAGGCCCGGCCGCAGGAGGTCGACCCGTCGCCGCTGGAGGTCATCCCCGCGGAGGACGAGATCGACAAGGCGCTGTGGCTGATGACGCTGTCGGACGCGCTCGACGACCTGACCCCGGCACACCGGGAGGTGCTCGTCGAGACGTACTTCAAGGGGCGTACCGTCAATGAGGCGGCTCAGACCCTGGGGATACCGAGTGGCACCGTGCGCTCCCGGGTGTTCTACGCACTGCGTTCGATGAAGCTGGCACTGGAGGAGCGGGGGGTGACGGCGTGATGAGTGGGTACGGGGGATACGGCGCGGGGGGTCCGGGTATGTCTGGCCCCATGCAGGGATCTCAGGGGCCACAGGGACCCACGGGCCCGAACGAACACGAGACCGTCGGCGCCTACGCCCTCGGGATTCTCGACGACGCCGAAGCAACCGCTTTCGAGGCGCACCTCGCGAACTGCGAGTGGTGCGCGCAGCAGCTCGACGAGCTGGCGGGCATGGAGCCGATGCTCGCGGCGCTCGCCGACCTGCCCGGCGCCGGCACGCCCGCGATCGGCGAGTCCCTCTCCGCGCGGCCCGGCCCACGGCTGGCGGAGAGACTCGTCGACGAGGTCGCCGAGCGCCGCGCGCAGAAGCGCCGGCGCGGTTTCTACATGGTCGCGGCGGCGGCCGCGCTGATCGTCGGCGGGCCGTTCGTCGCCGTGGCGACCAGCGGGGGCGACGACGGCGGCGGCCGGCCGGTTGCCGCCCGGGCGAGCAGCCCCGCCGAGGCGTCCTTCGACGAGATCGACGACAAGGTCACCGCCACCGACCCGGGCACCCGGGTCAGCGCGACCGTCGCGCTGGAGAAGAAGGCGTGGGGCACGCACGCGGTCCTGGAGCTGAAGAACGTCAAGGGACCCCTGAAGTGCTCCCTGATCGCCGTCGGCAAGAACGGCGAGCGGGAGACGGTCACCTCCTGGTCGGTGCCGGACTGGGGGTACGGCATCCCGGGCGCCACCACCGACCAGGCCAGGCAGCCGCTGTACGTGAACGGCGGCGCCGCGTTCACGCCGGAGGAGATCGACCACTTCGAGGTCATGACGTTCGCCGGCGAGCGGCTGGTGGAGGTCGACGCGTAGCACCCGTCCCCGGGCCCCGCGCGGCACCCGTCCCCGGGCTGCGCGCGGGGCCCGGGGACGCGGGGGCCGATGGGCGCCCCCGTAGCTTTCCGCCACCCCCTTCGCGTACGGTGGACGGCTGCCCAGCACGTCAGAAGGGGGCCCGGTGGCCGCACAGGCTCAGCAGACTTCCGCGGTCGACCCGGTTCAGGACACCGGTCACGACTCCGTCCGCGATCGGGAGATCGGCGTCGAACAGGTACACCTGGACCGGGTGTACCGCCGCCTGGAGGAGAAGATCCACGAGGCGGAGTTCCTCATGGAGGACGCGGCCCGGCGCGGCCAGGTCGGCACGCCCGGCGCGCTCGCCGAGCGGGACGCGCAGGTGTTCCGCGCGGGCGTCCACCTCAACCGGCTGAACAACGAGTTCGAGGACTTCCTGTTCGGCCGGATCGACCTGTTGCCCGGCAAGGACGGGAAGAAGGGCCCGGACGGCGCGTACACGGCGGTGGAGCCCGCCGAGGGGGCGGTACGCCCGGACAACACCGCCGACATCGCCGAGACCCTGCACATCGGCCGGATCGGCGTCCTCGACGAGGACTACTCCCCCCTGGTCATCGACTGGCGGGCCCCGGCCGCCGCGCCCTTCTACCGGTCCACACCGGTGGACCCGGGCCGGGTCGTGCGCCGGCGCGTCATCCGGTCCAAGGGCCGCAGGGTGCTCGGTGTCGAGGACGACCTCATGCGCCCCGAGCTGAAGGCGTTCCTCGACGGGCACGAGCTGCCGGTGATCGGCGACGGCGCCCTGATGGCCGCGCTCGGCCAGGCCCGCAGCCACACCATGCGGGACATCGTCGCCTCGATCCAGGCCGAGCAGGACCTGGTGATCCGCGCGCCCGCCGCCTCGGTGACGTACGTGGAGGGCGGCCCGGGCACGGGGAAGACCGCCGTCGCGCTGCACCGCGCGGCCTACCTGCTCTACCAGGACCGGCGCCGGTACGCGGGCGGCATCCTGATCGTCTCGCCCACCCCGCTGCTGGTCGCGTACACCGAGGGCGTGCTGCCCTCGCTCGGCGAGGAGGGCCAGGTCGCGATCCGCGCGATCGGCTCGCTCGTCGACGGCGCCGAGGCGACCCTGTACGACTCCCCGGCCGTGGCCCGCGCCAAGGGCTCCTCCCGCATGCTCAAGGTGCTGCGCAAGGCCGCCCGGGGCGCGCTGGAGGCGAACGGTTCGCCGGACCGGCTCCGGGTCGTCGCGTTCGGCCGGCGGCTGGAGCTGGAGGCCGGGGAGCTGGGCCGGATCCGCCAGACCGTCCTCGGCGGCACCGCGCCCGTGAACCTGCTGCGCCCGCGCGCCCGCAGGCTGCTGCTGGACGCCCTGTGGCAGAAGTCGGGCGCCGCCGGCCGGCACACCGACCCGGAGCTGGCCGCCGAGCTGCGTTCCTCCTTCGACGAGGACGTCGCGGGCGAGGACTCCTTCATCGCCTTCCTCGACGCCTGGTGGCCCGAGCTGACCCCGGCCGGGGTGCTGGCCGCGATGGCCGACGAGAAGCGGCTGGGCCGCTGGTCGCGGCGGGTGCTGAACCCCGGCGAGGTCCGCAGGGTCGCCCGCTCACTGAAGCGGGACGGGCACTCCGTGCACGACATCGCGCTCCTCGACGAGCTGAACGCCGTCCTCGGCGCCCCGGCCCGCCCCCGCAGGAGGCGCGAGCTGGACCCGCTGGACCAGCTCACCGGGCTGGAGGAGCTGATGCCGGTGCGCGAGGAGTCGCAGCGCGAGCGCGCCGAGCGCCTGGCGCAGGAGCGGGTGGAGTACGCGCACGTCATCGTCGACGAGGCGCAGGACCTCACGCCGATGCAGTGGCGCATGGTCGGCCGCCGGGGCCGGCACGCCACCTGGACGGTCGTCGGCGACCCGGCGCAGTCGTCCTGGTCCGACCCGGACGAGGCCGCCGAGGCCCGTGACGAGGCCCTGGGCACCCGCCCCCGCCGCCGTTTCCAACTCACCGTGAACTACCGCAACCCGGCCGAGATCGCCGACCTGGCGGCGAAGGTGCTGGCGCTGGCGATGCCCGGCTCGGAGGCGCCGTCGGCCGTGCGCTCGACGGGTGTGCAGCCGCGCTTCACGGTCGTCCGGGAGTCGCTGGGGGAGACCGTCCGGGAGGAGGCCGCGCGGCTGCTGGACCGGGTCGACGGCACGATCGGCGTGGTCGTGGCGATGAACCGGCGCGAGGAGGCGCGGCGCTGGCTGGCCGGGCTCGGCGACCGGGTGGTGGCGCTCGGCAGCCTGGAGGCGAAGGGCCTGGAGTACGACGCGACGGTCGTCGTCTCGCCGGCGGAGATCGCCGACGAGTCGCCGGCGGGCCTGAGGGTGCTCTACGTGGCCCTGACCCGGGCCACGCAGCAGCTGACGGTGGTCTCCGGGGAGCGGGACGAGCCGGACGCCGCGGGGGTGCCGGACCTGCTGCGGGACTGATCGGGGAGGGTTTTTCCCGAGAGGGGAATGGTCGTCCGGGATCGTTTGTTAGCCTGGATGTGACACCGGCTCGATCCAAGCCCCCGGGCCCAACCTTCGTCGCTACGAGCGACCACTTGCCGCGAGGCGAGCATGGCGGGTCGGTGTCATGAACGTACGAAGAGGCCCACGTCGAATGTGACGTGGGCCTCTTTGTCGTCACAGGGCTGGCTGATCGATTCTCGTATCGTGGAAGATGTTTTCCGAAAGTCGTGGTCGCCCATGAACAAAACGTCCGCAATCCGGGGCGACTACTGCCTACCCGTTGGTAGGTGCGACGATCGGACGGCACAACTTCGCGACACGGTGAAAGCAGAGGAAGTCGGCCATGGCAACGGCGCCCAGCGTCTCCTACTCGATGACCATCCGGCTGGAGGTGCCCGCGAGCGGAACCGCCGTCTCGCAGCTCACCACCGCCGTGGAGTCCTCCGGAGGCTCGGTGACCGGCCTCGACGTCACCGCGTCCGGCCACGAGAAGCTCCGTATCGACGTGACGATCGCCGCCACGTCCACCGCCCACGCCGACCAGATCGTCGAGCAGCTGCGCGGCATCGAGGGCGTCACGCTCGGCAAGGTCTCCGACCGTACGTTCCTGATGCACCTCGGCGGCAAGATCGAGATGGCGTCGAAGCACCCCATCCGCAACCGTGACGACCTCTCCATGGTCTACACGCCGGGCGTGGCCCGCGTGTGCATGGCGATCGCCGAGAACCCCGAGGACGCGCGCCGCCTCACCATCAAGCGCAACTCCGTTGCGGTCGTGACGGACGGCTCCGCCGTGCTCGGCCTCGGCAACATCGGTCCCAAGGCCGCGCTGCCCGTCATGGAGGGCAAGGCGGCCCTCTTCAAGCGCTTCGCCGGCATCGACGCCTGGCCGATCTGCCTCGACACCCAGGACACCGACGCGATCGTCGAGATCGTCAAGGCGATCGCCCCCGGCTTCGCGGGCATCAACCTCGAGGACATCTCCGCGCCCCGCTGCTTCGAGATCGAGGCCCGGCTGCGCGAGGCCCTCGACATCCCCGTCTTCCACGACGACCAGCACGGCACCGCCATCGTGGTGCTCGCCGCCCTCACCAACGCGCTGCGCGTGGTGAACAAGGGAGTCGGCGACGTCCGGGTCGTCATGTCGGGTGCCGGCGCGGCCGGCACGGCCATCCTGAAGCTGCTGATCGCGGCCGGCGTCAAGCACGCCGTCGTCGCCGACATCCACGGAGTGGTGCACGCCGGCCGCGAGGACCTGGTCGACGCCGCCCCGGGTTCGGCGCTGCGCTGGATCGCCGACAACACCAACCCCGAGGGCGTCACCGGCACCCTCAAGGAGGCCGTGCGCGGCGCCGACGTCTTCATCGGCGTCTCCGCCCCGAACGTCCTCGACGGCGACGACGTGGCCGCCATGGCCGACGACGCCATCGTGTTCGCGCTCGCGAACCCCGACCCCGAGGTCGACCCCGCAATCGCCCGTCAGACGGCCGCAGTTGTGGCCACCGGCCGCTCCGACTTCCCCAACCAGATCAACAACGTGCTGGTCTTCCCGGGCGTCTTCCGCGGCCTGCTGGACGCCCAGTCCCGCACGGTCAACACCGAGATGATGCTCGCCGCCGCCAAGGCCCTCGCGGACGTCGTCACCGAGGACGAGCTGAACCCGAACTACATCGTCCCGTCCGTCTTCAACGACAAGGTCGCGGGCGCCGTCGCGGGAGCGGTGCGGGACGCGGCGAAGGCGGCCGGAGCGACCGCCTGAGGCCTCGCCGGGCCCATCGGCCCGGGCTGTGAGGATCACCACGGTGGGCCGGGAATCCGGCGCGTCGTGGAACCGGGCCCGCCCGCACGCCCTCTAGGGTGGGCGGGCCGTCGGCCGCCGCCATCCGGGTGGACGGCCGGTCAGGGGCGCGCCTCGTGTGACTCCCAAGAGTGTTCTCACGACTCCGACGGGTGCCGGATTGGCTTTCCCGCCGCAGGTAGGGGCAGGATGCGGTCCTGGGCGCGAGCGTCTGACGACGGACCCGGGTCCAGGGACTGTCCGAGGGCCCTGGCAGCATCGGCTTCGCTGTGCCCGAGATGCGGCTCCGCCGCGTGGCACGCCCCAACAGCAAGAAGAACACGGGAGTAACAACATGAACCGCAGTGAGCTGGTGGCCGCGCTGGCCGACCGCGCCGAGGTGACCCGCAAGGACGCCGACGCCGTCCTGGCCGCGTTCGCCGACGTCGTCGGCGACATCGTCTCCAAGGGCGACGAGAAGGTCACCATCCCCGGCTTCCTGACCTTCGAGCGCACCCACCGTGCCGCTCGCACCGCGCGCAACCCGCAGACCGGCGAGCCGATCCAGATTCCGGCCGGCTACAGCGTGAAGGTCTCCGCGGGCTCCAAGCTGAAGGAAGCCGCCAAGGGCAAGTAAGCGCTCCGCGACGGGCGCCGGGTGACCGCGGGCCGTCTCGCGGCCTGCGGGCCGCCCGTGGCCGGCCGCGCAGTTCCCCGCGCCCCTCTCGCAGGGGGCGCTCCGCCAAACGCCGATGGGGCGGCCACCCGGACTCGGGTGGCCGCCCCATCGGCGTTCGCGGTGGTGCGGGTGTCAGCCGAGGGGCTTGCCCGGCAGCTCGACCTTGGCGCCCAGCTCCACGAGCTTCTCCATGAAGTTCTCGTAGCCGCGGTTGATCAGTTCGATGCCGTGCACCCGGGACGTGCCCTGGGCGGCCAGGGCCGCGATCAGGTACGAGAAGCCGCCGCGCAGGTCGGGGATGACCAGGTCGGCGCCCTGGAGCCGGGTCGGTCCTGACACGACCGCGGAGTGCAGGAAGTTGCGCTGGCCGAAGCGGCAGTCGGAGCCGCCCAGGCACTCGCGGTAGAGCTGGATGTGGGCGCCCATCTGGTTGAGCGCGGAGGTGAAGCCGAGCCGGGACTCGTAGACCGTCTCGTGGATGATGGACAGGCCCGTGGCCTGGGTGAGGGCGACGACCAGCGGCTGCTGCCAGTCGGTCTGGAAGCCGGGGTGCACGTCCGTCTCCAGGGCGATGGACTTGAGCTGTCCGCCCGGGTGCCAGAAGCGGATGCCCTCGTCGTCGATCTCGAAGGCGCCGCCCACCTTCCGGTAGGTGTTGAGGAACGTCATCATCGAGCGCTGCTGGGCGCCGCGGACGTAGATGTCGCCCTCGGTGGCCAGCGCCGCGGACGCCCAGGAGGCGGCCTCCAGGCGGTCCGGGAGGGCGCGGTGGGTGTAGCCGCCCAGCTTGTCCACACCGGTGATGCGGATGGTGCGGTCGGTGTCCATCGCGATGATGGCGCCCATCTTCTGCAGGACGCAGATCAGGTCCTCGATCTCTGGCTCCACGGCCGCGTTCGAGAGTTCCGTCACGCCTTCCGCGAGCACCGCGGTGAGCAGCACCTGCTCGGTCGCGCCGACGGACGGGTACGGCAGCCGTATCTTGGTGCCGCGCAGTCGCTGCGGGGCCTCCAGGTACTGGCCGTCGGCCCGCTTCTCGATCGTGGCGCCGAACTGGCGCAGCACGTCGAAGTGGAAGTCGATGGGCCGCCCGCCGATGTCGCAGCCGCCGAGGCCCGGGATGAAGGCGTGGCCGAGGCGGTGCAGCAGCGGGCCGCAGAAGAGGATCGGGATGCGGCTGGAGCCGGCGTGGGCGTCGATGTCGGCCACGTTGGCGCTCTCGACGTGCGTCGGGTCGAGCACCAGCTCGCCCGGCTCCTCGCCCGGTCGGACCGTCACGCCGTGCAGCTGGAGCAGCCCGCGGACCACGCGCACGTCGCGGATGTCCGGAACGTTGCGCAGCCGGCTGGGGGCGCTGCCCAGCAGCGCGGCGACCATGGCCTTCGGCACGAGGTTCTTCGCGCCGCGGACACGGATCTCGCCCTCCAGCGGGGTTCCGCCGTGGACAAGCAGGACATCGTCGTTGACGGTCATGAATCTCGCGTTCCGTTGGAATGGGTGGCAGGGCCGGAGAGACAGAGTAATCGCCGTGGGCCCCTGTCCCGTAAGCCCGAGTACCGCGTGGGTACGTCATGGCTGTGTCACAACACGAACCGTTCCCCGTCGGGCACATGGGGTCACCGGCGCGCCGGGCGCGGTCCGCCGGGGCGGGGCGCCGCGGTGCCGGGCGCCGGTCCGCACGCGGGGCGCACCGGTGCACACCCCGGTCGCCTTCACCCGGCCGTCCGGATTGCCTCCCCATGCCGGGGGAAGATGCGGGATCATGTCTGGCATGACCGAGGTGTCCTCGCTCACAGGGCGGCTGCTCGTGGCCACCCCCGCCCTGGCGGACCCGAACTTCGACCGTGCGGTGGTGCTCCTCCTCGACCACGACGAGGAGGGCTCCCTCGGTGTCGTCCTCAACCGTCCGACGCCGGTGGGCGTGGGCGACATCCTGGAGGGCTGGGCGGACCTGGCGGGCGAGCCCGGTGTGGTCTTCCAGGGCGGCCCGGTGTCGCTGGACTCGGCGCTCGGGGTCGCCGTCGTCCCGGGCGGGGCCTCGGGGGAGGCCGCCCCGCTGGGCTGGCGCCGGGTGCACGGCGCGATCGGTCTGGTGGACCTGGAGGCCCCGCCGGAGCTGCTGGCCTCCGCCCTCGGCTCGCTGCGGATCTTCGCCGGGTACGCCGGCTGGGGACCCGGACAGCTGGAGGACGAGCTGGTGGACGGGGCCTGGTACGTGGTGGAGTCCGAGCCGGGGGACGTGTCCTGCCCGGCCCCGGAGAGGCTGTGGCGCGAGGTGCTGCGCCGGCAGCGCAACGAACTGGCGATGGTGGCCACCTATCCGGACGACCCGTCGCTCAACTGAAGCATGTGAGCTTCAGTACTCTTGGTTTCTATGAGCACTCTCGAGCCCGAGCGCGGGACTGGTACGGGGACCCTCGTAGAGCCGACGCCGCAGGTGTCGCACGGCGACGGTGATCACGAGCGCTTCGCCCACTACGTCCAGAAGGACAAGATCATGGCGAGCGCCCTCGACGGCACCCCCGTCGTGGCGCTGTGCGGCAAGGTGTGGGTGCCGGGCCGCGACCCGAAGAAGTACCCCGTGTGTCCCATGTGCAAGGAGATCTACGAGTCCATGGGCGCCGGCGGTGACGACAAGGGCAAGGGCGACAAGTAACCCGTCCGCCCTCTCCTGCCGGTTTTCCCGCGAGGCCCCCGGAGTGCGCTGAGGCGCGCTGCGGGGGCCTTCGTGTTGTCACGAAGTGGCGGAGACCTCTTGTCGGCGTGTTCATGTAGTCCTTAGCCTCCCTTGTGTTGTGCAGAGCGAAACATTCATTGCATATGTTGCAACGCTCGGAGGCTGCTGCATGAAGCTCCCCGCCCGGCTGGCCGTGCTCCTCGCCGTCCTGGCCGTCACCGCCTGCGCCCCCCGGACCGCCGACACCTCCTCCGGCGCGGACGAGAAGACCGGCACCCTGCGGGTCTGGCTCTTCCAGGAGGTCGACAACCAGCCCAAGGAACGGGTCGTCGACGCGGTCGTGGACCGCTTCGAGGAGGCCCACGACGGCACCGAGGTGCAGGTCGAGTACATCCCCGTCGAGACCCGCGCCCAGCGCGTCAAGGCCGCCTTCAACGACCCCGCGTCCGCCCCCGACGTCATCGAGTACGGCAACACCGACACCGCCGGGTACGTGCGGGACGGCGGACTGGCCGACGTCACCCGGGCCTTCACCGCCTGGGACGAGGCGAAGGACACCGACCCGGCCGCCCGGCAGTCCGTCACGGTCGGCGGCAAGGTCTACGGCGCCCCGTTCTTCGTCGGTGTCCGCGCGCTCTACTACCGCACCGACGTCTTCGCGGAGCTCGGCCTGCGAGTGCCGCGGACCCAGGACGAACTCGCCGGGGCCGCACGGACGATCCGCGCCGCCCGGCCGGACCTGTACGGCCTCGTCGTCGGCGGCGCCTACACCTACGGCGCCCTGCCGTTCGTGTGGGCCCACGGCGGTGAACTCGCCACCGGCGCGGACGGCTCGTACACCGCCGCCCTCGACAGTCCCGCCGCACGGCGCGGCATCGCGGCCTACACCGCCCTCTTCGGCGACCACAACTGCCCCGCCGCCAAGTGCGCCGGCATGACCGGCAACGACACGATCACCGCCTTCGCCGCCGGCCGGGCGGGCATGGCGATCGGCGGGGACTTCAGCCACGCGGCCGTCGAGGCCGGCGCCGTCAAGGGCAAGTACGCCGTCGTACCGCTCCCCGGAGTGGCGCCCGGCGAGATCGCGCCCGCCTTCGCGGGCGGCAACAACATCGGCGTCCTGAGGAGCACCTCGCACCGCACCCTCGCCGTCGACCTGATGAAGCGGCTCGCCTCCAAGGACACCCAGGGCGAACTCTTCGACGCCATGGGCTTCCTGCCCACCTTCACCGACGTCCGGCGCGAGGCGGCGGCCAGGGAACCGTTCGTGGAGCCGTTCGTGCGGACCCTGGCCGCCGGGGCGAAGTCCGTGCCCGCCTCGCCCGCCTGGGCGCGCATCGACTCCTCACAGGTGCTCCCGACGATGTTCCAGGAGATCGTCAGCGGGCGGAAGGACGTGCGGACGGCGTCACGCGACGCGGCGCGGCGCATGAACGACATGTTCGGCGCCGCCGGGTGAGCGGGACACCCGCGGGGGCGGTGCGCCGGACGCGGTCCCGGCGCGGCCCGGCGCACGGCACCCCGCGCCCCTGGCCGGACCGGAGCCTGCCGTGGATCTACCTCGCCCCCGCCCTCCTGGTCCTCGGCGGGCTGCTCGTCTACCCCGTCTGGCAGCTCGGGCTGATCTCGCTGCTGGAGTACACGCAGGCGCAGGTCAGCGGTGGGGAGCCGACCTCCTTCCGGGGGCTCGGGAACTACCGCGAGCTCTTCGGCGACGAGCAGTTCCGGCAGGTGCTGCTCACGACCGTGCTGTTCGCCGCCGCCTGTGTGGGCGGCACGCTCGCCGTCGGCTGCGGCCTCGCCGTGCTGCTGACCCGGGTGCGGGCGCTGCCCCGGCTGGCGCTGATGCTCGCCGCGCTGGGCGCGTGGGCCACCCCCGCGGTGACCGGGTCGACGGTGTGGCTGCTGCTGTTCGACCCGGACTTCGGGCCGGTGAACCGGGTGCTCGGCCTCGGCGACCACTCCTGGACGTACGGCCGCTACAGCGCCTTCCTGCTCGTCCTGCTCGAAGTGGTGTGGTGCTCCTTCCCGTTCGTGATGGTCACGGTGTACGCGGGCATCCGCGCCGTGCCGTCGGAGGTGCTGGAGGCCGCCGCGCTGGACGGTGCCTCGCAGTGGCGGATCTGGCGGTCCGTGCTCGCGCCGATGCTGCGGCCGATCCTGGCGATCGTCACCATCCAGTCCGTCATCTGGGACTTCAAGGTCTTCACCCAGATCTACGTCATGACGAACGGCGGCGGGATCGCCGGGCAGAACCTCGTGCTCAACGTCTACGCCTACCAACGGGCCTTCGCCTCCTCCGAGTACGGCCTCGGTTCGGCGATCGGCGTGGTGATGCTGCTGATCCTGCTCGCGGTGACGCTCGGGTACCTGCGGCTGCTGCGCCGGCAGGGGGAGGTGCTGTGAAACCCGTACGGGTTCTCGTACGGCGCCCCTGGCGGGCGGCCGCCGAGGCGTCGGCGCTGCTGGTGGCGGCCGTGGTGGCGTTCCCGCTGTACTGGATGGTGCTGAGCGCCTTCCGGCCGGCCGGGGAGATCGAATCGGACGAGCCGCGGCCCTGGACGCTCGCGCCCACACTGGATTCCTTCCGGCGGGTCTTCGGGCAGCAGGATTTCGGCCGCTACTTCCTCAACAGCCTGCTCGTCGCCGGCACCGTGGTGATCGCCTCGGCGCTGATCGCGTTCCTCGCGGCGACCGCCGTGACCCGATTCCGCTTCCGATTCCGGACCACCTTGCTGATCCTGTTCCTGGTGGCCCAGATGGTGCCCGTGGAAGCGCTCACCATCCCCCTGTTCTTCCTCATGCGGGACGCCGGCCGGCTGAACACCCTGGCGTCACTGATCCTGCCGCACATCGCCTTCTCGCTGCCGTTCGCCATCTGGATGCTGCGCGGGTTCGTGAAGGCGGTCCCGGAGGCGCTGGAGGAGGCCGCGTACATCGACGGGGCGAGCCGGACGCGATTCATGTGGCGCATTCTGTTCCCGCTCGTCTTCCCCGGGCTCGTGGCCACCAGTGTGTTCTCGTTCATCTCGACCTGGAACGACTTCCTGTTCGCCAAGTCGTTCATCATCAGCGACACCTCGCAGTCGACTCTGCCGATGGCGCTGCTGGTGTTCTATGACCCGGACGATCCCGACTGGGGCGGCGTGATGGCGGCGTCCACGGTGATGACGGTTCCGGTACTGATCTTCTTCGTACTCGTACAGCGACGGCTGGTCTCCGGACTGGCCGGAGCGGTGAAGGACTGAGGACCGACATGGACTTCGAGGATCTGATCCCGGCTCCCCGCGAGGGCCGGCGGGTGCCGCCCGAGCGGGGGACCCTCGCGCTGGACGAGGCGACGGCGCTGCACGCCGCACCCGGCACCGAGCGGGTGGCGCACTGGCTGCGCGGCACCCTGGGCGCCGCCACCGGACTGCCCCTCGCCGAGGGCCGCGAGGGCCGTGCGGAGAGCGGCATCGTGCTGCGGGTGGACCCGGAGCTGGCACCCGAGGCGTACCGCCTGGCCGTCGACGGGCACGCGGTCCGCATCGACGGGGGCAGCGCGGCCGGCGTCTTCTGGGGCGCGCAGACGCTCCGTCAGCTGCTGGGCGCCGACGCCTTCCGGCGGGCACCGGTCGACCCGGCCCGCCGGACGTGGGACGTGCCCGCGGTCGTGATCGAGGACGCCCCCCGGTTCCGCTGGCGCGGCCTGATGCTCGACGTCGCCCGGCACTTCCTGCCCAAGGACGGTGTGCTGCGCTATCTCGACCTGATGGCCGCGCACAAACTCAACGTCCTCCACTTCCACCTCACCGACGACCAGGGCTGGCGGATCGAGATCCGCAAGTACCCCCGGCTGACCGAGGTCGGCTCCTGGCGGGCGCGGACGAGATTCGGTCACCGCGCCTCACCGCTGTGGGAGCGGAAGCCCCACGGTGGCCACTACACCCAGGACGACATCCGCGAAATCGTCGCCTACGCCGCCGAGCGGCACATCACCGTCGTCCCGGAAATCGACGTGCCGGGCCACTCGCAGGCCGCCATCGCCGCGTATCCGGAACTCGGGAACACCGACGTCGTCGACACCACCGCGCTCTCCGTCTGGGACGACTGGGGAATCTCCCCCAACGTACTCGCGCCCACCGACACCACCCTGCGCTTCTACGAGGGGGTCTTCGAGGAAGTCCTGGAACTGTTCCCCTCGCGGTTCGTCCACGTCGGCGGCGACGAGTGCCCGAGGGACCAGTGGCGGCACTCCGCCACGGCACAGGCGCGCGTGAAGGAACTCGGACTCGCCGGGGAGGAGGAACTCCAGGCCTGGTTCACCCGCCACTTCGACCGGTGGCTGACCGCGCGGGGGCGCCGGCTCATCGGCTGGGACGAGATCCTGGAGGGCGGCCTCGCGCCCGGTGCGGCCGTGTCGTCGTGGCGCGGCTACGCGGGCGGCGTGACGGCCGCGCGCGCGGGCCACGACGTGGTCATGTGCCCGGAACAGCAGGTCTACCTGGACCACCGGCAGGACGCGGGCGCCGACGAGCCGGTCCCCATCGGCTACGTGCGCACCCTGGAGGACGTCTTCCGGTTCGAGCCGGTGCCACCGGAGCTGACGCCCGAGGAAGCCCGGCACGTGCTGGGCACCCAGGCCAACGTGTGGACCGAGGTGATGGAGGACGCCGCGCGCGTGGACTACCAGGTCTTCCCGCGGCTCGCCGCCTTCGCCGAGGTCGCCTGGAGCGCGCTGCCCGCCCCGGCCGAGCGGGACTTCGCCGGTTTCCAGCGGCGGATGACCGCCCACTACCGGCGGCTCGACGCCCTGGGCGTGGCCTACCGGCCGCCCACCGGACCGCGGCCGTGGCAGCGGCGGCCGGGCGTGCTCGGGCGCCCCGTCGACGGCCCGCCGCCGAACAGGTAACAGCGGCCGGTCCCCGCGCGGGACCCCGAACAGACGGGCGGTCCGTCCCGAACAGCAGACGGGCCGCCCCGAACAGACAAGGGGGAAAACACCGGCAGCTTCACCGAAGAGGGGCAATCCGCACGCACCGGAGCAGCCGTGTGAAAACGGACCATCTCCCTGGTGAGGTGGGCGAATGCCTCCTAGCGGACCCCCGCGTCCGGGCCCTGCGAAGATGTGCCAGAGTTGCCACGTCCGCCCTGTCAGCACGTACCGTACGGCAGCACAGGCGGGACCAGGTGGGGCAGCGGAAGGGGCAGCCGGTTTGACCACGCACGCACCGCAGGCGGCGCAGGCCGTCACCCTGCCCGCCACGCTCGACGAGGCCGTGGCGGCGCTCACCGCGATGCCCGCCGCGGTCCCGGTGGCGGGCGGCACCGACCTGATGACCGCCGTCAACTCCGGTCAGCTCCGGCCCGCCGGGCTGGTCGGCCTCGGGCGCATCAGCGAGATCCGCGGCTGGCAGTACCTGGACGGCCACGCCCTGCTCGGCGCGGGCCTCACGCACGCGCGCATGGGCCGCCCCGACTTCGCCGCCCTCATCCCCGCGCTCGCCGCGGCCGCGCGCGCCGCCGGACCGCCGCACATCCGCAACGCGGGCACCCTGGGCGGCAACATCGCCTCCGCCGCCCCCACCGGCGACGCGCTGCCGGTGCTGGCCGCCCTGGAGGCCACGCTGATCATCGCCGGCCCGGGCGGGGCCCGCCGGGAGATCCCCGTGTCGCACCTGCTGGCCGGGATGGACATGCTGCGCGGCGGCGAGCTCATCGGCTACGTGCGGGTGCCGCTGCTGCACGCCCCGCAGGTCTTCCTGAAGGCGACCGGGCGCACCGGCCCCGGCCGTGCCGTCGCCTCGGTCGCCCTGGTCCTCGACCCCGCGCGGCGCGGGGTGCGGTGCGCCGTGGGCGCCATAGCGCCGATGCCGCTGCGGCCCCTGGAGGCCGAGCAGTGGGTCGCCCGGCTCATCGACTGGGACAACGACCGGGCGATTGTCCCGGAGGCGCTGCGGGCCTTCGGCGAGTACGTCGCCGCGGCCTGCATCCCCGACCCGGCGCCGGCCGAGGACGGCAGCGTGCCGCCCCTGCCGCCCGCCGTACTGCACCTGCGGCGCACCGTCGCCGCGCTGGCCCGACGAGCACTGGGGAGGGCGCTGTCGTGACCGACGACCAGCACGGAGACCGGCACGGACCGGGCGCCCCGCAGAGCGGCGGCCGCTGGGACCCGCTGCCCCAGGGCGACTACGACGACGGCGCCACCGCCTTCGTGAAGCTGCCCGAGGGCGGCATCGACGCGCTGCTCGCCTCCTCCGAGAGCCCGCTCGCCGCGCCCGGCCACGGCTATGTGCCGCCGCCCATCACCGTCACCCCGGCGACCACCGCGGGCACCGACCCGGCGGCCACCGGCACCTGGAGCATGCCCGCGGGCGGCGCCCAGTGGCCCGACCCGAACGCGGCGCAGCAGCAGGACCCCGGGCACGACCGGTTCACGTACGACCCGGGGGCGACCGGGCAGTGGACGTACGAGACGTACGAGGACACGGCCGAGGCGGCCCCGGCGGCCGAGGCCCCGCCCGCGCCCGGGCACGACGTCACCGGGCAGTGGTCGATCCCCGTCGCGGGGGGCGACCTCCCGGACGAGTCCGGCGAGTTCACCACGTCCGCGCTGGTCGAGCAGTGGGGCGGCACCCCGCCCGCGACCCTGCCCGGCGGCGCCCCCGCGCCCTGGGCGACGGAGGGCGCGGGGCAGGCGTGGGCCCCGCAGGCGCCGGAACCGCACACCGAGCGCGCACCGCACGAGCAGCCGTCGTACGAGCACCCGTCGCACGAGCCGGAACCGCCCGGGCAGGTCTACGCCGAGCAGACGTACACCGAACAGGCGTACGCCGAGGGGCGCTACGGCGAGCAGCCCGCCGCCGAGTCCGCGCACCCGGAACCCGCGCACCCCGAGCATGCGCATCCGGAACCCGCGCACCCCGAGCCCGCGCATCCGGAACCCGCGCACCCCGAGCCCGCGCATCCGGAACCCGCGCACCCCGAGCCCGCGCACCCGGAGTCCACGCCCGCGCAGGGGACGTACACCGCAGAGGCCGTAGAGGCCGCCGAGGGCGCCCAGGAGGCCGCTCCAGGGCCCGCCGAGGCGTCCGGGGGCGCCGAGGGCCCCCGAGTCGCCGCACAGGCCCCCACGGACGCCGCGAGCCCGGCTGAGGGCGCCACCGGGGCGACCCCGGAGGCCGGGCAGACGGCGGAGACCGCGGAGGCGCCCGAGGACGGGCAGGCACCGGAGGCCGCCGAGGCACCCGAGGCCGCGGAGGCACCCGAGGCCGGGGAGCGCCCGGAGAGCGCGCCGGCCGGGGACACCGCGCCGCCCGCCGGGTCCGGCGGCGCCGCACCCGACCGGGCCGCGGAACAGGACCCCGCCGCACCCGCCGGGGAACCCCCCGCCCCGGCGCACGACGAGCACCCCCTCGCCTCCTACGTGCTGCGCGTCAACGGCAGCGACCGGCCCGTCACCGACGCGTGGATCGGCGAGTCCCTGCTGTACGTGCTGCGCGAACGGCTCGGCCTCGCGGGCGCCAAGGACGGCTGCTCGCAGGGCGAGTGCGGGGCCTGCAACGTGCAGGTCGACGGGCGGCTCGTGGCCTCCTGCCTGGTGCCCGCCGTGACTGCGGCCGGCAGCGAGGTGCGCACCGTCGAGGGCCTGGCCGTCGACGGGCAGCCCTCGGACGTGCAGCGCGCGCTCGCCCGGTGCGGAGCGGTGCAGTGCGGGTTCTGCGTGCCCGGCATGGCGATGACCGTGCACGACCTGCTGGAGGGCAACCCGGCGCCGACCGAGCTGGAGACCAGGCAGGCGCTGTGCGGCAACCTGTGCCGCTGCTCCGGCTACCGGGCCGTGGTCGACGCGGTCAGGGAGGTCGTCGCCGAGCGCGACGCGCACGCCGCGGGCGACGCGGCCGAAACCGGCGACCAGGCCCGCATCCCGCACCAGGCGGGCCCGGGCGCCGGCGGCGTCAACCCGTCGGCGTTCGAGCCGCGGGAGAAGCCGAACCAGCCGCAGCACCCGCCGTACGACCCGTCGTCGTACGGCCCCTCGCACGGACCCGGACCCGAACACGGACCCGAACACGGACACGGACAGGGACAGGACGGAGGCCAGGCGTGAGCAACGAAGCCGCCACCGCGACCACCGCCACCGCGGCCGGCGCCGCGGAGGCCGGCCCCGCCCCGGAGCCGATCCCGCACGGCCTCGGCTCCTCCCTGCCCGCCGCCGACGCGCGCGCGAAGACCGAGGGCACCTTCCCGTACGCGGCCGACCTGTGGGCCGAGGGCCTGCTGTGGGCGGCCGTGCTGCGCGCCCCGCACGCGCGCGCGAGGATCACCTCCATCGACACCACGCACGCGCGGGCGATGCCCGGCGTCCGCGCGGTCGTCACCCACGAGGACGTGCCCGGCAGCCCGCAGTACGGCCGGGGCAGGGCCGACCGCCCGGTGTTCGCCTCCGAGGTCGTCCGCCACCACGGCGAGCCCATCGCCGCCGTCGCCGCCGACCACCCGGACACCGCGCGGATGGCCGCCGCGGCCGTCATCGTCGAGTACGAGGTGCTCGACCCGGTGACCGATCCGGAGCAGGCCTTCGAGGCCGAGCCGCTGCACCCCGACGGCAACCTGATCCGGCACATCCCGCTGCGCCACGGCGACCCGGAGGCGGCCGGCGAGGTCGTCGTCGAGGGCCTGTACCGCATCGGCCGCCAGGACCCCGCGCCCATCGGCGCCGAGGCCGGCCTCGCCGTACCGCGGCCGGACGGCGGCGTGGAACTGTACGTGGCCTCCACCGACCCGCACGCCGACCGCGACACGGCCGCCGCCGCCTTCGGCCTGGACCCCCAGCGCGTCAAGGTCGTCGTCACCGGCGTCCCGGGCGCCACCGCCGACCGCGAGGACCAGGGCTTCCAGCTGCCGCTCGGACTGCTCGCCCTGAAGACCGGCTGCCCGGTGAAACTGACCGCCACGCGGGAGGAGTCCTTCCTGGGCCACGCCCACCGGCACCCCACCCTGCTGCGCTACCGCCACCACGCGGACGCCGAGGGCCGGCTGGTGAAGGTCGAGGCGCAGATCCTGCTGGACGCGGGCGCGTACGCGGACACCTCGGCGGACGCGCTGGCGGCGGCGGTGTCGTTCGCCTGCGGCCCGTACGTCGTCCCCAACGCCTTCATCGAGGGCTGGGCCGTGCGCACCAACAACCCGCCCTCCGGCCATGTGCGCGGCGAGGGCGCGATGCAGGTCTGCGCGGCGTACGAGGCGCAGATGGACAAGCTCGCCAGGAAGCTCGGCGTCGAACCGGCCGAGCTGCGGCTGCGCAACGTCATGGCGACCGGTGACGTCCTGCCCACCGGCCAGACCGTGACCTGCCCCGCACCGGTGGCCGAACTCCTCCAGGCCGTCCGCGACTTCCCCCTCCCGCCGCTGCCCAAGGACACCCCCGAGGAGGAGTGGCTGCTGCCCGGCGGCCCCGAGGGCGCGGGCGAACCGGGCGCCGTGCGCCGGGGCGTGGGCTACGGCCTGGGCATGGTGCACATGCTCGGCGCGGAGGGCGCCGACGAGGTGTCCACGGCCACGGTCAAGGTCCAGGACGGGGTGGCGACCGTGCTGTGCGCGGCCGTCGAGACCGGCCAGGGCTTCACCACGCTGGCCCGGCAGATCGTCCAGGAGGTCCTGGGCGTCGACGAGGTGCACGTGGCGCCGGTCGACACCGACCAGCCGCCCGCCGGGGCGGGCTGCCGGGGCCGTCACACCTGGGTGTCGGGCGGCGCGGTGGAACGGGCCGCCAAGATGGTCCGCACCCAGCTCCTTCAGCCGCTGGCCCAGAAGTTCGGCATGTCCACCGAGCTGCTGCAGATCGCCGACGGCAAGATCACCTCGTACGACGGGGTGCTGTCGACCACCGTCACCGAGGCACTGGACGGCAAGGAGCTGTGGGCGACCGCGCAGTGCCGCCCGCACCCCACCGAGCCGCTGGACGACGCCGGGCAGGGTGACGCCTTCGTGGGCCTCGCCTTCTGCGCCATCCGCGCGGTGGTCGACGTCGACATCGAGCTGGGCTCGGTCCGGGTGGTGGAGCTGGCGGTGGCCCAGGACGTCGGCCGGGTGCTGAACCCCGCCCAGCTGGCGGCGCGGATCGAGGCGGGGGTCACCCAGGGCGTCGGTATCGCGCTCACCGAGAACCTGCGCACCGCGCGCGGGGTGATACGGCACCCCGACCTCACCGGCTACGCCCTGCCGACGGCCCTGGACGCGCCGGACATCCGGATCGTGAAGCTCGTCGAGGAGCGGGACGTGGTCGCGCCGTTCGGCGCGAAGGCGGTCAGCGCGGTGCCGGTGGTGGCGTCGCCGGCGGCGATCGCGTCGGCGGTGCGGGCGGCGACGGGCCGTCCCGTCAACCGGCTCCCGATCCGGCCGCAGGCGGCCGTGGTGACGGCGCAGTAAGTCCCGGATACGCCGGATTCGGCCTGGTCCCGGGCGTTGTCAGTGGCGCCGCGTAGTGTTCCTCCCATGAGCACGACCGGCGCCGTCCTCACGGCGATCAGCACCCCGGCCACCGCATCGGGCCTCGCCCTCGACCTGCCCGTGCGCCTGCTGGACCAGGAGTTCGGCCGGGGCCGCGTGGCCCGTTTCGAGGACGTCGACTTCCCCGTGACGCTCACCCATGAACCGACCCGCCGCTTCCTGCGCGAGACGGGCCTGCCCGCGGACGAGGTCCTCTTCTCCCTGGACACGGACCTGCCGCTGCCGACGCTCACCGAGTTCTACACGGACGAGGAGTACGCGGGGGACTTCCGCGTGGACCGGCTCCCGGCCGGCGCCGACCGGCTGATACGGCTCGGCCGCCTGATCGGCGACGCGGGCCTGGTGGTCGACGGCGCCTCCGGCGAGATCCTGCGCTGGACCGAGCCGGAGGCCCGCCTGGACCCCCTGAACCGGGACGTCTCCGAACTGGTCCTCGCCCTCTGCCTGCTGCGCACCGACGGCGCGCAGGCAGGGGGAGGTGTGGAGGCCGTGGCGGGAATCGAACCCGCGTAACCAGATTTGCAGTCTGGCCCCTCAACCACTCGGGCACACGGCCAACGTGTCGACTCGACCGTATGGCCGGGGCGGAAGGGGACTCAAGGGATCCGGGGGCGCCGCAACGAGACCGCCACACTCCGTTCATGAACGGAGGGCGTAGGACCAGCGGCGGAGAAGATCACCGTCTCCCGACAGGGGTCAAGTGCCTCCGAGCCCCTTACTCTGGCGGTCATGGCCGCCCCGAACCCGCGCGACGCCGACGTCGCGGACGCAGCAGACCCCCTCGACATACCCCCGACGCCGGCCGACGGCGTGCTCGGCCGGTCGTACCGGGCGCTGAGCATCGGCATCGTCTCCGTCGTCCTGCTCATCGCCTTCGAGGCGACCGCGGTGGGGACCGCGATGCCGGTCGCGGCGCGCGAGCTGGAGGGGGTGTCGCTGTACGCGTTCGCGTTCTCCGGCTACTTCACGACCAGCCTGTTCGGGATGGTGCTGGCCGGCCAGTGGTCGGACCGGCGCGGCCCGCTGGCCCCGCTGGCCTGCGGCATCTCCGGCTTCGCGGCGGGACTGCTGCTGTCCGGGACGGCCGGGGCGATGTGGCTGTTCATCCTCGGGCGGGCCGTGCAGGGGCTCGGCGGCGGGCTGGTGATCGTCGCGCTGTACGTGATCGTCGGCCGGGCCTACCCGGAGCGGCTGCGGCCGGCGATCATGGCCGCGTTCGCCGCGAGCTGGGTCGTGCCGTCCGTGGTGGGGCCGCTGGCCGCGGGCGCGGTCACCGAGCACCTGGGCTGGCGCTGGGTGTTCCTCGGCATCCCGGTCCTCGTCCTGCTGCCGCTGGCGCTCGCGCTGCCGCAGATCCGGCGCCGGGCGTCCGGCCCGGTCGGCGGCCCGGGCGGGGACGCCTCCTTCGACGGGCGCCGCATCCGGCTCGCGCTCGGCATCTCGCTGGGCGCCGGCCTCCTCCAGTACGCCGCCCAGGACCTGCGCTGGCTCTCCCTGCTGCCCGGCGTCGCCGGTGCCGTGCTGCTGGTCCCGGCGGTGCTCGGGCTGCTGCCGCGCGGCACCTGCCGGGCGGCGCGCGGACTGCCCTCCGTGGTGCTGCTGCGGGGGGTCGCGGCGGGCTCGTTCATCGCGGCGGAATCGTTCGTGCCGCTGATGCTGGTCACCCAGCGCGGCCTGTCGCCGACGCTCGCCGGGTTCTCGCTGGCGGCGGGCGGCGCGACCTGGGCGCTGGGCTCCTGGGTGCAGTCACGGCCCCGTCTGGAGCCGTACCGGGAACGGCTGATGACACTGGGCATGCTGCTGACGGCGGCCGCCATCGCGACCGCGCCGAGCGTGCTGGCCGACGCGGTGCCGGTGTGGACGGTGGCCGTCGCCTGGGGGTTCGGCTGCTTCGGCATGGGGCTGGTGATCTCCTCCACCAGCGTGCTGCTGCTCCAGCTGTCCGCCCCCGAGGAGGCCGGCACCAACTCCGCCGCGCTCCAGATCTCCGACGGCCTGGCGAATGTGATCCTCCTCGCGATCGGCGGCGCCGCCTTCGCCGCGCTGGGCGGCGGCACGGTCGCCCACGCCGCCACCGAGACGGCCGGCGCGGGCTCCCGGCCGGCCGCCTTCGCCGCCGTCTTCCTGCCCATGGCGCTGGTCGCGCTGGTGGGCGCCTGGGTGACGACGAGGGTGCGCGAACGGTGAGTCAACGCCGGGGTCACCGAGGGTGTTGTGACGTGGGTCCCACCCTCGGGCGACCCGGTGCCGTCCGCGCGTTGACGGTGCCGGGCCGCCGGTAGGGTGGCCCGGTTGTCATACGTAGCCGAGCAGTCCTACCCCCACCCCGGAGACCGTGACTACCACCGCCGCCTCGTCCTCCTCCTCGCACCACCTCTCACCCGCCTTCCCCGGCCGCGCCCCCTGGGGCACCGCCAGCAAGCTGCGCGCCTGGCAGCAGGGGGCGATGGAGAAGTACATCCAGGAGCAGCCGCGTGACTTCCTGGCGGTCGCCACCCCCGGCGCCGGCAAGACGACGTTCGCGCTGACGCTGGCGTCCTGGCTGCTGCACCACCACGTCGTGCAGCAGGTGACCGTGGTGGCCCCCACCGAGCACCTGAAGAAGCAGTGGGCCGAGGCCGCCGCGCGGATAGGGATCAAGCTGGACCCGGAGTACAGCGCGGGCCCGCTGGGCCGGGAGTACCACGGTGTCGCCGTGACCTACGCCGGGGTGGGCGTACGGCCCATGCTGCACCGCAACCGGGTCGAGCAGCGCAAGACCCTCGTCATCCTCGACGAGATCCACCACGCCGGTGACAGCAAGTCCTGGGGCGAGGCCTGCCTGGAGGCGTTCGAGCCCGCGACGCGGCGCCTGGCGCTGACCGGTACGCCGTTCCGCTCGGACACCAACCCGATCCCCTTCGTGACGTACGAGGAGGGCGCGGACGGCATCCGGCGGTCCTCGGCCGACTACACCTACGGCTACGGCTCCGCGCTCGCCGACGGCGTCGTCCGCCCCGTCATCTTCCTCTCCTACAGCGGCAACATGCGCTGGCGGACCAAGGCCGGCGACGAGATCGAGGCGCGGCTCGGCGAGCCGATGACCAAGGATGCCGTCAGCCAGGCCTGGCGCACCGCGCTGGACCCGCGCGGCGACTGGATGCCGGCCGTGCTGCGCGCCGCCGACCAGCGCCTGACGGAGGTCAGGAAGGCGATCCCCGACGCGGGCGCGCTGGTCATCGCCTCCGACCAGGAGTCGGCCCGCGCCTACGCCAAGCTCATCCGGGACATCACCGGGCACAAGGCGACCCTCGTCCTCTCCGACGACGCGGGCGCGTCCAGCCGGATCGACGAGTTCAGCAGCAGCACCGACCGGTGGATGGTCGCCGTCCGCATGGTGTCCGAGGGGGTCGACGTGCCGCGTCTCGCGGTCGGCGTGTACGCGACCACGATCTCGACGCCGCTGTTCTTCGCGCAGGCCGTCGGGCGCTTCGTGCGCTCGCGGCGCCGGGGCGAGACCGCGTCGGTGTTCCTGCCGACCGTGCCCGACCTGCTCGGCTTCGCCAACGAGATGGAGCGCGAGCGCGACCACGTCCTCGACAAGCCGAAGAAGGACGGCGAGGAGGACCCGTACGCCGAGGAGGAGAAGCTCCTCCAGGAGGCGGAGAAGCAGCAGGACGAGGACACCGGCGAGCAGGACATGCTGCCCTTCGAGGCGCTGGAGTCCGACGCCGTCTTCGACCGGGTCATGTACAACGGCGCCGAGTTCGGCATGCAGGCCCACCCCGGCAGCGAGGAGGAGCAGGACTACCTGGGCATCCCGGGACTCCTCGAACCCGATCAGGTGCAGCTGCTGCTGCAGAAGCGGCAGGCCCGGCAGATCGCGCACAGCAGGAAGAAGCCGGACACCGAGGCGGACCTGCTGGAGCTGCCCGCCGAGCGGCGGCCCGTGGTCTCCCACAAGGAGATGATGGAGCTGCGGCGGCAGCTCAACACGATGGTCGGCGCGTACGTCCACCAGAGCGGCAAGCCGCACGGAGTGATCCACACCGAGCTGCGCCGGGTCTGCGGCGGGCCGCCGGCCGCGGAGGCCACGGCCGGTCAGCTCCGGCAGCGGATCGCCAAGGTGCAGGAGTGGGCGACGCGGATGCGGTAGCCCCGCCGGGCCGGGCGGGCCGGGGCCGCGGCCGAGACCGGAGGCAGGCCGGCCGGTGCGGCATGGACGGGCCCCGGGTGCCCGAGGCGGGCGTCTGGACGGACGGCGGGAGCCGCACCGGGGCACCGGGTCACCGGAACGCGGGGCACCGGGTCACCGGGACACCGCGACCCGGTGGCCGGGCCGGACGTGCCGAGGTGCGCGGGCCGGGGGCAGGGGCAGGCCGGCCGGTGGCTCCAGGGGCGGACGGCCCGTGGCCGGGGGCTTGAGGGCGCCGCCGGCGCGCCGTACGTATCCGGACATATCGCGGCAGGTCATATCGGCCACTGCCCGGATTCTGGACGGAGCCTTCCGCTGAGCGGACCGGCTCGCTACTGTCCCGCTACGCACACGCCCCGTGGCAGCGCCGCCGCGGAGCGCAGCCGTGAAGCGACGCGGCCCGGTACCGACCGGGCCGCCGGCCGATCGGCAGCCTCTGAAGCGCGTCGCTGACGGGACTCGGCGACGCACCAGCCGCGAGGGGGCTGCCGACCTCACCACTTAAGGAGTGGGCGTCGTGACCGCGGAGACCTCTCAGACGCTCGACCGGGGACTGCGGGTCCTCAAGCTGCTGGCCGACACGGACCACGGGCTGACCGTCACCGAGCTATCCACCAAGCTGGGCGTGAACCGGACCGTGGTCTACCGGTTGCTGGCCACCCTGGAGCAGCACGCACTCGTACGACGTGACCTCGGCGGCCGTGCCCGGGTGGGGCTGGGCGTGCTCGGGCTGGGCCGCCAGGTGCACCCGCTGGTACGGGAGGCGGCACTGCCGGCGCTGCGGTCGCTGGCGGAGGACATCGGGGCCACGGCGCACCTGACGCTGGTCGACGGGGCGGAGGCGCTGGCCGTCGCGGTGGTGGAGCCGACGTGGACCGACTACCACGTGGCGTACCGGGCCGGGTTCCGGCACCCGCTGGACCGGGGTGCCGCGGGCAAGGCGATCCTGTCCGCGCGGGCCAAGCCCTCCGGCGACCCCGGGTACACACTGACGCACGGCGAGCTGGAGGCCGGGGCGAGCGGGGCCGCGGCGCCGCTGCTCGGGGTCACCGGCGTCGAGGGGAGCGTGGGCGTGGTGATGCTCGCCGACGCGGTGCCGGAACGGGTGGGGACGCGGGTCGTCGAAGCGGCCCGCGAGGTCGCGGAGGCGCTGCGGTAGCCGGGGCGGTCGCACCGGATCGGGCGGCTCGACCGGCTCCGCGGCACGCGGGTTAGATTGGCTCCGTGCTCTCTCGTCTCTCACGTCCCCAGGCCCTCGCCGTCTGCGCCCTGCCGGTCGCGGGGCTCGTCGCCACGGCCCTGTTCGCGCCGTTGCCGTTCTCGGTGGCGCAGCCGGGGTCGACGGCCGACGTGCTGGGTGAGGACAAGGGGCACCCGGTGATCACCATCTCGGGGGCGCCCATCCGGGACACCCGCGGCGAGCTGCGCATGACGACCATCGTGGCGACCAGCCCCGACACCCGGGTGTCGCTGGGCGAGGTGGTCGACGCGTGGTTCCGCGACGACCGCGCCGTGATGCCGCTGGACGCCGTCTACCCGAGCGGGGGCGACGTCAAGGAGATCGAGAAGCACAACGCGGACCAGATGCGGCAGTCGCAGGACGCGGCCACCGCCGCCGCGCTGAACCACCTGGACCGCGCCGACGACGGCATCGAGGTGGAGCTGGAGCTCAAGGACGTCGGCGGGCCCAGCGCCGGCCTGCTGTTCTCGCTCGGCATCATCGACAAGCTGGACGGCAACGGCCGCGGCGGCGACCTCACCGGGGGCCGGACGATCGCCGGCACCGGCACCATCACCGCCGACGGCCAGGTCGGCGCGGTGGGCGGGGTGGCGCTGAAGACGCAGGCCGCGCGGCGCGACGGCGCGACCGTCTTCCTGGTGCCGGAGGCCGAGTGCTCGGACGCGCAGGCGGAGCTGCCCGAGGGGCTGCGGCTGATCCCGGTGACCACGCTCGAAGGCGCCGTGCAGTCCCTCGTCGCGCTGGACTCCGGCAAGCCCGTCCCGTCCTGCTGAACCGGTCAGCCCTCCTTCACGAACCCCTCCTGGACCAGCCAGTCCAGCGCCACCTGGTGGGGGTCCTCGCCGTCCACGTCGACCCTGGCGTTGAGGGTCCGGGCCACGTCGTTGTCCAGCTTCCTGGTGATCGGGTCGAGGACGTCGGTGATCGCGGGCCACTCCTCCAGCGTCTTGGTGTTGATCACCGGAGCCGCGTTGTAGTTGGGGAAGAACTTCCTGTCGTCCTCCATCACCACCAGGTTCATGGACTTGATCCGCCCGTCGGTGGTGAAGACCTCGCCGTAGGTGCAACTGCCCTTGGCCACCTGGGTGTAGATGATGCCGGTGTCCATCTGGGTGATGCGGCCGGCCGGGACGTCCATCCCGTACTCCTTCTGCATGCCCGGCAGTCCGTCCGCGCGGTTGGCGAACTCGCCCTCGACGCACAGGGTCACCGCGCCGGGATCCCGCTTCGCCAGCGCCGCCACGTCCGAGAGCGTCCGCGTGCCGTACCTGCGGGCGTTGGCCTGGTTCGTCGCCAGGGCGTAGGTGTTGTTGAGGGCGGACGGGGCCAGCCAGGTCAGGCCGTTGCCCCGGTCGGCGTCGCGCACCGCCCGCCACTGCCGGCCGGGGTCGGGGATGGGCTCCTTGTTGCCGAGGTAGGTGATCCAGGCGGTGCCGGTGTACTCGTACACGGCGTCCGCGTCGCCGCGTCGCACCGCCTCGCGGGAGCCGATGGAGCCCTGGATGCCGGTCCGGTCGAGGACCTCCGCGCCGGCCGCCTGGAAGGCGATGCCCATGATCGCGCCGAGGACGAGCTGTTCCGTGAACGACTTGGACGTCACCGTCAGATCGGCCCCCTTGAGGGGCCGGCCCTGCCCCACGGAGCCGGGCCGCACGTCGTCGACCATGGGGGAGCCGCTGGTCAGCCCGCAGCCGGCGGCGGCCACCAGCGTCCCGGCGAGCAGCAGGCGCAAGGGCCCTCTCATGCGCCGGCCTCCAGACCGCGGGGCCGCAGCAGCAGTTCGGCCAGCGAGGCCAGCCAGTCCACCAGCAGGGCGAGGGCGATGGTGAGGACGGAGCCCAGGACCAGCACCGGCATCCGCTGGTTGGTGATGCCGGTGGTGATCAGCACGCCGAGTCCGCCGCCTCCTCCGAAGGTCGCCAGGGTCGCCGTCCCCACGTTCAGCACGAGGGCCGTGCGCACGCCCGCCAGGATCAGCGGGACGGCGAGCGGCAGCTCCACCCTGGTGAGCACGCCCAGCGGGGACATGCCGATGCCGCGGGCCGCCTCCAGCAGCGTCGGGTCGTTGGCCCGGAGACCGGCGACGGTGTTGGACAGCACCGGCAGCACGGCGTAGGCGATGATGCCGATCAGGGCCGACCGGCGGCCGATGCCGAGCCAGATCACCAGCAGCGCGAGCAGTCCGATCGCGGGCGTGGCCTGGCCCATGTTGGCCAGCGCCATCGCCACCGGGGTGGCCTTGCGGAACGCCTTCCTGGTCAGCAGGATCCCCAGCGGGATGGCGATGATCAGCACGAAGAAGGTGGAGATCACCGTCAGCTGGACGTGCTGCCACAGCGCCTTGGAGACCTGCCCGCCGGACAGCGCGTTCTCCGAGATGGTGTCCAGGTCGGCCCGGTCGAACCAGAGCCAGGTCGCCAGCAGCATCGCCACCAGGAAGGCCGGGACGAAGGTCAGCTTCCGCCAGCCGATGCGGCGCGGCCGAGCGGGCCGCAGACGCGGCTCGGGCTCCGGCTCGGCCTCGCCGTCGTCCCGGAACGGCAGCCCTCTGACCTCGTGCTCGCCCTCGGGGCGCGGCTCGCGGCCGGGTGCGGTCGTCACGCCCTCGCCTCCCCTCCGGGGCCCTCCTGCTCGGTGTGGGTCAGCTCCTCGCGGGCCTCCTCCAGCTCGTGCTGGTGCTCGATCGCGTCGAGCCGGTCGGCCTCCAGCAGCTCGTGCACGGAGTTCATCAGGGTCTCCATGTCGACGACGCCGGTGTACTCGCCGCGCCGCCCGGTCACCGCCACCCGCCCCGCGTTGTCGGTGAGCACCGCCTCCAGGGCGTCGCGCAGGGTCGCCTCCCGGGTCACCGTGTCGTGCACCAGGGTTCCCGCGCGGGCCAGCGAGCCCTTGGCCCGCATCAGGTCGCCGCGGCGCAGCCACTTGTAGGGGCGGCCCCGCTTGTCCAGCATCAGGATCTCGTTGGTGCCGCTGCGGCGCAGCCTGTCGAAGATGTCCTGGAGCGGGTCGTCGACGGTGACCGTCGGATACTCGGTGATCTCCACGTCCCGGACCCGGGTGAGGTTGAGGCGCTTGAGCGCGGCGCCCGCGCCGACGAAGCCGGAGACGAAGTCGTCCGCCGGGTTGGTGAGGATCGCCTCCGGGGTGTCGAACTGGGCGATGTGCGAGCGTTCGCGCAGGACGGCGATGCGGTCGCCGAGCTTGATCGCCTCGTCGAAGTCGTGGGTGACGAAGACGATCGTCTTGTGCAGCTCGTGCTGGAGCCGGATCAGCTCGTCCTGGAGGTGGTCGCGGGTGATCGGGTCGACCGCGCCGAACGGCTCGTCCATCAGCAGGACCGGCGGGTCGGCGGCCAGCGCCCGGGCCACGCCGACGCGCTGCTGCTGGCCGCCGGAGAGCTGGCGCGGGTAGCGGCCGTGGAACTCGGCGGGGTCCAGGCCGACCAGGTCGAGCAGTTCCTCGACGCGGTCGCGGATCCGGGCCTTGGACCAGCCGGCCATCTTCGGGACCAGGCCGATGTTCTGGGCGACGGTCATGTGCGGGAAGAGCCCGGCGGACTGGATGGCGTAGCCGACCTTGCGGCGCAGTCTCACCGGGTCGATGTCGGTGACGTCCTCGCCGTTGATGCGGATCCGGCCGCTGGTCGGCTCGATCAGCCGGTTGATCATCTTCAGGGTCGTGGACTTGCCGCAGCCGGACGGCCCGACGAAGATCACCGTCTCACCCGCGCCGATCTCCATGCTGACGTTGTCCACGGACGGGGCGGGGTTGCCGGGGTAGCGCTTGGTCAGGTTCTCCAGCTCGATGGTCGCGCCGCCGGTCGCGGTGTTCTCAGCCACGGATCCCCCTCGGGATGGTCAGCCGTCCGATCAGCACGTACGCGGCGTCGAAGAGCAGGGCGAGGACGACGATCCCGAGGGTGCCCGCGAGCACCTGGTTCAGCGCGTTCTTGCTGCCCAGGGAGGCGATGCCGCGGAAGATCTCGTTGCCGAGGCCGGGTCCGGAGGCGTAGGCGGCGATGGCGGCGATGCCCATCAGCATCTGGGTCGAGACCCGGATGCCGGTGAGGATCGGCGGCCAGGCCAGCGGCAGCTCCACCCGCGCGAGCCGGGACAGCCGGGACATGCCGATGCCGGTCGCGGCGTCCACCAGCGCGGGGTCGACGCCGCGCAGGCCGACGATCGAGTTGCGCACGACCGGCAGCAGACCGTAGAGGGTGAGCGCGATGACCGTCGGGGGCACGCCGAGGCCGACGATCGGGACGAGCAGGCCGATCATGGCCAGCGACGGGATGGTGAGGATGGTGGAGGTGGCGGTGGTGGCCAGGTTCCCGGCCCACTCGGTGCGGTAGGTGACGACACCGATGAGCACGCCGAGGACGGCGGCCATGACCATGCACTGGAAGACCGCCGAGGCGTGCTGCCCGGCGTCGGCGAGCAGCTGCTGGTGGCGGCTGCCCAGGTACTCCCAGAAGTTCACATCACCTCACCCCAACGGCTACGGGACCGCTCGCGGATCCTCCTGCGCCGCCTGCTCCACCAGCGGGATGATCCGCAGCGGAACGGGGTTCTCCATGACGATCGCGGTGGAGGCCCGGACGATGCCATCAAAGCCGACAACCCGGTCGATCACCCGCTGGAGATCGGCGTTGGAGCGGGCCACCAGACGGCACAGCATGTCGTTGGTGCCGGTGGTGGTGTGCAGCTCCAGCACCTCCGGCACGGTGGCCAAGTGGGCGCGCACATCGGCCCCTTGGCCCTGCCGGATCTCCAGCGTGGCGAACGCGGTCACCGGGTAGCCGAGGGCCGCGGGATCCACCTGGGGACCGAATCCGCGGATGACTCCGTTCGACTGAAGCCGGTCCAGGCGGGCCTGCACGGTGCCGCGCGCGACGCCCAGGCGCCGGGACATCTCCAGCACGCCGATGCGCGGCTCACGGGCGAGCAGCACGATGATCCGGCCGTCCAGATGATCGATCGCCACAGCGGCTCCTCCAGTGGTCATCCTGTACAGACAGCCCGCAGAAACGGACCGGGCGCTGGTCACATTGCCCAGCAGAAACCCAAACTATTGCGCACCTTGCAGAGCGGGGCCACCCTTCGGCTATGACGCAGACCACACACCTCACTCCCGACACCGCCCGGCAGGCCGACCCCTTCCCGGTCAAGGGAATGGACGCGGTCGTCTTCGCCGTGGGCAACGCCAAGCAGGCGGCGCACTACTACTCCACCGCCTTCGGCATGAAGCTGGTCGCCTACTCCGGACCGGAGAACGGCAGCCGCGAGACCGCCAGCTACGTCCTGGAGAACGGCTCCGCGCGCTTCGTCCTCACCTCCGTCATCAAGCCCGCCACCGACTGGGGCCGCTTCCTCGACCGGCACGTGGCCGAGCACGGCGACGGCGTCGTCGACCTCGCCATCGAGGTGCCGGACGCCCGGGCGGCGTACGCCTACGCGATCGAGCACGGGGCGCGTTCCGTCGCCGAGCCGTACGAGGTGAAGGACGAGCACGGCACGGTCGTCCTCGCCGCGATCGCCACCTACGGCGAGACCCGCCACACCCTCGTCGAGCGCACCGGCTACGACGGCCCCTACCTGCCCGGGTACGTCGCCGCCGACCCGATCGTCGAGCCGCCCGCCCAGCGCACCTTCCAGGCCATCGACCACTGCGTCGGCAACGTGGAACTCGGCCGGATGAACGAGTGGGTCGGCTTCTACAACAAGGTCATGGGCTTCACGAACATGAAGGAGTTCGTGGGCGACGACATCGCGACCGAGTACAGCGCGCTGATGTCGAAGGTGGTGGCCGACGGCACGCTGAAGGTCAAGTTCCCGATCAACGAGCCCGCCATCGCCAAGAAGAAGTCGCAGATCGACGAGTACCTGGAGTTCTACGGCGGCGCCGGCGTCCAGCACATCGCGCTGAACACCAACGACATCGTCGCCACCGTCCGCACCATGCGCGCGGCCGGTGTGCAGTTCCTGGACACCCCGGACTCGTACTACGACACGCTCGGCGAGTGGGTCGGCGACACCCGGGTGCCGATCGAGACCCTGCGCGAGCTGAAGATCCTCGCCGACCGCGACGAGGACGGCTACCTGCTGCAGATCTTCACCAAGCCGGTCCAGGACCGCCCGACCGTGTTCTTCGAGATCATCGAGCGCCACGGCTCGATGGGCTTCGGCAAGGGCAACTTCAAGGCCCTGTTCGAGGCGATCGAACGCGAGCAGGCCAAGCGCGGCAACCTCTGACCCGGAGCCGGCCGCGGACCGCCTGCCGGCTCAGTCCGGCGCCCACACCCCGTGCGGCAGCCGGTCCGGCGGCTCGCCCAGCCGCTTCAGCGCGGCCCGGGCGAGCGGGGCGTGCAGCGGGGAGAACCAGGGATTGAGCCGCAGCGCCTCCTGAAGGTGCCGACGAGCGGGACCGGACTTCCCCAGGTCCCGCTCGATCATCCCCCGGTGGTAGGCGTACAGCGCGCTGCGCACCTCGCCCCCGTTCTCCTTCTCCCGGTCCGTCGCCCGCACCGCGAACCGCAGAGCCTCCTCGTGCTCGCCCACCCGGTGCAGCGCCCAGCCGAGCGCGTCCGCGACGGCGATCGACGGCTGCCGCCGCCACTCCGCGCGCAGCCGCCGCACCGCGGATGCCGCGTCCCCGTGGTCCGCCTCGAAGCGGCCGAGGACCAGCTCCTCGTCCGCGCCGCCCGCGGCCGCCAGCCGCACCTGCCGGCGCAGCAGCTCGTACTGCACCCGGGCCGCCTGCTCCAGACCCAGCGACTCGTACAGCTCGCCCAGTTCCAGCGCGTACACCGGCGACGGCTGCTCGGCCAGCGCCGCCCGGTACGCGACCAGCGCCTCCGAGGTGCGGCCGAGCGCCGCCAGCGCCCTGCCCTCCCCGGCCTGCGCGGCCCGCAGACCGGGATCGGTGCGCAGCGCCTCCCGGAACAGCCGCAGGGCCGCCTCCCGCTCCCCGCGCTCCCACGCCAGCTGCCCCGCCCGCTCCAGCCACGCCGCCCGCTCGGCGGGCGACCCCGCGGAGGCCGCCGCGTCCGACAACTGGGCGGCCGCGTCCTCCCGCCAGCCCTGGTCCCAGTAGACGGCCGCCGCGCGGGCCATCACGGGCGGCCCGGACTTCAGCTTCTGCAGGCGGTCCAGGGCGCGCCGGGCCGCCTTGTGGTCACCGAGTCCGGTGTACGCCTCGATCAGCAGCGGATACGTCGTCCACCGCCCGCGGTCGGCCCGCAGCGCCGCCTCGGCCCACCTCCGGGCGGCCGGGAAGTCCCGCCGCGCGCCGGCCAGCGCCGCCAGCCCCTCCAGCGCCTGCGCGTTGTCCCGCGGCCGGGCCTTCAGCGAGGCCAGCAGCGCCCGCTCCGCCTTCGGGTAGTACCCGGCGTCCGCGGTCAGCCGCCCCTGCTCCACGTACGCGGCGCCCAGCACCGCCCACGCCCCGGCGTCCCGCGGGTGCCTGCGCACCCACGCCTCCCGGTCGCCGATCAGCCCCGGCAGATCGGCCGGCGAGGCCGGCACCCCCCGGGTGACCGCCGCCCGTGCCGCGGCCGGCCCCGCCGCGGGCGCGGCGGCCGGCCGGTCGTCCGGCAGCAGCACCAGCACCCCGCCGGCCACCAGCGTCCCGGCGAGCGCGCCGGCCAGCACGCCCGTGACGGCACGGGCCCGGCGCGTACGCCCGCGCAACCAGCCTTCCTGCGTCTTCATGCCGCTCACTGTGCGTCAATACGACGAGCACATCCGGCCGGCCCAAGGGTGCCGCCCACGGGGTTCACACCGATGGCCGCCGGTGCGACGCTGTGATCATGAGCCGTAGCCACCTCATCGACAGGCTGCTCGCGGGACTGCCGGCCGAGGCCGTCCTGACCGACCCCGACGTCACCGTCTCCTACGCCCACGACATGGCGAGCTTCTGCCCGGCCGGCACCCCGGCCGTGGTGGTGCTCCCGCGCACCGTCGAACAGGTCCAGCACGTCATGCGCACCGCGACCGAGCTGCGCGTCCCGGTCGTCCCGCAGGGTGCCCGCACCGGACTGTCGGGCGGGGCGAACGCCGCCGACGACTGCGTGGTGCTGTCCCTGACCAAGATGGACCGGATCATCGAGATCGACCCGGTCGACCGGATCGCCGTCGTCGAACCCGGCGTCGTCAACGCCGCCCTCACCCGCGCCGTCAACGAACACGGCCTGCACTACCCCCCCGACCCGTCGAGCTGGGAGATGTGCACCATCGGCGGCAACATCGGCACCGCCGCCGGCGGGCTGTGCTGCGTGAAGTACGGGGTGACGGCCGAGTACGTGCTCGGCCTCGACGTCGTGCTCGCCGACGGACGCCTGCTGTCCACCGGCCGCCGCACCGCCAAGGGCGTCGCCGGATACGACCTGACCCGGCTGTTCGTCGGCTCCGAGGGCTCGCTCGGCATCGTCGTACGGGCCGTCCTCGCCCTCAAGCCGCGGCCGCCCCGGCAACTCGTGCTGGCCGCCGAGTTCGCGTCCGCCGGCGCCGCCTGCGACGCGGTCTGCCGGATCATGGCGGGCGGGCACGCCCCGTCACTCCTCGAACTCATGGACCGCACCACGGTCCGGGCCGTCAACGACCTCGCCCACATGGGACTCCCCGAGAGCACCGAGGCACTGCTGCTCGCCGCGTTCGACACCCCGGACCCGGCCGCCGACCTCGCCGCCGTCGGCGCGCTGTGCGAGGCCGCCGGCGCCACCCAGGTGGTGCCCGCCGACGACACCGCCGAGTCCGAACTGCTGCTCCAGGCGCGCCGGCTGTCGCTCAACGCGCTGGAGGCCGTCAAGGGCACCACGATGATCGACGACGTCTGCGTGCCCCGCACCCGGCTCGGGGACCTGCTCGACGGCGTCGAGCGCATCGCCGGGAAGTACGGGCTGACCATCGGGGTCTGCGCGCACGCGGGCGACGGCAACACCCACCCCACCGTGTGCTTCGACGCGGCCGACCCCGACGAGGCCCGGCGCGCCCGCGAGTCGTTCGACGAGATCATGGCCCTCGGCCTGGAACTCGGCGGCACCATCACCGGCGAACACGGCGTCGGCGTGCTGAAGAAGGAGTGGCTGGCCCGGGAACTCGGCCCGGTCGGCCTGGAGATGCAGCGGGCCGTCAAACAGCTCTTCGACCCGCTGGGCATCCTCAACCCGGGCAAGCTGTTCTGACCCCGGGCCGGCTCCGGCCGGTGCCGGTTCACCGGGCGAGGAGCCGGGCGAGAGCGTCGTCGAGGCCGGGCTGCCCGCCCTCCGTGCCCGGCGGCACCACCCGCAACGTCCGCTCCAGCCACGCCGACACCTGTGCCGCCGGGGCCTCCAGCAGCGCGTCCCCGTCCGGTGAGCTCAGCCCCAGCAGCACCACGCCGCGCCCCCGCGACCGCGACGGCCACACCCGTACGTCACCCTGCCCGCACGGCCGGAACACCCCCTCCACCAGCAGCTCCCGGGCGAACGTCCAGTGCACCGGGGACTCGGAGTCGACGTGGAAGGCGAGGTGGACGGCGTACGGGTCGTCGGTGCGGTAGCCCAGCCGGGCCGGGACGGCGACACTGCGCCCGGCGGACAGGACGAGCCGCAGCTCCAGTTCGCGCTCCACGACGGTGCCCATGGCGGTTTCCTCTCGCTCGGTCTTCGTGACGGGCCCGCGGCGGGTCCGTACGGGGAGGGAGCGGGCGGGACGGCCGGCATTACGCGGGTTCCCGGAGGTTTTCCCCCACGACTGCGGCGCGAGGGTGGCACAACGCGCTCGAAAGGGGTGGGTACGGCGGGACGGGCCGTGCGGGTTGCGCCCGTCTGATAGATGTGGAGGCCCCCATCACACCCCCGAGCAGATACGGGACGACGGACATGAGCGCCCCAACCCCGGCCCCCGGTGACGACAGGCCCCGCGAAGGGTATTACCCGGACCCTTCCATCCCCGGATACGTCCGGTACTGGAACGGTGCCGCCTGGGTACCGGGCACCAGCCGTCCGGCCCCGGCCGACGGCGAACCGCTCGCCGCGCCGCCCGGGGTGCGTCCGGCCCGGCCCGCGACCGCGCCCGTGGAGGAGACCGGCCCGCACTTCTTCGACGAGGACCCGGTCGACGAGCCGGAACCCGCCGCGCCAGAACCTCCGCCCGCGTGGGGCGCCGACCGATCCCACCAGTCCGGCTTCGGCGGCGGCCAGGACCGCCGGGTCTCCTGGGGCGCCGCGCAGGGCGCCGACCCGCGCACCGCGGCCGACGGCTCCCCGGACCCCCGGGCCGCCCGCGGAGACGGCGCAGCGGCCGCCCCGCCGGCCGCGTCCGACGCCGACGCGGAGCAGGCCGCGGCCGCCTCCGGCAGCACGTTCGTCTTCCGCCGCCCGGTGCCCGACGCCCGGGAAGCGGAGGGCGGCCCGTCCGCGGGCGGCGCGGGCGGGAACGCACCGGCCGCGGGGCCGGCCGGGGCGGGCTTCGGCCCGGCCTTCGGGCCCGCCGCCCGTGCGGACACCGGCCGGGACGAGGGCACCATGACCTTCCGCTCGATCGGCCCGCGCGGGGCGGCCTCCGGCCCGGCCTCATCCGGTGCGCCGGCCCCGGCGAGCGCCGCCCACGGCGCGCCGGCGGCCCCGGCGGCGTCCACCCCCGCGGCACCGGCGGCCCGGACCCCCTCGGCCCCCGCGGGCCCGCAGCAGCAGCCCGCCGCGGCATTCCCCCACCCCGCCCCCCAGGTGCCCCAGCAGGCCGCCGCCGCCACGCCGGTGACGACCGGACCCGGGGGCGGGCAGTCGTCCTGGGCCCAGCAGGTGCACCAGCTCGCCGGGGCCTCCTCGACCGCCGCCGGCGAGCAGCCGGCCGCCCCGTGGAAGCCGCCGGTGGAGGACGTGTTCCAGGCGGCGGCCCGGCGGCAGGCGTCGGCCCGGCCCGCGGGGCTCGGCAAGCGGCTCGCGGCGCGGCTGATCGACACGGTGGTCGTCGCGGCCGTCACCTCGGTCGCCGCCGTGCCCCTCGGCGGCAAGGCGCTGGACCACGTCCAGGACAAGATCGACCAGGCCAGGCTCTCCGGCCAGACGGTCACCGTGTGGCTGCTGGACGGTACGACGTCCACGTATCTCGGCATCGTCCTGGCCGTCCTGCTGGTCTTCGGCGCGCTCTACGAGGCCCTGCCGACCGCCAAGTGGGGCCGCACGCCGGGCAAGAGACTGCTCGGCCTGGAGGTGCGGGACATCGAGGCCCACGAGCCCCCGTCGTTCGGCGCCGCGCTGCGCCGCTGGCTGGTGTACAGCGTGTCCGGGCTGCTGTTCGTGGGTGTCGTCGGCGTGCTGTGGTGCCTGTGGGACAAGCCGTGGCGGCAGTGCTGGCACGACAAGGCCGCGCGGACGTTCGTGGCGGCGGCCTGAGCGTCTGACCGCCTGACCCACCGTCCCGGCCGACCCGGCAGCCCCGGCCCGAGCGTCTGTCCGCCGGCCCGGCCGCCCCGGGACCGACCGGCCTGCCGCCGCCCGGCGCACCCGCCCGTCCCCCGGACAGCCTCCCGCCGGGTGCGCCGCCGGAGGCTTCGCGGTCCACTCGGGCCATGAGCACCGAACCGCCCCCCGGCTCCGGCGGAGAGCCTCCGGAAGACGACCGTTTCAGGAAGCAGCCCCCGCCCGGCGCGGGCTCGGGCTCGCCGTACGACACCCCGCCAGGGGCCGGCACCCCGTACGGCGGCCAGCCGCCACCGCCGTACGGCGGCGGGCCCCACGAGGGCGGCGGCCCCTACGGGGGCGGGCCCCACGAGGGCGGCGGCGGCCCCTACGGGGGCGGCTACGGCGGCGGTTACCCGGAGGATCCGCTCGCCGGGATGCCCCCGCTCGCCGACAGCGGCAAGCGCACCCTCGCCCGGATCATCGACATGATCATGGTCGGAGCGGTCGTCGTCCTGCTGAGCTGGGTGTTCCGGGTGGGCGAGTACCGGGTGACCGGCGAAAACATCGACACGGGAAAGTCCTTCGGGCAGGCCGCGATCGCCGCCGTGCTCTACATCGCGTACGACACCGTCCTGACGGCCAGGACGGGACAGACGCTCGGCAAGAAATGGCTCAATCTGCGCGTGGCCAATCTGGACAACGGCGCCACGCCCTCCGTGCAGACCGCCCTGATGCGCGCCGCCGTCCTCTGGCTCCCGTTCGCCTTCTGCTGCGCCTGTGTGTGGACGGCGATCTCGGGCGGCTGGAGCTTCTTCGACAAGCCCTACAAGCAGGGGCTGCACGACAAGGCGGCCAAGACGGTGGTGGTCGCCACCGGCTGACCGGGAAAGGCGCCGTCAGTTGTCGGTGACCGAGCCCGCCGTCACCCGTTCCTGTGCGGCGGGCCGCGCACCGGGGGAGGCCCCCGCGGCCCGCGGGGCCCTGCGCACGGGCACCGTCAGGGCGACCAGCAGCCCGAGGGCCAGCGCGGCGACGGCGACGAGGACGATCCCGGCGGGCGAACTCGTCTGCGACAGCAGCAGCATGGCGAGCGTCGTGAGGATCACGGTGCAGGAACCGTAGGCGAGCTGTGCGGCGGTCGGACGAGGCATGGCAATCGTGTCCTCGGGAGGAGTGGAATCTCCCCCGTGCCTCTCGCCGCGGGGGAGGTGCGGACAGGCATATGTGTGCGGCAGTGTTCGTCAATCTATTCGGCTGCATGCCCGAGTGGAGCCAAGAGTAAGCGTGAGATGACCAACAGTGCCGGAGCACGGGGGGCGCATCGAGTCATGCCGTACGGGGAGCGGCGGATCGGCGCGCCCGTGGAACGGCCGGCGAACGTCCGCTGAGCGGAAGCGGAACACCGCATAGTGCACTTGACCTGCTCAAGTCAAGACCTGTCTTTTCGGCGCAACGTGCAGTCCAATGTCGTCACTTGACTACACGCGTTGATCGCGTGCGCGCGGGCACCCCGTCATCAGGGCTCCTCCTTCCGCGCGCCCGGACGCGGGGGAGGATCTCAAGTGACCAGCAGACCCTGGACGTTCAGAGCGGCCGCGACCGCGGTCGCGCTCGCGGCGGCCACCGCCGGCCTGACGACCGTGGCGCAGGCCGACCCGGCCGGCCCCGGGAAGCCCGCCACCATCGACCGGCAGGACCCGGCATCCGCCAAGGCCCAAGGGGAACACGACCTCGAGGGCCCGTTCACCAAGACGCAGGAAGCCCAGCGCGAAGAGGCCCTGAAGCAGGTCATATCGGGCGAGGCCGAGATACAGAAGCGCGACGGCTCCCAGGTCGTCGAGCTGCCCGGCCGCAAGGGCCAGAGCAAGTACGTCGAGCTGGGCCGGGAGAAGACCGACAAGATCTTCACCATCCTGGTCGAGTTCGGCGACAAGACCGACCCGCGCTACGGCGGCACCCCCGGCCCGCTGCACAACCAGATCGCCGCGCCGGACCGCACCAAGGACAACAGCACGGCCTGGCAGGCGGACTACGACCGCGAGCACTACCAGAACCTCTACTTCGGCGAAGGCGCCGACTCGATGAAGACCTACTACGAGAAGCAGTCCTCGGGCCGCTACTCCATCGAGGGCGAGGTCTCCGACTGGGTCAAGGTCCCCTACAACGAGGCCCGTTACGGCTCCAACAAGTGCGACCCGGACAACTGCGCCTGGTACGCGGTGCAGGACGGCGTCACCGCCTGGGTCCAGGCGCAGAAGGCCGCAGGCAAGTCGGACGCCGAGATCAAGGCGAAGCTGGCCGAGTACGACCAGTGGGACCGCTACGACTTCGACGCCGACGGCGACTTCAACGAGCGCGACGGCTACATCGACCACTTCCAGATCGTGCACGCCGGCGAGGACGAGTCCGCGGGCGGCGGCGCCCAGGGCGAGGACGCGATCTGGGCCCACCGCTGGTACGCGTTCGGCACCGACCAGGGCGCCACCGGCCCCGACTTCAACAAGCTCGGCGGCACCCAGATCGGTTCCACCGGCATCTGGGTCGGCGACTACACCATCCAGCCGGAGAACGGCGGACTCGGCGTCTTCGCCCACGAGTACGGCCACGACCTCGGCCTGCCGGACCACTACGACACGCAGGGCGGCGAGAACTCCACCGGGTTCTGGACCCTGATGTCCTCCGGCTCCTGGCTGGGCCGCGGCCAGGGCGCCATCGGTGACCTGCCCGGCGACATGACCGCCTGGGACAAGCTCCAGCTCGGCTGGCTCGACTACGACACGGCCAAGGCCGCCACGAAGTCGAAGCACAAGCTCGGCGTCGCCGAGTACAACACCAAGAACGCCCAGGCGCTCGTGGTCACCCTGCCGAGGAAGCAGGTCACCACCGAGATCGTCGCCCCGGCGGAGGGCAGCAAGCAGTGGTGGAGCGGCAGCGGTGACGACCTGCGCAACACCCTGACCCGCCCGGTCGACCTGACCGGCAAGAAGTCGGCGGCGCTGACCCTCGACGGCTGGTACGAGATCGAGAAGGACTACGACTACCTCTACACCGAGGTGTCCACCGACGGCGGCGCCACCTGGACCGCCCTGGACGGCACGGTGGGCGGCCAGCCGATCCCGCGGGACGGCAGCGGCAAGCCCGCCCTGACCGGTACGACCGACGGCTACCAGAAGCTGGCGTACTCCCTGGACGCCTACGCGGGCAAGAAGTTCGACCTGCGCTTCCGCTACCAGAGCGACGGCGGCGTGGCGCTGAAGGGCTTCGCGGCCGACGCCATCACGGTCACCGCCGACGGCACCGCGCTGTTCACGGACAACGCCGAGGGCGACGACGCCGGCTGGACGAAGAAGGGCTTCTCCCGCATCGGGGCGACCTTCACCGAGGAGTACGACCAGTTCTACATCGCCGAGAACCGGCAGTACGTGTCCTACGACAAGACGCTCAAGGTCGGCCCGTACAACTTCGGGTTCGCGAGCCGTCCGGACTGGGTGGAGCACTACCCGTACCAGAACGGCCTGCTGATCTGGAAGTGGGACACCTCGCAGAAGGACAACAACACCAGCGTCCACCCGGGTGCCGGCCTGCTGCTCCCGGTGGACTCGCACCCGGCGCAGCTGAAGTACGCCGACGGCACGCTGATGCGCAACCGCGTCCAGGCCTACGACTCGCCGTTCAGCCTGTACCGCACGGACGGCATCACGCTGCACAAGGCGGACGTCGCGACCCGGATCCCGTCGTCGAAGGGCGTGCCGGTCTTCAACGACCGCACGAACACCTACTACGACCCGTCCAACCCGACCGCGGGCGTGAAGATCACTGACACCAACACCAAGATCAGGATCGTCAAGGAGGCCTGGAACGGCTCCACGATCTCCGTCGAGGTCGGCCCTGCGGTGAAGTAGTCGGCATCTGCGCAGGTCAGACGCGTATCGGCGGCAACCCCTTGGCGGGTTGCCGCCGATCGTGTTCAGATGCGTCCTGTGGTTCTCTTATTGACACCGGCTGACACGGGGATGTGACCGCATGGCCGCAGGAGGTTTCTGCAAGCTGCCGAACGGCACGGTGGTGGTGGCACTGAACCTGCCCAGCCCCGCCGACCGCGGCCCCGGCAGCGTCCGGGTGCTCGTCCACGCCCGCAACCGGGCGCGCGCCCTGACCAGGCTGCGCAACCTGGGGCTGCGCGCCGTCTACCTGCGGGGCAACGCGGCCCCGCCGACCCCGGACGAGGTCACCGCCGTCCTGCACCACCCCGACGGCCTGATATGGCGCACCGCCCCCGGCAGCGGTGCCGCGGTCACGGAGCTGTGGCGCCCGATCCGGTCCCTGCTGCGCCCGTCGACGGCCCCGGCCTGACCGGGCCCCGGGCCTGACGGGGCCCCGGCCTGACGGGGTCCCGGCCGCGGCGGGCCGGGCCCGGGTCAGGCGGCGCCGGAGACGACCGGCTTGCCGGTCAGCTCCACGCCCGCCTCGCGCATCTCCTCCAGCGCCCGCTCGACGCTCTCCTGGTTCACCCCGGCGGTGAGGTCGAGCAGGACCTGCGTGCGGAAGCCCTCGCGCGCCGCGTCCAGGGCGGTGGCCCGCACACAGTGGTCGGTGGCGATGCCGACCACGTCGACCTCGTCGATCTTGCGGGTCCGCAGCCACTCGGCGAGCGTCACCCCGTTCTCGTCGGTTCCCTCGAAGCCGCTGTACGCCGCCGAGTACGCCCCCTTGTCGAACACGGCGTCGATCGCCCCGGAGGCGACGGCGGGCGCGAAGTTCGGGTGGAAGCCGACGCCCTCCGTGCCCGCCACGCAGTGCGCGGGCCAGGAGTCGACGTAGTCCGGTTCGTCCGCGAAGTGGCCGCCGGGTGCGATGTGGTGGTCGCGGGTGGCCACCACGTGCCGGTATCCGGCGGGGGCCTGCCCGATCAGCTCGGTGATCGCGGCGGCCACATCGGCGCCTCCGGCCACCGGGAGGCTGCCCCCCTCGCAGAAGTCGTTCTGCACGTCTACGACGATCAAGGCGCGGCGCATGGTCGGTGTCCTTCGGTATGGGTCTCGGAGGTCCGCAGGTGAACCTCCGAGCCTAGAGACTTCGGCTGCGGTGCGGGAGGGGGCATCGGGGGCGCAAGGAGCGGCCCGGGATCAGCTGCCCGCCCCGCCGTTCGTGTATTCCGTCGGGATGACGGGTTCCCCGCGGGAGAGCTGCGTAGCGGACAGCGGCAGACCGGCACGTGCGGCGGCATGGCGCCGGCGCGGCACGTCCAGTGGCTCCCGTGCGACCACCTGACCGCCCTTGACCAGCTGCACCAGGAGCTGCCGGTCGGCCAGCTCCCGCGGGACCGGCCCGGTGCCGATCACCTCGGCCTCGGCGACGCCGTACCGGTCCAGCCGCCGCGCGGCCCACTTGCGGCCGCCGACGGACATCTTGCCGCCGCTGGACTTCTTCGCCACCGGCACCAGCGGCGCCGCCGGGTCGGCGGAGCCGGCCCGGGCGACCAGCTTGTAGACCATGGAGGCCGTCGGGTAGCCGGACCCGGTGACCAGCTGGGTGCCCACGCCGTAGGCGTCCACCGGAGCCGCCGCCAGCGAGGCGATGGCGTACTCGTCGAGGTCCGAGGTCACGATGATCTTCGTGCCGGTGGCGCCCAGCTCGTCGAGCTGCTGCCGCACCCGGTGCGCGACCAGCAGCAGGTCACCGGAGTCGATCCGCACCGCGCCCAGCTCCGGCCCGGCGACCTCCACCGCCGTACGGACGGCCTCGGCGACGTCGTAGGTGTCCACCAGCAGGGTCGTGCCGCGGCCCATGGACTCGACCTGGGCCCGGAAGGCGTCCCGCTCGCGGTCGTGCAGCAGGGTGAAGGCGTGCGCGGAGGTGCCGACGGTGGGGATGCCGTAGCGGAAGCCGGCCGCGAGGTCCGAGGTGGAGGCGAAGCCGCCGACGTAGGCGGCGCGGGCGGCGGCGACCGCGGACAGCTCGTGGGTGCGCCGGGCGCCCATCTCGATGAGCGGGCGGTCCCCGGCGGCCGAGGACATCCGGGAGGCCGCCGCGGCGATGGCCGAGTCGTGGTTGAGGATGGAGAGGATCACCGTCTCCAGCAGCACGCACTCGGCGAAGCTGCCCTCGACCCGCAGGATCGGCGAGCCCGGGAAGTACACCTCGCCCTCGGGGTAGCCCCAGATGTCGCCGCCGAACCGGTATCCGGCCAGCCAGTCCAGGGTCTGTTCGCCGACGATGCCGCGCTCGCGCAGGAAGCCGAGGACGGGCTCGTCGAAGCGGAAGTTCTCGACGGCGTCCAGCACGCGCCCGGTGCCCGCGACCACGCCGTACCGGCGCCCGTTCGGCAGCCGCCGGGTGAAGACCTCGAACACGCTCCGCCGGTCGGCGGTGCCGGCCCGCAGCGCCGCCTGGAGCATGGTCAGCTCGTACTGGTCCGTGAAGAGCGCCGTCGAGGGAACGTCCACCGGCAGCCCAAGGTCCGCTGTGTTCATGGCAAGGATGCTACTCCTATTTCGTCAGTGTGACGATTTCTGGTGCGCGTGGCAGCATGGTCATGTGACGTCAGCCGCTCCCCTCGAGATCGAACGCACCGAATCGGCGGAAGAGGTCTCCGCCGTCCCCGAGCCGGACGTCCCCTGGGTCACGATCGTGCACAACGACCCGGTCAACCTCATGAGCTACGTGACGTACGTCTTCCAGACGTACTTCGGCTACTCCAAGGACAAGGCCACCAAGCTCATGCTCGACGTCCACCACAAGGGCCGGGCGGTCGTCTCCAGCGGTACCCGCGAGGAGATGGAACGCGACGTGCAGGCCATGCACGGCTACGGTCTGTGGGCCACCCTCCAGCAGGACCGCAAGTAGCCGGTCGGAAGCAGCGAATCCCTCCATGCCAGGAACCTTCGAACCGCTCCCCGGCGGCGGCGCGGCCGTCGCCCTCGACGACGTCGAGATCTCCATCATCCGCTCGCTGGCCGTCCAGCTGCTGGAACTCATCGGGCCCGGCCCCGCCGAGGACGCCTCCGGCGACCCGTTCGCCGAACTGTTCGCCGAGGGCCCGAGCGAGCCGCCCGCCGACCCGGTGGTGCGCCGGCTCTTCCCGGACGCCTACCGCGACCCGGAGGGCACCGCGGACCCGAAGGCGGCCGAGGAACAGAAGGCCCACTCCGCCGAGTTCCGCCGCTACACCGAGAACGACCTGAGGGCCGGCAAGCGGGACAACGCCCTCGCCGTGATCCGCTCCCTGGACGCGCTGTCGACGGCCGGTGACGGCGGGGCGGTGCTGAAGCTGTCGCCCGACCAGTCCCGGCAGTGGCTCGGCGCCCTCAACGACCTGCGCCTGGCCATCGGCTCCCGGCTGGAGATCACCGACGAGGACGACACCGATCTGCTCTACCGGCTGCCGGACGAGGATCCGCGCAAGCCGATGGTGATGGCGTACCTGTGGCTGGGCGGGCTCCAGGAGACGCTCGTGTCGACCCTGCTGCCCTGATCGGCGCCGTTGCCCCGGTATGCCCCGGAGTGCACTGACGAGAGCGTTCGCTCAGCGGACGCTCAAATCCGGATAACGATCCTGTCACCGGCGGTGCGCCGAACGCACCGCTTGCGTGCCCTTTGTCCGCTTCTCCCTGTGGTGTGCACCACACGACGCCCCGGTGATCAGTTCTGCGCCCGTGATAAATCTTCACGATCGCCCGGCGCACACCACCCATGTCGCGCCGGGTGCGCCACCGAGCCGACGACCGTCGGCCAGGCAGGAGCGGAAACGCTCGGCTCCAGCAATCCGGGGGGATCGTGACCCGATCCGAGGCCGACGACAGGCCCGGGTCGGTATGGAGAAAGGCGCACCACACATGACCTCTGTGCAGGTCGACAAGGAGAACACCTCCGAAGAGGGGTACGAGCGGGGCCTCGGCAGCCGGCAGATCCAGATGATCGCCATCGGCGGCGCCATCGGCACCGGTCTCTTCCTCGGGGCGGGCAAGGGCATCTCCAAGGCCGGGCCCAGCCTCATCCTGGCGTACGCCATCGCGGGCCTCGTCATCTTCTTCATCATGCGCGCGCTCGGCGAGCTGCTGATGTACCGCCCCGTGTCCGGCTCCTTCTCGGAGTACGCACGCGAGTTCATCGGGCCCTTCGCGGGCTTCGTGACGGGATGGACGTACTGGCTGTTCTGGGTCGTCACCGGCATCACCGAGGTCACCGCCGCCGCGGCCTACATGACGTACTGGTTCGACATCCCCCAGTGGGTGTCGGCCCTGATCTTCACGGTCATCCTGTACGGCGCCAACCTCATCTCCGTGAAGCTCTTCGGCGAGCTGGAGTTCTGGTTCTCGATGGTCAAGGTCACCGCGATCATCGGCATGATCCTGATCTGCGCCGGCATCCTGACGATCGGCTTCTCGGACGCCGGCGACACCGCCTCCGTGACCCACCTGTGGAGCGACGGCGGCTTCTTCCCGCACGGCGTCGGCGAGTCCCTGATGACCCTCCAGATGGTCATGTTCGCCTTCCTCGCCGTCGAACTGGTCGGTGTGACCGCGGGCGAGTCCAAGGACCCGAAGACCGTGCTGCCCAAGGCGATCAACACCGTGCCCTGGCGCATCGCCGTCTTCTACGTCGGCGCGCTGATCATGATTCTGTCGGTCGTGCCGTGGACCCACTTCCAGCCCGGCGTGAGCCCCTTCGTGGCCGCCTTCGAGAAGATGGGCCTGGCCGCGGGCGCGGGCATCGTCAACTTCGTCGTCCTCACCGCCGCCCTGTCGTCCTGCAACTCCGGCATGTACTCCACCGGCCGCATGCTGCGCGACCTGGCGCTGAACAACCAGGGCCCGAAGCTCTTCACCAGGCTCACCTCCAACGGCCTCCCGCTGGTCGGCACCACCTTCTCGGCCGCGCTGATGATGGTCGGCGTGTGGATCAACTACCAGTGGCCCGGCAAGGCGTTCGACTACGTCGTCTCCTTCGCCACCATCTCCGGCATGTGGGCCTGGATCATGATCCTGGTCAGCCAGATCCGCTACCGGGCCAAGGCCGACCGCGGCGAGCTGCCCCGCTCGGAGTTCCGCGCCCCGGGCGCCCCGTACACGAGCTGGTTCGCGCTCGCCTTCATCGGCATGGTGATCGTGCTGATGGGCATCGACAAGGACGCCCGGATCTCGCTGTACTGCGCGCCGCTGTGGGCGCTGATCCTCGGGGTCGCCTATCTCGTGCTGAAGAGCCGCAACCCGGAGGCGGCGGCCTTCAAGAAGCGCGGCTGACCCTCCCCGAGGACACCCGGCCGCGGGGAGTACTCGTGGCACTCCCGGCGGCCGCCGCTCAGGGTGTCCGGCATATGGGCCGTTCCGTACCGACCCTCGGTACGGAACGGCCCTTTTGCTTATCCTGGCGCACATGCTGACCATCACCCAGGCCCTCTACGACCAGATCGTCGCGCACGCCCGCAAGGACCACCCCGACGAGGCGTGCGGCGTCATCGCGGGCCCGGCGGGCTCGGACCGCCCCGAGCGCTTCATCCCCATGCTGAACGCGGCCATGTCGCCCACCTTCTACGAGTTCGACTCCGGCGACCTGCTCAAGCTCTACCGCGAGATGGACGACCGCGACGAGGAGCCGGTGGTCATCTACCACTCCCACACCGCCACCGAGGCCTACCCCTCGCGCACCGACATCTCGTACGCCAACGAGCCCGGCGCCCACTACGTCCTGGTCTCGACCGCCGACACCGACGGGATGGGCGCGTTCCAGTTCCGCTCGTTCCGCATCGTCGAAGGCCAGGTCACCGAGGAGGAAGTGAACGTCGTGGAGGCCTACTGACCGCAGTTCGGTCAGAATTCATCCACGATCTGAGATCACATTCCAGAAACCGGACCGGGAATCGATACGATGAGCCCATGGTTCTCCTCGACGTGAGTGACAAGGCGCCGGGCACACTGCTCGTGGCGCGTCTGCACGTCGATCTGTGCAGGCTGAACAGCGCCATCTGTTGACACCGCGCTGCCGCCGTACGGCCGTGTGCCGCGGCGCTCCCCCGGAGCCGAGGGCCTGGGGGAACCCTCATCGCGCGCCCACCGACCGAGACCCCTTTTTCCGACAGGAGCCCCTTGCCATGGCCATCGAGGTCCGCATCCCCACCATCCTCCGCCAGTACACCGACGGCCAGAAGGCGGTGGAGGGCAACGGTGCCACCCTCGCCGACCTCTTCGCCGACCTCGAGACCCGGCACACGGGCATCCAGGCCCGGATCGTCGACGGCGACCAGCTCCGCCGGTTCGTCAACGTCTACCTGAACGACGAGGACGTCCGCTTCCTCGACGGCATCAACACCAAGCTGTCCGACGGCGACAACGTCACGATCCTGCCGGCCGTGGCCGGCGGCATGGCCTGACCGGCGATGCGGTACGACTCCCCGCTGGCCGCGGTCGGCAACACCCCCCTGGTGCGCCTGCCGCGGCTCTCGCCGTCCGCCGACGTCCGCATCTGGGCCAAGCTGGAGGACCGCAACCCCACCGGCTCGGTCAAGGACCGCCCCGCCCTGCACATGATCGAGCAGGCGGAGAAGGACGGCCGGCTGACCCCGGGCTGCACCATCCTGGAGCCCACCTCCGGCAACACCGGCATCTCCCTCGCCATGGCGGCCAAGCTCAAGGGCTACCGCATGGTCTGCGTGATGCCGGAGAACACCTCCCAGGAACGCCGGGACCTGCTCGGCATGTGGGGCGCCGAGATCATCTCCTCGCCCGCCGCGGGCGGCTCCAACACCGCCGTCCGCGTCGCCAAGGAACTCGCCGCCGAGCACCCCGACTGGGTGATGCTCTACCAGTACGGCAACCCGGACAACGCGGGCGCCCACTACGCCACCACCGGCCCCGAGATCCTCGCGGACCTCCCCTCCGTCACCCACTTCGTCGCGGGCCTCGGCACCACGGGCACCCTCATGGGCGTCGGCCGCTACCTGCGCGAGCACAAGCCGGACGTCAGGATCGTCGCCGCGGAACCGCGCTACGACGACCTGGTCTACGGCCTGCGCAACCTCGACGAGGGCTTCGTCCCCGAGCTGTACGACGCCTCCGTGCTCACCACCCGCTTCTCGGTCGGCTCCGCCGACGCGGTCACCCGCACCCGCGAACTCCTCCAGCAGGAGGGCATCTTCGCGGGCGTCTCCACCGGGGCCGCCCTGCACGCCGCGATCGGCGTCGGCAAGAAGGCCCTGAAGGCCGGCGAGAGCGCGGACATCGTCTTCGTCGTGGCCGACGGCGGCTGGAAGTACCTGTCGACCGGCGTCTACACGGCGGCGACCACGGAAGAGGCGATCGAGACCCTGCAGGGCCAGCTCTGGGCATGACGCGCGCCCCGCGAAGGGCGCGGGGCCCGGCGCGGGCCCGCTACCCGGTCAGGTGACGGACCTGGTCCCAGAGGACCGGGTCCACCACCCCCACCCTCCTGCGGAAGTCCCCGACCGGGACCACGCACGGCTCGTCCGTCTCCAGGAAGCTCGCCCGCCCCCGCGTGTCCCCCACGGACCCCGGCGGCAGCGGGATCACCCCGGCGCGTTCGTCGCGGTAGCGGCTGGTGATCCGCACGACCGTCACCCGGTCACGGCGCACCGACAGCACCAGGCAGGGCCCGTCCGCCCACCAGATCTCCGTCGGCCGCGGCCGCGCCGCGTCCGCCCGGACCCGCCGTCCCCGGCCGCCCACGAGCGCGGCGGCCAGCGCGAGCAGCACCACCGCCGCGACCACCGGCCACCAGGACGTGTCCATACCGACGACGTTACCGGCGCACGCCCACCACCGCGCGCCTGCGCCTGCGCCGTATGCGCCGCGCGTCCAGCCGAACCGGTGACAGCACAGGTGAGTTCGCCCACAACGGCGACTGCCGGAGGAGCGACCGGACGTTTTGCGCCTTACGCTCGACGGACCGCACGACCCCCGTTACTCACCACCCGCCAGCGGAGGTTTCTGCTTCATGAAGCTCACCGTCGTCGGCTGCTCGGGGTCGTTCCCGTCCGCGGAATCGGCCTGCTCGAGCTACCTCGTCGAGGCCGACGGCTTCCGGCTGCTCCTCGACATGGGCAACGGCGCCCTCGGCGAGTTGCAGCGCCACTGCGGTCTCTACGACCTCGACGCGATCTTCCTCAGCCATCTGCACGCCGACCACTGCATCGACATGTGCGCCTACTTCGTGGCGCGCTACTACCGGCACGACGGCGGACGCTGCGACCCGATCCCCGTCCACGGCCCCGAGGGCACCGAGCACCGGCTGACCACGGCCTACGCCGACACCCCGTCCGCCTCCTCGATGAGCGAGGTGTTCGACTTCCACACGGTCAAGCCCTCCACCTTCGAGATCGGCCCCTTCACCGTGCACACCGAACGCGTGGCCCACCCCGTGGAGGCGTACGGCATCCGCATCGAGCACGGCGGCCGCACCCTGACCTACTCCGGCGACACCGGCGTGACCCCGGCCCTCGACGAACTCGCCCGCGACGCGGACCTGTTCCTGTGCGAGGCCGCCTTCACGCACGGCAAGGAGAGCATCCCCGACCTGCACCTCAACGGCCGCGAGGCGGGCGAGACGGCGACCCGGGCGGGCGCCCGCCGCCTGCTCCTCACCCACATCCCCCCGTGGACCGATCCCCAGGTCAACCTGACCGACGCCCGGGCGGCGTACGAGGGACCGGTGGAGCTGGCGGTGCCCAGGAGGTCGTACGAGGTCTAGGGCCTTTCTTCCGGATCACGCCGCGAGCCCGGCAAGACCCGGAAGAAAGGCACTGGCACCCGCGCATGCGGAAGGCCCCCGGAGCGGGACGGCTCCGGGGGCCTTCGTGCGCGCGGCCGGGGGTACTACTTGGCCTCGGCCTTCTGGATCTCCGCCAGTTCCTCGTCGGACTCGCGGCCCGGGGTCGGGAGGTTGAACCTGGTGATCGCGAAGCGGAACACCACGTAGTAGACCGCCGCGAAGCACAGGCCGACCAGGGCCAGCCCCCACGGGTTCGTCGCGATGCCCAGGTTGAGCGCGAAGTCGACCGCGCCGGCCGAGAAGCCGAAGCCGTCCTTCATGCCCAGCGCCCAGGTCAGTGCCATCGACACACCGGTGAGCAGGGCGTGGATGCCGTACAGGACCGGCGCGATGAACATGAAGGTGAACTCGATGGGCTCGGTGACGCCGGTGACGAACGAGGTCAGCGCCAGGGAGAACATCATGCCGCCGACGACCTTGCGGCGCTCGGGGCGGGCACAGTGCACGATCGCCAGGCACGCGGCCGGCAGGGCGAACATCATGATCGGGAAGAAGCCGGTCATGAACTGGCCCGCGGTCGGGTCGCCGGCCAGGAAGCGGGCGATGTCACCGCTCTTGCCCTCGTACTCGCCGGCCTGGAACCAGGGGAAGGAGTTCAGCAGGTGGTGCATGCCGACCGGGATCAGCGCGCGGTTGGCGACACCGAAGATGCCCGCGCCGGCGGCACCGGAGCCGACCAGCCACTCGCCGAAGTTGTGCAGCCCCGTGCCCAGGACCGGCCAGATGTAGCCGAAGACGATGCCGATGAGCAGACCGGCGAAGGCCGCCAGGATCGGAACCAGGCGGCGGCCGCCGAAGAAGCCCGCCCAGTCGGGCAGCTTGGTGCGGTGGAAGCGCTGGTAGAGCAGGGCGACGACGAGGCCCATCACGACACCGCCGAGCACCTTGGCGTCCACCGCCTGCTCGACCATGACGATCTTGCCGTCGGCGATGGCCTCCTTCTTCGGCAGGCTGCCGTCGGTGAAGGTGCCGAGCACGTTCTTGAAGACCAGGTAGCCGACGACGGCCGCCAGCGCCGTGGAGCCGTCCGACTTCTTGGCGAAGCCGATCGCGATGCCCACCGCGAAGAGCAGCGCCATGTTGTCGAGGATGGCGTTGCCGCCGGCCGTCATGAAGCTCGCGATCTTCGTCAAGAACGCGGGGAACTCCTCGCGGCCCAGCATGTCGGTGTTGCCGAGGCGCACCAGCAGGGCGGCCGCGGGCAGCACGGCCACCGGCAGCATCAGGCTGCGGCCGATGCGCTGCAGAACAGCCATCACGCCGGAGCCCTTCTTCTTCTCGGCCGCGGGAGCGGCGCTGGCCGTGGACACAACTTCCTCCAGGGGGCATGGCGCCGCCCGGGGACAAGAGAAAAAGGGGACGGCGGCGTCCAAACAGGTCTACACCACTCAGTGGTGTAGACCTGTTGTAGCACGATGAAGGCGGGATAAGGAACCCGCGATTCCCGCTACCGATCCGCTACGCGCCGTGCCCGTGACCTAGGCGTTTCCCGACTTGGATCAGACCTTTGCCACGTCCTCCACTTCCTCCGCCGGCTCCCGCCCCGGCGTCCGCAGATCGAATTTCGTGATCGCGAATCGGAACACCGCGTAATACACCGCGGCGAATACCAGCCCGATCGGAATGATCAGCCACGGTCTCGTCGCGAGATTCCAGTTGATGACGTAGTCGATCAGACCCGCCGAGAAGCTGAACCCGTCGTGCACCCCGAGCCCCCACGTCACCGCCATCGACACCCCGGTGAGCAGGGCGTGCAGCGCGTACAGCAGCGGCGCGACGAACAGGAACGAGTACTCGATGGGCTCGGTGATGCCGGTCACGAACGACGTCAGCGCCACCGACAGCATCAGACCGCCCACCTCCTTGCGGCGGTCCGGCCGGGCACAGTGCGTGATCGCCAGGGCCGCGGCGGGCAGCGCGAACATCATGATCGGGAAGAAGCCCGAGGTGAACTGACCGGCGTCCGGGTCGCCCGCCAGGAACATGTTGATGTCCCCGTGCACCTGCCGGCCGTCCGGCGCGGTGTACGTCCCGAACTGGAACCAGATGGGCACGTTCAGGAACTGGTGCAGCCCGATCACCAGCAGCGCCCGGTTCGCGACACCGAACACACCCGCGCCCCAGGCACCCAGACCGCTCATCCAGTCGCTGAAGCTCTCCAGCGCGTCACCGACCGGCGGCCACACCCACAGGCACAGCGCGGCGAACGCGATCGCCACGAACGCCATGATGATCGGCACCAGCCGGCGGCCGTTGAAGAAGCCCAGCCAGTCGACCAGCCGGGTGCGGTGGTACCGCTGCCAGAAGAACGCCGCCAGCAGACCCATCACGATCCCGCCGAACACCCCGGGGTTCTGGTAGGTGAACGCGCTCACCGTCCCGTCCACCGTCCCCTGGCAGCCGATGTTGGCCACCGACCTCGTCCCGGCCGGACAGTCCTCCGGGAACTGCCGCAGCACGTTGTAGTAGACGAGGAAGCCCGCCACGGCGGCGAGCGCCGTCGAACCGTCCGCCTTCTTCGCCATCCCGATGGCCACGCCGATGCAGAACAGCAGCGGCAGCCCGAGCGAACTGTCCAGCAGGGCGCCGCCCGCGCCGTTCATCACCCTGGCCACATCGGTCCAGCCCAGACCCTCGTCGCCGAACACGTCCGGCTGCCCCAGCCGGTTGAGGATGCCCGCGGCCGGCAGCACGGCGATCGGCAGCTGCAGGCTGCGCCCCATCTTCTGCAGGCCCTGGAACGAGGAGTTCCACCGGGCGCGGGCCGGACTGACGGCGTCGGCACTCATGGGGGTCCTTCCGAGCGGTTTGGCGACCGTCTGTCAGGTGGTGTAGACCAGTCATGGACGATTGTGTTGCCGTGACGTCATCCTGCGGTTCACACGGCCGATATGCTCGCGAAGTTGGGCCGACTGTGGGTTACTGCGACAAAGCAGCACAACGGCACACATCCTGCCGGATCAGGGAGAAAGAACATGGCCAGCAAGGCTGAGAAGATCGTTGCCGGGCTCGGCGGCATCGACAACATCGACGAGATCGAGGGCTGCATCACCCGCCTGCGGGTCGAGGTCAGCGACGCCTCGCTGGTCGACGACGCCGCCCTCAAGGGCGCCGGCGCCCACGGCGTGGTCAAGATGGGCACCGCCATCCAGGTCGTCATCGGCACCGACGCCGACCCGATCGCCGCGGAGATCGAAGACCTCATGTGAGCCCCCGGCCCACCCCGGAAAGGGCCCCTCCCGCGCCACACGCCCGGGAAGGGCCCCTTCCATATCCGGCTAGGCTCACCCCATGTCTCGAATCGACGGCCGCACCCCCCGACAACTCCGCCCGGTCACCATCGAACGCGGCTGGAGCAAGCACGCCGAGGGCTCCGTCCTCGTCTCCTTCGGCGACACCAAGGTGCTGTGCACCGCCTCCTTCACCGAAGGCGTCCCGCGCTGGCGCAAGGGCAGCGGAGAAGGCTGGGTCACCGCCGAGTACTCCATGCTCCCCCGCGCCACCAACACCCGCGGCGACCGGGAATCCGTCAAGGGCAAGATCGGCGGCCGTACGCACGAGATCTCCCGCCTCATCGGCCGCTCCCTGCGCGCCGTCATCGACTACAAGGCGCTCGGCGAGAACACCATCGTCCTCGACTGCGACGTCCTCCAGGCCGACGGCGGCACCCGCACCGCCGCCATCACCGGCGCCTACGTCGCCCTCGCCGACGCCGTCGCCTGGGCCCAGGGCAAGAAACTGATCAAGCCCGGCCGCAAGCCGCTGACCGGCACCGTCGCCGCCGTCTCCGTCGGCATCGTCGCCGGCGTCCCGCTGCTCGACCTCTGCTACGAGGAGGACGTCCGCGCCGAGACCGACATGAACGTCGTCTGCACCGGCGACGGCCGCTTCGTCGAGGTCCAGGGCACCGCGGAGGCCGAACCCTTCGCCCGCGACGAACTCGACGCCCTGCTCGACCTCGCGGTCGCCGGCTGCACCGACCTGGCCGCCGCACAGCGCGCGGCACTCGAAGCGGCCGACGGAACCGACGGAAAGTAAAGGGCACACCAAATCCGACGCCCGGCGCGGGCAACCGCGCCGGGCATCGCCGCGTCCTGAGAAGTACGGGCGCACGGCCTCACCACCGTGCGCCCGGCCAGTCCGGGGCCCCGTGGGCCTGCCACAGGGAGGGAAGCAGAAACCATGGCCGAGAGCCGCCGCCGCCGAACCCGCACCGCCATCGCCGCCACCATGGCCGCCGCCGGCCTCACCCTCGCCCTCACCACCGGCTGCGACGCCGTCGACAAGGCACTCGACTGCGTCGAGACCGCCGACGCCGTCGCCGACGCCGTGACCGACCTCCAGCAGGCCGTCGACACCGCCGCCAACGACCCCACACAGACCCGCGAAGCCCTCGACTCCATCGACAAGAGCCTCGACAAGATCGACAGCGAGACCGGCGACGCCGACCTCGACAAGGCCACCGAGGACCTGCGCCGCGCCCTCACCGAGGTCACCACCGCCATCGAGAACGGCGACCAGACCCCCGACATCACCGGCGTCACCGACGCGGCCGGCGAACTCACCAAGGTCTGCACCTCCTGACCCCCGCGGGCGGCCCGGACCGGCGGCGGGATACTGAACGGCATGACCCGCTTGATCCTCGCCACCCGCAACGCCGGAAAGATCACCGAGCTCAGGGCGATCCTCGCCGACGCAGGCCTGCCCCACGAACTCGTCGGCGCCGACGCCTACCCCGACATCCCCGACGTCAGGGAAACCGGAGTCACCTTCGCCGAGAACGCCCTGCTCAAGGCCCACGCCCTCGCCCGGGCCACGGGCCTGCCCGCGGTCGCCGACGACTCCGGCCTCTGCGTGGACGTCCTCGGCGGCGCCCCCGGCATCTTCTCCGCCCGCTGGGCCGGCCGCCACGGCGACGACAAGGCCAACCTGGACCTGCTGCTCGCCCAGCTCTCCGACATCGCCGCCGAACACCGCGGCGCCCACTTCGCCTGCGCCGCGGCCCTCGCCCTCCCCGACGGCACGGAACGCGTGGTCGAGGGCCGGCTGCGGGGCGTGCTCCGCCACGAGCCCGCCGGCACGGGCGGCTTCGGCTACGACCCGATCCTCCAGCCGGAGGGCGAGACCCGCACCTGCGCGGAACTGACCCCGGAGGAGAAGAACGCCATCAGCCACCGCGGCAAGGCGTTCCGGGCCCTGGTCCCGGTGGTACGGGAACTGCTCGGGGTCTGAGCGGGGCGGAAAGCCGAGGGCCCGGTCCGTACGGCACCGGACCGAGCCCTCGTCGAGTGGTGCGGTCGGTGGGACTCGAACCCACACGGGATTTCTCCCACGGGCACCTAAAACCCGCGCGTATCACCTATTTCGCCACGACCGCCCCAAAACGGACATTCAGCTAGGCCGTGCCGCTTGGTGACCTCAGTGTACGGGGCCCGCCTCCCGGGTGTGCCGGGGCTTCCTCCGGCACCATGTCGCCGTCAGCGCATGGCAGTTCGGACAGAGGTAGCGCAGGTTCCGCGGGCGGTTGTCCAGCCAGTTGCCGTCGATGTGGTCGATCTGCAGCGTGATCGGCTGCCCCAGCCATGCGCCGTCGTTCCCGCACGACGCGCAGCGGTAGGGGACGCCCAGGTGCCGGAGCGCCGCATGCAGCCGGTCCCGCTTCGGGCGGGCGGAGCCGGGCGGCAGGACGGTCAGGACGTCCCGCGCGCCGGACCGCCTCGGGGACGGCTGGGCCGATCCCCAGGTCCGCCGCTTGAAGTGACTGGTGTCGAGACCCAGCTCCGTCACCCTGCGGCGGATCCGGCGGTGCTGGGCGTAGCCGACGTCGAGTCCCAGCCGCCGCATGACGTCCGCGTAGCTCTCGCTGCACGCCACGGCTGCGCGGAGTTCGTCGTCCGGCAGCGTCAGCCGGGCGTGACGGAAGTGGGACGTGTCGATTCCGCGTTCCCGGAGCAGGCGGCCCAGGGCGGCCCGGGATCGTCCGTCGTCCGGGATTCCGAGCGCTGCGGCCGTCTCGCGGATGCTCGAGGCGGGTGCCGCGGCGGCGCGCAGTTCCTCGTCGGTGAACGGCAGGTCGAGCCGGGTCCGGCCGAGGCCCGGGAAGTGACCGACGTCGATGCCCGCCGCCTCGATCCGCCGCCGGATGTGGGACAGCGTGCCGGTCGCCGGGGCGGTCCCCAGCTTCAGGGCCACTTCCCGCAGGGACGTGGACGACGCCGCCGCCGCGGCGATCGCCTCGTCCGAGTAGTCGCGCCGAGGGCTCCGCCGCCGGAAGTGGCTGGTGTCGATGCCGTGCGCGGCGACCTTCCGCTGCAGCACACGGCGTTGCCCGCCGCTGGGCCTGAGGCCCAGCCGTCGCATGAGGTCGTTCCACGAGTGCGACTCGTCCACGGCCGCGGTCAGCGGCTCGCGGGCGTACGCGTCCCCGTCACCCATCCGTCCCCCTGAACGGTCAGGCGTTCCCGTCTCGTTCGGAGCAACGAGTCGGGGTAGGTGGGGTCACGCCTGGTCCGTCAGGAGGGTGGGGCGGGTCAGATGCCCAGGTCCTTGATGATCTTGGCGACGTGGCCGGTGGCCTTGACGTTGTAGAGGGCGCGTTCCACCTTGCCCTCCTCGTCGACGATCACCGTGGAGCGGATGACGCCGACGACCGTCTTGCCGTAGAGCTTCTTCTCGCCGTAGGCGCCGTAGGACTCCAGGACCTGCTTGTCGGGGTCGGCGAGGAGGGTGACGCCGAGGGATTCCTTCTCGCGGAACCTGGCGAGCTTCTCGGGCTTGTCGGGGGAGATGCCGATCACGTCGTAGCCCGCGCCGGCCAGCAGCTCCAGGTTGTCGGTGAAGTCGCAGGCCTGCTTGGTGCAGCCGGGGGTGAGGGCGGCGGGGTAGAAGTAGACGATGACCTTTCGGCCCTTGTGGTCCGACAGGGAGACCTCGCGGCCGTCGGCGTCGGGGAGGGTGAAGGCGGGGGCGGTGTCCCCGGGCTGAAGTCGCTCGCTCATCCGGCTAGCGTAACCGGGGGTGCTGACAGTGCGGCGGGACGCCGAGCTGACAGACTGTCCGTGACACGCAAACGCAGACTTCGGAGGCCGTACGGTGGCGGACACGTCGGACACCAGAACCCCGGCGCAGATCGAGGCGGACATCAAGCGCCGCCGCGAGATGCTGGCCGAGACGCTCGACGAGATCGGGGTGCGGGTGCATCCGAAGACCATCGTCGGGGATGCCAAGGCGAAGGTGGTCAGCAATGTCGATCACACGTTGGGCCGGGCGTATGTGCAGGTCAATCGGGTGGTCAGTCAGGTGAGGGCGTCGTTCGTCGATGACGAGGGGTCGCCGCGGCTGGAGCGGGTGGTGCCCGTCGCGCTGGTGGCCGTGGGCGTCGTGGGGCTGCTCGTCCTCGGCACCCGGCGGCGCAGGGGCTGAGGCCGGACAGGTAGGTTCGACAGCGTGAGCGCCAAGAGAGACGACCAGAACATCCCGCACGACAAGCTGCCCATCCGGATGCTGCACGACCGCGTGCTCGTGCGGCAGGACACCAGCGAGGGTGAGCGGCGTTCGGGCGGCGGCATCCTGATTCCCGCGACGGCGGCCGTGGGCCGTCGGCTGGCCTGGGCGGAGGTCGTCGCGGTGGGCCAGAACGTGCGGACCGTGGAGCCGGGCGACCGGGTGCTCTACGACCCCGAGGACCGTGCCGAGGTCGAGGTGCGCGGTGTGCCGTACGTGCTGATGCGGGAGCGTGATCTGCACGCGGTGGCCGCGGACCGGTTCGAGGGGTCGGAGGACTCGACGGGCCTGTACCTGTAGGACGGCCGGGTGCCCGGAGGAGGGCCGGTGACGAGCGTCACCGGCCCTTTCCGCTGCCTTGCGCCCGCTGTCCTTTGCTACGTTGGAACGGCACCCGACGAGACGCGCCGTACCGGGTCAAGGCAAAGACGACGCACCCCGTTGCCGCGACACACGTCTCCCGGAGGTGCCCCTCATGGCCTGGATCCTGCTGATCGTCGCCGGTCTGCTGGAGGTCGGCTGGTCGATCGGGATGAAGTTCACCGACGGTTTCACCCGTCTCGTCCCGAGCCTGTTCACCGGTGCCGGCATCGTCGCCAGCATGCTGCTGCTGTCGTACGCGGCCCGTTCCCTGCCCATCGGCACCGCCTACGGCGTCTGGGTGGGGATCGGCGCGGCCGGTTCGGCGGTGCTCGGCATGGTCGTGCTGGGTGAGCCGGCGACCGCCGCCCGGATCTTCTTCGTCTGTCTGCTGCTGGTGGCCGTGGTGGGGCTCAAGGCGACCTCGGGTCACTGAGCCCCTCGCGGCCGGGACGGGGGCGGGCTCATTCCCGGCGGCCGGCCGGCGTGGTGCCCGCCGTCGTCCCGGCGGGCGCGCCGGTGCCGCCCGGTGTGCCACCGGTGGTGCCGCCGTCGGTGCCGCCGGTGGTCGTCGTGTCACCCGTGGTCCCGCCGTCGGTGGTCGTGGAGCCGTCGCCGGTGGTGCCGCCGTCGGTGGGGGTGCCGCCGGTCGTCGTCGCGCCCGTGGTGCCCTCGTCCGGGGTGCCGGTGTCGCCGGTGGTGCCGCCGTCGGTCGCGCCGCCCTGGGTCTGGCCCTCGGTGGAGCCCTCGTCGGTGTCGCCGGTCTCGCCGGGCGAGGCGGCGTCGGTGGGCGCGCCGGTCTCGGGGCTCTCGGTGGCCGGCGGGACCTCCGGGTATACCCAGTCCTCGGCGCCGTTCTGGAGTTCCAGGTTGAACTCGGTGGCAGGGGTGCCCTCCAGGGCGTCCTTGGTGAACTGGGCCCAGATGTCGGCGGGCGCGCCGCCGCCGTTGATGCGGTCCAGGCCCAGCGCGCCGTAGAGCGGCTTGTGCGCGGCGGTGACCGGGTCCTGGCCCATGACGGCGACGACGGTGGCCAGGTCGGGGGTGTAGCCCGCGAACCAGGCGGCGGTGTCCTCCTCGGCGGTGCCGGTCTTGCCGGCGGCGGGGCGGCCGGCGGCCTGTGCGGCGGTGGCGGTGCCGTTCTCGACGACGCTCTGCAGGACCGAGGTGGTGGTGTCGGCGGCGGCGCGGCTGACCGCCTGGCGGGTGGTGCGCTGCGGGAGCTGGATCTCGACGCCGTCCTTCGTCAGCTCCTCGATCATGGTGTACGTGCCGTGCTCGCCGTGGTTGGCGAGGGTGGCGTACGCCTCGGCCATGTCGAGGACGCTGGCCGTGGCCGTGCCGAGCGCGATGGACGGGCCGGTGTGCAGTTCGGGGGTGTCGGCGGGCAGGCCGAGGTCGATCGCGGTCTGCTTGACCTTGTCGGAGCCGACATCGACGGCCATCTGCGCGTACACCGAGTTCACGGACTTGTCGGTGGCCTCGCGGACGGTGATGGGGCCGTAGTCGTAGTGGTCCTCGTTCTCGGGGGCGTAGTAGCCGCCGTCCCAGCCGTGGACGGGGCGCTCGCTGGTGCCGTCGTAGATGGTGTTGGGGGTGATGGGGCGGCCGTCCTGGGTGGTGGAGGCGTTCTCGACGGCCGAGGTGAACACGAACGGCTTGAAGGTGGAGCCGACCTGGAAGTCGCGGCGGGTGGCGTTCGGCGTGTACTGCTTCACGTAGTCGATGCCGTTGTACATCGCCACGACCTTGCCGGTGCGCGGGTCGACGGCGGCGCCGCCCGCGCGGACGTAGGTGTCGACCTTGTTGTTCTCCGGGTCCAGCTTGCTCATCAGCTGGTCGTCGACGGCCTTCACGAAGGCGTCCTGCTTGGGCTTCTCCAGGGTGGTGGTGATGCGGTAGCCGCCCGCGTCGAGGGACGCCTCGTCGACGATGTCGTTCTTGATCAGGTAGTCCTTGACGATGCGGACGATGTAGCCGCGCTGCCCGGACAGGCCGGTGGAGACGGTGGTCTCCTTCGGCATCGGGAACTTCATGCCGGCCCGTTCGGACTCGCTCAGCCAGTTCTCCTTGACCATGCCGTCCAGGACGTAGTTCCAGCGGGCCTCGGCGAACTTGCGGTTCTCCGGGTGGGCGACGACGTCGTACTCGCTGGGCGCGTTGAGCAGCGCGGCGAGGTAGGCGCCCTTGGCGGCGTCGAGTTCGGTGGCGTCGACGCCGTAGTAGGCCTGGGCGGCGGCCTGGATGCCGTAGGCGTTGCGGCCGAAGTAGCTGGTGTTGAGATAGCCCTGGAGGATCTCGTCCTTGGAGGTCTCGCGGTCCAGCTTGATCGCGATGAAGAACTCCTTCGCCTTGCGGGTGAGCGTCTGCTCCTGGGCGAGGTAGTAGTTCTTCACGTACTGCTGGGTGATGGTGGAGCCGGACTGCTTGCCCTTGCCGGTGGCGGTGTTCCAGGCGGCGCGGACCATCGCCTTGGGGTCGACGGCGGACTCCGAGTAGAAGTCGCGGTCCTCGGCGGCGAGCACGGCGTGCTGGGCGTCCTTGGAGATCTGCGCGAGGGTGACGTTCTCCCGGTTGACCTCGCCGTCGCGGGCGAGCTGGGTGCCGTCGGCGTAGAGGAAGACGTTGCTCTGCTTGGTCGCGAGGGCGTTGGCCGGCGGGATCTTCACCAGCGAGTAGCCGAGGAAGAACAGTCCGCCGAGCAGCAGCAGGCCGATCACGAAGGTGCCGAGGACCATCCGCCAGGTGGGGACGGCGCGGCGCCAGCCGGTGCGCTTGGGCCGCCCGGCCTTGCCGCCCCCCGGCCCGCCTCCCGGCCCGCCCTCGTTCGGCTGGTGCGCCTGCGGCTGCGGCTCGTCGCTCATGTCGTGCACGGACTCCTGTTTGTTGCCGCGTACGTTGCCGTACGCCTCGTACGTTTAAGCGCCCCCCGGATGAAGACTCCCGTGCCGCGCGTTCCGTTCCCGGATCGGCGCACGGTTCTGCCGGAAATCGCGTGGCAGGCGCGGTGGGCCGCCCGCTAGGCTCCTGCGCTTCGTGTCGGCCGGCCCGGGAGGGGGGTTGGTGTGGGTGCGGGACGGTTGTACGCGGCCGTCGCTGCGGGGGGTTTCCGACGGTACGCGACGTATCGGGCGGCCACGGCCGCGGGGGTGTTCGCGAACACCGTCTTCGGGCTGATTCTCGTCCACGCCTATCTGGCGCTGTGGGACGAGAGACCGCAGCTCGGCGGGTACGAGCAGGCGCAGGCGGTCACCTATGTGTGGCTGGGCCAGGCGCTGCTGGCGGCTGCCGCGATCGGCGGTGGTGGTTTCGAGGACGAGCTGATGGAGCGCATCCGTACGGGTGATGTCGCCATCGACCTGTACCGGCCGGCCGACCTCCAGCTGTGGTGGCTCGCCGCGGACCTGGGCCGGGCCGCGTTCCAGCTGCTGGGGCGGGGGGTGGTGCCGTTCGCGTGCGGGGCGCTGCTGTTCGACGTGGAGCTGCCGTCCCGGCCGGGGGTGTGGGCGGCGTTCCTGGTGGCCGTGGTGCTGGGGCTCGTGGTCAGTTTCGGCATCCGCTACCTGGTGGCGCTGAGCGCGTTCTGGCTGCTCGACGGGACGGGCGTGGTGCAGATGGCGTGGCTGGCGGGGTTCTTCTGCTCGGGGATGCTGCTGCCGCTGAACGTGTTCCCGGGCGGGCTGGGGGAGGCCGTACGGGCGCTGCCCTGGTCGTCGCTGCTCCAGGGGCCCGCGGACGTGCTGCTGGGGAAGGCGGACGCGCTGCCGACGTTCGCCTTCCAGGCGGCGTGGGCGGTGGCGCTGCTGGCGGCCGGGCGGCTGGTGCAGTCCGCGGCGACGCGGCGGGTGGTGGTGCAGGGTGGGTGAGCGCGGGGTGGCTCGCGGCGGGCCGGCCGGCAGCGGTGTGGGTGAGGGCGGGGTGGCTCGCGGCGGGCCGGACGACCGTGGTGCGGCTGGGCGCCGGGTGGCCGACGGGGTGCGCGCGTACCGGATGATCGCCGCCATGTGGATCCGCTCCACGATGGCGTACCGCGTCTCCTTCGCCCTGACGACCTTCGGCAACTTCGCGGCGACCGCGCTGGACTTCGTGGCGATCCTGCTGATGTTCTCCCGGGTCGACGCGCTCGGCGGCTACGCGCTGCCCGAGGTGGCCTTCCTGTACGGCCTGTCCAGCGTGTCCTTCGGCCTGGCCGACCTGGCGATCGGCTCGATGGACCGGCTGGGCCGCCGGCTGCGCGACGGCTCTCTGGACACCCTGCTGGTGCGGCCGGCGCCGGTGCTCGCCCAGGTCGCCGCCGACCGGTTCGCGTTGCGCCGCCTGGGCCGGGTCACGCAGGGCGCGCTGGTGCTGGCGTACGCCCTGTGGACGGTGGACATCGACTGGACCGTGCCGAAGCTGCTGCTGATGCCGGTGGTGCTGGTCAGCGGGGCGGGGATCTTCGGCGCGGTGTTCGTGGCGGGGGCGGCGTTCCAGTTCGTGGCGCAGGACGCGTCGGAGGCGCAGAACGCGTTCACGTACGGCGGTACGACGCTGCTCCAGTACCCGCCGACGATCTTCGGCAAGGAGCTGGTGCGCGGGGTGACGTTCGTCCTGCCGCTGGCCTTCGTGAACTGGCTGCCCGCCGCCTACCTGCTGGACCGGCCCTACCCGCTGGGGCTGCCCGGGTGGCTGGCGTTCACGCCGCCGCTGGTGGCGGTGGCGTGCGGGGCGGGGGCGGGGCTCGCCTGGCGGGCGGGACTGCGGACGTATCGGAGCACGGGAAGCTGAGGAGCTGGAGACCGATGGTGAGCGGACCGACGGACGGCGGACCGATGAACGGTGCCCACGGGGACGGTGCCCGCGGGGACGGTGTCTTCATCGAGGTGGACCACGTCGAGAAGGTCTTCGAGGTGCGCCGGAGGACCGGCTTCCTCAGGCGGGAGCGGCGGCAGGTGCGCGCCGTCGACTCGATCTCGTTCACCGTGCCGCGCGGCGAGATGGTCGGGTACATCGGCCCGAACGGCGCCGGCAAGTCGACGACGATCAAGATGCTGACCGGCATCCTCACGCCGAGCGGCGGCCGGCTGCGGGTCGCGGGCATCGACCCGTCCCGCGAACGCTCGCGGCTCGCGCACCGGATCGGGGTGGTGTTCGGGCAGCGCACGACACTGTGGTGGGACCTGCCGCTGATCGACTCGTACCGGCTGGCGCACCGCATGTACCGCATCCCCGACGCCCGTTACCGCGCCAACCTGGACCGGTGCGTCGAACTCCTCGAACTGGGCGCCCTGCTGGACGTGCCCGTGCGCCAGCTCTCCCTCGGCCAGCGGATGCGCGGCGACATCGCGGCGGCGCTGCTGCACGACCCGGAGGTGCTGTACCTGGACGAGCCGACCATCGGCCTCGACGTGGTCTCCAAGGCCCGGGTGCGGTCGTTCCTGCGCGACTTGAACGCCGAGCGCGGCACCACCGTGCTGCTGACCACGCACGACCTCCAGGACATCGAGCAGCTGTGCTCGCGGGTGATGGTCATCGACCACGGGCGGCTGATGTACGACGGCCCGCTGGCCGGGCTGCACCAGGCGGGGGAGAGCGAGCGCACCCTGGTCGTGGACCTGGAGCGGGAGCTGCCGCCGATCGACGCCCCGGCCCCGGCCCGCGTGGTGCGGGTGGAGGGACCCCGGCAGTGGGTGGCCTTCCCGGCCGCGCAGTCGGCGGCGCCGCTGGTGGCGCGGATCGCGGCGGAGTACCCGCTGGTCGACCTGTCGGTGCGGGAACCCGACATCGAGGCCGTGATCGCCAGGATGTACGAGGAGCGGGCGACCGCGTAGTGCGCGGGGCGGCGAGTCCGTAGGCTGCTGGGTATGACCGACGATGCTCCGGAGCTGCGTGCCTCCGACGCCGATCGTGAACGAGTCGCCGAGGTCCTGCGGGACGCCCTCGCGGAAGGGCGGCTGGACATGGCGGAGTTCGAGGAGCGGCTCGACGCGACGTACCAGGCGCGGACGTACGGGGAACTCGCGCCGATCACCCGTGACCTGCCGGCCGCGGGTGCCACCGTGCCCGCCGTGTCGATGACGAAGGACCCCGCCGCGGGCGGGAGTTGGGCGGGGCGGATCGTCGGGGGCGAGGGCTCGTCGGCGCGGGCCGTGGCCGTGATGTCGGGGTTCCAGCGCGCGGGGCGCTGGACCGTGCCGCGGCGGTTCGACTGCTTCGCCTTCTGGGGCGGCGGGGAGGTCGACCTGCGGGAGGCGAACTTCGCGGCGGGCGAGGTGCAGATCAACTGCGTGGCGATCATGGGCGGGGTGAACGTCATCGTGCCGCCCGGCGTCGAGGTCGTGGTGCGCGGCATCGGCATCATGGGCGGCTTCGACCAGCGCGAGGAGGGCGTGCCGGGCGATCCCGGCGCCCCCCGGGTGATCGTCTCCGGGTTCGCCTTCTGGGGCGGCGTCGGGGTGGAGCGCAAGCCGACCCGGGCCGAGCGCAGGCGGCTGAAGGAGGAGCGGCGCCGGGAGAAGCTGGAGCGCGAGGCCCACGGCCGGGAACTCCACGGCCGCGACTGGCACGGCCGGGAGGACTGACCGCGGCGGCTGCGCGTGGCGGTTGCGCGTGGCGGTTGCGCTTGGCGGTTGCGCTTGGCGGCTGCGCGCGGCGGCTGCGGCACGTCGGGCGCGTCCGGCACTGGACGGTGAGGACCGGGTCCGGCACTCGGCGGGGAGCGACTGGGCCGTTCGGGCCCGGGCGGGCGCACCGGGCAGGCTTGTGGGGGCGGAGCCGTGGCCCGAACGGTCCACGCGCACCGGGCCCGGCCGGGGCCGCGTGGCCCCGACGTCCCGGTCCGGCGGGGCCGCTAGAGCGGGGCCGGGGCCGCGCCCTTCAGGTCGTCCAGGTCGATCGCGTGCGCCATCCGCCGGTAGCCGAGGTCGCTCGGGTGCAGGTGGTCGCCCGAGTCGTGGTCGGCGCGCAGCCGGCGCGGGTCGTACGGGTCGCGCAGGGCCTCGTCGAAGTCGGCGACGGCGTCGAACACCGAGCCGGAGCGGATCTCCGCGTTGATCTCCCGGCGTACGGCCTCGCGCTCGCCGGTGTAGCCGCGGTGACCGTAGAAGGGCATCAGGGTGGCGCCGACGACCTTGATGCCGCGGGCGTGGGCCCGGCGGACCAGGGTGCGCAGGCCGTCCAGGATCCGGCCGGGGCCGGCGAGCCGCCGGCTGCGCAGGATGTCGTTCACGCCGAGGTCGATGACGACGACCCTGACGTTCGGCCGGCCGAGGACGTCGCGGGTGAAGCGGTCCAGCCCGCTGGGATTGTCCGCGGGGCGGCCCGGCCCGTCGTGGAGGACGCGGTTGCCGCTGATGCCCTGGTTGACCACGCTGAGGCGCGGCACGTCCCGCCCGTCCGCCACGGCGTCGCGGATCCGCCCGGACAGGACGTCCGGCCAGCGCCGGTTCGCGCCCTCGGTGGACCCGGCGCCGTCGGTGAGGGAGTCGCCGAAGGCGACCAGGGTGCCGTCGGCCTCGTCACCGAACACGTCCAGCGCGGTCAGGTGGCGCCAGTAGGGGACCTCCTCGGTGTACGGGGTGCCGGTGACGTCCTCGGTGCGGTCGCCCCGGGCGGCGTAGGAGATCTGGCGGGCGCGCGGGTGGTGGGTGACCGGGCCGGCGGCGGCGGGGGAGTACGTGGTGACGAGGACGTCGCTGTCGTGCGGGACCGCGATGCGCACCGCGTCGCTCGTCACCTGGCCGCCGGCCGGGACGGCCACGGTCGTGGCGCCGCGGAACGTCACCCGCCGCATCGTCTCCGGCACGGCCGCCGCGCCGTCGTCGCCGGCGGCCAGGGCGATCGAGGCATGGGTGACGGTCAGCGGGCGCCGGCCGTAGAGATTGGACAGCGTGATGCGGGCACTCGTCCCTCCGGCACTGGTGTGGACGACGTTGCGCACCGAGCGGTCGGCGAGACCCGTGGTCCGCGTGCCCGGCTCGGCCGCAGCCGGGGACGCGGACCAGGTGCCGACCCAGGTGCCGGCGAGGGCGGGTGCGGCGGAGCTGCCCGGCGGGCGGCCGGTGGCGGCCCGGCGGGCGGTGCCCTCGTCGGACGAGACGGCGCCGTATATGGCGGCGGAAAGGGCCACGATCAGGGCGCAGATCGCGGCGAGCAGGGCGTGACCGTGACGCCTGGTCATGCGGGTGCGGTTCCCCTCGGGCGCGCGGAGCCCCCGAGGCTCCGGTGATCACCTCATGATGCGCCATCCGGCGGAGGGGAGGCGCACGGGACCCCTTAGGGGGTGAGCACGTTCACCCCTGGGTCTCCCCGGACCCGGACGGACGCGGGGAACTCCGCTCCGGGAGTCGGTCAGGAAGGGACAATGTCATGGCGGGGCATCGGGAACGGGTGGAGCGGATGGATCTGACGAAACCGGACGGGGAGCCGGACCGGGAGCCGAACCGGAAGCCGGACGGGGAACCGGCCGGGGAACCGGCCGGGGAGCGGGACCGGCAGCCGAACCGGAGGCCGGCCGGGGAACCGAGCGGGCAACCGGACGGGAGGCCGGCCGGGGAACCGGACGGGACGGACCGCGAGGGCCGGGCGGCCGCCCCCCGCGTCCCCGCCGCCGCCCGCGCCATGACCGTCTTCAGCGCCGCCGACCAGGAGAAACAGCGCGGCGTACGCCGCATGAAACTCACCGCGACCGGGCTGCTGCTCCTCGTCGCGCTGATCTACGTCCTCGCCGAGTTCGCCTCCCACCACGGCGCCGGCGCCTGGGCGGGCTATGTCGCCGCCGCCGCCGAGGCCGGCATGGTCGGCGCGCTCGCCGACTGGTTCGCCGTCACCGCCCTCTTCCGCCACCCGCTCGGCCTGCCCATCCCGCACACCGCGATCATCCCGAACAAGAAGGACCAGCTCGGCGTCTCCCTCGGCGAGTTCGTCGGCGAGAACTTCCTCTCCGAGGACGTCGTACGGCAGCGGCTGCGCTCCGTCGGCATCGGCAGCAGACTCGGTGCCTGGCTCGCCGAGCCCGCCAACGCCGACCGGGTCACCGCCGAGCTGGCCACCGCGCTGCGCGGCGCGCTGACCGTGCTGCGCGACTCCGACGTGCAGGCGGTGGTCGGCGAGGCGATCACCCGGCGTGCGGAGGCCCAGGAGATCGCGCCCGGCATCGGCAAGATGCTGGAGAAGGTCGTCGCCGACGGCGGTCACAAACGGGTCGTCGACCTGATCGTGACCCGCGCGCACGACTGGCTCGTGCTGCACGGCGGCGATGTGATGGACGCCGTCCAGGGCGGCGCCCCCGGCTGGACCCCGCGGTTCGTGGACCGCAAGGTCGGCGAGCGGGTCTACAAGGAGCTGCTGCGCTTCTGCGCCGAGATGCGGGACATGCCCTCCCACCCGGCCCGCGGCGCCCTCGACCGCTTCCTCACCGACTTCGCCACCGACCTCCAGTCCGACACGGACATCCGGGCCCGGGTGGAGCGGCTGAAGGGCGAGGTGCTCGGCCGGGGCGAGGTCCAGGACCTGATCGCCTCCACCTGGACGGCCGTACGGTCGATGATCGTCTCGGCGGCGGAGGACGAGCGCAGCGAGCTGCGGCTGCGGGTGCGGGCCTCCCTGCTGTCGCTCGGGGCCCGGCTGGCCGTGGACCCGAAGACGCAGGGCAAGGTCGACGGCTGGGTGGAGGGCGCCGCGGTGCACGTGGTCACCACCTACCGCAAGGAGATCACCTCGCTGATCACCGACACCGTGGCGAGCTGGGACGCCGAGCACACGACGAGGAAGATCGAGGCGCACATCGGCCGTGACCTGCAGTTCATCCGGATCAACGGCACGGTGGTGGGCTCCCTGGCGGGGCTGCTGATCTACACGGTGGCGCGGGGGCTCGGGGCGTAAGGCGACGGAGTGACCCGAGGGCCCACCGGGGGCGCGGGCGGGCCGGGGCGGGCGTAAAGGCGGGGTTGACGGGGCACTCGGGTCGCGCTGCCGCGTCGTCTTCGGCAGTGCCGCCGTCCGGTCGGCCGTCTCGACGAGGAGGAGCCCGTGTCCGTCGGTACCGTCACCACCGCCGTCCCCGCGCGATTGGACAGACTTCCCTGGTCGCGCTGGCACTGGATGATCGTCATCGGTCTCGGCACCGTCTGGATCCTGGACGGCCTGGAAGTGACGATCGTCGGCAACGTCGCCGGCCGCATCGCCGAGGAAGGCAGCGGCCTCGACATCTCGGCCGCCCAGGTCACCGGCCTGGCGGCCGCGCTGTATGTGGCGGGCGCCTGCGCGGGTGCGCTGTTCTTCGGCTGGCTCACCGACCGCTACGGCCGCAAGAAGCTGTTCATGGCGACCCTGGCCGTCTATCTCGCGGCGACCGCGCTGACCGCGCTGTCCTTCGAGTCCTGGTGGTTCTTCCTCTTCCGGTTCCTCACCGGCTTCGGCATCGGCGGCGAGTACGCGGCCATCAACTCCGCGATCGACGAGCTGATCCCGTCGCAGTACCGGGGCCGCGTCGATCTGATCATCAACGGCAGCTACTGGCTGGGCGCGATCGGCGGCTCGCTGCTGTCCATCGTCATGCTGGACACCACGATCTTCCCCAAGGACCTCGGCTGGCGGCTCAGCTTCGCCCTCGGCGTGGTCCTGGGCCTGGTCATCCTGCTGGTGCGGCGACACGTCCCGGAGAGCCCGCGCTGGCAGTTCATCCACGGCAAGGGCGACGAAGCCGAGGAACTCGTCTCCTCCGTCGAACGGGAGATCGAACAGGAGAAGGGCGAGCGGCTGCCGCCCCCGGCCGGTGAGATCACCATCCACCAGCGCAAGAGCATCGGCTTCGGCCTGATCGCCAAGACGGTCTTCGGCAAGTACCCGCGCCGCGCGGTCCTCGGCCTGTCCCTCTTCATCGGCCAGGCGTTCCTCTACAACGCCATCACCTTCGGCTTCGGCACCATCCTCATCACCTTCTTCGACGTGCCGACCGGCCACACCGGCTACTACTTCGCCGTCATCGCGGCGGGCAACTTCCTCGGCCCGCTGCTGCTCGGCAAGCTCTTCGACACCGTCGGCCGCCGCATCATGATCTCCGGCACCTATCTGATCTCCGGCCTGCTGCTGTTCGGCACCGCGTGGCTCTTCGACCGCGGCTCGCTGACCGCGTCGACGATGACCGCCTGCTGGTGCGTGGTGCTGTTCTTCGCCTCCGCGGGCGCCTCCAGCGCGTACCTCACGGTCTCCGAGATCTTCCCGATGGAGACCCGCGCGATGGCCATCGCCTTCTTCTACGCCCTCGGCACCGCCGCCGGCGGCATCAGCGGCCCGCTGCTCTTCGCCGACCTGACCGAGTCCGGGGTGGTCGGCGACACCGTCCTCGCCTTCCAGATCGGCGCCGGGCTGATGTGCGCGGCCGGACTGGTCGCGGCGTTCCTCGCGGTGAAGGCGGAGCGCCGCTCGCTGGAGGACATCGCGCGACCGCTGTCGGAGGCGGCGGACAACGCGTCGTCGACGGTCCGCGCAGGGACGGCGACGCCGTGACCCCCGGCCACCGGCCGTGGCTGAGAGCCCTGGCTGAGGGCTGAGGGCTGAGGGCTGAGGGCTTAGGGCTGCGGGCTGCGGGCCGCGACGGCCGCGGTCCGCAGCCCTCGTCCGGTCACGCCGCTCCAGCCCGGTCACGCCCGCCCCCCCGTGCGGTCACGCCCCGCCCTCCCCGTCCGGCCCGTCCCGCCCGCCCCCCCCGTGCGGTCGTGCCGGTCCTCGTCCGTTCACGCCCCGGTCGTCGACCCCGGCCGCACGATCATCAGTACGGTCACGGCGGCCCACAGCAGGTTGAACACCCCGGTCACCATGGCGAGCCGCACGGTCGCCTCCCTGGACCCGTCGGCCCCCTCCAGCAGCGCGCCTGCCAGGGCAGCACCAGCGCGACGAGCACCAGCGCGGCGAGCGCGGTCAACGCGATGGACACGATCAGCCAGGCGTCGCCGAGCACGCCCATGCTGCTCGCGGTGGCGAACCCGAAGACCGGTACGACGACGCCGACGGTGGCGTAGACCCGGCAGATGCGGTGCAGCAGCCGTACGGTCCCGGTGGCCCGCGGGTCGTCGGGCGCGGCCATCGCCCGGCGCGCGGCGGGCGGGAACATGCTGGCGGCGACGGTGACGGGGCCGATCGCGACGATCGCGGCGAGGACGTGGACGCTAAGCAGGAACTTGGTCACGCCGGTGACGGTAGGCCGAGCACTGAGATCGCAGAAGTGGCGATAGTGCCAGGGTGCGACGGATTCCCGCCACGCGCTGCCGGAAGGCATCCGCGGACACCGCTGCTGGTGGGACCGGTTGGCGAGTTCCCGTCGCAGCCCTAGGCTCTCGCCATGCACACCGTCGCCGTACTGGCCCTGGACCGGGTGATCCCCTTCGACCTCTCCGTGCCGATCGACGCGTTCGGCTGGGCGCGGCTGCCGGACGGCCGGGAGGCGTACCGGGTGCGGGTCTGCTCGGACCGGGAGGAGGTGAGCGCGGGCGCGTTCACCGTGCGGGCGCCGTACGGGCTGGACGCGCTGGCCGAGGCGGACACGATCGTCCTGCCCGGCGTGGCGGAACCGCCCGGCCGGCTCCCGCCCGGTGTCGCCGAGGCGCTGTGCGAGGCGGCGGCGCGGGGCACGCGGATCGCGTCCGTCTGCGTCGGGGCGTACCTCTTCGCCGCCACGGGCCTGCTCAACGGACTGCGCGCGACCACGCACTGGATCGCGGCGCCCGATCTCGCGGCGCGCTACCCGGAGGTGACGGTCGACCCGAACGTCCTCTACGTCGACAACGGCCAGTTCCTGACCTCGGCGGGCGCGGCGGCGGCCCTCGACATGTGCCTGCACATGATCCGCAAGGACCACGGTTCGGCGGTCGCCGCGCACGCCGCTCGGATGTCGGTGATGCCGCTGGAACGGGAGGGCGGCCAAGCCCAGTTCATCGTCCACGACCGCCCGCCGGCACCGTCCGGCGCGACGTTCGAGCCGCTGCTGCGCTGGCTGGACGACCACTGCGACCGGCCCCTGACGCTGGAGGACATCGCGGCGCGGGCGGGCATGAGCACCCGGACGCTGAACCGGCGCTTCCGTGAGCAGACGGGGACGACACCGCTGCAGTGGCTGCACCGGGCGCGGGTGCGCAGGGCGCAGTACCTGCTGGAGACGACGGCCCACCCCGTGGAACGGATCGCCGAACAGGCCGGCTTCGGCTCGCCGACCGCCTTCCGGGAGCGTTTCCGGCGCGTGGTGGGGACGAGCCCGCAGGGCTACCGGAGGGCGTTCCGCGCGGACCCGGCGTGAGGCAGCCGTCCGGGAGCAGGTGTCACCGCCGGGTCACACGCTGCGTCAGCGCGTCGTCCGCCGGTCGGCGACGGCCCAGGAGACGAGGGCGACGGCGCCGGCCACTGAGAACACGGCGGGCCAGGCGCCCACCTTCCTGGCCAGCGGGTGGGACCCGGCGAAGGCGGCGGCATACGCGGCCGTCAGGGCGCCAGCGGCCGGGCCGCCCGCCCGCTGCCGCCACTGCCGGGCCGCCGCGGCACCGGCGACGGCCAGCACGGCTCCGCCGAGCGGCCGTTTCCCGGTCCAGCGGGCGACGCCGTAGCCGCCGACGAGACCGCTCGCGGCGAGGAGGGAGCTGGGGATGTGTGTCATGCCCCCGACCCTAGCGCGGCACCCCGGCCCCGCCCGGTCCGGCCCCACCCGGACCCGAGCCCACAACCTGAGCCGCCCCTTGTCAAGTTTCCTCTCCGGAGCTATATAAAAAGCCGTAGGGCATCGCAGACGACACACAGCGCCTGCCGAGAGGAGTGACTTGTGATGCTCATGCGCACGGACCCCTTCCGCGAGCTCGACCGCCTCGCGCAGCAGGTCTTCACCAACTCCGCCCAGCCGGCCACCATGCCGCTGGACGCGTACCGGGCCGGGGACGACTTCGTCGTCCACTTCGACCTGCCCGGTGTCGACCCCGAGGCGATCGAGCTGGACGTCGAGCGCAACGTCCTCACCGTCCGCGCCGAGCGCCGCTTCCCGGCCTCCGAGGACGCCGACGTGCTCGTCGCCGAACGTCCCACGGGCACCTTCACCCGCCGGCTCTTCCTCGGCGACACCCTCGACACCGAACGCATCGACGCCTCGTACGACACCGGAGTGCTGACCTTGCGCATCCCGGTGGCCGAGGCGGCCAAGCCACGCCGCATCCAGATCACGGGCGGCGACGGCGGCAGGAAGCAGCTGAGCGGCTGAGCAGCCGAACGGCTCAGCGGGCGGGCGGCCGGGCGGCGCACCGCCGGGGACCGAAGAACAGCGGACTGGGAGGAGAAGCGGAAACGATGACCGTGACGACCGTGACGACGACACAGGACCGAGCCACCGCCACGACCCCGGGTGCGGGCGTGGACGCGGACGGCTGGCCGGCGTTGATCGACGCGGTGCGGGACGCGGGCCAGTACCCGACGAGGGCCGAGGCGGAACGCATCACCCGCATCGTGCTCTCCGCGCTCGGCGGCCACGTCACCGGAGAGGAACGAGTGGACCTGGCCCGGGCCCTGCCCGCGGAGGCGGCCAGGGTGATCGCCTCCCAGATCCCGGCGACCCGTCCCCTGACCGCCGCGGAGTTCGTGGACTCGGTGGCCGCCCGCATCGAGGGCGCGACCCCCGCGACGGCCCGCTGGGACGTCAGCTCCGTCCTCAGCGTCCTGCCGCCCCGGGTCGGCAAGGACCTGGTGAACCGCATCCTGGCCGAACTGCCGCCGGGCTACGCGCTGCTGTTCGGCCTGCCGGAACTGACCCGGGCGGCGTAAGCCGTCACCTGGCGTTCCGCTGCCGCCGCCGGACCCGCACCTGCCCCGCGTACGCGGAGCAGACGGCACCCCCGGCGGCGGCCGGCCCGAAAGCGAGGACGAGCGGAGTGACGCAGGCGGGCACGGCACCGCTGCCGTGACTCCCCCCGTCGCCCGTCTCGCACACGACCCCGAGCGGCAGCCAGTCGACACGGACACCGGTGACCTGGCCGTCCGCCTGTCCCCCGGGCGTACGACACGCGTGCACCGGCGCGGACCCGGTCCCCCCGTCCCGCGCCTCCACGAGGACCCCGGCCACTCCCACCAGCCCCCACCCGTACGCCCCGGCCGCGACCGCCGCGGCGAGCGCGGCACCCCCGCGCACCACCTCGGGTGCGCTCCGCCGCCGCAGCCCGCCGGCGAAGGTCTGACCGCCGTACCCGAGGAACCCGAAGACGGCGAGGACACAGACCAGGAGCAGCAGCAGGCTCATGTAGACCATCCACGGAGTCCAGCAGCCCGCCCGCCGCCCGGCTGTGGCGCACCGCACATCTCCGGCAACAGAATCGCACCAGCCTCGATGTCCCCGACCGGAGGAGCCGGAACGTGCCCTCGCTGACCACGCCGGACGGCACACACCTCGCCTACCGCGTCCACACCCCGCCGGGACCGCCCTCGGGCCGGCCGCCCCTTCTCCTCCTCCACGGCCTCGCGGGCCACATGGGCGAATGGGACGCCCTGCGCGCACCCCTCCTCCGCGACGGCCACACGGTGATCGAGTACGACGCGAGGGGCCACGGCGCCAGCACCCGCCGCCCGCCGACGATGACCCGGGCGGCCTGCGTCGCGGACGCCGCCACCCTGATCACGGCACTCGGACTGGCCCCCGCGACCCTCATCGGCCAGTCCCTCGGCGGCCACACGGCCTTCCTCACCGCGGCGTCCCACCCCGGCCTGGTCGCCTCCCTCGTCCTCATCGAAGCGGGCCCCGGCGGCCCGAACCCCGGCCTCCCGGCGGAGCTCTCCACCTGGCTCCGTTCCTGGCCCCTCCCGTTCGCGTCCCTGTCCTCCGCCGAGTCCTTCCTGGGCCACGAGGCGTGGGCGAGGGGCCTGGAGCAACGGGAGGACGGCTGGCACCCCCGCTTCGACGCGGACCGCATGACAGCGGCGGTCGCCGAACTGGCGACGCACTCCTACTGGGCGCAATGGTCCCGGATCACCTGCCCGACCCTGGCGGTATGCGGCGCACACGGCACCATCCCGGACACCGAGTTCGAGCAGATGCGGACCCACCGCCCCACCACCCACACCGCGGTCATCCCGAACGCCGGTCACGATGTCCACTTGGATCAGCCGGAGGGGTTGTACGAGGTGATCAGTGGGTTCTTGGACGTCAAGTAACCGCGTCCCCTGTACGGGATCGCGTGCACTCAACACCGGGCGCCCCCGGTCATTCGCGCCAGGCGAACTCACCCTGCAGGGCCGCTGAGACCGCGACGAGGGGCGACCTCACAGGACATGAATCCTGCAGGAGACGCACGACCTGCACTGAAGACGTGTCCTTGGGCGCGGGTCGACATCGGCGAGTGGTCGACGAGTGCGATCCGGACTCCCAAGGGTCGACTACCGTCATTCCGGCGTCGCATCATGATGATGTTGAATTCGTCCCGGAACGGGTCCACACCCAACAAGGCAGGTCATGGTCAGCGAGTGGCAGTTCGAGGTCCCGACAGCGGGCAGCAGGCACCTGCCTCCCGATGCGCGTTACATGGAGGCCCTCAGCAGTCAGGGCTATGGCTTCGAAGTGGCCATAGCCGACCTGGTGGACAACTCCATCGACGCCGGGGCTCGGAACGTCGTCATCCACTTTCTCCGTGACGGTGATCAACTTGTCAGCCTGGTCATCGTCGACGACGGAAGGGGCATGGACGAGGAGGCGCTTGACGTTGCCATGACAGTCGGTGCGCGTCGCGGCTACGACCGGAAGTCGCTCGGCATGTTCGGTACCGGGCTGAAGTCTGCGTCGCTCAGCCACGCGAATTCCGTCACCGTCGTGAGTCGCACCAAGCGGACGCGGCCCGTGGGGCGTCGTTGGCTCATGGAACGTGCCAAGCACGGCTTCGAATGCGACATCATCGACCCGAATTACGCCCAAGACTTCATCGACTTCTATCAGGGACGTCCGATCGCCTTCCAGGGAACCATCGTTCGCTGGGACGATGTGAAAGACTTCCCTCAAAACGCTGGAGGCGGGCAAACCGACCGCTACCTGCATCGGACAGTCAACAAGCTGGGTTTGCATCTGGGCCTCCACCTGCACCGATTCCTCGCCAGGGACGACTTTCACATCACTATCTCGATCCAGGATGTCCGTACAGGGGTCGAGTACGCGAACTACGGGGTAGAGGCACTTGATCCGTTCGCTTACCCGGTCTCCGGCGACCCGGCTTACCCAGGCAACTTCACCGCGGAGGTTCCCTCGTTCGGGTCGTTGTCGCTTACTGCTCATATCTGGCCCCCGCGGTCCTCGCTGGATGAATACAAGGCCTTCGGCGCGGTGGTGGAGCGCGAAGGCTTCTACTTCTACCGCAATGATCGGTTGGTGCAGGCAGGCGGCTGGAACAACTTTCGTCAGCCCGAACAGCATTTGGCGCTGGCTCGCGTGGCCGTGGATCTGCCAGAGGACCCGGACGGTCGCGTGTTTCGACTGTCTGTGAAAAAGGAGGGAGTGCAAGCGTCACCAGCGTTCGTTGCCTCCTTGGAAGTTGCCAAGGACAGCCTGGGGCGCACCTTCACTCAATACCTTTCGGATGCCGAACGCGTCTACCGCGAGGCTCGCAAAAGAAATGGTGTCGCTCGCAAGGCCGTAGTTCCACCCGGGCGCGGCATCGATCCCCAGGTTCGGCAAGCGATCGAGGAGGAACTGCCGGTGCTGGCGGGCGAGGACGCTTTGCAATTCCGCTGGCAGAGGTTGCCCAACGACAGGTTCTTCGAGATTGATCAGGGTGGCCGGATGGTCTCGCTCAACCAGCACTATCGCGCCGCCTTGCTGGGAGGGCGGGCCGGATCCCTCAATGATGCGCCGATGGTCAAGTCGCTCATGTACCTCCTCATGCAGGATGCCTTCCAACGAGAACGTGTGAGCAGTCGACTCAAGGACAACATCGACCTGTGGCAGTCTGTTTTGGTCGCTGCGGCACGGGCCGAGTTGGACCGGGTGGCAGATTGATGCCACTGCATGACGACAGTACTCACGCGTCTTCAGCCGATTCCTCGAGAACCCGTGCGATCGATCTCCCGTGGACGACAGTCGAGCACTACCTGGGCGGAGGTCTCGGTGCGAGCTATCGACTCTCGCCAGTGGACAAGCCCCTCGTCTCGTACGAAATATCCGACGGCGGACGGGGTATCGCACTCCACGTCGAGCTCGCTGGTCGTCACCATCTTCCCCGCTCGCCGCTGCCTGCGGTGCGCATAGACCAGATAGCCCAAGCGGGACGACGAATGGCGCGTTTCACTACGCGTGAACCAGAGCTATTCCGGGATTTCCACGACCTGTTGTTGGCTGTGGCCGATCGCTTGATGACCGATGAACAGAGCCTGGAGCAGGCCTTCGAGGAGACCGTCCACGGCTGGAGCGCTCTCTTGGGCAGGCCTCGTGGGATGTCGATGGAGAGGCGTCTCGGTCTGCATGGTGAACTCGCCGTCCTCTGGCGATTGGCCGGAGAGACCGGTTGGCAGGCGGCACTCGACGCCTGGGTCGGACCCATGGGTGAGGAACACGACTTCGCCCTGAGTGATTCCGACCTGGAGGTCAAGACGACCGCCTCCGAACTGCGCCGGCACACGGTTCACGGCGTGGGGCAACTTGCGGCGACGAACGGTCGTCCCCTGTGGTTCGCGTCTCTCCGTCTCACCCGAGGCGGCTCCCGTGGGCGCACGTTGAGTGACTCCGTCAAAGCGACTCGCGATGCCGCAGCGGCGGAGAACGTCACTTTGCAGCGCCACCTCGACCGGCTACTGAAAGCTTCGGGGTGGGCGCCCGAACTGCCTGACGACGAACGTTGGACACCTCGTGACAGCCCTTTGATACTGCGAGCCGAAGAGATGCCTCGTCTCACGGCGGACGACATGCCCGACAACGTGCACGGGCGAATCGACCACGTCACGTACGTGGTCGACGTGACCGGGCTCCCGCCCAGCGACATGAACCCGGGCATAGACCTGTCGGACCTCTCGCTCCCCTGACGCGTTCGTTGTCCAGCGTGGTCCGGCAGCCATTCGGAGACTCGAGGAAGAAAAGTGACCAGCCACTCCACCGACGACCTGCTCCTGCAACTGCACAACGCCGCCCTCTCGGACATGCACACCAGTCGTCCGAAGAAGTTGGTGCGCGCGCTCGCTTATCAGGCGGAGGACCTTGGGCCCGAAGCCGAGGCATTCGCGACCGAGGACGCTTTGCGTCGGGCTTTGGAACGAGCCCTCTCCACGGATCAGTTGGTCGAGGTGTGGCGGAGAAAACTCACGGACTGGGACTTCGCCACTGACCCGGCGTGGTCGAGAAGCCCGGAACGCACCGAGGCGCGCCGGTCCGACATCTACGGACTTCTCGGCATCTCTGAGGAAACCCGCAAACTGCTGGACAGTCTCGTCCCCGTCGCCAAAGTGGAGGCGCCGGTTGTCATCACGGACGAGTTCACACCCTGGTACACCCCCCAGTCACAACAAGGACGACCTTGGTACTGGCCGTCGTACCGTTCACACCTCGAGCGGAAGGGATGGGGTGCGGAGGCTGTCGCGGGTCTCGATGTGGCAACAGATGCCGTGGTCGAGCGGCTCGCCGACCCGACCCATCCGGCGGCGTACCAGTCGAAGGGACTGGTTGTCGGGTATGTGCAGTCGGGGAAGACCGCCAATTTCACCGGCGTGATCGCCAAGGCCGTCGATGCGGGTTATCGCTTGGTCATTGTTCTCGGGGGCACGCTCAACATGCTCCGAGCCCAGACCCAACGACGCCTCGACATGGAACTCGTCGGTCGAGAGAACATCCTGCGGGGAGCGAGCGAGTACGAGTCCGACTATGCCAACGACCCAGCTTGGAATCAGGGCCGATTCGTGTCGTTCGGCAGCCTGCCGTCCACACGCGGAGGGTTCGACATCGTACGGCTCACCACGCGCGACGACGACTACAAGAGCCTGCTCCAAGGGATCACTGCCCTTGAGTTCGAGAAGCAGGAGCCGGCGCTTCCCCTCCATGACGCGCGCAATCTGCACCGATCGATGGCCCGCCTCATGGTGGTCAAGAAGAACAAAAGCGTCCTTACCAAGCTGGTGAAGGATCTGAGGAAGATCAAGACGCCTTTGGCCGAGATTCCCGTACTGATCATCGACGACGAGTCCGATGAAGCATCCGTCAACACCACCAACCTCGCCAAGCCCGATGCCGAGCGGACCGCGATCAACCAGAAAATCTCGGAGCTGCTTCGTATGTTGCCGCGCGCCCAGTACGTCGGGTACACGGCCACTCCGTTCGCCAACGTCTTCATCGACCCCAGCGACGCCCAGGACATCTTCCCGAAGGACTTCATCGTCTCTCTGCCCCGGCCGGAGGGGTACATGGGAGCACGTGACTTCCACGACCTCGACTCGGCGATTCCGCCCGAGGAACGCACCTTCGCGAACTCCAACGAACTCGCCCACGTTCGCAACATCACTGTTGCCGCCGACGAGGACGCTGGGGACGACGTATGCCTGCAGCAGGCCATGGACATGTTCGTTCTGACGGCGGCGATGAAGCTGTACCGGGAGGCCGAAGGAGGTTACGGCGAGCGGTACTTCCAGCACCACACCATGTTGATTCACGAGTCCGTGCGCACCGAGGTCCACCGGGAACTATTGGGCAAGGTCACCCGTATGTGGTGGAACGCCGGCTACATGGGCCCAAGCGGTCGTGAGCGGCTACGAGAACTGTTCGACACGGACATCGCTCCGGTGTCGGCTGCCCGCGCCGATGGTCTTGCCGTACCACCTTCGTTCGACGCCCTTGCGCGCCATGTGGGCCCGGCCGTCACTCGAATCGGCGGCGACGACAACCCGATCATCGTCGTCAACGGCGACAAAGACATCGAAACCGGCGAGGCCGACTTCGACCGGCGTCCCATCTGGAAGATCCTCATCGGCGGTCAGAAGCTGGCCCGGGGCTTCACCGTCGAAGGGCTCACCGTCTCCTACTTCCGTCGCCGTGCCGGCAATGCCTCCACGCTGATGCAGATGGGGCGATGGTTCGGTTTTCGCGAGGGCTACCGAGACCTCGTACGCGTCTTCCTCGGACGATCCGAATCCATGGGAGCCAAAGAGATCGACCTGTATTCGGCTTTTGAGGCGATCTGCCTGGACGAGGAGAACTTCCGTGCCGAGTTGAGGCAGTACGCCACGTTGGTCGACGGGCGGCCGCAGGTTACCCCGGCTCAGGTACCGCCGCTCGTCTCCCAGCATTTGCCCTGGCTGAAGCCGACGAGCCCCAACAAGATGTACAACGCCCGGCTCGTCGAACTTCGGTCGCCGGGTCACTGGCAGGAGCCAACCGCCTACCCGACCAAGGCCGCGGACCTGCGGCACAACACCGGGCTGTGGCTCCCAGTGCTGGACGCGCTGTCCACCGAGGTCATGTCTCTGGGCTACCGCTTCACGGGCGACGCCACCCGTGACGGCGGTGTACACCGCTTCGACGCCCTGGTCGGCAGCCTGCCGGCGCAGGACGCCTTGTGCCTCTTTCGGGAGGTGCGTTGGGGTGCGCCATCCCAGTTCGCCCCCCACCTGGCGTACCTGGAGGAGATCAGCGGAGCCTCTTCCTGTGACCTCGACGACTGGCTGATCGTGGCACCGCAGCACACCAAACGCGGTCAACGATTGACCCTCGGGCACAGTGAGCGGACATTTGCATGGTTCGGCCGTGACCGCCGTCGAGGTCCTCTCTTCGGCGCGATCAGCGAACCCAAACACCGCGCGGTTCCGCTGCGCATCGCGGGAGCGCTGGCCGACTCGGGCGACCCCGCCACCGAAAGCCTGGTGGTCCCTCGCAGAGGCGTGATCGTCGTCTACCCGGTTATCGAAGCCAAGCATCGCACCGACATCGCGGAAGACGGTCGAATGGCTCCTGACAAGATCGTCATGGCGTTCTCCTTCGTGGCTCCTTCCGCCGCTCGGGGCTCGGACAGCCGCGTCCTCCGGTTCACCACCGTCGACAGGAGCAGGGAAGGACAGCCGATCATCGATGCCCGGTGATGTCGATGGCCGGACGCGGGGCCCGATCGACGACTAACCTCGCAAAGCGTGGATCTTGCGGAACGGCCGGGCGGGGTGGCGAGCGGTCCGTCGGCATGGGGAGGACGGGAGGGCTGGTCAACATGATCGAGGGGATCGAGGCGGGGTCCGAGTGTCGTCAGGACGACGAGCCCACCAAGCGGCTGACATCGCTGGAAATCTGTGCAGGCGCGGGCGGTCTGGCTCTGGGGTTGGAAGAAGCCGGATTCGACCCGGTGCTGCTCCTCGACGACAGAGCTGTAGCCTGCGAGACGCTCCGGGCAAATCGCCCGCAGTGGGACGTCCGAGAGATCGACCTCCTCGACTTCGACCCCTCCGACGAACCACAGGTTTACGACGTCGACCTGCTCTCCGGCGGTCTGCCGCGGGTCAAGTCGCCCGCCACTGCATCGCGCAGTCGAAGCGACGATCGGGAACTGGCCGTGCTTAGGGCGGCCATCGATCTGATTTACGGCGTTCAGCCACGCGCGGTGTTGCTGGAGAATGTGCCGGACCTCGCCCGAAAGAGCGACTATGCACCGATCCGCGAGATCGTCGCCGAAGAGTTGCGCCACCTCGGCTATCGATTTTTGTGGCACGTTTTGAATGCGAAGGACCACGGTGTACCCCAGAGCCGCGAGGTCGGAGTGCTCGTCGCCTTCAAGGGCGACTTGATCGACCGGTTCACATGGCCTCGGCGTTTCACCGGACGACGTCCCACCGTGGGGGAGACACTGCGCCACTCCATGGGTGCACGCGGCTGGCCCGATGCGGACAAGTGGGCTGATCAGGCCGACGTGATTGCCCCAACCGTCGTCGGCGGCTCCTGGGACCGCGGCGGAGCCGACCTCGGGCCCACCGGAGCCAAGCAGAAATGGGCGCGCATCGGCGTGGACGGCGGTACCGTCGCCGACGACGTGCCTGCCGCGGACTTCTGCTGGAACCCGGCCCTGGGCCGTCCAGGCCTTGTGCCACTCACTGTGGAACAGGTGGCGCTGATCCAGGGCTTTCCTCCGGGATGGGAGATCGCCGGACGCAAGACGGTCCGTTACCGCCAGGTTGGGAACGCGACCCCTCCCCCTCTCGCGCGCGCGTTGGGGCAGGCCATCGCCTCGGGTTTGGGCACCGGGGGCTCCGAACCGATGCGAGAGAGCGGCCGATGACCGGGCGGTCCGCGGTGGCCTCCGCGCGGCCGATAGACTTCCGCACCATGACCAGCACGCCGCCCGACCCGCAGCATGGGCGTTTCCACATCGTCGATCTCTTTGCGGGGCCCGGCGGCCTGGATCTTGCGGCAGAGGTTTTGGACCTTCCGTCGATCGGTATCGAGTGGGACGACGATGCCGTGGCCACACGTCTCGCCGCCGGGCTGCCGACCGTTCACGGGGACGTGCGGCGCTATGGTCCCGGTAACGCCGAGTTCGCGGATTGCACCGTGTTGGCCGGTGGACCGCCTTGCCAAACCTTTTCCATCGCGGGTAGCGGCAGCGGCCGCAAGGCGCTGGAACTGGTGACCGGTTTCATCAGCCGCATGCATGCCTGGTACAAGCGGGAGGAGGCAGGCAAGACAGGGGAGACCTGGGAGGACATCCAGCGAGAGCTGGAGAAACTCGACGACGAGCGCACGGGTCTGGTGCTGGAGCCACTGCGGTGGGTGCTGGAGGCGAAGCTGCGCCCGCGCCATGGTGGGAAGACTCCACGGCCGTTCGAGGTGATCGTCCTTGAGCAGGTTCCAGCCGTCATCGAGGTGTGGCACGAGTACGAAAAGGTGCTTCGCGACATCGGGTACAAAACCGATGCCAAGATATTCCACACGGAGCAGTACGGGGTGCCGCAGACTCGGCGACGAGCTGTGCTCGTGGCACGACACGGGGGCCTGCCGGCCCAATTGCCGGCACCGACGCACCAGCAGTACCGCAAGGGTGCGGAGCCCACCGAGACGCTGTTCGGCCGAGACGTGTGGATCTCCATGGAGCGCGCTCTCGACGACGTGTACCGCCACGTGCCGGAGGCACGCCGCCGCTCCATGCCGTTCCGAGTCGTCTCCAACTACGGCAGCGGAGGCGACCCCAAGGCTCGCGGTCGCCGAGAATCGGACAAGCCGGCGGCGACGATCACCGGCAAATGGAGCCGCAACCGCATCGTTTCCGCCGATGCCCACGAAACGGAGCTGGGTCGGCTGACCATTGAGGAAGCCGGCGTCTTCCAGAGCTTCCCCTACAGATACCCATGGAGGGGGAGCGACCAGGCACAGCAGGTCGGGAACGCCGTACCGCCCCGGTTCGGTGTACACATCCTGAGCGCGGCACTCGACCTCGGCGCTCCGGGCACCAAGATCTGGGAGCGGCTGCTGCGGTGGCCGCTGCGCGAGGAGGACGACATCTCGGAGCCGAACTCCTCCTGACCCTCGCACGTCCCGTTGCGCGCGACGACGACTACATCATCCAGCTTGGCAGATTCTTCTCCAGGCTTACGCCGTTGCGTGGCCTTGGAACCGCGGGTTCCTCCTGCGCGATGGCCGGCTCCTCTTCGGTCCGACTGCGGAGTCGAACCGGGGCCTCGGAGAGGAGTTCCTCGAACAGAGGCAACAGCGCTTCGACGGACGATGAAGCGGCTTGGCCGTCGTCCGGGCCCACAGGAAGCCTGTCCAAGTCGACGAGTGGTGCATCCTCCGAAGCGGCGATCCAGTCGAGAAGGTCGTCGACGAGTGGTGGGGTGTCCGGCGCCAAGACGTCATAGACGAGGGTGCTGCCTGCAGCGTTGATCGCGGACGACAGCGCATTGACATGATCGCCGGGGCGAGGCGTACCAGCCGCGAGCACCTTTTCCAACACCCGCACGAACGCCTGCGCCGTGGGCCGGTGATCGATGACATCGAGACGAAGAGTGGTGTTCAGGACGTCTTGAACGCGGCAGGCGATCTCCACCGGCTTGTAATCGGGCCCGTCTCGGAACAGTTCGGCCACCCACCACAACCGGGCAAAGCACTGGGTGTAGTGAGGCCCGGAAAAGCGCGAACCCTGCGCGATCTCTTTACCCTTGTGACGCCACACCACATAATCCGGGGCGACGAGCATGGCGAGATGGTTCCACAGTCGCCCATCGCCAGCCTCCGAGCGCGTCATGCGGAGGGTGGCGTGCAATCGCGGAGCCAGCCACCCGTCAGCGGCAGTGCGGTTGTCGTCGAAACGAGCCATCGCCTCGTCGAGCAATAGCCGAATCGGTGCTGTTTGCCACCGACTCTCCTGCTGTGGAAGCAGGGTGGCCGCCTTGCGGAGTGCGACTTGTGGTGGATGCTCCAGCCCCGATTGCACGCCACGGCCCAGGTGCTTGGTGACGGCCGCGTCGGGCAGCAAACCGAGCACCGGAGGGATGTCGAGCAACGGACGGCGCGGCATCAGTCGGCCTTCCTCTCCGAGCGGTCGGTTGCGCGCACCGCGGTCGTCAGCTTCTTGGTGAGCTTCGCCCGGCGGCCCGCTGCGTACTGAATGTACGTCTGCAACTCCGACCAGCCGAAGCCCTTCGTACGTCGTTCGTTGATCTCGAACAACGCATCCGTCGGCTCACGCCCGGGAAGGACATCGGGCAACATGGCACGCAGCACCGCTTCACGCCAGCCGGTGGGCATTACCGGGGTTCCGTCGTCATCGACATCCAAATTGCTGATGGCGGTGTGGAACATGGCGCTCCATGCCTCCTGCGCGGTCTGGGAGGCCGCGAGCTCACGGATGACCCGCTCCGCCGGGCTGCCACCACGACCGTGCAAGACTCCCAGAAGGCCCTGGATCGACGTCTTGTTGAGGTACACCCGTGGCATGTCGTCCGAGGTCTCGACCACCCACGGGGCGTCCTGGAACTGACGAAGCCATGTCAGCGGCCCGTCGCGGAAGTCCTCCTCGACCACCTCGACGTCGCGTTGCCGGACCGGAGTGGCCTCCTGTAGATCGATGTACCAGTCCTGCTCCGTGGCGCCGATCAATCTCCCGGCAACTCCGTCCACGGTCGCGACGACCAGGACGGACAGTGTGGCACGCCTCAGGTGGGAGACACGAGAGAGAGTGATGGAGCCCCTTCGCGACTCGCCCGGCCCAGCTGCCAGGCGCACCGTCGTACGTGAGTTCGTGGCTTTCTCGGTCAGTACCGCCAGACAGGTCACGTCCTGCCACGGGCCGTTCCGCAGCTCCTCCTCCGGCAACCTCGCGTCGAGGTCGAGGACGGCTTCCTCCCATCCGGCACGCCCTGACTCGTGGAGCGCGACGACCCGCTCCGAAGGTGACACCTTCGTGTAGGGCAACGGTTTGCCGTCGATGCGCACGGACAGGACATCGCAGATCACGTCACCGAGGAGAGTCGAGTACGGGAACACAGGCCTCACGCCGAACCTCCGCGAGCCCGGGGCAAGTCCACCGTGAGGCGGGCGTAGCCGCTGCGGACAGGGTGGGTAGACGGATCGGTGACACCGTCGAACACGGCCGAACGGACGCCCGGTTCCACGATGATCAATCCGTTCTCCGCACGGCATGTTTCGGACCCGACCAGGAGCTCCCAGCCCACGGAGGGCCGTCCACCGGAACGCACGTCGAATTTCGCGACAGGCGCCAGCACCCACCGGTCGTCCCCGTCCGGCAGTCGCAGTTGGACGGTGACGTGCCAGGCGCCACGGTCGTCGACGCGCGCATCGATGTTTCGCACGGTCGGGAACGAGTGGGCGCGACGGGCGCCGCCGCCCGTCCCCATGTCGAGCTTCAACAACTCGCGCAGTGCCGCAGGCCCTCCCGTCGTCGTGATCTCGCGCTTGCCCAACAGTGACCGGACCGTCTTGTCGATTGACGTGCGGAACTCCTTCAGTCGGGACAGTGCGCCGCGTTCGTAAGCCGTGGTCAGCTCCTGGGTTCGGTCCCAACGGTCATGTTCCGGAGGCTCCGAAGCACGTAGGAACGCTTCGGCGAGTGCGACATCATCTCCCTCACGTCCGGTCGCGTAACCCGCGAGCAGCACGGCCTGAAACGGTGGTGTGCCCAAAGGCAAGTCGCGTGGCCGTTGTTCGGTGATAGTCATGCGATTGCCACGCATACAGACCACGCGGTTGAATTGCGTGTCGTTGTCGTCGGCGGGCGTGACCAGGAGCACCGCAAGGTGTTCGCGTCCCTTGTCGCGCGAGTGACCTTGACCCTTGAGGGGAGTGACCACCAAAGGAACGTCGGCGCGCACGACCTGGTCGGCGGAGGTCAGTTCCTCGACGGTGTCGCCGTCGAGATACGCCTGCAGCGCACGGCTGGTCGCCGGGTGGCGGCTGTATGGGTCGACCTGCTGTTCCGGAATGTAGGTCTCGCCGTTGCGTAGGGTGGTCACGCGGGCTTCCAGAAGCGGACCGGCGGATCGCCCACCGATCATGGCCGCCCAGAAGTCGTCGGCCAGTGACGACACCAACTTGTCGTGCATGTCCTGCAGGGACTCCGTGGCGCCCGAAGCGTCGTATGCCCCGACGATCAGGAACGAGGTACCGGGCTCGTCGTCGGTTCGGTCAAGATGCAGACGGCGCAGGGTTTCGTCGTCGGCCCACCAGGACCGGGAGATCCCCTTGTGTTCGGGCTCGGTGTCGGGCTCGCCGAGCCACGCGGGGCCGGCGTAGGACTCGCCATCCACCTCGTGCCACGGAAGGTCCAACCGGCCGATTACACGACCTGTTGTTCGCCCCTCGTGAGGTTCCGACAGCGTCGAGTTGATCAGTACGAGGCCAAAGCGACTCGTCGCCCACAGCGTGGCCTTGCCGAGGCCGTACGAACCGCCGGCACGTCCACCCGTGACCTTGTGGCTGTCGAGCTGGCGTCGGACCACCGCGGCGAACCGTCCGTCGCCGTACTCCGGGCCGGTCAAGCCCGCGGCGTTGTAGTCCTCGACGCGCAGCAACCGCAGCCGACGCTCCTGGGCCAGATCGCCCAAGGCGGAGCGGAGGCTCCTGGAAACCTTCTGCCCGCCCCGGGCCGCTTCCCGGAAGTGCGGAAGGACGTCGTCCCAGCGAAGCGCGGAGAGGAAGGCATCGAGGTAGGGACCGTCCAACTCGTGCAGCGTGTAGTGGACGCGTACCGGGCGGCGGTCGTCGAGGCGCTCGTCGAGGGAGTTTTGGGTCGCCTCGCGTGCCAGTACGGCAAGGTCCGCTTCGAAGGCGAACGCAGCAGCGTTGCCGTACTCGCGGCCGCCATCGGCGTACGCACGTCGGTGGTGCCACCGCACTGGTCGGCTGCCCGACACGTCGCACGTGCGCGTCACCACCGAAGCGAGATCCGTGCCGAGGATTTCGGCGATGCGTACCTTCGTCTCCTCGCGAGGCTCGGCACGGCCGGTGACCCAGGCCGAGACGGCGGCGCGGGTCTTGCCGACCCTGTCCGCCAGATCGGCCTGTGACATGTCGGCTCGCTGCAACTGCCGTCGCAGCCAAGGGCCGAAAGCCTCGCCGGGTACGTTCGGCGTGGATTCGGGCATGGAACTTCATGCCTCCTGGCAGGGGAACGCCCTCGGGGGCGGCTTCGGGCGCTCAGACTAACAGGCGTCTTTGACGATAGACGATGCGTCAAAAGTCGTCTGACAGGAGTCCTTGACGCCTGCCAAGTGGATCTCAATGCCGTTGGCCACCCGTGCGGCGCATCTCGACCACGCCGCGCACCCGGGCGGCCGCCTGCAAGGGGTCTTCGTGCTCCCAGACGCGCACTGCCAACCAGCCGGCCGAGGCCAGACGCTCGTCCGTGTCACGATCCCGCCGCCGATTGCCCTCGATCTTCGTACGCCAGAAATCGGCATTGTTCTTCGGCCACGTGGCGTGCTGGGGACATCCGTGCCAAAAACATCCGTCCACGAAGACTGCCACCTTCGCGGGCCCGAACAGGATGTCGGCCTCCCGCCTGACCTCCTTCAGGGGCCTGCGGTGGACTCGGTACCGCAGGCCCGTTGCATGCAGCGCGCGCCGCAGGGCCAGCTCGACTTCCGTGTTGCGGCTCTTCTGTCGGCTCATCCGTGCACGGGTCCGAGGTGTGGTCTCCACCGACTGCCGTGCCTTCCGTCATCGTGTGTCTGTTGCCGGGACGCTGGCGACAGCCTACGTGCAACGGCCTCGGAAGCCATCGGCTAGGCCTCCCCGTGACACTCCCCGTACCCCCGCCCCGACCCGCACCAGCAGGCATCCCCCCGCTCCGGCGGCCAGGCGACGGCTCGTCCGCGGGCGGCCAGGGTCGTCGCGTACTGGGGGAGCAGGGTCGGGTCGGACGGGGTGGAGCTCTCCGAGGCGGCGAAGGCCTCGTAGGAGGGGACCGTGCCGTGGACGATGCCGAGGTTGGAGGTGCCGGAGGCGGACAGTTCGCGCAGGGCGGACTCTATGGCCGCCAGGTGCTCCTCGTAGGAGGGGTACTCCGCGGCGAGTTCCGGATACTCGCGGACGAGTTCCGCGAGTTCGTCCGCCGGCCAGTGGAGGATCGCCACGGGGAACGGGCGGGAGAGGGCTTCCCGGAACGCGCCGAGCTCCGCCTGGAGGCGGGAGATCTCCGCCCTGAGCTCCGCCGGGTTCTCCGAGCCGAGGGACCACACCCGCTTCGGGTCGTGCAGTTCGTCCAGGGAGACGGGCAGGGAGTGGAGGGTGTCCGCCTGGGTGTCCCAGTCGTCGTGCGGGAGGCCCTGCATGCGGCGGACGCGGTGGCGGGCGACGAGGACGGGGCGCACGGAGGGGGAGGGGTCCGTGCCCGGCGGGAGCAGCAGGGTCGCGGCCTCGGTGAGGGCTTCCTGCGCCGTCGCCAGCTCGTCGTGGGACTCCAGGGCCTCCGCGATGATCACCCAGGGGGCGGGGTCCCGGGGAGCGGCCACCCGGATTCCCTCGATGATCGCGCGGGCCTCGGCCTCGTGGCCGTACTCCCACAGGTTGGCGGCCTTGAGGGCGCGGACCAGGTGGGGGTTGTCCAGCTCGGCCGGTCCGGCGAGCAGGCGGTCGTAGAGCGCGGTGGCCGTGGGGCGGTCGCCGGCCAGTTCCCGGTGGGCCGCGGCACGGAGGAGCAGGGCCTCGGCGTCCTCGGGGTACAGACCGGCGGTTCGCTCCAGGCGGGCCGCTTCGGCGTGGTGGTCGACGTTTTCGGCGGGCGTGTCGGGGCGCATGGTGGACACCGTACTGCCCGCGACTGACGAGGGTGAGGTATCCGGTCGCCGGCCGGACGCCGTGGACGGCGCTCCGCAGGGCCACTCCGCCGGCCTGCGGGGTCGGCACCGCCCGCGCCGCGGACGGCACGCTCGCCGGCTGGGCGGCTGGGCGGACGTTCGGGGACGAGCCGGCGGAACCGTTCGACCGTCCGGCGCATCCTCACTTCCGTACGGCCGTGCTGAGGTATAACCGTTCCGGACGGACACATGCCCCGGGAGAGGAGGAGCCGCCGGTGTTCCAGGCCTGGACCAGACTGCGTCCCGCCGCGCTGCTGCTCGTCCTCTTCCTCGAAGTCGTCCTGCTCGACGCCGGCAGCCTCTCCGCGACCGTCGCGCTGGCCGCGACCGCCGCGGCCGGGGCCGCGCTGGCCGTCTGCTCGCTGGTCGCGGCGCGCTGCGCGCCCGCCGTGCCGCGGACCCGGGTGCGGACGGCGATCAGGGACCGGGACCGCCGCACGGCCTTCCTGCCGCAACGTGATCCCGACGCCCGCGGCCGTACGCGCCCCCGAGCGCCCGGGCACGCCCTCCCGGCGACCTTCGCGTAGGGCGATCCAGCAGCACGTCCCACCTGGTGATCCCGCGCGGGTCGTCATGCCGCCATTCCCGTCACGGCACGACGAGACCCCGGAGGGCTCACTCACCCATGTCCGTTTTCGCTCACCTGGTCGAGCAGCTTGCCGACCTGCTCGAACCGCTCTTCCACGGTTCCGCGGCCGCCGCCGCGATCGTCCTGTTCACCGCGTTCGTACGGCTGCTGGTGCACCCGCTGTCCCGGGCCGCCGCGCGCGGTCAGCAGGCCCGGACCCGGTTGCAGCCGCGGATCGCCGAGCTGCGCAGGAAGTACCGCCGGGACCCCGAGCGGCTGCAGCGGGCCGTGCTGGAGCTGCACCGCGAGGAGAAGGTGTCACCGCTCGCCGGATGCCTGCCCGGGGTGCTCCAGCTGCCCGCGTTCTTCCTCCTCTACCACCTGTTCTCCAGCGGGACGATCGGCGGCGAGGCCAACGGGCTGCTCGGGCACGAGTTGCTCGGCGCGCCGCTCGGTGACCGCTGGCTGGACGCGCTGAACGGGGGCGGTGGACTCCTCGGCGACGCGGGGCTGGTGTACATCGGGCTGTTCGTCCTCGTCACCGCCGTAGCCGCCTTCAACTACCGGCGGACGAAGATCATGATGGCCGCCCATCCCATGGCGTCGGCCGGCCAGGACGGGCAGCCGGTGCCCGGGATGGGGGCGATCACCAAGGTCATGCCGTTCATGTCCTTCTTCACGCTGGTCACCGTGGCCGTCGTACCGCTGGCCGCCGCGCTGTACGTGGTGACCAGTACGACGTGGAGCGCCGTGGAGCGGGCCGTGCTCTACCGGTGAACCAGCCCGGCCTGCTCCGCCGGCGGGGCACCGAGGAACCGGGGCGCGCCGCGGGTCCAGTACGTGAACGGGGTCTTGCGGAGTGGAACCGGACCTTGGACGATCGACCAGTCCTCCGGCGGCCGGGGCCCGCCGCACCCGGGCCCTCGCCGCGGAGGACCGCCGCGATCGAGGGAGATTGTGAACATGAAGCTGCTGCGAGTCGGTACGGCCGGGGCCGAGCGGCCCGCGCTGCTCGACACCGACGGGAACCTGCGGGACCTGTCGGACGTCGTGCCGGACATCGACGGAGCGCTGCTCGCCGACGACGCGGCCATGGCCCGCGTACGGGCCGCCGCGGAGGTCGGGGACCTGCCCGTGCTCGACGCGGCCGGGGTGCGGATCGGGGCGCCGGTCGGCCGGATCGGCAAGGTCGTGTGCATCGGGCTGAACTACCACGACCACGCGCAGGAGACCGGCGCCCGGCCGCCGGCCGAGCCGGTCGTCTTCCTGAAGGCCGCGGACACCGTGGTCGGGCCGAACGACACCGTGCTCGTGCCCCGTGGCTCGGTGAGGACCGACTGGGAGGTCGAACTGGCCGCCGTCATCGGGCGCACGGCCCGCTACCTGGACTCCCCGGAGGACGGGCTCGCGCACGTCGCCGGGTACGCGGTGGCGCACGACGTGTCCGAGCGGGAGTTCCAGATGGACCGCGGCGGCACCTGGGACAAGGGGAAGAACTGCGAGACGTTCAACCCGCTCGGGCCGTGGCTCGTGACGGCGGACGAGGTGCCGGACCCGCAGAAGCTGGGGCTGAGGCTGTGGGTCAACGGGGAGCTGAAGCAGGACGGGAGCACGGCGGAGCAGATCTTCTCGGTCGGGGAGGTCGTGCGGTACCTGTCGCACTTCATGACGCTGTACCCCGGTGACGTCGTCAGCACCGGCACGCCCGCCGGTGTCGCCTTCGGGCAGCCCGAGCCCAAGCCGTATCTCCGGCCCGGCGACGTGGTCGAGCTGGAGATCGACGGGCTGGGGCGGCAGCGGCAGGAGCTGCGGGGCGCGTAGCGGGGGCGCCCGCCCGAAGGTCGCGGGTGGCCGCGGCGGGCCGGTGGCTGCGCGCGTGCGGTGGCTGCGGCGCGTCGGCGGCTGCCGGGGTGCGGTGGCCGCGGCGGGCCGACGGCTGCGCGGGTGCAACGGCTGCGTGCGCCGGCGGTTGCGCGCGTGCGGTGGGTGCTCGGGCAGTTCACCGCGCAATTCCCCGCGCCCCTCGGGGGGCTCCCTCACCCGAGGAGGGACGCCAGCCTCTTCCAGGACTCCCTCGGCAGGGTGTCCCGGTCCGCTCCGCCCACCACCTGGAGTGCCACGTGGTCCGCGCCCGCGTCGACGTACGTGTCGATCCGGGCGCGGATCCGCTCCTCGTCGCCCCACGCGAACACCGCGTCGACCAGGCGGTCGCTGCCGCCGTCCGTCAGGTCGTCCTCGGTGAAGCCGAGGCTGAGGAAGTTCCTGGTGTAGTTGGGCAGGGAGAGGTACGGGTCGGCGAGGACCTCGCGGGCCGTGGCGCGCGCCCGGCCGGGGTCCGTCTCCAGGATCACCTTCAGCTCCGGTGCGAGCAGCGGGCCGTCGCCCAGGAGCTGCCGCGCCCGCGCGGTGTGCTCGGGTGTCACCAGGTACGGGATCGCCCCCGCCGCCCGGTCGCGGGACAGCTCCAGGGTCTTCGGGCCGAGGGCGGCGAGGACCCGGCGGCCTGCCGGTACGCCCGCCCCGTCCAGCGCGTCCAGGTAGCCGGCCAGCGCCGAGTACGGCCGCCGGTACTGGGCCGCCAGCTTGGCGTGGCTCACCCCGAGGCCCAGGACGAAGCGGCCCGGGTGCGCCGCCTCCAGCTCGGCGAAGGACGCCGCGCTCTCGGTGGCCTCGTACTGCCAGATGCTCTGGATGCTGGTCCCCACGGTGAGCGTGGAGGTGGCCGCGAGCAGCGGGGCGGCGTGCCGCGCGGCGCTGCTGCCGCCCAGCCACACGGCGCCGAAGCCCAGCTCCTCCAACTCGGCGGCGGCCTCCGCCCGTTCACCCGCGAGGGCGGGGTCCTCCGAGCGCAGGCCGATGCTCCAGATGCCGTACCGGCCCACGTCGTTCTTGAGGAGCGTGCTCATACGGGTGATCCCTCCGGTTGCCACGGCAGTCACGTGTGTGGCAACCGGAGGGACCGGCCGGGGCATTCCCAGCCGCGCGCTTTCCGTGCCGCGTCGGGAACGCCCGGGCGCGCAAGCGCAGTTGGTTACGCCCGGTCGAGGCGCTCAGACCTTCAGGAACTCCTCCAGCGCCTCCACCACGAGCCGGTGGTCCTGGAGCTGCGGCAGCCCGGAGACGGTGACGGCCCCGATCACGCCGACGCCCTCGACGTTGATCGGGAAGGAGCCGCCGTGCGCCGCGTACCGGTCGAGGTCGAGCCGGGACGACTCCTCGAACGTGGTGCCCTTGGCCCGGAAGCGGGCGCCCACCAGGTAGGAGGCCGCGCCGTAGCGTTCCACCACCCGGCGCTTGCGGGCGATCCAGGCGTCGTTGTCCGGGGTGGAGCCGGGCAGCGCGGCGTGGAACAGCTGCTGGCCGGCGCGGTGGATGTCGATGGCGACCGGGGCCTGCCGCTCCCGGGCCAGCCGAACCAGGAGGGAGCCCAGCTCCCAGGCGTCGTCGGGGGTGAACCGGCGGAAGACCAGGCGGCGTTCCTGTGCCTCCAGCTCCTCGATGCTCGGAACCAGCTCGGGGGTGATCTTCGGGGTCATGGCGGGGGCGTGCGGGGTGTGCTTCTGCGGGTGCGTCACAGGGTCACCGTCACTCCGTCTCGGGCCGAACGGCGGGCCGCCTCCAGTACGTCCAGGGCGGCGGCCGCCTCCGGTGCGGTCACCGGGTTGGGGCCATCCTCCAGCAGGGCGCGGGCGATCGCCGCGTAATAGGCGGGGTAGTCGCCCGGCAGCGTGGGCTCGGGCCGGCCGCCGCCGGTCGCCGGGGACTCGCCGGAACCGACCCGGCCCCACAGCGAGTCGGGCTCCACGCCCCAGTCCTGCCCGTCCCCGGGGCGCCGCCCCTCACGCAGGGCCGCCTCCTGCGGGTCCAGGCCGTACTTGACGTACCCGGCCCGCGAGCCCAGCACCCGGAAGCGCGGGCCGAGCTGGGCGGTGGTGGCCGACACGTACAGGTGGGAGCGGACCCCGCCGGCGTGCGTCAGCGCGATGAACGTGTCGTCGTCGGTCTCCGCGCCGGTCCGGCGGACGTCCGCCTCCGCGTACACGTGGGTGGCCGGGCCGAAGAGGACCAGCGCCTGGTCGACGACGTGGCTGCCCAGGTCGTACAGCAGCCCTCCGATCTCCGCGGGGTCGCCGGACTCCCGCCAGCCGCCCTTCGGCTGCGGGCGCCACCGCTCGAAGCGGGACTCGAAGCGCCAGACGTCACCGAGCTCGCCCTCGGCGAGCAGCTTGCGCAGGGTGAGGAAGTCGTTGTCCCAGCGGCGGTTCTGGAACACCGACAGGAGCAGTCCGCGGCCGGCGGCCAGGTCCGCCAGCTCGCGCGCCTCGGCGGCGGTGCCCGCCACCGGCTTGTCGACGACGACCGGCAGGCCGGCCTCGAGGGCGGCCTTCGCGAGCGGGACGTGCGTCTTGTTCGGCGACGCGATGACGATCAGGTCGAGTTCGCCGGCGCGGCCGAACAGCTCGTCCGGCGTGGCGGCGATCCGGACGCCGGGGTGCTCGGTGCGGGCCTGTTCCTGCCGCTCCGAGTTGGCGGTGACCACCGTGTCGAGGGCGAGGCCCTCGGTGGTGGCGATCAGCGGGGCGTGGAAGACGGAGCCCGCGAGGCCGTAGCCGATGAGGCCGACGCGGAGGGGAGTGCCTGAGGTGCCAGTCGTCATGCGTCCACTTTCGCAACGCTGTTGCCAAAGTGCAAGCGCACGGCAGAATGGGTGGCGTGAACAGGACGAACGCAGGGGCCGAGGGCGCGAATCTGCTGGCGCTGCGCAGCCACAACACCGCGCTCGTGCTCGATCTGCTGCGCACCGCCGGCGAGGACGGCATCAGCAGGCTGGAGCTGGCCGAGCGCACCGGGCTCACCCCGCAGGCGGTCAGCAAGATCACCGCCCGGCTGCGGGCCGAAGGGTTCGCCGCCGAGGCGGGCCGCCGCGCCTCCACCGGCGGCAAACCGCGCACCGTCCTCCGGCTGGTGCCGGGCGCGGGCCACGCCGTCGGAGCCCACCTGGACCGGGACGAGCTGCGCACCGTGCTGGTGGACCTCACCGGCGCGGTGGTGGTGGAGCGGCGGGCACCGCTGGACCTGGGGGCGGGCGCGGACGCCGTCGTCGCGGCGGTCGCCCGGGAGGTGACGGAAGCGGTCGCGGGCGCGGGCGCGGACATGGCGGCGGACACGGCGGCGGGTGCCGGCGGGGCGGCGGGCGCGGCCCGCGCGGGCGGTGTGCTCGGGGTCGGCGTCGCCCTGCCCGGCCCGCTCGACCACACCCGCGGCGTACTGCACCGCGTCACCGGATTCCCCGAGTGGGACGGCTTCCCGCTGCGCGACGCGCTGGCCCGGCGGCTCGGCATGCCGGTCGTCGTCGACAAGGACACCAACGCGGCGGCACTCGGCCTGGCCGTGGGGGAGGAGGTCGGCCGGGCCGTGGGGTCCTTCGCCTACCTCCACCTCGGTACGGGGCTCGGCGCCGGCCTGGTGATCGGCGGCACCGTCCACCGGGGCGCGCGCACCGGCGCAGGGGAGTTCGGGCACCAGGTCATCCAGCTCGACGGCCCGCCCTGCGGCTGCGGCGGTCACGGCTGCATCGAGGCGCTGTGCCTGGCCGCCGTCGCGGGCGGCGACCTCGACGAGGCCGCGCGCGTGCTCGGCGCGGGCGCCGCGAACCTCGTCGGGCTGCTCGACATCGACCTCGTCCTGCTCGGCGGGCGTACGGTCGCCGCCGCGCCGGACGCCTTCGTGCGCGGGGTCGCCGGCGTCCTCGCCGACCGCGCCCGGCGGGAGGGGGCCGAGACGGTGCCCGTACGGGTCGCCCCCGGTGGGGAGCGGGGGGTCGCCGAGGGTGCGGCGCAACTGCTGCTGGCCCCGTTGTTCGGACGGACCCCGACGCCGGGGACCCCGGTCCCAGGGCTTCCGCCGCGGCCCTGAACCCGCCCCGGCGTCCAGGAGGCCCGCCGCGCGGCGCCGACGTCCCGGCGCCGCACCCCACGGCGGCCCGGCGCCGTACCCCACCGCGGCCCTGCGCCGATCGAGCGCTTTTCCCGCCGCACCCTGGACCCGCCCCGGCGTCCAGGAGGCCCGCCGCGCGGCGCCGACGTCCCGGCGCCGCACCCCACGGCGGCCCGGCGCCGCACCCCACGGCGGCCCGGCGCCGCACCCCACCGCGGCCCTGCGCCGATCGAGCGCACTTCCCGGCTCGCGCGGAGCGTCGCCCGGACACGCCCGCCCCCACCCGGCATGGTCATGTGTTCATGCGACTGGTTTCGAGACCGCTCCGACGCGCGGCCGCCCCGTGCTGCCTCGCAGCCGCCGCCGTCCTGCTCGCCGTGCCGGCCCCCGCGCACGCGGATCCGGCGGCCGCTCCGGCGTGCGCCACCCCCGAGGCCCGTACGTTCCCCCTCACCACCCGCATCCACGGCGGGCCCCGGAGCTACCCGGCCGGCGGCGGCTACGGCACCTGGTACCTCGACCTGACCAACACCACCGACCGGCCCTGCACCGGCGTCCACCCGGTGATCGTGCTCGTGGACGAGGAGCGGGAGCTGAAACCCTCGCAGCCCCTCCTGGAGTTCTACGACGGCCACCGCGCCCAGCCGCACCCCGTCCGCTTCGAGGCCACCGACCGGGACGAGCTGGTCGGTGCCTTCGACGACGGCTTCCCCGGCTTCACCGTCGGTCCGGGGAAGACCCTCAGCGTCAAGGTCCGCCTCGCCGTCACCTCCGACGCCGTGGCCAACCGGGTCACCGCCACCGCGGCGGTCGTCCAGCGCCGGGACGACGACGGCGACTGGGTCGGGCAGTCGAACGACTACCGCTTCGCCATCGACGCCCCCCAGGACCGCCCCACCGCCCCCCGAACCGGCACCAGCACCGACCCCGGCACCGGTACCGGCACCGACAGCGGCGCCGACACAGGGAGCGGCACGGACACCGGTACCGAAAGCGGCGCCGCCACCAGCGCCGCCCCCGACGCGCACCCCACCGCGGAGCCGGGGAGCGGGACGCGGCCCCCGGCCACGGAGCTCCCGGGGCGGCGCGACAGCGCCCCCCTCCCGGGCCTCCCCGGTGAACTCGCCGCCACCGGCCCGTCCCCGCTCGCCCGCGGCGCCCTCGCCGCCACCGCGCTGCTGCTGCTCTCCGGCGCCGCGCTGCTCGGCCGCCGCAGGCGCCGCTGAGGCGCCCGCGGCGCCCGCGGCCCTCCTCGCGGGACGTGCGCCGCCGGCCGCCGGCATACCGGCGCCGGCACCTGGTCACCAGGTGACCGACGGGGTCACGATCGCCGCCTCCTGACTAGTCTGGGGGCGTCGGTACGCCGTGGTTCCGGCGCCCCAGTACATCCGCACGTACGCCAGGAGTTGCAGCACATGGCAGACCGCAGGCCCATCGAGTCGTGGCTCACCGACATGGACGGGGTACTGATCCACGAGGGCGTGCCCATCCCGGGCGCCGACGCCTTCATCAAGAAGCTCCGCGAGTCCGGCAAGCCGTTCCTCGTCCTCACGAACAACTCGATGTACACCCCGCGCGACCTGCACGCCCGCTTGAACCGCATGGGTCTGCAAGTGCCGATCGAGAACATCTGGACCTCGGCCCTCGCCACCGCCAAGTTCCTCGACGACCAGCGCCCCGGCGGCAGCGCCTACGTCATCGGCGAGGCGGGCCTGACCACCGCGCTGCACGACATCGGCTACATCCTCACCGACCACGAGCCGGACTACGTCGTCCTCGGCGAGACCCGCACCTACTCCTTCGAGGCCATGACCAAGGCGGTCCGGCTGATCAACGGCGGCGCACGGTTCATCTGCACCAACCCGGACGAGACGGGCCCGTCCACCGAGGGCCCGCTGCCCGCCACCGGCGCGGTCGCCGCGCTGATCACCAAGGCCACCGGCCGCAAGCCGTACTTCGCGGGCAAGCCCAACCCGCTGATGATGCGCACCGGCCTCAACGCGATCGGCGCCCACTCGGAGACCAGCGCCATGATCGGCGACCGGATGGACACCGACGTCCTGGCCGGCATCGAGGCCGGCATGCAGACCTTCCTGGTCCTCACCGGCCTGACCCGGCCCGGGCAGATCGAGGACTTCCCGTACCGCCCGTCCAAGGTCGTCGACTCGATCGCCGGCCTCGTGGACCTCGTCTGAGGGCCGTGCGCCCGTCCCGCTAAACCACCCGTGGGGCGAACCGCACCCGTTCGGAGCAGTCCGGCCCCTTCCGAGGATGCGGGAGGGGGCCGCGCGGGGGAGTCTCCAGATGTCTGGAGGTTCACGATGGGTTCTCTGCGACTCACACTCAGTACCGGCGCCCTGGTCCTCGCCGCGGCCCTCACCCCGGTGGCGGCCCACGCGGCGGACGGCGGCGGTGTGCAGGTCAGTCCGTCGTCCCCGGCGCCCGGCGGCGACATCACGCTCCGGGTGACCGGGTGCGCCGGCAGGACCGGCGCCGCCGCCTCGGACGCGTTCGTCTCCGACGCCCGGCTCACCGCCGCCGAGGGCGGCACCCTCGGCGGGGAGACCAAGGTCCGCTCCACGGCCCACCCCGGCCCGTACGACGTGCGGATCACCTGCGGTGACACATCCCTGACGAGCGTCCTCACTGTCGGCACGGGGGGCGGGCACTCCGCGGCCACCCCGGCCGCACCCGCCTCGCCGACCGCCCCGGTCCGCGCGGGCGGCGGTGGCACCGCCCACCTCGCGGCCGTGCGGACCGGCAGCACCGGCCCGGGCGTCGCCCAGACCGTCACCGGGCTGCTCCTCGCGGCCGGCGCCGCCGTGGTCGTCGCGGCCCGCGGCGCCCGCCGGAACCGCAGGGCGGGCTGACCCATGTCCGAACCGGAACGCTCCGCCGGCACCGGACGGCTGCTCACCGGCGTGGCCTGGGCGGTACTGCTGCTCGGGCTGTGGCTGTGGGGCCGGGAGGTGACCGACGTACGGCACGGCATATCCGGTCCGAAGACCGGTGACATGGCGGCGGTCGGGCGTCCCCCCGACGTCCGGCTGCCCCCCGCCCGCAGCCCGCTCGGCGAGGCACTGCCCCAGCGCCTCGACATCCCCGGGCTCGGCATCCAGGCCCCGGTGGTGGCACGCGGCCTCGACGGCCGGGGCGCGGTCGATCCGCCGCCCTACGACCAGCCGGGCGTCGTCGGCTGGTACGCGGCCGGTGCCGCACCCGGCGCGGCGGGCACCGCGCTGCTCGTCGGGCACGTCGACACCGAGACCCGGCCGGCCGTCTTCTACAAGCTCAGCGCGCTGCGGGCCGGGCAGACGATCCGGGTCGTGCGCGCCGACGGGCAGGTCGCCGAGTTCACGGTCGACGACATCCAGGTCCTCACCCGCGACCGCTTCGACGCCCGGCAGGCGTACGGGCCGCGCCACGAAGGCCGCGCCGAACTGCGGCTGATCACCTGCGGCGGCAGCTTCGACCGGTCCAGCCGCAGCTACACCGCCAACGTGATCGTCTCGGCCTACCTCACCGGCACGGGCCTCTGACCCGGCCCGTCCGCCGCCCTGTGTCAGGATGGGCCCCTGGCACAGGGCACGAGGGGGAGTGGGATGTTCGGCAGCAGGGGGGCGGCCGGAGCACGGGCGGGCGCGGCGGTGCTGGGGGCGGCGCTGCTGATCGCGGGATGCTCCTCCGGGGACGGGCCGGAACCGGGTGACGCCGGAGCCGGTATCACCCAGCAGCCCAAGAACCGCGCCCCGTTCTGGGTCAACCCGGACAGCAGGGCCGCCGAGCAGGCCGCCGCCTACGACGAGGCGGGCAAGGAGGCCGAGGCCGAGCAGATCCGCAGGATCGCCCAGCAGCCGACCGCCGAGTGGATCGGCCCGGAGAACCCCGAGGAGCAGGTCCGCGCACTGACCGAGGCCGCCGGGGAGGCGGACCGCACGGCCCTGCTCGTCCTCTACAACATCCCGCACCGCGACTGCGGCCAGTACTCGGGCGGCGGCGCCGCCGACGGCGACGCCTACCGGGCCTGGATCGACGGGGTCGCCGCGGGGGTCGCGGACCGCCCCGCGACGATCGTCCTGGAGCCGGACGCGGTCCTGCACCTGGTGGACGGCTGCACCCCGGACGAGTACCACGAGGAGCGGTACGACCTCCTGAGGTACGCCATCGGCAAGCTGACGTCGCTCCGGGCGACCGAGGTCTACCTGGACGCGGGCAACGCCGGCTGGGGCCACCCCGACCAGATCTTCGAGCCGCTGCGCCGGGCGGGCATCGACGGGGCCGACGGCTTCTCGGTGAACGTCTCCAACTTCTACTCCACCGAGGAGTCCATCGCCTACGGCAAGCAGCTGTCCGCCAAGGTGGGCGGCAAGCCGTTCGTCATCGACACCAGCCGCAACGGCAACGGCCCGTACACCGGCGGCGACCCCGGCGAGCGCTGGTGCAACCCGCCGGGCCGTGCCCTCGGTGAACCGCCGACCACCCGCACCGCCGACCCCCTCGTCGACGCCTACCTCTGGATCAAGCGCCCCGGGGAGTCGGACGGCGAGTGCAAGGGCGGCCCGAAGGCGGGCGAGTGGTGGGCCGACTACGCGCTGGGGCTCGCGCGAGGATGATCCCGGTGACGGCGAACCCCGCGCCCCGAAGGAGCGCGGGGTTCCGCACAACCGGCACCGCGGCCCTCAGCCGCCCGGGACGCCCCCTAGGGGACGCGCACCCACTGGGCCTCCGACGGGGTGCCCTGCTCGTCGTCGACGAACAGCATGTACCACCCGGACTGCACCAGGTTCCGGTTCTTCGGCACGGTCACCGTGATCTTGTCGCCGGACGTCGTGAAGTCCAGGGCGATCGACCGCTGGTCCACATCGGTCACGTGCGTCGACGCGCTCGGCCGGATCAGCCGCACCTTCTCGATCGACGACGCCTGCGGCGAGGTGAACGTCCCCGACCCGCCCCGCGCGATCGTCTGCGGCCCGCCGGACAGCGACGGCCGTGAGTCCCGGAACATGTACGGCGGCCGGTAGATCTCGATCCGCTGCTCGAACTTGCCCGGCTTGGTGTTCGCCTTGTCCGCGTACAGCGAGTCCGAGCCGAAGAACATGACCGAGCCGTCCGGCAGCAGGATCGAACCGGAGTGGTAGTTGCGCCCCACCAGCGGGTCGGCGACCCGCTCGAAGGTGCTGCTCTCCGGGTGGTAGAGCCGCGCCTGCAGGATGTTGGAGTCGCCGCGGCCGCGGTAGTCCTGCGCGCCGCCCGAGACCAGCACGGTGTCGTCCGGCAGGATCGACGTCTGCGGGTAGCGCGTGCCCTTCTCCAGCGTCGGCCCGTCCACGTACCTCGGCTTGTCGGCCTTGAGGTCGATGATCCGCGTCTTGTTGCTGGACTTGGTGGACTCACCCACTCCGCCGCCGCCGACGACCATGTACGTCTCGTTCTGCGCCGGGGGCAGCAGCACGGTCGCCGACGTCTCCATCTGGTCGGCGTCGCTCAGTCCGGGGACCTTGGTGAAGTCGTTGGTCCTCACGTCCCAGATGCCCGGGTCACGGCCCACCTCGGCCGGCCCGTAGCCCGAGTTGGACCCGGAGAAGAAGATCTTGCCGTTCTGCATCAGGAACAGCGCCGGGTAGGTGGGGAACTGGCGGAGCGTGCCGGTGTACGTCCACTTCTTGGTCTTCGGGTCGAACACCTCGTTCTTGCCCGGGTTCAGCTGCCCGATGTCGTTGAGGCCGGACACTCCCAGGATCTTGCCGTCGCCCAGCGTGGTGAGGGTCGGGTACCACCGTGCCTCGTTCATCGGGTCGATCTTGATGTACCGCTCGGCGACCGGGTCGAACTCATAGGTGTCCCGGATGCCCTGGAAGTCCTTCTTGTCCAGGGCGAGTTTCTCCGCCATGCCGTAGGTGTTGCGGGTGTCGACCCCGTTCAGCCCCTGCACCCGGTAGTTGTCCTGCGCACCGGTCTGGTACCTGGGGCCGCTCTTCTGCGCCTCGACGTAGACCCGCCCGCGGCCGGGGTCGTTGCGCAGGTACTCGCCGGTGACCGGGTCGTAGACCTTCTTCGCCCGGGGCACGAGCACCGGGTCCTTGGAGACGAAGGTCTTGCCGTTGCTCTTGCCGGTGAACTTCGTTCCGGCGGGCAGCGTCATCGGCTTGTGCGGGTTCTCGTTGTGGACGACCATCAGGCCGCCGGCCTTGGTGACGTCGCCCTTGAGCTTCTCGTAGCGCTTGGTGCCGCCCGCGATCAGCAGATTGCCGTTGGCGAGCTGGGTGTGGCCGGTGCAGAACAGGTCGGTCGGCGTCGGCACCTTCTTGATGGTGCCCTTGACCGGGTCCCAGACGCGGGTGTCGTACTTCTTCGCGTCGAAATTGTCCTCGTTGTTGCCGGACCCCGCGACGAGCAGCACCTTGCCGGTGTGCAGCAGCGCCGCGTGAATGGTGTTCTGCCGGTACTCCTCGGGAAACTCGATGATCTCCCACTGGCCGTTGGCGGCCTTGTACTCGGGCCTGCTGATCTTGTACTGGTGGTATTTCTCGGAGCCGAAGCGGTAGAGCCACGGTCCGTTCATCCCGGCCAGCGCGAGCACCACCGTCGTGCCGATCGCTATTCGACGGGCGCGACGGCGGCCTGCACGGTCCTTCATTCCTTACGTCCCCCAAGGGCGATCTGCATGGTCTGGTCGGCGCCCCCGCCGGAGGCGGCCCAGGGCTGGCCGTGGGGCGCCCCGGGCGCGGGCGCCGGCGCGGGCTCGGCGTCCTGCGGCCGCGGCGCGGGCGCCGCGGCGTGCCTCCTGCGCCTGCGGCGCTGCTGCTTCCTGCGGTCCTGGCGCAGCTCGTGGCGCCACACGTAGAGCGGTGTGGCGGTGATCAGCAGCGCGAAGCAGGCCCAGGTGATCATCGCGGGGTGGGCGTGACCGAGGGCGAAGCCGGCCGCGATCGAGCCACCGAAGATCGTAATGAAGTACCAGTGGTACCGGAAGGTGCCGAACCAGCGGTCCGGGCTCGCCGAGTCGCCCTTGGGGGTGACCACGAACTTGCTCTTGCGGCGCAGGCCGGAGTCGATCAGCGCCTTCGCGTACAGCGGCGCGGACAGCGCGGACATCACCATGCCGGCCACCCCGCCGGAGCCCTCCGGCTCGTGCGGCGAGACGTTGTGGCGGCGGTTCCAGATGTACAGGCCGATCTGGAGCGCGGAGGCGTTGCCGTAGAGCATCAGCCACACGGTGGGATCGATGTTCACGCCCGAGGCGCCCAGACCCAGGAACAGCGCGCAGCTCAGCGCGGCCAGGATCCAGTTCATGGCGGCCATCGGATAGAAGATGATCATCATCGTGTAGTTGAAGAGCTTGCCCGGCGGCAGCGAGTACCAGCCCTTCCAGTACTGCTTGAGGATCGTCTCGTAGGTGCCGCGCGACCAGCGCATCTGCTGGGTGAAGAAGTCCGTCCAGGCGCTGGGGCCCTCACCGACGGCGAGCACGTCCGGGGTGTACACCGAGCGCCACTTCCTCCCCGTCGCCGGGTTCTTGTGGCGGTGGATCTCGAAACCGGTCGCCATGTCCTCGGTGATCGAGTCGTACAGGCCGCCGATCTGCTTGAGCGCCTTGATGCGCACGGCGTTGGAGGTGCCGACGAACATGGGCGCGCCGTACCGGTTCCCGGCCCGCTGGATCAGCGCGTGGAAGAGGAACTGCTGCGACTCGGCGGCCTTGGTGACGAAGTTGTCGTAGTTGCCGTAGACCTGGGGGCCGATGACGAAGCCGACGTCCGGGTCGCGGAAGAAGCCGAGCATCCGCTCCAGGTAGTTCGGCAGCGGCACGTGGTCGGTGTCGACGGACGCGAAGAAGTCGTAGTCGTCGCCGTGCGCGTCGAGCCAGGCGTTGTAGTTGCCGTGCTTGGTCTTGGCGCGGTGCGGCCCCTTGGCCTGGTTCCACCTGGCGACGCCCTTGCGGGAGAAGTGGCGCACACCGAGCCGGGCGCAGACCTCCTTGACGTCCGGGTCGTCGCCCTCGTCGAGCAGCCACACGTGCATCACGCCCCGGTGGCGGATCCGCACCGCCGCCTCCAGGGTCTTCGTCACCATCTCCAGCGGCTCCTTGCCGGGCACGAAGGAGGTGAGGAAGGCGACCCGGGTGCCGGTCTCCGGGACCACGGGCACCGGGTCGCGGGCGACCAGGGTGGCGTGCGCGTTGGATAGCACGTTCATGCAGCGGAAGAACTCGATCAGTCCGATCGAGACGAGCATCACGACGTCGAGCGTGGGGAGGAAGTCGTACCGGGGGTAGTCGCGCTCCGTCCAGTGCTCCGGCTGGAGCAGCCAGACCAGCAGGACGACCGAGAGCACCGGCGCCGCCATCAGCATCAGGGCCACGCGTATGCGGTGCGGCTCCTGGGATATCAGGGAGCGGTACTGCACCGTGTACGGCTTGTGCGGGTCCGGCTGGGTGAGGGGCCCGGCCAGCCGGCTGTAGTGTTCGTAGTCGTACTTCGGCAGCGTCCTCTTGATCCGGCGGAAGGTCCCCGTGGTGCTCATCCGGTGCCCCGGCACCCTGAGCTGAGTGGTCTGTGACGGGTCGAATTCCTGCCGGTCGCCCGTCGGCGTCGACGTCATGAGTCATCCCCCCACACGCGGCTCACCGCGTGTATGTCGGTTCCTTCGCCCGGCCCGGTCCCCCTCGACCTTCACGGACGTGTCGGTGGTGCGCGGCAGTCACCACATGGTCCACACCCTATAGACAGGGGACTGCGCGCTTCCGGTTGCATGATGCCCCCCGTGGCACCGCTCCGTGAACCGGGGATTCTATGCCGCCCGGCGCGACGCGCCCTCCCCTTTCGTACGGCCGGCGGGGGCGCTCCGTTCAGCGGGAGCCGCTCCGGCCGTGCGGAACGCATCGGCATGAGGCCGGCCCGCACAGCGAGAAGGCCCCCCGCTCGCGCGAGGGGCCTTGCTCCGTCTGTGCGCCGCCAGGGACTCGAACCCCGGACCCGCTGATTAAGAGTCAGCTGCTCTAACCAACTGAGCTAGCGGCGCCTGCTGACGTCGTTAACTCTACATGACCTCCGAGGGTGCTCCCGACCACCCGAGCGGGGCGGGGCGGTGGCCGCCGGGTGCCGCGCGGTGCCGTACATCATTCGGACCGTCAACATGCGCGCCCCGGCCACAGTTGTGAAACTGATCAGCGTGCACAAGCGTGGACATTTCCGCCAGGAGTGTGAGGCGAATCGCATGGAGACCCCGGTTTTCACCGAACTCGACCCCCCACACGACTGCGACTGCCCCGGCTGCGCCGCCCGGCGCCGCTCCCTCCCGCTCCCGTCCGGGGGCCGCCCCGTCGCCTCCCGCGCCCTGGCCGTCACGGCCGCGGCCTCCGCCGCCCTCGCCGCCGGACAGCCGGCGCCCGCCGTCGCCGCCCCGCACGCCCCCCAGCGCCCCGGTGACCCCGCGGGCGGCGAGCCCGACACCCCGCAGGGCGGCAAGGCCCCGCTGCACGGCCCCGGGGGACGGCCCGCCCTGCCGGCCGTCCCGGCCAGGGCGCCCGCGACCACCCGTGCGGAGATCATCCGGCGGGCGAAGACCTGGGTCGCGCAGAAGGTGCCGTACAGCATGACCCGGTACTGGCGGGACGGGTACCGGCAGGACTGCTCGGGCTTCGTCTCCATGGCCTGGAACCTGCCGGGCAACGAGTGGACCGGCACCCTCGGCCAGTACGGGGTCCGCATCGGCAAGGACGAGCTGGCTCCCGGTGACATCCTGCTCTTCCACAACCCCGACGACCCGCAGCGGGGCTCGCACGTGGTGATCTTCGGTGGCTGGACGGACCACACCCGCTCCTCCTACACCGCCTACGAGGCGACCCGTCCGCACGCCCGCGCACAGGTCACCCCCTACGCCTACTGGACCAACTCCGACCGCTATGCCGCCTACCGCCACAAGGGGGTCGGCGCGGGCGCCCCGGGCACCTCGGGCGCCCGGCCGGACGCCGGGGCCGCGGCGGACCCCTTCCCCGGGGCGGCCTACTTCGGTCCCGGCGCGAACAACCGGCACGTCGCCCGGCTCGGCCGGATGCTGGTGGAGCGCGGCGCCGGCCCCTACTACACCTCGGGCCCCGGCCCCCGCTGGACCGAGGCCGACCGCCGGGCGACCCGGGCGTTCCAGCGGGCCCAGGGCTGGACGGGCGGTGCCGCGGACGGGCTGCCCGGGCCGAAGACGTGGGCGCTGCTGGCCGGCGGCCGGGGCAGGGACATCACGGCGGACACGGCCGGTACGGCCGGGCCGTCCGGCCCGTCCGGTGCCCCGGCCCCGCGGGTCCCCGTGTTCCCGGGGCGCGGGATGTTCCGGCCGGGCGCGAGCAACCCGTACGTCACGCTGCTCGGCGAGCAGCTCGTGCGGAAGGGGTTCGGCAAGCACTACACGACCGGGCCGGGCCCCCGCTGGGGGGAGGCGGACCGGCGCAACGTGGAGGCCTTCCAGCGCGCCCAGGGGTGGCGGGGCGGCGCCGCGGACGGCTGTCCGGGGCCGGAGACCTGGCGGCGGCTCTTCTCGTGACGACCCGGACCCCGGTCGCGACGCGCCCCGCGCCGCGGCACACCCCTGTTGGGACACCCCCTCGTGGGGAGCATCTGGCGCGGAGGCTGGAGGCAGGAATGACCACGACCACGTCACCCACACCCGAGTCCGAGGGGCCGTCCCGGCCCGTGCGGCTCATCCAGAACGAGGCGACCACCGAGATCCCCGTCCACCTGCTGTTCCGTGACGAGCCCGGTGACCCGGTGCCGCTCGGGCCGGCCGTCGTGGGGCGCCGGCACGGCACGGGGGAGCAGCCGCGCCCGGGACGTGCGGTGCCCGCGCGGGCGCGGCCCGTGGCGGAGCCCGACCCGGAGCTGGCCGAGCGGCCCGCCCGGGTGCTGCCCGGCGCGGCCGGGGTGCTCGCCGGGACGCTGGGGGCGGCCGGGGTGCTGGCCACCTCCTGGTGGGCGGGCACGCTGCCGCCGCTCGCGTCCGAGGCGCTGGGACTGCCCGGCGTCGCGGCGGCCGGGCTCGGTCCGGCGCAGTGGGCGGCGTACGCCGGGGCCGGGGCGCTCGGCCTGTTCGGCTTCGGCGGGCTGGCCCGGGGGCGGACCGGCCGGGCCTGGGTGCTGGGGCTGTTCGGCCGGTACCGGGGGACGGTGCGGCGCACCGGTCTGCTCTGGGTCAATCCGCTGCTGCTGCGCCGCCGGGTCGACGTACGGCTGCGGCACTGGCGCAGCGAGCCGATGCCCGCGACGGACGGCGGGGGTGTGGCGCTGCGGGTGGTGGTGCTGGTGGTGTGGCGGGTGCGGGACACCGCGCGGGCCGTGCTGGGGGTGGAGGACCACGAGGGCTATCTGCGCGAGTGCGTGGAGGCGGCGCTGGCGCGGGTGCCGGTGGACATGCCCGGCGGGGGCGGGTCGGTGACGGCGGCCGGGGAGACGCTGAGCCGGCTGGTGCGGGCGGACGCGGCACCGGTGGGCCTGGAGGTGTTCTCGGTGCAGCCCGTGCGGATCGAGTACGCACCGGAGGTGGCCGCGGCGATGCACCGCCGCCGGATCGCCGCGCTGGACGCCCAGCACCGGGCGAGCGTGCTCACCTCGGTGGTGGACTCGGTGGAGGACACGGTGACCCGGCTGACCATGCGCGGCCTGGTGGAGCTGGACGACTACGAGCGGAAGGCGCTGGTGAAGGACCTGACGGTGGCGTTCTGCGCGGGGCGGGGGGAGACCGGCGGGTGAGCGGCGGGCGAGCGGCGGGGCGGGGGCCGGCGGGCGGCGCGCGGGAACCGGCCGGTGATTGGTATGGACATGTTCAACTATCGGCAATAGCCTGGGCCTTGGTCTAGACCTACGCGGTACCCAAGTGAACCGCGCCACCGCACGGCTCACCGAACCTCCCCCACGTTCACCAGGAGCGGCAGCATGCGCACCAAGACCAAATTGTCCGCGGCCGTGGTGGGACTGGCGACGACCGGAGCTCTTGTGCTCTCCTCCGGCGGCGCCAGCGGCCACGGCTACACCGACCTCCCCATCAGCAGGCAGAAGCTGTGCCAGAACGGCACGGTCACCAACTGCGGCGCCATCCAGTGGGAGCCGCAGAGCGTCGAGGGTCCCAAGGGCTTCCCGGCCTCCGGGCCCGCCGACGGCCGGCTCTGCTCCGGCAACAACACGCCGTTCGCCCAGCTCGACGCCCCGCGTACGCCGTCGGGCGGCGCCTGGCCGGCCACCAAGGTCAACGGCGGGCAGAGCTACACCTTCCGCTGGCAGTTCACGGCGATGCACGCCACGACCGACTTCAAGTACTACATCACCAAGCCGGGCTGGGACCAGAACCACAACCTGTCCCGGTCCGACCTCAACCTGACACCGTTCCTGACGGTCCCGTACGGCGGCAAGCGTCCGCCGCAGACCCTCTCGCACAGCGGCACGATTCCGTCCGGGCTCAGCGGACGGCACGTGATCCTGGCGGTGTGGACGGTCGCGGACACCGGTAACGCCTTCTACGCCTGCTCGGACGTCACGTTCTAGCGGGCAACGGAAAGGGCCCCCTCGCTCTCGCGAGGGGGCCCTCTTCTGTGCGCCGCCAGGGACTCGAACCCCGGACCCGCTGATTAAGAGTCAGCTGCTCTAACCAACTGAGCTAGCGGCGCATGACTCCCGCCTTCCGCTCTTCGCGGCCGGCGACGAAGAAAATACTACCTGGTCCCCGGGGGTGCTCCGGACCACCGGGGACCAGGGGCGGATCAGATGGCGAGCGAGAGGAGGACCGGCGCCGCGTTCCGGTTCAGGGTGTCCGCGGCCTGGCGGAGCCGATGGGCTTGCTCCACCGGCAGGGACAGCGCGAGGCAGCCGACCGTGGCGCCCGCGGTGATCGGGACGGCCGCGCAGACCGTGCCGACCGCGTACTCCTGGAGGTCGAGGACCGGCACCGTCGGCGGCTGCGACTCCAGCCGGGAGAGCAGCAGCTTGTCACTGGTGATCGTGCGCGAGGTGAGCCGGGCCGGCCTGTGCCGGGCCAGGTGGTCGAGCCGGCCCTTGTGGTCGAGCTGGCCCAGCAGGCTCTTGCCGACCGCGGTGGCGTGCGCGGAGCAGCGGAAGTCCACCCACTCGTTGACCGCGGGGGTGGCCGGGCCGTCGGCGTACTGGGTGACCCGGACCTCGCCGTCGACGTACCGGCTCAGGTAGACGGCGGCGCCCACGGAGTCCCGCAGCCGGTCCAGGGTGTGCTGGAGGTGGTCGCGCAGGGCCCGGTCGCGGCCGTGCGCGGAACCCAGGCGGGCGAGGGCCGCGCCGGTGACGTACGCCCCGTCGGTCACCTGCTCGACGTAGCCCTCGCGCCGCAGCATCCGCAGGAGGGTGGTCAGCCGCTCCGTGTCGAGGCCGGCGTGGCGGGCGATCTCGGTGTCGGTGACACCTGTGGAATGCCGTGCCACCGTCTCCAGGACGCGGAGGGCGTCCTGAACCGAGTGGTACGGCGCGGTCGGCTCGTGCTTCAGCGCCACGGTGTTCCCCCTGTGCGCTCAGTCAATGTGCCGTGACCCGGCGTTCGGGCCGGTTCCACGATAACCGGCAAGCGGCTTGTAGTGAGCGGCAGTTGACGAGATTCCGCCCCTGTGAGCTGCGCGTAGAGCGCTGGCATATGCCAGGTGCATGCACCAGTGCGTGCGGTGCGCGAGGACGGAGACCGTGCTGCCCGTCGGATGTGACAGCCGTCACGGTGGCGCACCTGCCCCGCACGGCCGCCCGTCCCGTACGGCCGCCCACCTCGCACGGCCGCCCGCCGCCTGGAGGGCGTGGGTCCACCGCCGTCCGCATGCCGTGGTCTCGGCCGGCCAAGTGAGATGTGGGCGGCACCGCGCCGACGGGGTACCCGAGCGGTGGGGCCGTATCGGGCTGTGCTGGACCGGGCGGTGTGCGCGTGGCCCCCCGCACTGCCGCAGACAGCAGGAAGGCTGGACATGACCGCACTCGGATTCCTCTACCCGGGCCACTCGGCCGAGGACGACTATCCCCGTATCGAGCAGCTGCTGGGCAGTGACATCCGGGTGGACCTGGTCCACACGGACCTCGGGGAGGACGCCCACCGGGCGGACGCGCTGCGTGTGCTGGGCTCCCCGGAGCGGCTGGCGGCGGGCGTCCAGGAGCTGCGGCACACGGGCGCCGAGGCGGTGGTGTGGGCGAGCGCCAGCGGCAGCTTCGGGTACGGCTGGGAAGAGGCCCACGAGCAGGTCCGGGGCCTCGCCGTCGCCGCCGGGATGCCGGCCTCCTCGACGTCCTTCGGCTTCGTGCACGCCGCCCGGGAGCTGGGGGTGCGGCGCGTCGCCGTCGGGGCGACCTATCCGGACGGTGTCGCCGGGCTCTTCGCGGACTTCCTGCGCGCCGGCGGCCTGGAGGTGGTCGCCGTGCACGCCTCCGGGACCGGCACCGCCGCCGAGGTGGGCGCCTGGGGCGAGGCCGAGCTGTTCGCCCTGGCCCGCGCCGCCGACCACGCGGAGGCGGAGGCCGTCCTGCTGCCGGACACCGCCCTGCACACGGTGTCGTACCTGACCTCGCTGGAGAAGGACCTGGGCAAGCCGGTGCTCACCGGCAACCAGGTCACGGCCTGGGAGGCGCTGCGGCTGGCCGACCGCCGGGTGAACGCCCCGGCCCTCGGCGCGCTCTTCACCCGGGAGCCGATCGTCCAGGTCTGACCCGGTCCGGTCGCCGTTCACGGCCTCCTCGGCGACGGACGCTTACGGCCCCCTTGCGCGGACGGGGGACAATGGAGGGTGGTCCGGCCGTCACGACGGGGCGGGCCACCCGTTCCACCCGCGGTCCCCGCGCGGCCGGCCCGCGCTCGTCCGCGGTCCGCCCGCGGCCGGCGGCGGTCCCCCGTGGCCCGTCCGCATCCCGCGTCCCTCCCGTTCCGTATCCCGCATTCCGTCCGTATGAGGAGGCCACGACATGGCGGAGCCCACGCCGCGTCGCAACGAACCGCGGCTACGCCCCGCGCCCCTGCTCTTCGAGCCGGCCGAGGCGGCCGGCGATCCGGAGCACTTCTTCGACCTGGAGTCCCTCGACGACCCGCGGGCGCTGCTGGCGCGGGCGACCGAGCTGACGCTCGCCTTCCGCGCGGCGGCCGACCGTGCCGTCGAGTTCCAGGCGATCGCGGCGGCCCAGCTGGCCGATCCCCGCAGGTTCGACCGGCTGACGACCGCGGACATCGCCGAGCGCGCCGAGTGGACCGAGGATTACGCCAAGAAGATGGTCGAGTTCGGCCGGGAACTGCTGCGGGGAGCGGACGGGCGAGGGCCCGAGCCGGTCTGAGTGATCCACAGGCATATGCCAGGCGGGCACGATACCCGCTCCCGGCCCCGGCTGTCCCGGTTTCCGGCAACTCTGTGAGACCGGACGGGCACAGCGGGTAGACCTGGGTGGCATGAGCAGCAGCACAGTGACTCTCGACGGAGCCTCCTGGCTCGCCTCGGCGGCAGGAACGTATCCGCGCAGCACTCTCGCGCTGTGGGAGGAGCGGCCGGACGCCCCGGTCGTGCTGCCCTGCGGTGCCGTCTTCGACGTGGTGAGCGCTCCCGCGGTCTTCGGCCGCCGGATGCTGGACCGGCTCTGGGAGGAAGGGCCCGGCTCCGGACCGGTGGCGCTGCACCGGGGCCGGGTGCTGCTCTTCGCCGCGCCGGGCACGGCGCACCGGCTGCCCTCGCTGATGGAGTGGGAGGAGTGGGGCTGCCAGGGCCGCACCGGCGAGATCCCGCCACTCCTCTGCCATGGCAACGGCGACGCCGTGACCGTCCCCGCCCCGACCGGCCCGGAGCCCGCCGCGACCGGCGCAGGGTCCCGCTGGATCGTCGCTCCGGACACCCGTCACCCCTGGCTGCCCGGCCCGGAGGTGCTGCTCTGGGCGGCGGTCCGGGTGGCCCGGGCGGCGGTGCGGATTTCGATTTCACCTCCCGCCGAGCAGGATGCTAAGGTCTACGACGTCAGCAGGCGCCGCTAGCTCAGTTGGTTAGAGCAGCTGACTCTTAATCAGCGGGTCCGGGGTTCGAGTCCCTGGCGGCGCACTAGCGATAAGGTCGCTGACCTGGGCGTTCTCGATTCCGAGAACGCCCTTTCGCGTTTCCCGGCACCGTTTTCCCGTACCGCGGTCAGCTCTCCCGCGCCGGCGAGATCTTGACGGTCCACGCGCCCGACGCCGTCCGTCCCTCGACCTCGACCCGGACGTCCTCGCCGGGCACGGTGAAGCTCTCGCCCACCCCGACGGGGGCGTCGGCGAGCGCGGGGTAGACCGAGTTCTCCCAGCAGGCCTCCGTCCTCGGATGGGCGTCCAGCACCTGGACCGGCCCGCCCCCGGACTCGGCGCCGTTGCGCACCCGGTACACCAGGACCCCCTGCCGGCAGGTGGCGTGATCGTTGCCGACCGCGCCGCGCGCCTCGAAGGCCAGCACCCGGTCCGGGCCGGTGCGCACCACCGCCAGCTTGGTCCCGCGGCCGGAGCCGAAGACGGGCACCCCGGCGGTCCCCGTCGCCGGCACACCCGGGCCGGCACCCAGTGACTCCAGGGTCAGCCGGGCCGGCTCGCTGCCGGGCACGCACACCACCTGGCGCTCCTCCAGCCAGCCCAGCTTCCACTTGTGCCAGCCGAAGAGGTCCGGCGCCAGGCCGAACTGGCTGCCCATCAGGTCCCAGTCGCCGACATGGGTGTCCCAGTCGCCCTTGCCGTCCGCCGGGCGGTGGTAGAGGTCGGGCAGGTCGAACACGTGACCGGTCTCGTGGGCGAGGACCAGCCGGTCCGGCGGATGGTTCTCGAACACGGTGACGACCCGCCGGATGTCCGCGCCGTCGGCCCGCAGCGGACTGTCCAGATTGACCACCTTGGTGGCGTCCGAGTCCACGCCGGGCGCGTGCGGATCGGCGACGAGGTAGACGACGTCGTAGCGCGAGTAGTCCACCTGCCGGTCGCTGGCCGCGAGCGCGTCGCGCAGATAGGCGGCGCGATGCGGGGCGCTCCAGTCGCGCTGTATGGCGTACGCCGTGGACGGGCGCGGCATCCGGATCCAGTTGCGCAGCGGGTGCGGGCGCAGCGTGAACCGGCCGTAGGACGCCTGTGCGAAGTAGCGGCTCGTCACCGGGAAGTGATCCGCGGTCAGCTCCGCCGGGGTGGTCAGCGGCTCGGAGTCCGGGAAGGACAGGAAGACCATCACCGCGTCGAGCGAACGGGCCGGCCGGGGATAGGCGGCGTTCCAGGTGTCCAGGCCCTCCGAGTGGTGCACCTTCGTGCGCTGCAGGGCGCAGGGGGCCGCCGAGAAGGGCTCGGCGACGGAGGGGCCGGTGAAGAGGGAGGTCGCGGCGAGGGCCGCCAGGGTGGTGAACACGGCCGCGGTGCTGCGCAGTCGGGGGCGCGGGAGCGGACGCGGCACGAGGACCTCCGGATGCGGTCGGGGGGACACCGCAACCAGCGTGTGGCAGATTGTCGTACTGCGTCCTGTTTGTCTGGCCCGGACGAGTGAGGCGCGACAGCGGTCCGGAAGGCGACACCCCCGATGTGCTCACGGAACGTCACCAGTGGTCGGAGACCGTCGAACCCGTCCGGCCGTGGGCAGAAACGATCCGCCCGCGAAGTGGGTATGTCTTGAGTGGCGGGCAGTGGCTGGAAGGGCCGGAGGGCAGCCTCTATGATCGGCACACTTTCCTGCGCGGACGACGATCGAGTGCACTGCGGGAGCGAGCGGTGAGCGGAACCTCCGAAGGGCCGACGCCCGCGGCAGACCTCATCCGTACGGCCGTCACAGACAGTGACCCGAGGGCATCGGGTGGTACGGACGCCGTCGCCTTCCTGCGCGTGGGCGAGGACGTGTACACCGCCGCTCCGGCGCCCCCGGGCGAGGACGCGGACACGACCGTCGTCCCGTCCCGCGGCGACGGCCCGGGCCCGGCGGACGGCGGGTCCGGCCGTGAGCACGGGAACCCGGCCGCGGAGGCCGGCGCGCCCGGCGGTGCGGACACAGGTCCGGGCACCGGCGCGTCCGGCGGTGACGGCTCGGGTCCGGGCGCCGGCGTGTCCCGCGGTGACGGCTCGGGTCCGGGTGCGAACGCCGGGCCGGCCCGCGGAGCCGACTCCTACCGCTCCGCCTTCGCCGCCGCGCCCCTCGCCATGGCCGTCGTCGACCGTGAGGGACGGGTCGTCACCGCCAACGGGACCCTCGCCGCCCTCTTCGGCACCGCGCCCGGCGCGCTCACCGGACGCGTCGCCGCCGACCTGCTCGACCTCGCCTCCGACCCCCGCACCTGGCACGCCTACCGCGAGGTGCTGCGCGGCCGGCAGGCCAGACTCCGCTGCACCCGTCGCCTCAAGCACCCCGACGGGCCGGCCGTCTGGGCGCAGATCACCGTCGCCCCGCTCGCCGACGGCGCACCCGGCGTCCTGCTGTCCGTCACCGACATCAGCGCACGGCGCGAACTCCAGGCGCAGCTGCGGCACCTCCAGATGCACGACCCGGTGACCCGGCTGCCCAACCGCACCCTCTTCTTCGAGCGTCTCTCCACCGCCCTCGACGCCGAGTCCGCCCCCCGCGGCGGCACCGGCCGGATCGGCCTGTGCTACCTGGACCTCGACGGCTTCAAGGCCATCAACGACACCCTCGGCCACCGCGTCGGCGACCGGCTGCTGGCCGCCGTGGCCGACCGGCTCACCCGCTGCGCCGAGAAGGCCGGGTACACCCGCTCCGGCGCGCCGCTGGTCGCCCGGCTCGGCGGTGACGAGTTCGCCCTGCTCGTCGAGGACTCCACCGGCACCGAGCAACTGGCCGACCTCGCCGAGTCCGTCCTCAACGCCCTCCAGGCCCCGTTCGACCTCTCCGGGCAGCGGCTCAGCGTCTCCGCCTCCATCGGGGTCGTCGAACGGCAGGCCACCGGAACCACCGCCACCGGTCTGATGCAGGCCGCCGACACCACGCTGTACTGGGCCAAGGCCGACGGCAAGGCCCGCTGGACGCTCTTCGACCCCGAGCGCAACGCGCACCGCATGACCCGGCAGGCGCTCGCCTCCACCCTGCGCCCGGCCATCGACCGGGGCGAGTTCACCCTGGAGTACCAGCCGCTGGTGGGCATGGCGGACGGACGCCTCAGCGGCGTCGAGGCGCTGGTGCGGTGGAACCACCCGCAGTTCGGCACCCTGACGCCCAACCGGTTCATCGGACTGGCCGAGGAGGACGGCGCGATCGTCCCGCTCGGCCGCTGGATCCTCGCCACCGCCTGCCGCCAGGCCCGCCGCTGGCAGCTCGAGAACCCCGACGAGCCGCCCATCTTCGTCAGCGTCAACGTGGCGGTCCGTCAGGTGTGGGACTCCGACCTGGTCGCGGACGTGGCCGAGACGCTCGCCGAGACCGGTCTCGCCCCGCACCTGCTGCAACTGGAGCTGACCGAGTCCGCCGTCATGGGCTCGTCGGGCCGCCCGCTGCGCACCCTCCAGGCACTCAGCGACATGGGTGTGCGCATCGCCATCGACGACTTCGGCACCGGCTACTCCAACCTCGCCTATCTCAGCCGGCTGCCGGTGTCCGTGCTGAAGCTGGACGGGTCGTTCGTGCGCGGCTTCCAGTACGAGGACACCAGCGCCCACGCCAGCCCCGCCGACGAGGTCATCGTCGAGGCGATGATCCAGCTCGCGCACCGGCTCGGGCTGACCGTCACCGCCGAGTGCGTGGAGACCTCCGCGCAGGCCGGACGACTGCGCCGGATCGGCTGCGACACCGGCCAGGGCTGGCTGTACTCCCGGCCGGTGACCGCGGACCGCATCTCCGAGCTGCTGGCCTGCCCCGCGGGTCAGGCGGCAGGCAAGCCGTAGGCGTCGGCGATCAGCTCGAAGCTGCGCAGCCGCACCTCGGCGGTGGGCGTGTTGGCCGTGATCATCAGTTCGTCGGCGCCGGTGCGTTTGTGCAGGTCGTCCAGGCCGCTGCGGACCTCGTCCGGGGTGCCGTGGACGACGTTCGCGCTCCACGACCGCGCGAAGTCCTCCTCCATGGGGCCGAACTCGTACGCCTCCGCCTCCTCCGGACCGGGCACCAGGCCGGGCCGCCCGGTGCGCAGCCGGATCATGCTCAGCACGGCGGCCCTCACCTCGCGGCGGGCCACCCGCTCCTCGTCGGCGGCCAGCGCCGAGACACCGATCAGCGCGTACGGCTCCGACAGCACCTCGGACGGCTTGAAGGACTCCCGGTACAGGTCGAGCGCGGGGACGGTGTTCTGTGCGGAGAAGTGGTGGGCGAACGCGAACGGCAGGCCCAGCAGGCCGGCCAGCCGGGCGCTGTACCCGGAGGAGCCCAGCAGCCACACCGGCGGGCGGTGCCGGGACTGCACGCCGCCGGGGGAGGTGGCCTGGACGGGGCCGGGCACGGCGTGGACACGGCGGTAGGGGTGGCCGTCGGGGAAGTCGTCGTCGAGGAAGCGGGTCAGCTCGGCCAGCTGCCGGGGGAAGTCGTCCGCGCCCTCGTCGGGGCGGTCGGTGCGGCGCAGGGCCGCCGCCGTGGCGCCGTCGGTGCCGGGCGCGCGGCCGAGACCGAGGTCGATCCGGCCGGGGGCCATCGCCTCCAGGGTGCCGAACTGCTCGGCGATGACCAGCGGGGCGTGGTTGGGCAGCATCACACCGCCCGAACCGAGCCGGATGCGGTCGGTGTGGGCGGCGAGATGGGCGAGGATCACCGCGGGCGAGGACGAGGCGACGCCCGGCATGGAGTGGTGCTCGGCGACCCAGTAGCGGTGGAAGCCCCGTGACTGTGCCAGCCGGGCCAGGGCGACGCTGGTGCGCAGGGCGTCCGTGGAGGTGCTGCCCGCGCTGACCGTGACCAGGTCCAGCACTGACAGCGGGGTGGGGGCGGAGCCGTGGGCGGTGCCCCGGATGCCGTCGCTGTCGCTCGTGCGGTCCTCGGCGTCCCGGGTGTCGTCTGCCGCCACGGTGGGCCTCCTGCTCTCGTCGCCATGCGGTGGGTCACGGGCGTCAACCGGGGGCACCCGGAGCTTCATTCCCGGATTTTGCGATACGTCGCCCACGTCACGGCGGGGAGGGGCGGCCCGCCGGGAGACCCGCCGGGCAAGGGGCGGCACCCCGCGTGCGGGCGCCGCGGGGCGGCGGGACTTCGCGGGCGCCCCGTAGGGGGTGTCGTCGAACTCCCGTCTGCCCCGCGACGCCCGGCACGCACTCGCGCCGCACCGGACGAAAGCCCGGGTACGCCCAGTACGCGGACTTCCGCCCGGCGCGCCGACAGCACGCACCGGACGCCGCAGGGCCGTCCTGCGGACGACGACGGGAGTCCGACGACACCCCCTAGGAACGCCAGCTCACCCGGTGTTCCGCCAGGTGGGCCAGGACCGCGTGGTTCGCCTCCCAGCCGTCCGGGAACTTCACCAGCGTCCCCAGCTGCACCGGCTCCGTCGACGGATAGTCGTCCAGCAGTTCGCCGACGCCCGCGCGGCACACCACGATGCACGCGTGCCGGTGCCGGGAGGCGAGCACGCACAGCCGGCCCGTCTCCAGGTGGAAGGCCGTGGCGTCGGGGCGGCCGGAGAGCGGGTGCAGGACCACCGTCACGTCGTACTCCCGGCCCTGGAGCCGGTTCGCCGTGTCCACGGTGACACCGCTCACCCCCAGTTCGGCGAGGGCCGCGCGGACGGCCGCCGCCTGGTCCCGGTGCGCCGTGCCGACGGCGATCCGCTCGGCGGTCAGGGGCGCCGGATCGGGGGACCGCTCCGAGGTGGCCGCGCCGCCCCGGTCGAGCAGGCGGCGCACCACCGTCGCCACCGCCCGCACCGCCTCCGGGTCGGTGCGCGGGGTGTGCCGCGCGGGAAGCTCCAGCAGCCCCCAGCCCGACGCGGCCGCCTCGTCGATCACCCGGTCGGGGCCCGAGCCGTCCGACGGGACCGCGAACGCCAGCCTCCGGTCGCCGTGGCGGGTGCCGCTGCGGAACCGGGTGTACGGGTAGAAGGCGTCCGAGACCAGCGGCGCGGCCGAGGCGGGCAGCCGCCAGGACACCGGCAGCCGGTGCTGCGGCAGACCGGGGTTGTGCGCGAGCAGCGTCGTCACCGCGGACGCCGACGGGTCGTACGACAGCCCCGCCCACTGCTCGCTGCCGACGATCGCGAACGGGTCGAGCTGCCCCGGGTCGCCGACGAACAGCGCCCGCTCGAACAGCCCGGCGACGGCGAGCAGCGCGTCGGAGCGCATCTGGTACGCCTCGTCGACGATCGCGTGCCGCCACGGCTCGTCGACCTTGACGTGCGCCCACTTCGCGGCGGTCGACAGGACGACGGGCAGACCGGTGAGATCGGCCGCCTTCGCCGACGTACGGACGTTCGGCAGCGCGTCCAGCGCCTTGTCGTACGGATCGGCGTCACTGCTGTGCAGCCGGCCCACCGGCAGCTCGGGGCTCTTCTCGGCCAGCCGCAGCACCAGGTCGTCGACCTGGGCGTTGGTCTGCGCGATCACCATCAGCGGGCGCCCGGCGTCGGCCAGTTCCAGGGCCGCCCGGACGACGAGGGTCGACTTGCCCGCGCCGGGCGGCGAGTCCACCACGACTCCGCGGTCCGGTCCGTGCAGCGTGTCCCGCAGGATCGCCTCGGTGGCCCGCGCGGCGGCGGTGCCCGGGTCGAACGGGGCACCGGGGTCGGCGATGGCCTCGGCCGTCACAGCACGTCCTCCTCGGTCACGGGGTCGGCGGGTTCGGGGGCGGTCTCCTCACCGGGCGGACCGCCGTGCGTCCACGGGGTGTCCTCGGGGTCCGGCAGTCTGGCGCCGCCGCGCTGCTCGTGCTCGAACAGCGTGAAGCAGACGCGGTCGCCCTTCTCGGGCACGGATCCGGGCTCGGGCTCCTTGCCCCGGCCCATCTTGTCGAGGGTCCGCAGGACGATCAGCGCGCCGTCCGCGCCGTCCGCGCCCTCGTCCTCTCGCGCCACGAACTCGAACGACTGCGGCCTGCCGCCCAGCGAGCGGTACACCTTCACCCGCTCGCCGAGGTACGGCCGGTCCTCCGTGCGGACCGTGACCAGCGGGCGCGGGCTGGGCCGCCTGCCCTCGCCGTACGCCATCTCCACGTCGACGACCTCGCCCGCGAACGCCTCACCGGCCAGTCGCCGGCCCGCCATCACCAGCGGGTCGTCCAGCGCCTCCTGCGCTTCCAGCCGGGCCTGCTCACGCTCCCGCGTGGCCAGCTTGTTCGCCGCGGTCACCGCGTCGTCGTGGCGCGGCTGCGGCGGTTCGCCGGACAGCACCCGGTCGCGGTGGCCGGTGAACGACCAGCGGTCCCGTGTCCACCGCTCCTCGACGTGCCCGCCCTCCGGCAGCGCCCGCAGCAGGTCCAGGCCCCGCCACACCGCGTCCCAGGTGGGCCGCGTGACGTTCTCCACCAGGGCGCGGATCTCCCGCTCGGCGGCGGTGACGGCACCGAGCCGGTCGTCCGCCTCCAGCCCGTCCTCGGCGGCGGCGAGCGCGCCGCGCGCGCGGTCGTAGCGCTCGATCGCCGGAGCGAGCAGCTTGTTGTCGAACGCCGGGTCGGTGGCCGGACCCGCGGGCGGGCACAGCAGCTGCCCCCGCTCGTCCCGGGCCAGCTCCGCCCGCAGCGCCGCCTCGGCGCCCGAGCCGCCCTCCGGCGGGTCGATCCAGGCGAGCAGCGCGCCCAGGTGCTGGTCCTCCAGGCTGGACTGGCCCGTCGCCCAGTGCCGCGCCAGCACCTCGGTCAGCGCCAGCAGCAGCGAGGAGCCCGGCACCCGGGACCGCTCCGCGTAGTGCGTCAGCCAGCGGCCCAGCAGCGGCACCCGCGGCGGGGCCGGATGCGGCGTCTGCGGGTCCTGCTCCGCCGTCCGCCGGAAGCGCATCGAGCGGCCCAGCAGCCGGACGAAGTCGACGCCCGCGCGGCTCGGCACGATCAGCTGCGGGGCGTCCGCGCACAGCTCGACCTCGACCTTGACCCGCTTGCCGGTCTCCGGGTCCGTCTCGGTGCGCTCGGCGGCCTCCACCGCGTCCGCGTACGCGTCGATGTGCGGCAGCACGATGTCCGCCAGCTCCGCCAGGAACGCGAACCGCAGATCGCGGTCGCGCGGCTGCGGGACCACCAGCAGCCGGGGCGCGTCCCGGTCGGTGCCGACCAGCGCGCCCAGCGGCGCCCCGGCCTCACCGGCGGTGATCAGCGGCACGAGGACCAGCGGCCGCTCCGACAGGTGCCGGTGCCGCACGGTCGCGGCGGGCTGCGCCCGCCCGGTGTCGACGGCCTCCAGCCGCGCGAGGGTGGTGATCAGCGACACGGTGCGGCCTCCTGGGCGGGGGAGCCCGCGCCGTGCCGGGCGGGGGCGCCTCCGCCTCCCTGGCCGGGGACGCCCGTGCCGCGGTCCGGGCCGTCCGCGACGGCGGTCAGCGCCTGCGCGCGCAGGCGGGCCGCACGGCGCAGCGCGGCCACCACCGGGTCGTCCGGGTCGCCGCTCTCGCCGCGGGCCGCCGCCAGCACGTCACCGACGGTGGTCAGCCCGCCCAGCTCGGCGCGGGCCGCGCGCCCGAGGGAGGCGACCGCGGACTGCGCGCGGGACCGGGCGCGGCAGTGGAAGGCCAGCTCACAGGCGGACAGGCACTCGGGCGCGTACGCGGCCGGGACGGCCTCCACGGCGGCGGTCAGCTCGGCGGCCGGCAGCTCGGGCGAGAAGCAGGTGCCCTCGGGGAGCGCGTCGACGATCTCCTCGATCCGGGTGAGCCGGGCCAGCTGGCGGCGGGTCACCGCGCGCTGCTTGCGCACGTCCACCGCGGACGCGGCGGGCAGGTTGGAGAAGTCCTTCGGGCACACCAGCAGGATCCGGTGCCGCACCCGCGGGGCCGGCTCCAGACGGGCCGCGACCTCCTCGAGGGCCAGCACGTACACCGCCGCCTGGCGGGCCGCCGCGCCCACCTTCGCCGGGTCGGCGGAGCCGTCCAGCATCGGGAACGACTTGATCTCCACGACCGTCCAGCTGCCGTCCGGGTGCACGACCACCGCGTCCGGCTCCAGGAACGCCGGGGACCCCGCCACGTCCAGGGCGAGCATCGGATGGTCGAGCAGCGTCCAGCCGCCGGCCTCCACGGCCTCCCGCAGCGCCAGCGCCGTACGCGCGGCACGCCCCTGCGGGCCGGCCGCGGACAGGTCCGGCACCCGCCCCTCCTCGGGCGGCGCGGACCGCGGGTCCAGCTTCCGGTGCGCCAGGCGCAGCAGCTCGGCCCCGCCGTCCGCCTTCACCCGCGCCTCGAACGCGTTGCCCCGGGTGAGGGCGAACTGCGACTGCCCGAAGGCCGACGGCGAGCCCAGCGCGTCCGCGAGTCTCGTCTTGTCCACCCCGGCCCCGTCGAGGACCGCCCGCCGCGCGCAGCCCGGGTTCGCGGCCAGCGCCGCGAGGGCACGCGCGTCGAGCGCCTTGGCCGGTACGTCGGGACCGCGCAGCTCAGCGAGCCGCTGCCGGAGCGCCGTCCCCCGCCTCCGAGGGTGCGGCACCCGGCTCGGCTCCCGGTCCGAACCGTGACTCGCGCTGCCGTGGAATTCGCTCACCCGCCGAAGTCTGGCATCCGTCACTGACAATCGAGGCATGTGCGGCCGCCGCGGCCTGCGGGACGGGTGCGACGACGGGTGCGGTGCCGGCCGCGAGACGGGCCTTCACCCGGTCCGCGCCGCGCATGACGAGCGGGGCGAGCAGCAGTCCGGCGCCCATCACGGCCGCGCCCGCGACCGCGTCGAGGAAGTAGTGGTTCGCGGTGCCCATCACCACGATCGTCGTCACCAGCGGGTAGACCACGGCCGCCGCCTTCGCCAGGCGGGTCCCGCCGTACCGCCACAGCATCACCCCGCACCACAGGGACCAGCCGACGTGCAGGCTCGGCATCGCCGCGTACTGGTTGGTCATGCCGCCCAGACCGCGCGGCGCGCTGGCCTCGCCGCCCCACCAGCCGTACGAGCTGTACTGCGCCATGGTGTCCACGAAGCCGTACCCGGCCGACAGCAGCCGGGGCGGGCAGGTGGGCATCAGGGTGAAGCCGATCAGGCCGATGAAGGTCGAGGTCATCAGCCAGGTGCGGGCCGCGCGGTAGTGCACCGCGCGGGAGCGGAAGACCCAGATCAGGATCGCCGGGGTGACCAGGTAGTGCAGCGACGCGTACCAGAAGTCGGCCGGGACGCCGATCCACGCCTCGCGCGTGAACAGCCGGTTCAAGGGGTGCTCGGCGTTGAGGTGGAGTGCCTTCTCGACGCGCAGGATGGCCAGGCCGTGGTCGACGGCCGTGGAGACGTCGCCGCGCGCGAGCAGGCGGCCCGCCGAGTAGCAGGCGTACACCACGACGATCAGCGGCAGTTCCGTCCACCAGCGCAGCCGGGTTCGCGGGGCCACCTCGGTGCCTGGTGACTCGGTCTGCGGCATCCGATCGCCCTCCCCCTTCGTTACACGTTCCACGGCCACGCCTCCCTGGGCGCCCCGGCCCCTATAGACGCAAAGATCGCCCCCCAGGTTGCCCCATGACAGAGTGCGCGATGATGGAGGGGTTCCGCCTCTGGTTTCCCCCGGAAAGGTCATCCATGGCACCGCGCATCCTGCTGGCCCGGCACGGACAGACCGAGTGGTCGCTGTCCGGCAAGCACACCGGCAGGACCGATGTGCCGCTGCTCGACGAGGGCCGACGCGGGGCGAAGCTGCTCGGCGAGCGGCTGCACCGGGCGCCGTTCGACGGCCTGCCCGGCGTCGAGGTGCGCACCAGCCCGCTCTCCCGCGCGCGCGAGACCTGCGAGCTCGCCGGGTTCGGCGACCGCGCGCAGACCTGGGACACGCTGATGGAGTTCCACTACGGCGCCTACGAGGGCATGACCCCGGCCGAGATCCAGGCGATACGCCCCGGCTGGCTGATCTGGCGCGACGGCGTGCCCGAGGGGGAGACGCTGGCCGAGGTGTCGGCCCGCGCGGACGAGGTCGTCGCGTGGGCCCGCGAGGCCGACCGTGACGTCCTGGTCTTCGCCCACGGCCACATCCTGCGCTCCATCGGCGCCCGCTGGCTCGGCCTCCCCCTCGCCTTCGCGTCCCGCATCCGCCTCAACCCGACGTCCCTGTCGGTCCTCGGCTGGGCCTACGGCGAGCCGGCGATCGAGAGCTGGAACGACATGGGCCACCTGGCGGGCTAGGAACCCCTCCCAGGCCCCTCCGGGGGCGCCTCGTCGGGTCGTGCCCCTCCGGGGCGCCTGTCGTGCCCCTCCGGGGCGCCTCGGCGGGTCCCGCCAGGCTCCCGGCCCGACCGGCGAGACACCCCGGACCGGCCGCGCACCACACCTCCGGGCCCCGCCGGCGGGTCCGCTCACGCCGTGCGCGCCACCCCCGCGTGCCGCTCCAGGAACGCGGACACCCCCGCCGCCCGCCGGTGCGGCGACAGCACCCGCGCCGTCCCGGCGAGCATCCGCTGCACCCGGGACGACTGGACCTGGTCCAGCAGCTCCAGCACCCGCAGGCCGGCCGCCGCCGCCTCGTCGGGCCGCCCCCCGCGCGCGAGGTCGTCCGCCAGCTCGGCGGTGTAGAGGGCGATGTTCCGGGTGAAATGCGGGTCCTGCAGCCGCGCCGCCCGTCCCGCGTGCCGCGCGGCCCGCCGCCAGTCGCCGAGGGCGGACCAGCACTGCGCCTCGAGACCGGCCAGCTCGGCCTCCCCGTAGAAGCTCATCCACTCGGGGTCGGCGTCCGAGGGGCCCCGCTCGAAGAGGGCCTGCGCGCGCGTGAGGGCCTGCGCGCAGCCCGCGCGGTCGGCGAGCCCGGCCCAGCCGCCCGCCTCGCGCAGCGCGAGCAGGGACATCAGCCGTGGTGAGCCGAGGGTGCGCGCGATGCGCTGTGCGGCCTGCGCGGCGCGCACCGCCTCCCGGGGCCGCCCGGCGTCGCGGGCGAGAAAGGCGGTGTTGCAGAAGGCGTGCGCCTCCAGCGCGCAGTCGCCGGTCATCCGGGCGGTCGCCAGTGCCTCCGCGTAGTGCGAGCGCGCGTCGTCGAACCGTCCGGAGTCGTGGGCCAGCCAGCCCACGGAGATGGCCAGTTCACCGGCGCCGGAGTGCAGCCGGTCGGCGGTCGCCTGCCGGGTCGCGCCGGCGTCCAGCAGCGCGTAGGCGGCACGCAGCGGGGCCGCCGCGCGGCGGTAGAGGCCGTCGGCGCCGTGCCGGTCGTCGAGCAGCCGGATCCGGCGGACGGCGTCCTCCAGGGCGTTCGCGGCGCTGGCCCCGACGCGGCGGACGGGACGCCCGACGGCCGCGGCCGCGGGGGCGAGGCCGATGGGGCCCAGCGAGGCGGCGGCCACCGTGGCGCTTCCGCCGGTCATGAATGCGCGACGCAGCACGTCGCTCTCCTCATGGTCGATGTGCGGGTCGTACGGGTACTGCGGGTCATACGGTTCAAACCCCGCACAGGACTCACCGGTGGTGTGCGCGGGGTCGAGGTCGTGCGCGGGGGGCGTGCCGACGGTGACGCGCGCTCCGCGTCCGCGCACGGACGAACGAGGCGTGAAACCCAGGTCGGTGAGCGTGCGGCCGGGGAACATGTGCAGGAACACCCGCTCGTAGGCGTAGTTGGGGCAGCGGATCTCTCCCGACTCGACCCGGCCGATGTACCGCGCGTCACAGCTGACCTGCTCGCCGATCTCGCGGGCGGCCCGGCGGACGGCCGCCGCGAACTCCGCGGCCGAACGCCGGCCGCGCAGCCGCCGGAAAGCGAGATTCGGCCGCGGCGGCCGACTGGGCTGAGACGAGGTCACCGCTGACGACGTCATGGCCGGGTCCTCTCGTGCGAACCGTCGAACCATGCCGGGTCGTGGACGAGTTGACCGAACCGCGGTGGTACTCGCCCGCGTCGGCCCCAGGCCCTGTTCCCGGCGGGGAAGAACGTACCTGCTGTCACGGGTCCGACACGCTGCGTTCGGCTGCAAACCGGATATCTCATCCAGGATCCGCCATGAACTGCCATCCTTTGCGGCGCACTTCCGCCGTAGCCGTTGACGTCCTGGCGCGTTGAACCGGGTGGACCGGGAGCCGCCCGACTCCCGAACCGCTTGCCGCAAGGAGGGGTTCCATGGTGGAGGACGGGATGGAGACCGGCCAGAGCATCGATCCGCGCACGCCGCCGCCCACGCCGCACGCCGCGTGGGACCTGGTGACGGTGCCGGCGCGGCAGGGACTGGAGGCGGTCGACATCCTGCGGCGCGGCGACGGGGAGGGAGTCGGCCCGGTGCTGCACGACGGCGACGGCGACACCCTGGGCTTCCTGGTCCCGCCGGGCACCGCGGCCGGCTGGGACGTCCCCGGCAGCACCTGCACCCGGACGGACGGCCGCGGGCTGGGCCGCGTCACCGCGCCCCCCGCCCCGGGCGTCGCGGACACCGGCGCCGACCGCGCCGACTGCACCTGCTGGATCCTCCCGCCCGACGAGGCGGACCGGGCCACCGACCCCGCGGTCCTGCGCCGGGCCCTGGGCGAGGCGGCCCGGATGCTCGCGGCGGCCGACAGCTGCCGCTGACCCGGCCCCGCGCGGCACCGCGGCCGGCCGGCGGCACCGGACCGGTCGTACGGCCTGATAATGGCCGAATGGGAAAGTCCAGGAACTCCCGGCGGGCCTCGGCCGACGGCGTCGCCGAGACCGTCGACGGCGGGCTCGCGCAGCTGATACCCGACCGGGACCGGGCACGGGCCTGGACGCTGCTGATCGACGGGGCACCGCAGTCGCACGTCGACCTGGACGACCCCGCGTACCTCTCCTTCGACTACCAGCGCCGGCTCGGCCACGTCATCGACCTCGCCGCCCCGCCCGGCAAGCCGCTGACCGCCGTCCACCTCGGCGGCGGCGCCCTCACCCTGGCCCGCTACGTCGCGGCCACCCGTCCCCGCTCCACCCAGCAGGTCGTCGAGCGGGACGCGGCGCTCGTCCGGCTGGTCCGCCGTGAGCTGCCGCTGCCGCAGAACGCGCGGATCCGGGTGCGGTCCACGGACGCCCGGGAAGGGCTCGCCAAGGTGCCGGACGGCTGGGCCGACCTCATCGTCGCCGACGTCTTCAGCGGCGCCCGCACCCCCGCCCACCTCACCTCCACCGAGTTCCTGGACGAGGTCCGCAGGGCGCTGAAACCCGGCGGCCGCTACGCCGCCAACCTGACCGACGGTCCGCCCCTCGCCCATCTGCGCGGCCAGATCGCCACCGCCGCCGCCCGGTTCGCCGAACTCGCGCTGATCGCCGACGCGGCCGTGCTGCGCGGCAAGCGCTTCGGCAACGCCGTCCTCGTCGCCGGCGACCTGCCGCTGCCGGTCGCCGAGCTGACCCGCCGGTCGGCCTCCGACCCGCACCCCGGCCGGGTCGAGCACGGCCGCGCGCTCACCGACTTCGCCGGCGGCGCCGTCCCGGTCACCGACGCGGCCGCGGTCGACTCACCCGCACCCCCGGCGTCCGTGTTCCGCTGAGCGCGGCCCCTCAGTACGTGCCGATCTCCACCCGCGGCGGCCCGTCGTGCCAGGTGCAGAACACCGACACCCGATCGGCGCCCGAGCCGAACTCCACCCGGATCCACGTCTCGGTCTTCCACACCTGCATCGACCAGCCGGCCCCCGGCGTCGCCGACACCAGGGTGGCCGACCGCTCGCCGAGATCGAAGACGGCCCGGCCGCCCTCGGTCGTGTAGCTGCGCACCCGGCCGGTGGCGGCCGCGGTCGCGGAGGCCGAGGGGGAAGCGGAGGGCGAGGGGGCCGGGCCGGCGGACGGGGCGGTGGCCGGGGGCGGAGCCGACGGGAGGTCCGCGGACGGGCCGGCGCTCCGGGCCGGCGCCGGGAGGCGGGTGCCCGCCGAGGCGGCCGGCGGCTCGTCCGGCGCGGCGGTCGGCTCGGCCGACACGACGGGCAGGGCGCGCGGCGGATCGTAGGCCGTGCCCGCCATCACCGAGTGGACGCCCCACCACGACAGCGTGGTCGCCGCGCCGGTGGCGAGCGTCCAGGCCAGTACGTGTACGACTCCTCTGAGCATCGCGGGCCATACTGCACCACAACCGCCCCCGCTGTCCCGGCGGTCGGGCACGGCTGTTCGGGTCGGGTGGCGGTTGTCCACACCGGCCGAGTTGTCCACAGGCCCCGGACCGGGGTGGCCCGCATGGCGTACGGTGCGGCGCATGGCAAGTGTGCTCGTGGTCGAGGACGACCAGTTCGTACGCTCCGCGCTGATCCGCCACCTGACCGACGCCGCCCACACGGTGCGCAGTGTCGGCACGGCGCTGGAGGCGCTGCGCGAGGTCGCCCATCACCGTTTCGACGTGGTCGTCCTGGACCTCGGACTGCCCGACCTGGACGGGTCCGAGGCCCTGAAGATGCTGCGCGGCATCACCGATGTCCCGGTGATCATCGCCACCGCCCGGGACGACGAGACGGAGATCGTCCGGCTGCTCAACGCGGGCGCCGACGACTATCTGACCAAGCCGTTCTCCGTCGAGCACCTGTCCGCGCGGATGGCCGCCGTGCTGCGCCGCTCCCGTGCGAACGGCGGCGGGGTCCCGGCCTCCTCCGTGCTCCGGGTCGGCGGGCTCACCGTGGACCCGCTGCGCCGCCAGGCCGAACTGGACGGCGCCCGGCTGGACCTGACCCGCCGCGAGTTCGACCTGCTCGCCTTCCTGGCCCGCCGGCCCGGTGTGGTCGTGCCCCGCCGCGAGCTGCTGGCCCAGGTGTGGCAGCAGTCCTACGGCGACGACCAGACCATCGACGTCCATCTGTCCTGGCTGCGCCGCAAGCTGGGCGAGACGGCGGCCCGCCCGCGCTATCTGCACACCCTGCGCGGGGTCGGCGTGAAGCTGGAGCCCCCGGCCGCGGACGTCCCGGCGGCGCGGCCCCCGGGAACGGAGCCGGCGCGATGAGGTGGGCCCTGGTCAAGGTCTCCCTCGCGGTCACCGCGATGGTCGTGGTGGCGTTCGCCGTGCCGCTCGGGCTGGTGGTCAAGGAGCTGGCCCGCGACCGTGCCTTCTCGAACGCCGAGCGGGACGCCGCCGAGATCGCCCCCGCGCTGTCCATCACCACCGACCGCGCCCAGCTGGAGCGGGTCGTCGCCGCCGCGGGCTCCGGCGCCGGGATGGCCGTGCACCTGCCGGCGGCCGGCGACGGCACCGAGGCCGGGACCGGGCGGCAGCGGGCCGCCGACGCGGACATCGCCGCCGTCCGGGAGCTGGGCCGCGCCTCCACCGCCGAGGTGCCCGGCGGATCCGTGCTGCTCCAGCCCGTCGCGCTCAGCTCCGGCAAGTTCGCGGTCGTCGAGGTGTTCATCCCCGACAGCGCCGTCTCCAAGGGCGTGGGCACCGCCTGGGCGGTGCTCGCCGGGGTCGGCCTCGCACTGATCGTCGGCTCGGTCGCGGTCGCCGACCGGCTGGGCGTGCGCATGGTACGGCCCGCGCAGCGCCTGGTGGAGGGGGCCCGTGAGCTGGGCGAGGGCCGGCTGGGCGCCCGGGTGCCGGAGGAGGGGCCGACCGAACTGCGGCTGGCGGCGGTCGCGTTCAACTCGATGGCCGACCAGGTCGTCCAGCTCCTCGCCAACGAGCGGGAGCTGGCCGCCGACCTCTCGCACCGGCTGCGCACCCCGCTGACCGTGCTGCGGCTGAACACCGCCTCGCTCGGTGACGGCCCGGCCGCCGAGCAGACCAGGGCCGCCGTGGCCCAGCTGGAGCGCGAGGTGGACACCATCATCCGCACCGCCCGGGAGGCCAAGCCGCAGACCGCCGCGGCCGGGGCGGGCGCCGGCTGCGACGCGGCGGAGGTGGTCCGGGAGCGGATGGCCTTCTGGTCGGCGCTCGCCGAGGACGAGGGCCGCACGGTCCGGCTGGCCGGGGTCGACCGGCCGGTGCGCATCCCGGTGGCCCGCGCGGACCTGGCCGCCGCGCTGGACGCGCTGCTCGGCAACGTGTTCCGGCACACCCCGGAGGGCACCGCCTTCTCGGTCGACGTGCACAACGGGGAGGACGCGGTGATCGTCCTGGTCTCGGACGCGGGCCCCGGCATATCCGACCCCGAGGCGGCGATGGCCCGCGGCCGCGGTTCCGGCAGCGACGGCTCCACCGGCCTCGGGCTGGACATCGTGCGCCGGCTCGCGGAGTCCACCGGCGGGGACGTACGGATCGGCCGCTCCGTCCTCGGCGGCACGGAGGTGCGGATCTGGATCCAGCCGGACGGGTGCGGGCCGGCGCGCGCCGGCCGCCGCGGGGCGGTGCGCAGACGCCGTCCGCGCGCTCTGGTGCCGACCTTTAACCGGTCCCGATCCCTTCCTTAAGCCCACCCTAAGATCCTCTCGCCCCGGCCACGAAGGGCGTTTTGCCCGGTCCGTGCTCGCTAGCGTGCTGCCGCACCCCACCCCCGTACCGTGAGGCGGACCCGCGATGAGCACGCACCGACGCAAGCTGAGCCGCAGGAACAAGGTGATCGGCGCGGCCCTCGCCCTCGCCGTCGCCGGTGGCGGCGGGCTCCTGCTGACCGGCACGGCCCAGGCCGCCGGAGTCGGCGCCGCCTACACGAAGACCAGCGACTGGACGGGCGGTTACACCGCGCAGTACGTCGTCACGAACAACAGCGGCCGGGCCGAGCGTGACTGGACCCTGGAGTTCGACCTGCCGGCCGGGTCCCGGCTCGGCTCGCTGTGGAACGCCGAGTCCAGCGTCAGCGGACAGCACGTCACCGTGAAGCCCCCGAAGTGGGACACGGACGGCCTGGCCGCCGGCGAGTCCGTCACCGTGGGCTTCGTCGTCACCGGCACCGGGGACCCCACCGGCTGCCGCGTCGACGGAGTCACGTGCTCCGCCGACGGCGGCGCCACCCCGCAGCCGAGCGGCCGCCCGACCGACCCGGCGCCCACCACCCCGACGGCCACCCCGACGGCCACCCCCACCGGCACCGGGAGTCCCACCCCGGCTCCGACCCCCACGCCCACCGAGAGCACCGGCGGCACCCCGCCCACCGCCCGTTTCGCCCCGTACGTGGACACGTCCCTCTACCCGGCCTTCGACCTGGTCGCCGCCGCCCGGGCCACCGGCGTGCAGGACTACAACCTCGCCTTCGTCACCGACGGCGGCGGCTGCACCCCGAAGTGGGGCGGCGTCACCGACCTGGCGAGCGACGCGGTCGCCGCGCAGATCGGCGCCCTGCGCGCCAAGGGCGGCGACGTCCGGGTCTCCTTCGGCGGCGCGGCCGGCACCGAACTGGCCACCGCCTGCGCCTCGGCGGACGCGCTGGCGGCGGCGTACGGCAAGGTCGTCGACGCCTACCGGCTGACCAAGGTCGACTTCGACGTCGAGGGCGGCGCGCTGCCGAACGCCGCGGCCAACACCCGCCGCGCCCAGGCCATCGCGAAGCTCCAGCAGCGCCACCCCGGCCTGGACGTCTCCTTCACCCTGCCGGTGATGCCCGAGGGCCTGACCCAGGCGGGCGTGGACCTCCTCGCCGACGCCCGGAAGAACGGCGTGCGGATCGGCACCGTCAACATCATGGCGATGGACTACGGCCCCGCGTACAGCGGCGACATGGGCACCTACGCCGAGCAGGCCGCCACCGCCACCCAGGCACAGATCAAGGGCGTCCTCGGCCTGAGCGACAGCGCCGCCTGGAAGACGGTCGCGGTCACCCCGATGATCGGCGTCAACGACGTGACCAGCGAGATCTTCAAGGTCGACGACGCCACCCAGCTGGTGGACTTCGCCAGGGCCAAGGGCCTCGGCTGGCTGTCCATGTGGTCCGGCACCCGCGACAAGCAGTGCCCGGGCGGCGCGCAGAACCACGCCGACGCCACGTGCAGCTCGATCGTCCAGGACACCTGGGCCTTCACCAAGGCGTTCGCCGCCTACCGGTGACCCGGCCCGGGCCCGCGTGAAAAGGCGGGGCGCGACACCCCCCCACGGTGTCGCGCCCCGCTCCCCCTTTCCCAGGGTCATGGGCCGGAGGTCAGGCGACCTCCTCCACCGCCGGCGGCAGCGCCCCCGAGCGCGCCACCTGGCCGTACCACAGGGCGCTCGACTTCGGCGTCCGCTCCAGGGTGGCGTAGTCGACGTACACGGCGCCGAAGCGCTTGCCGTAGCCGTACGCCCACTCGAAGTTGTCCATCAGGGACCACAGGTAGTAGCCGCGCACGTCGGCGCCGTCGGCGATCGCCCGGCGCACCGCCGACAGGTGGCCGTGCAGGTAGGCGATCCGCTCGGGGTCGTGGACGCGGCCGTCCGCGTCGGGCTTGTCGTCGTAGGCGGCCCCGTTCTCCGTGATGTACAGCGGAAGCCCCGGGGCCTCCCGGGTGTAGCGCATGATCAGCTCGTGCAGACCGGTCGGGTCGATGGTCCAGCCCATCTCGGTGCGCTCGCCCGGCGTCTGGTGGAACGCCACGTCGTCCGCGGCCGGCCACGGGGAGTGCTCGCTCGACCCGTGTCCGTCGGCCCGCGGCCCGCTCGCCGCCGGGTCGGCCGCGCCGACCAGGGTCGGCGTGTAGTAGTTGAGGCCCAGCGCGTCCAGCGGCTGCTTGATGACCGCGAGGTCGCCGTCCTGGACGTACGACCAGTCGGTCAGGGACGCCGTGGCGTCGAACAGGCTCCGCGGGTAGGCGCCGTGCAGGATCGGGCCGTGGAAGACACCGTTGGCCAGGTCGTCGATCTTCCGCGCCGCCGCCAGGTCCGCCGGGTCCTGCGACACCGGGCGCACGGCCGAGGAGTTGAGGGAGAGCGCCACCGAGTTGCGGGCGGGCATCACCGAGCGCAGTGCCGTGGTGCCCAGGCCGTGGGCCAGGTTGAGGTGGTGCGCGGCGCGCAGCGTCGCCGCCGGTTCGGTGCGGCCGGGGGCGTGGACGCCGGAGCCGTAGCCGAGGAAGGCGCTGCACCAGGGCTCGTTCAGGGTGATCCACTGCTCCACCCGGTCGCCGAGCGCCTCGCCGACGATCTGCGCGTACTCGGCGAAGCGGTAGGCGGTGTCGCGCTCCGGCCAGCCACCCGCGTCCTCCAGCTCCTGCGGCAGGTCCCAGTGGTAGAGGGTGACGGCCGGCTTGATGCCGTGCGCGAGCAGCTCGTCGACCAGGCGGCGGTAGAAGTCCAGGCCGACCTGGACGGCGGGACCGCGGCCGGTGGGCTGCACCCGGGACCAGGAGACCGAGAAGCGGTACGCGGTCAGGCCCAGCTCCGCCATCATGGCCACGTCGTCGCGGAAGCGGTGGTAGTGGTCGACGGCGATGTCACCGGTGTCGCCGCCGGCCGTCTTGCCCGGGGTATGGCTGAAGGTGTCCCAGATCGAGGGGGTCCGGCCGCCCTCGCGGACCGCGCCCTCGATCTGGTAGGCGGAGGTGGCCGCGCCCCAGAGGAAGGCCGGGGGGAAGGTGTCGGGGGTGGCCGGGGTCGCCGGGGTCACCGGAATCACGGGCTCAGACATGGAAGCGCTCCCAGGGGGTCGTGGAGACCGACGTAGAGACAAGGAAAGGGGGAGGGGCGGGAAAAGGAAGGGGGAGGAAAGGGGAAGGAGGGATGTGCAGGGGCCGAGGCGGCGGTGACCCGGCCCCCGGGAGAAGCGGGGCGTGCGGAACGGGCCGCGGGCGGCGCGCGGGGAAGCGGGGCGTCAGCCCTTGACCGCGCCCTGCATGATGCCGCCCACGATCTGCTTGCCGAAGATCGCGAAGACCACCAGCAGCGGCAGCGTGCCCAGCAGCGCGCCCGCCATGATCAGGGACTGGTCGGGGGTGTAACCGCGGCCCAGGCCCGCCACGGCGACCTGCACCGTGGGGTTGCCGGTCTGGGTCAGCACCAGGAACGGCCACAGGAAGTCGTTCCAGGTCTGCACGAACATCAGCATGCCCAGCACGGCCATCGCGGGCCGCGCCGCCGGGAACACCACGTGCCAGACCACGCGCCAGCTGCTCGCGCCGTCCATCCGCGCCGCCTCGATGATCTCGTCGGGCAGCGCCTGGATCAGGTACTGCCGCATGAAGAACACGCCGAACGCGCTGACCAGCGACGGGAAGATCACCGCCTGGAGCTGGTCCGTCCAGTCCAGCTTCGCGACCATCATGTACAGCGGGATCACGCTGAGCTGCGGCGGCACCATCATCGTGCCGATGACGATCAGCATCAGCGCGCCCCGGCCCTTGAAGCGCAGCTTGGCGAAGGCGAACCCGGCGATCGTGGACAGGAAGACGATGGTGGCCGCCGAGATGCCCGCCACGATGGTGGTGTTGAGGAACGCCTCGCCCAGGTTGGCGTCGGTCCAGGCCAGTTCGAGGTTGTCGAAGAGGTTGGCGCCGAACCAGAACGGCGGCGGGGTCTGCGCCAGCCGGTTGTTGTCCCGGGAGGCGGCGATCGCCGTCCACACCAGCGGGAACAGCGAGCCGATGGTGAACAGCGCGAGCACCACGTACGCGACGGGACCGGCGTGCATCTGCCCGCCCGCCCGCGCCGCCCGGGGCCGGCGCGAGCGCTGCGGCGCCTTCTCGGCCTGGTCCGGGTCCGGGGGAGTCAGTGTCGTCGTCACGGCCGGTTCTCCTAACTACTGGCGCGCAGCCGGCGCGAGATGACGTAGTTGACGATCCCGATCAGGATGAGGATCAGGAACATCGTCCAGGCGATGGCGGAGGCCCGGCCGAGGTGCTGGTTCACCCAGCCCTGCTCGTACAGGTACAGGCCGAGCGTCTGGAACTGGTGCTGGGACCCGCCGGAGGCACCCTTGTTCGCGTCGAACAGCAGCGGCTCGCCGAAGAGCTGCGAGGCGCCGATCGTGGAGACGACGGTGGTGAACAGGATGGTCGGCCGCAGCGAGGGCAGCGTGACGTGGAAGAACTGCTGCCAGCGGTTGGCGCCGTCCAGCGCCGCCGACTCGTACAGGTCCTGCGGGATCGCCTGCATCGCCGCGAGGTAGATCAGCGCGTTGTAGCCGGTCCAGCGCCAGATCACGATGGTCGACACGGCGATCTGGGAGGCCCAGGTCTCGTTCTGCCAGTCGATGTTGTCGACGCCGACCAGGCCGAGGGCCCAGTTGATCATGCCGTAGTCGCGGCCGAAGAGCAGCACGAAGACGAGCGAGGCCGCGGCGATCGACGTCGCGTACGGCGCGAGCATCGCGACCCGGTAGAACGTCGAGCCGCGCAGCTTGTAGTTGAGGATGTGGGCGAGGCCCATGGCCATCAGCAGCTGCGGCACCGTCGAGATGATGCCGATGGTCAGGGTGTTCTGCGCCGCGTTCCAGAAGAACTCGTCGTCGAAGATCCTGGTGTAGTTGCGCAGGCCCACCCAGTCCATGTCGGTGGGTGCGGTCAGTTCCACCTTGTGCAGCGAGGCCCAGCCCGTGTAGACGAGCGGGAACAGGCCGAACGCCACGAACAGCAGGAAGAACGGGGAGACGAACGCGTACGGGCTCCAGCGCACGTCCCGCTGCCAGCGGCGGGACAGCCGGGCCCGGTGGCGGCGCTCCTTCTCCACGGCGGCGGCGTCGCCGGGCGGGCGGCCCGGGGCCGCGCCCCCCTCGGTGGAGGGGGACGCGGCGGTGGTGTCGTGCCCAGTGGTCATACGGGTCACTGGTCCAGGTTGTTGTCGATGGTCTTCACGGCGTTCTCCCAGGCCTCCGCGGGCGACTTGCCCTGGGCGACCAGGATGACGCCGTTGTCGGTGAGGCCCTGCTGGATGATCTGGTCCTTCGGGCCGATCACCTGGACCGGGGCGTTCTTGGCGGCCTCGGCGAAGATCTCGCCGATCGGCGCGTCACCGGTCATGTCGTTCTTGGCGCTGGTGACCTCGGGCATGGTGTACGCGGCCGGGGTGCTCGGGAAACTGCCCTGCACCTTGAACAGCTTGGCCTGCTGCTCGGGCGCGGTCAGCCAGGCGGCCAGCTTCGCGGCGGCCTCGGTGTTCTTGCCCGACTTCGGCACGGCCAGGAAGGAGCCGCCCCAGTTGCCGGACTTCGGGGCCGCGGCCACGTCCCACTTGCCCTTGGCCTCCGGCTTGGACTTGCCCTTGATGTAGCCGAGCATCCACGGCGGGCAGGACATCGCGGCGAACTTGCTGTTGGCGATGGTGGTGTCCCAGGCGGGCTGGAACTGGGTCTGGTTGCCGACCAGACCGTCCTCGGCCGCCTCGGCGGTGAGGTCGAAGGCGGCCTTGACGGCCGGGTTCTGCTTGTAGACGACCTTGCCGGAGGCGTCGTAGAACCGCTCGGTCTCGCTGCTCAGGATCGCGTTGATCAGACCGCCGGGGGAGTCCATGAAGGTGGTGCCCTTGGGCGCCTTCTTCTGGTAGTCACGGCCGACGTCGACGAACTTCTTCCAGTCGCCCGCCCACAGCTTGGCGACTTCTTCGCGGTCGGTGGGCAGTCCGGCCTGCTGGAACAGGTCCTTGCGGTAGCAGATCGCCATCGGGCCGACGTCGGTGCCGAGGCCGACCGTCGTGCCGTCCTTGGTGGTGGCCTGCTGCCACTTCCACTCCAGGTAGTCGGCCTTCTTGCCGTACTTCGACAGGTCGAGCAGTTTGTCGGACTGGGTGGCGACGACCTCGGCGATGTTGCCGACCTCGATGCCCTGGATGTCCATGAGGCCGCTGTTGGTGGTCAGGTGGTTGACGAGCGCGGGGTAGTAGTTCTCGTTGCGCTCGACGACGTTCTCCTTGATGACGACGTCGGGGTTGAGCTTCATGTACTCGTCGTAGAGCCCGGCCTCCTTGAAGCCGAACGTGCCGAAGAGTCCCAGGGTGATCGTGGTCTTGCCGCTGCCGTCGCCGCCGTTCGACGAGCCGGACTCGTTGTCGCCGTCGTCGGCACAGCCGGCCAGCAGCCCGGTGCCCAGCGACGCTACGGCCGCGAGGACGACCGCCTTGCGGCGGATACGGGTGGATGCTCGCATTGGGTCCTCCAGTTGCCCTGACGTGCCGACCCCCCGGCCAGAATTGCTTGGTTGGCCCCGTTGTGCATGAAGCTCTCCGGGTGTTGCTTGGTGCGGTGTGGCGTTGCGGCTCGGGCGGGGAACGTGCGGGTTGTGTAAGTGCCAGGTAGTGTGGGAGCGCTCCCATCGGTGATGTGTTGAAGGTTCGTGGCTTCGAGCGGGGGTGTCAAGGGAGCGGACGCGGAGATCTGCGTTCAGTTATCGGCCTGTTAACTGGCGCCCTCGGCCGGGATCGTCCGTGGCCGCTCGGCACCATATGGCCGCGGCACTGTTAGATTCCAGGCCAACGGGTGTACGAGGGAGGGCGAAGCCCATGGCAAGCCACGGAGCGCGGGGCCGCAGCGGCGGCCGGCCGACTCTGGAGGAGGTCGCCGCGCGCGCCGGGGTCGGCCGCGGCACGGTCTCCCGGGTGATCAACGGCTCCCCCCGGGTCAGCGACGCGACCCGCGCCGCCGTCGAGGCGGCGGTCGCCGAACTCGGTTACGTCCCGAACACGGCCGCGCGCGCCCTCGCCGCCAACCGCACCGACGCGATCGCGCTGGTGGTCCCCGAACCGGAGACCCGCTTCTTCGCCGAGCCCTACTTCTCGGACATGCTGCGCGGCGTCGGCGCGGAACTCTCGGACACCGAGATGCAGCTGCTGCTGATCTTCGCGGGCAGCGACCGCGAGCGTCAGCGCCTCGCCCAGTACCTCGCCGCGCACCGCGTCGACGGCGTCCTGCTGGTCTCCGTCCACGCCGACGACCCCCTCCCGGACCTCCTGTCCCAGCTGGAGATCCCCGCGGTGATCAGCGGCCCGCGCTCCGCGGCGGAGACCCTGCCGTCCGTCGACTCGGACAACTACGGCGGCGCGCGCTCGGCCGTCGAGCACCTCCTCGCCCACGGCCGCCGCCGCATCGCGCACATCACCGGCCGGCTCGACGTCTACGGCGCCCAGCGCCGCATCGACGGCTACCGCGACGCGCTCGCCGACGCCGGCCACGAGGTCGACGAAGGGCTGATCGAGGCGGGCGACTTCACGGAGGAGGGCGGCCGCCGGGCGACGGCCGAGCTGCTGTCCCGCCGCCCCGACCTGGACGCGGTCTTCGCGGCCTCCGACGTCACGGCGGCGGGCGCCCGCCACGCCCTGCGCGAGGCGGGCCGCCGGATCCCCGACGACGTGGCCCTGGTCGGCTACGACGACTCGGCGATCGCCCGCCACATGGACCCGCCCCTGACCAGCGTCCGCCAGCCGATCCAGGAGATGGGCCGCCGCATGATCGACCTCCTCCTGACCGAGATCGCCGACCGCCGCCCGGCGGTGTCGCGGGGCCTGGAGCGGCGCCAGGTGGTGCTGGCCACGGAACTGGTGGCGCGGGCCTCGTCCTGAGCGGTGCCCGGCGCGACGGCGCGCGTCGGACCAGGGCCCTCCGTGGCGTACTCCCCTCGGTGCGCTCGGACTCCGGTTTCTCGGTCAGCTCCCGGAGGCCGTACCGGAGGCTCTCGTCCAGCCGGTCCGGCACGGCGCGGCAGGCGTCGGCCGCCGGTTCGGCCTCGGCGAGCGGGAACCTGCCGCTGTGCGGGCCGTCCACGGGGCGCGGGAGGCAACAGGGGGATTTCCCTGCGGCGGACCGGAGAACAGGCGCCGGTGCGGCAGCAGGCGGCGCTGGATTCCCGGCGGCGCCGGGGCGGGCGACGACGTCGGCCCTGTCGGCGGTGTCGTACGAGATGATCCGGCTCATGACCGTCATCGTCGCGGCCGGCGCCGGCGGTCCGGGAACGAGCCGGACGGCCGGCCGCTGAGCGGGCCGCGTGACAGCCGACGGGAGAGCCGTACAACGCGATCAGCCGGTGACCCTCTTCCGAAGGTCACCGGCTGATCACTCAGGGTGAGTGACGGGACTCGAACCCGCGGCATCCTGGACCACAACCAGGTGCTCTACCAGCTGAGCTACACCCACCATGACCGGCGGCGGACTTTTGTCGCTTCCCCGACCGGCCGAGAAAAAGTGTACAGGGTCCGAAGGGGTGCTCGCGCACACGTTTCGCGGCGCCCCTCCCGACGGCCTGTGTCAGCCGTGCCGAGCAGGCAGGACGTACTTCGCGGCGATCGCCTTCGCGGTCTCCGAGTCGGGCCCGGGCTGCGGGACGAAGACGGCCTCGCGGTAGTAGCGCAGCTCGGCGATGGACTCGCGGATGTCGGCGAGGGCGCGGTGGTTGCCGTTCTTCTCCGGACTGTTGAAGTAGGCCCGCGGGTACCAGCGGCGCGCCAGTTCCTTGATCGAGGACACGTCCACGATCCGGTAGTGGAGGTAGTCCTCCAGGATCGGCATGTCGCGGAGCAGGAAGCCGCGGTCCGTGCCGACGGAGTTGCCGCACAGCGGGGCCTTGCCCGGTTCCTTGACGTGTTCGCGCACGTACGCGAGGACCTGTTCCTCGGCGTCCGCGAGGGTCGTGCCGTTCGCCAGCTCGGCGAGCAGCCCGGACGCGGTGTGCATCTCCCGCACCACCTCCGGCATCGTCTCCAGCGCCCGGTCCGGCGGCCGGATGACGATGTCCACGCCCTCGCCGAGCACGTTCAGCTCGGAGTCGGTGACGAGGGCGGCTACCTCGATGAGCGCGTCGTCGGACAGCGAGAGGCCGGTCATCTCGCAGTCGATCCACACCATGCGATCGTTCATGCGTCCACATTACGGCCGTGCGGCGGGGACGGATCCCCCGCGTACCGGCTGCGCGGCGCCCCGGGAACGCCGCGGGGCCACGAGGGGGTTCCTCGTGGCCCCGCGGCGCGGTCGGCCGGTCACGTTCCGCTGCGCTGCCCCGGGAGGCCGGCGCGCGACCCCACGTAGGCGTCCCGGTGGTCCAGGGACCCGGGGGCGCCGACGGCGCTCGCGGCCGCGGTGCGGCGGGCCTGGAGCGGGACCGGGTGGTCCTGGTGGTGCGCGGCGGCGGCGTGCCCGCCCTGGCCCGGCTGGCCGATCCCGCCCGGGCCGGGCTGTCCCGGGCCCGCGCCGAGGCCGGAGCCCGCTGCCACGGACTCGGGGTCGGTCTGCCGCTCACCCTGCGGCCGGCGCGCCCGGTACGCGGCCCGGTACGCCGCCGGGGACGAGCCGAGCTGCCGGCGGAAGTGCCCGCGCAGCGCGACGGGGGAGCGGAAGCCGCAGCGGCCCGCCACCTCGTCCACCGAGTAGTCCGACGTCTCCAGCAGCCGCTGCGCCTGGAGCACCCGCTGGGTGATCAGCCACTGCAGCGGCGCGCTCCCGGTGAGCGAGCGGAACCGGCGGTCGAACGTACGGCGGCTCATGTACGCGCGTGCCGCCAGCGTCTCCACGTCGAACTGCTCGTGGAGGTGCTCCAGCGCCCAGGCGACGACCTCGGCGAGCGGGTCGGCGCCGATCTCCTCCGGTAAAGAGCGGTCCAGGTAGCGTTCCTGGCCTCCGCTCCGGCGCGGTGGGACGACCAGGCGGCGGGCCAGCGCGCCGGCCGCCTCGTTGCCGTGGTCCGTCCGCACGATGTGGAGACAGAGGTCGATGCCGGCCGCGGTGCCCGCCGACGTCAGCACGTCCCCGTCGTCGACGAAGAGTTCGCGCGGATCCACGTGCACCGACGGATAGCGCTTGGCCAGCGTCGGCGCGTACATCCAGTGGGTGGTCGCGGGACGGCCGTCCAGCAGGCCGGCCGCCGCGAGCACGAAGGCGCCGGTGCACAGTCCGACGATGCGGGCGCCTTCCTCGTGCGCCCGGCGCAGTGCGTCGAGCGCTTCCTCCGGTGGCGGCGAGGTGATCGACCGCCAGGCCGGCACGACGACCGTGCCCGCCCGTGAGATCGCCTCCAGGCCGTGTGGCGCGGTGAGTTCCAGGCCCCCTGTGGTCCGCAGCGGGCCGTCCTCACCGGCGCACACGAGCAGCCGGTAGCGCGGTACGCCGGCGTCCTGGCGGTCGATCCCGAACACCGACAGCGGTATGGAACTCTCGAAGATGGGGCCGCCGCTGAACAGCAGCACCGCGACGATCTCCTTGCGGCGACGCCCGGACAGCTTCCGGGCCGCGGTGTCCGGCGCGGCGGTGGAGTCGTGGCTCATCGCGCTAAGCCCCCCTCGGTGGTCGCGGCTCCTCGGTTGTGTCGCTCCTGCACGTTTCCCCTCGGTCCTGCACGAGTCCCCCGCCGTAAGACAAATCAAGATCGAATCTACTGCGTCACGCCGTACCGGGATGGCCAGTTCGCTACCCGGCACATTGTCGACTTGGCAACTTGGCGTAAAGCATTCGATCACGAAGGGTTGCACTCGTGGGCCGTGCAGGGAAGTGCGCCTCGTCGCAGTGGCCAAACCGCGTAGGGTGCAGACCTCACTGGAGACCCTTTCCGTGCAGGTCAAACCGGGGGTGGGGGGCGTTCCGGACGGGTGATGCACACCATTAAGAAGTTGGCTGAAAAGATACGGGCCCGTGCGCGGAAACCGGTCAACCGACCGGTGTATCTCCCTGCCCGCCGGACCGTGCGCCCGATCGTCCGCCGGGGCGCCCGCCGGAGCGCTCGCCGCGGTGTGCTCCCGACCCGGTCCGCTGGTGACGCCCCCGGTGCGGAGCCGGTTCCTCCGCCGGCCGCCGGGCCGCGCCGCGCTCCGACCGCCGCAGCAGCAGCCGGCAGACGGCCGTCACGGCCGCGAGGCCGAGCGCGGTGCCCGCCGCCCCGGCCGGGGAGGTGCCGTGCCACAGGAGCACCAGCGGGACGAGGACACAGCTGAAGGCCGCCCAGCGGACGACCTCGGTGGTGCTGTCCGGCCCGGACCGTGAGGACATGGCTGTGCTCCCTGTGACGCTCCCTGGAGGTGTGGCGGGGGGTTCAACGGCGGGCCCGGCCGGTCGGTCACCTCGCCGTGGCCTGAATCCTGCGCAAACCGCCTGTACGGGGCAGCAACCATTGCGTTACGGGCGCACCCTCGTGCATGCTCCGGTGAACCGCCACCGACGGTGCGCGAGATCTGGGCCAAGGAGGCGTGCCGCCGTACCCTTGGGGGTATGGGGTTGGGAAGATGATTCCTGGACACAGCTCCGCCGCACACTGTCGTCCCACCCAATAAGGATCACAACGCCGAGACAGCCATGGCCGGTCACGACTTCTTCGAACCCGCGGACCGCAAGCGGCCCGTCGCCGATCCCACGGCGGCCGAGCCCCTGGCGGCGGAAGAGCCACGCCACTCGTGCGACCCCGCCTTCAAGCATGGCGTCGTCGTCGGCTTCGACGGCTCCACGTCCAGCGAGCGCGCCCTCGCGTACGCGATCGGCATGGCGCAGCGCTCCGGCTCGGGACTGATCATCGTCCACGTGGCCAACCGGCTGCCCACCACGGTGTGGGCGGGCTGCGAGCCGCCGGTCTTCGTCGACGTGCCCGACCACCGCACCGAGGTGCTGGGGCTGGAGCTGGCGTGTGCGGACTATCTCGCCGAGGTCCCCTGGATCCTGGTCGAGCGCGGCGGTGACATCTGTCACGAACTCGAAGAGGTGGGACGGGAGTACGAGGCGGACGCGATCGTCGTCGGCTCCACGCACGGTGTCGTGGGCCGGATCTTCGGATCGGTCGCCGGGCGGCTCGCCAAGCGGGCGAAGCGCCCCGTGGTGGTCATCCCGTAACCCGTCCGTCCCCGCGTCGCCCCACCCGGCGGCGGGACGCCCGCTCCGGACGGTCAACTCCCTTGCGTGTCACGCGCCTCCACCCCGCGCACAGGTGTTCGTGCTCTTGTGAAGGGCATATACGGGTCACCGCGTCACCGCACCCGCGCGAAGGGGCCCGCCTCGTTCACCGCCGAACGGCGCACCGGCCCGCGTGTTCGCGCGGTGTGCGGCGGGCCGGCGGGTGACGGCCGCCGGCGGCGGCGCGGGCCGGGGCGCTCGGGTGAGCCCCCGCATGGGAACGGACCCCCTGTGTCCGGGGCGGCACCAGGGGGTCCGTTCCTGTTCGTCGCGGGGCGCGCTACTCGACCGTCACCGACTTGGCCAGGTTCCGCGGCTTGTCGATGTCCCGGCCCAGGGCCAGGGCCGTGTGGTAGGCGAGGAGCTGGAGCGGGATGCCCATGAGGATCGGGTCCAGCTCGTCCTCGTTCTTCGGGACGACGATCGTCTGGTCGGCCTTCTCCTGCTCCTGGTGGGCGACCGCGAGGATCTTGCCGCTGCGGGCCTTGATCTCCTCCATCGCGGCCCGGTTCTTCTCCAGCAGGTCGTCGTCCGGGACGATGGCGACCGTCGGGAGGGCGGGCTCGATGAGCGCCAGCGGGCCGTGCTTCAGCTCGGAGGCCGGGTAGGCCTCGGCGTGGATGTAGGAGACCTCCTTGAGCTTCAGGGAGGCCTCGCGGGCGACCGGGTAGCCCCGGACGCGGCCGATGAAGAGCATCGAGCGGGCGTCGGCGTAGGCCTTGGCCAGCTTCTCGATCTCCGCCTCCTGCTCCATGATCTCGGAGATCTGGGCGGGCAGCTTGCGCAGGCCCTCGATGATCCGCTTGCCGTCGCGCACGGACAGGTCGCGGGTGCGGCCCAGGTGCAGGGCGAGCAGGGCGAACGCCACACAGGTGTTGGTGAAGCACTTGGTGGACACCACGCACACCTCGGGGCCGGCGTGCACGTAGACGCCGCCGTCGGCCTCGCGGGCGATCGCCGAGCCGACGACGTTCACGACGCCGAGGACGCGGGCGCCCTTGCGCTTCAGCTCCTGGACCGCGGCCAGCACGTCGTACGTCTCACCGGACTGGGAGACGGCGATGTACAGGGTGTCGGGGTCGACGACCGCGTTGCGGTAGCGGAACTCGGAGGCCGGCTCGGCGTCCGCGGGGATGCGCGCCAGCTCCTCGATCATCTGGGCGCCGATCATGCCGGCGTGGTACGAGGTGCCGCAGCCGAGGATCTTCACGCGGCGGATGCGGCGGGCCTCGCGGGCGTCCAGGTTGAGGCCGCCGAGGTGCACGGTGGAGAACCGGTCGTCGATGCGGCCGCGCAGCACGCGGTCCACGGCGTCGGCCTGCTCGTGGATCTCCTTGTGCATGTAGGTGTCGTGGCCGCCCATGTCGTAGGAGGCGGCCTCCCACTCGACGGTGGTCGGCTCGGCCGTGGTCCGGGTGCCCTCCGTGGTGTACGTACGGAAGTCGTCGGCCTTCAGGGTGGCCATCTCGCCGTCGTCCAGCGTGACTATCTGCCGGGTGTGGGTGACCAGCGCGGCGATGTCCGAGGCGACGAACATCTCCTTCTCGCCGATGCCGAGGACGACCGGGGAGCCGTTGCGGGCGACGACGATGCGGTCCGGGAAGTCGGCGTGCAGGACGGCGATGCCGTAGGTGCCCTCGATGAGACGGACGGTCTCGCGGACCTTGTCCTCCAGCTTCTCGGCCTGCGAGCGGGCGATCAGGTGGACCAGGACCTCGGTGTCGGTCTCGGAGAGGAACTCGACGCCGTCCGCCTCCAGCTTGCGGCGCAGGTCGGAGGCGTTGTCGATGATGCCGTTGTGGACGACGGCGACCTTGCCCTCGGCGTCGAGGTGCGGGTGGGCGTTCACGTCGGAGGGGGCGCCGTGGGTGGCCCAGCGGGTGTGGGCGATGCCGGTGGTGCCCTTGAAGCGCGCCGGGACCTTCGCCTCCAGGTCGCGCACCCGGCCCTTGGCCTTGACCATCTTCAGGCCGGCGGCCTTGGGGGAGGTCACGACGATGCCCGCCGAGTCGTAGCCCCGGTACTCCAGGCGCTGGAGGCCTTCGAGGAGCAGCGGCGCGACATCCCGCTTGCCGATGTATCCGACGATTCCGCACATATATGGGTATTCCTAGCCGTAGACGATCCGCCGCAGCTGCCGGAGCGTCAGCTCCGGCGGGGCCACGGCGCGATATTTGAGGTCCGCCTCGATCCGTTCGAAGATCGCCGCGTTGACCAGGCCCTGGGCCTGGAGCTCGCGGTGGCGGCGACGGACGTACTCCTCGGTCGTCTCGTCGAAGAAGGCGAGCACGTCCTGGATCACGCGCAGCGCCTCGCCCCGGTTGAGGGCGGTGGACCGCGTCAGATGATCAACGAGTTCGTCGTGCACCCGGTAGATCCTGGAGTAAGGGGCGGGGTTTTGCAAGAATCCTGCCCGATTCCGGGCAGGGCCCCTGTGGGGATGCCGTGCGGGGCTGTGGCGCCGCTCACCATCTCCGCCCCGTGGCGGGGAGGGCCGCGGGCCCTCGAGTGCCGGGGGCGGCCGCCGCTGCGGACGGCGCACCCGCCAACGCGCCCCGCGCCGCGAGGAGTTCCCGCCACGCGGGAGCCGTTCCACTTGTTCTGCCGCGGACCGATCTGCGGGAGAGTGGTTCAGACCAAGGGTGGTCTATACCCCTTTCGAAGGGAGCACGTGTGAGACGGCACAGACTGCACCTTCTCGGCTCGCTGCTGCTGGTCGCGGCGGCCGGCGTCCTCACCTCGGGCGCGGCCCCCCAGCCCGCCGGCCGGCCCGCCTCCGCCGGGCCCAGGCCCCTCGGCCAGGTGATCCCGGCGCCCGCCTCGGTCACCCCGGGCGGAGCGCCGTACCGCATCACCGGCGGCACCCGCATCCACGTCGGCGGCTCACGCGAGGCCCACCGGATCGGCGAGTACCTCGCGGACCTCCTGCGGCCCTCCACCGGCTACCGGCTGCCCGTCACCGAGGAGGGAGCGGGCGGCATCCGCCTCCGCCTCGCCCAAGGCCCGTACGGCACCGAGGGGTACCGGCTCGACAGCGGCCGCGGCGGCGTCACCATCACGGCGGCCCGGCCCGCCGGGCTCTTCCACGGTGTGCAGACCCTGCGTCAGCTGCTGCCCGCGGCCGTCGAGCGGGACACCGTCCAGCCCGGCCCCTGGCTGGTCGCCGGCGGCACCGTCCGGGACACCCCGCGCTACCCCTGGCGCGGCGCCATGCTCGACGTCTCCCGGCACTTCTTCACCGTCGACGAGGTCAAGCGGTACGTCGACCGGCTCGCCCTCTACAAGTTCAACAAGCTGCACCTGCACCTGAGCGACGACCAGGGCTGGCGGATCGCGATCGACTCCTGGCCGCGCCTGACCACCCACGGCGGTTCCACCGAGGTCGGCGGCGGCCCCGGCGGCTTCTACACCAAGGACGACTACAGGGAGATCGTCCGCTACGCCGCCGCCCGCCACCTGGAGGTGGTCCCCGAGACAGACATGCCCGGCCACACCAACGCGGCCCTCGCCTCCTACGCCGGCCTCAACTGCGACGGCGTGGCACCCCCGCTCTACACGGGCACGGCCGTCGGCTTCAGCTCGCTGTGCGCCGGCAAGGAGATCACGTACGACTTCGCCGACGACGTGATCCGCGAGCTGGCCGCCCTCACCCCGGGCCGCCATCTGCACATCGGCGGCGACGAGGCGCACTCCACCAGCCACGCCGACTACCAGGCGTTCATGGACCGGGTGCAGCCGATCGTCGCCAGGTACGGCAAGACGGTCGTCGGCTGGCACCAGCTCACCGGAGCCACCCCGGCCGAGGGCGCGCTCGCCCAGTACTGGGGCCTGGACGGCACCGGCGCCGAGGAGAAGGAACGGGTGGCGAAGGCGGCGCGGAACGGGACGGGGATCATCCTCTCGCCCGCGGACCGGATCTACCTCGACATGAAGTACGACCGCACCACCCCGCTCGGGCTGTCCTGGGCCGGGTACGTCGAGGTGAAGCGGTCCTACGACTGGGACCCGGGGGCCTACCTGCCGGGTGTCCCGGCGGACGCCGTCCGCGGCGTCGAGGCACCGCTGTGGACGGAGACCCTCGAGAATTCCGCGCACCTGGATCACATGGCCTTCCCCCGGCTGCCGGGCGTGGCCGAGCTGGGCTGGTCGCCGGCCGCCACCCACGACTGGGAGGCGTACCGGACGCGGCTCGCGGCGCAGGGGCCGCGCTGGGACGCGCTCGGCATCGGCTACCACCGGTCGCCGCAGGTGGACTGGCCCGCGGGATAGCCCCGGACAGGCCCGGGCGGACGGCGGACGGGCGCCCCGGAGGACCGTACTCCGGGGCGCCCGCCCTGCTTCCCCGCGGCTCAGAACCCGGCGATCGGGTTCCGCAGCGTGCCCACGAGCTGGAGCGCGCCCGAGGGGTCCGCGAGGTCGACCATCTGCTTGTTGTCGCGCAGCTGGAGCCGGTTCAGGCAGGACAGCGCGAACTCGGGGGCGAACATGTCGTACTGCGCGAACTTGTCGGCGAGTTCGGGCGTCGCCTCCTGGTACTCCCGGGTGACCTCCGCGACGGTGCGCCAGAAGTCCTCCTCCGCCACGATCCCCTCGGTGGCGAGGTTCGCCGCGAGGAAGCGGAAGAAGCAGTCGAAGACGTCCGTGAAGATCGACAGCAGCTTGGTGTCCTCGGGGACCTCCACGCGGATCCGCCGGACCTCCGGCGGCAGCGCCGCGTCCGGGTCCATGACGGCGATCTCCTCGGCGATGTCCTTGTAGATCGCGCGTTCGACGGCGCCGTCCTTCAGGACCAGGATCACGTTCTCGCCGTGCGGCATGAAGACCAGGTCGTAGGCGTAGAAGCTGTGCAGCAGCGGGGTGTAGTACGCCCGCAGGTAACGGCGCAGCCACTCCACCGGGTCCAGGCCCGAGCGGGCGATCAGCGCGCCCGCGAAGGAGGCGCCCGCGTGGTCGACGTGCAGCAGCGACGCCATGGTCGCCAGGGACTCGCCGTCCTTCAGGGAGGGCACCGGGCTCTCCCGCCACAGCGCGGCGAGCATCTTGCGGTACGGCGAGTAGCGGTCGGTGGCCCGCTCGTACTCCAGGTGCCGGTAGCCGACCGCCGCGCGCTCCCGGATGATCGTCAGGCCCGTGGACCTCAGCACCGGGTCGCCCTCGATGAGCTGGGCCAGCCAGTCGTTGATCGCCGGGGTGGCCTCCATGTAGGCGGCCGACAGCCCGCGCATGAAGCCCATGTTGATGACGGACAGGGCCGTCTTCACGTAGTGCTTCTCGGGGCTGGTGGTGTTGAAGAAGGTGCGGATGGACTGCTGGGCCAGGTACTCGTCGTCGCCCTCGCCCAGGCACACCAGGTGCTGCCGGGCCACCTCGGCGGCGAAGGTGACGGTCAGCTTGTTCCACCACTGCCAGGGGTGGACGGGGATGAGCAGGTAGTCGGCCGGGTCCAGGCCCTTGTCGCGCAGGATCCCGTGGAAGCGGTCGACGGTCGCAGCGCCCAGCTCCCGGCGGAAGAAGTCCTCGTAGTCGATGCCGGCCCCGGCCGTGAACGCGGCGCGCGAGCGGTGCGCGGCCAGCCAGACCAGGCGGACCGGGTTAGCGGTCTCCGGGGCGTACGACAGGTACTCGCGGATGCCGAAGCCGAGCCGCCCGTTGTTGGCGACGAAGCAGGGGTGGCCCTCGGTCATCCCCGTCTCGATCGCCTGGAAGCCGCTGCCGGCCAGCTCGGCGGAGGGGACCTGCGGCTTGGTGAGCTTGTAGCAGGTGCCGGACAGGGTGGACGAGATCTCCTCCAGGTAGACCGGCAGGATCTCGTCGCTCAGACCGAGGGCGTCCTTGAACTCGATGAAGAAGTCGAGCGCGGCGAGCGGCAGCTCGGTCCCGTCCCGGTGCCGGGTGACGGAGGCGGCGTCCACCTGCCAGTGGTCCAAGGCGCGGCGGACGGCACGGAAGCGGTACGCGGTCAGCTTGTCGTCGCTGCGGACGACGTACCCGTCCCCGTCCTCCTCCGGCGTGATCAGCCGCTCGTGGGCGAACTCGGCGAGCGCCTTGCGGATCAGCAGGCGGTTGGCCTGCTCCCAGCGCTCGGGGGACAGGTGCGCGACGGAGTCGGCGAGGCTCATGCGGACACCCCCGTCGCCGCCAGGAACTGCTCGCGGGTGCAGAAGCTGAGCAGCGCGGTCTTCTCCGGCTTCTCGATCTCCCGCTCCGGGACGAAGCCGACGGCCGCGTTCAGGGCGTGCACGGCCTTGTTGCGCACGTCCGGCTCGACGACGACCCGCCGGGTGGCCGGGTCCTCGAAGAGGTGGGCCATGACGGCGGTGATGACGGACCGGGTGAAGCCGTGCACCGGCGTGTCGGTCGGCGGGGTGAGGAAGTGCATGCCGACGTCCCCGGGCTGCGGCTCGTACAGGCCGACCAGCTCGCGGTGGGCCGGGTCGTACTTCTCCATCAGGAAGGCCGGCTCGCCGTCCTTCAGGCCCAGCAGGGCGTGGTGGTGCTCGTCGGCGGCTATCTCCATGTAGGCGCGCTCGACGTCCTCCAGTTTCGCGTCCTGCATCATCCAGAACGCGGCCTTGGGGTGGGTGACCCAGGCGTGCAGGAGCTCGGCGTCCTTCAGCGGGTCGAGGGGGCGGAAGGTGAAGGCGGTGCGGCTCATACGGCGAACTCCTGGAACGCGATGGTCTTCTCCACCGGGTAGTACTCGCTGCCGAGCAGCTCCCGGATGATGTAGCTGTTGCGGTAGGCGCCCATGCCCAGGTCGGGGCTGGTGATGCTGTGGGTGTGGACGCCGGCGTTCTGCAGGAAGACGCCTCTGCCGGTGACGTCGATGGCGTAGTTGCGGCCGACGTCGAAGCTGCCCTGGGAGTCGTAGACCAGGCGGTCGCGGACCGGCTTCAGGAACTCGGGCTCGGCGTAGCGGTAGCCGGTGGCCAGGATCAGGCCGTCCGAGGTGAGCCGGAAGTCCTTGCCCTGCTCCTCCTGGCGGAAGCCCAGGGTGTACGTGCCGTCCTCGTACGACGCGCTGGTAAGCGCCGAGTTGGTGAGCAGGCGGGTGGGGACCGGGCCGCCGAGGTTCTTCTGGTAGAGCAGGTCGAAGATCTCGTTGATCAGGTCTCCGTCGATGCCCTTGAACAGGCCCTTCTGCTGCTGGGTGAGGCGGTAGCGGGTCGGCTCCGGCAGCGCCCGGAAGTAGTCGATGTACTCCGGGGAGGTCATCTCCAGGGTGAGCTTGGTGTACTCCAGCGGGAAGAACCGCGGGGAGCGCGTGACCCAGTTCAGCCGGTAGCCGTGGACGTCGATCTCGCCGAGCAGGTCGTGGTAGATCTCGGCGGCGGACTGGCCCGAGCCGACCAGCGTGATCGACTTCTTCTTCACCAGCTCCGCCCTGCTCTGCACATAGCGGGAGTTGTGGATGAAGTCGCCGCCCAGGCCCCGGCACGCCTCGGGGATGTGGGGCGGGGTGCCGGTGCCGAGCACCAGGTGGCGGGCGCGGTACGTCTCACCGGCGGCGGTCCGCACCGCGTACAGCTCGTCGGCCTCGTCGTACGTCACCTCGGTGACGGTCGTGTTGAAGCGGACGCTGCTCAGCTTGCTCGCGGCCCAGCGGCAGTAGTCGTCGTACTCGACGCGCAGGGGGTAGAAGTTCTCGCGGATGTAGAACGAGTACAGCCGGCCCTTCTCCTTCAGGTAGTTCAGGAAGGAGTACGGCGACGTCGGGTCGGCCAGGGTGACCAGGTCCGACATGAACGGCGTCTGGAGGTGGGCACCGTCCAGGAACATGCCGGCGTGCCACTCGAAGTCGGGCTTGGAGTCCAGGAAGACACCGTCGAGTTCGGCGATCGGCTCGGTGAGGCAGGCGAGGCCGAGGTTGAAGGGCCCGAGTCCGATCCCCACGAAGTCGTAGGTCTTGGTGGTGGATTCAGGAAGCGCGGTCAAGGGAGTCTCCCAGGTACTGCTCGGCGTGGCCGGCGATCAGGTCGAGGACGGCGGCGATGTCGGAGGCCTTCGTCTCAGGGTTGAGCAGGGTGAACTTCAGGTAGTGGCGGCCGTTCACCTTGGTGCCCGCGACGATGGCCTCGCCGGAGGCGAACAGGGCCTTGCGGGCGTACAGGTTGGCCCGGTCGATCTCGGCCGGGTCGGTGACGGCGGCCGGTACGTAGCGGAAGACCAGGGTGGACAGGCTGGGCTCGACGACGACGTCGTAGCGCGGGTCGGCGGCCAGCAGTTTCCAGCCCTCCCGTGCGAGGCCGCACACCTCGTCGAAGAGCTGCCCGATGCCGTCGGCGCCCATCACCCGCAGGGTCACCCACAGCTTGAGGGCGTCGAAGCGGCGGGTGGTCTGGAGGGATTTGTCCACCTGATTGGGGATACGTTCCTGCACCATCCGGCGCGGATTCAGGTACTCCGCGTGGTAGGTGGCGTGCCGCAGCGTGGCCGCGTCCCTCACCAGCAGGGCGGAGGAACTCACCGGCTGGAAGAAGGACTTGTGGTAGTCGACGGTGACCGAGTCGGCGCGCTCGATGCCGTCCAGCAGGGCGCGCCGGGTGGGCGAGGCGAGCAGCCCGCAGCCGTAGGCGGCGTCGACGTGCATCCAGGTGCCGTACTGCGCGCACAGTTCGGCGACCTCGGGGAGCGGGTCGATGGAACCGAAGTCGGTGGTGCCCGCGGTGGCGACGACGGCCATGGGGACGAGGCCGTCCTTCACGCAGCGCTCCAGCTCGTGGGCGAGCGCGACGGTCTGCATCTGCTTCTCGTGGTCGACCGGGACCGTCACGACGGCGTCCTGGCCGAGGCCGAGCAGTTTCGCCGACTTCTTCACGCTGAAGTGGCTGACCTCGGAGGCGAAGATGCGCAGTGTGCCCAGGTCCCCGGTCTTGGCCTCCTCGCGGGCCAGCAGCAGGGCCTGGAGGTTGGACTGGCTGCCGCCGGAGGTGAAGACGCCGTCGGCGCTCTCGCCGAGCCCGATCCGGGCGGCCGTCCAGTCGACGAGCTTGCGCTCGATGAGGGTGCCGCCGGCCGACTGGTCCCAGGTGTCCAGGGAGGAGTTGACGGCGGACAGGATGGCCTCGCCGAGCACCGCCGGGATGACGACCGGGCAGTTGAGGTGGGCGAGGTAGCGGGGGTGGTGGAAGTAGATCGCGTCGCGGAGGTAGACGTCCTCCAGCTCGTCGAGGACCGCCGTGGTGTCGTGCAGTGGCCGGTCGAGGTCGATCCGCTCGATGGCGGGGGCCAGGTCGTCGACCGTGACGCCGGTGAACGGGCGCTGCGTGGTGGCGAGTTTGGCTGCCACCCGCTCTACTCCTTCGGTCACGGAGCGGCGATACTGCTCCGCGGTCGTGTCATTGAGCAGGTGCGAGCGCATGTCGAGGTCCTCCGGTGGGGACTGGCCGTGCGGACGGAAACGGGCGGCCGGGGCGGGGCCCGGGACCCCGGCTTACTAAGGTTAGCCTAACCTAAGTTGAGCGGGTCAAGTACCAGGATCCGCGCAACTCCCGCCCCACAGGGGCACTTACTCCCCCTGCTCCCGCAACTGCTCCTCGGTGAGCCCCTGCCGCCAGTAGCCCACGAAGGTGACCTGCCGCCGGTCGATGCCGCGCTCGCCGACGAAGTGCCGGCGCAGCGACTTCACCGAGGAGGACTCGCCCGCGAGCCAGACGTACGGGCACCCGGCCGGGGGCAGCCGGGCGTCGCGCAGGGCGCTCAGGGCCATGGGGGAGTCCTGGGCGCGGCCGTGGTCGCCGATCAGCCAGGTCACCTCGGCGTCCGCCGCCGTCGGCAGGTCCAGCACGTTCCCGGCCTCCTGGACCTCCAGCCAGACCCGCGCCCGCTGACCGGCCGGCAGCGCCTCCAGGATCGCGGCGACCGCCGGAAGCGCGGTCTCGTCACCCCACAGCACCACCAGATCGGTGCCCCGCGGCGGCCGGAACCGGATCGCCCGGTTGTCCGCGACCGCCGGGCCGAGCACCAGCACTCGGTCCCCGGCGGTGGCCCGCGCGGCCCACCGCGAGGCGGGACCGGCGGGAACGGCGGCACCCGGCTCCACGCCGTGCAGCACGAAGTCGATGTCGATCTCGTCGGGGTCACGGCGCAGCGAGCGCAGGGTGTACGACCGCATCACCGCCCGGACGCCGTCCGGCAGCGCCATCCACCCCTTCCACCAGTCCTCGCCCAGCTCGACGGGCACGACCGGGGCGTCCTGCCCCGGCTGCGGCAGGAACAGCGACAGCGACTGGTCGCACCCGTCGGAGCGGAACGCGGCGAGGTCGTCCCCCGCGAAGGTGACCCGGACCAGAGACGGACCGAGCCGCTGCGTCCGCACGACCTGGAGGGAGAAGAAACGGAACGGAGCGGCTACGGCGGTGAGCATCGAGTCTCCTGAGGTTCCCTCAGGGGGCCGGCCGTCGCCCGCGGCGCGTCAGCCCCCTGATCGTCCGGCGAGCTTCAGCTGACCTTCTTCGCGTTCTCGATCGCCTCGGCGAGGTTCGTGAGCAGCGGCGTGCACTTGCCGTACGACAGGATGGGCTCCGGCGAGCGGGGGATGACCTGGCCGGCCTTCACCGCGGGCAGCTTCTTCCAGGTGGCCTCGGTGATCGCCGCGGGCTGGGTCGCCTGCGCCCGGTCGTCCATCATGATGATGTCCGCGCCGTACTTGTCGACGTTCTCCCAGCTCAGCGCCTCGAACCAGCCGCCGCCCTGCGCCTTCGCCTTCTCCGACGGCTCGATGAAGTTCACACCGAGCGCCTTGAAGTACTCCAGGTCGATGGAGAGGTTGGTGCCGGAGACGTAGAACAGCTCCGCGCTCGCCGACCCGGCCATCACCTTGATCTCGGGGCGGGCCTTGGCGGCCTTGCGCAGCCGCTCCGCCGCCGCCTCGAACTCCTTCTTCGCGGTGACGGCCTCCTCGGCCTTCAGGTCCGCGCCCAGCGACTCGGCCAGCGCCCACATGCGCTCCAGCGGCTGGGTCAGCTGGCGGTCGTAGACGGAGACGGCGACGCTGGGGGCCAGCTTGGCGATCTTGTCCTTGGACTCCTCGGGGACGTACCAGAGGGTCCCGGCGTCGTCGAACATCGTGGTGATGAGGACCTCGGGGGCGAGCGCCGCGTACTTCTCGACGTTGAACTGGCCCCAGACGTTGCCGAGGATCTCGACCTTGCTGATGTCCATGTCGCCGGCCTGCACGTCCGGCTTGCCGTCCTGGGTCTTCGTCGGGCCGAAGACGCCCTTGACCTGGATGCCGTAGTCGTACAGCGCGGCGGCCACGCCGGTGAAGGCGACGATGTTCGCGGGCACCTTGTCGAGCTTCACGGTCGTGCCGCGGTCGTCCTTGAAGGTCCAGGGACCGGAGGCCTTCGCGGCACCCGACGCGTCCGAGCCACCGCTTTTCGTGTCGTCGCCGCCGCAGGCGGCGAGGACGGCACCGAGGCCGAGGGCGCCGCCGGCGGCGAGGATCCCGCGGCGGGTGGGGTTGGTGGCACGGGCGTTGGGCATGAGTGTGGCTGCTTTCGAACAGGGCGGAGAGCCGCCGGACAATTCGAAGGTAGGTTAGCCTAACCTCAGATCTTGTCCAGGGGTGGGGAGCCCCCGGTTCGGGCGCGGGGGCGGTGCGGGCCCGTCCTCGCCGTCAACGCACGCGTCAGCCCGCGGAGTTGGCCGGGGCGCCGGCCCGGAGGATGATCAGGATCACGTGGGCCCCGGCGGGACCGGACGGCTGCGGCGTGGCTCCGGCAGCACACCAGCCCCCGCCGGATCGCGCGTCGAACCGGCGGGGGCCGCGAAAGGTGCGGGGCTTCAGGGTCCTTCCGCCCGGGCCGCCGCGACGTCCGGGCCGGTCAGCTCACCAGCCCCAGCTCCCGGGCGATCAGCATGCGCTGCACCTCGCTCGTGCCCTCGCCGATCTCCAGGATCTTCGAGTCACGCCACATCCGGGCCACCGGGTACTCGTTCATGAACCCGTACCCGCCGTGGATCTGGGTGGCCTCGCGGGCGTTGTCGACGGCCACGGTCGACGAGTACAGCTTGGCCAGGGCCGCCTCCTTCTTGAACGGCTCCCCGGCGACCAGCCGGGACGCCGCGTCCCGCCAGGCGAGACGGGCGGTGTGCGCCTTCATCTCCATGTCGGCGATCTTGAACTGGATCGCCTGGTTCGCCGCGATCGGGCGGCCGAAGGCGTGACGTTCCTTCGCGTAGCGCACCGACTCGTCGACACAGCCCTGCGCCAGCCCCGTGGCCAGCGCCGCGATGGCGATCCGGCCCTCGTCGAGGATCCGCAGGAACTGCGCGTACCCACGCCCCTCCTCGCCCAGCAGGTTCTCCGCCGGCACCCGCACGTCGGCGAAGGACAGCTCACGGGTGTCGGAGGCGTTCCAGCCGACCTTGGAGTACGGGGCGGCGACGGTGAAGCCCGGCGTGCCGGACGGCACGATGATCGCGGAGATCTGCGGCCTGCCGTCGGGCTTGCGGCCGGTGACGGCGGTGACCGTGACCAGGCCCGTGATGTCCGTGCCGGAGTTGGTGATGAAGCACTTGGTGCCGTTGATCACCCACTCGCCGGTCGCCGGATCCCTGCGCGCGGTCGTCCGGGTCGCCCCGGCGTCGCTGCCGCCGTCCGGCTCGGTCAGGCCGAAGGCGCCCAGGAGTTCACCGGAGCAGAGCCGGGGCAGCCACTGCCGCTTCTGCTCCTCGGTGCCGAACAGGTGGATCGGCATCGCGCCCAGGGAGACGCCCGCCTCCAGGGTGATGGCGACCGAGGAGTCGACCCGGGCCAGCTCCTCCAGCGCGATGCCCAGCGCGAGGTAGTCGCCGCCCATGCCGCCGTACTCCTCCGGGAACGGCAGTCCGAACAGGCCCATCCGGCCCATCTCGCGGACGATCTCGTACGGGAACTCGTGCCGTTCGTAGTAGTCGCCGATCTTCGGGGCCACCACGTCGTGCGCGAACTCCTCCACGGTGCGGCGGAGTTCTTCCAGCTCGGGGGAGAGACGGTGGTCCATCGTTCTTCACTGCTCCTTGTGGGACAGGGCACGGACGGTGCGGGAGGGGCTGGGCCGGCCCAGTTGTTCGGCCATCCACACGCTCGTGGCGGTGAGCAGGCCGAGGTCGACGCCGGTGTCGATGCCGAGGCCCCGCAGCATCCACACCAGGTCCTCGGTGGCGAGATTGCCGGTGGCCGACTTCGCGTAGGGGCAGCCGCCCAGGCCGCCCGCCGAGGCGTCGACGGTCGTCACCCCGTGCTGGAGCGCCGCGAGGGTGTTCGCGAGCGCCTGGCCGTAGGTGTCGTGGAAGTGCACACCCAGCGCCTCGACCGGGATGCCTTCGGCGTCGAGCGCGGTGAGGAGCGCCCGGACGTGTCCGGGGGTGGCCACGCCGATGGTGTCGCCGAGGCTCAGCTCGTCGCAGCCCATGTCCCTCAGCGCCCGGCAGACCCGGACCACCTGCGGGACGGGCACCGGGCCCTCCCAGGGGTCCCCGAAGCACATGGAGAGGTAGCCGCGCACATGCCCGCCCTCCGCCTTCGCCCGGCTGACCACCGGCTCGAACATGGCCAGCGCCTCGTCGACCGTGCGGTTGAGGTTGGCCTTCGCGAAGGACTCGGTGGCGCTGGCGAACACGGCGACACGGCGGGCACCGAGGGCGAGGGCGCGGTCCAGGCCGCGCTCGTTGGGCACCAGCACCGGCAGGTCCACGGGGAGGTCGCCGACCATTGGGAACAGGTCCTCCGCGTCGGCGAGCTGGGGCACCCACCGGGGGTGGACGAAACTGGTCGCCTCGATCGTCGTCAGGCCCGCGGCGGCGAGGCGCCGGATGAACTCCGCCTTGACCTCCGTGGGCACCGTCGCCTTCTCGTTCTGCAGTCCGTCCCGGGCGCCGACCTCGTGGATGCGGACACGGGCGGGCAGCCCCTCCACGGGGACGGCCATGGGAAGTCCGCCGGCCGTCATCGCGCCGCCTCCTCGGACTCCTCGTGCGGGGTGATGACGGCCAGCACCTGGTCCATGGCGACCGTCGTGCCCGGCGTGACGTCCAGTTCGGCGACCGTGCCAGCGTGCGGTGCGGAGACGACGTGCTCCATCTTCATCGCCTCGACCACCAGCAGGCTCTGACCGGCGGTCACCTCGTCGCCGACCGCCACCTTCACCACCGTCACGGTCCCCGGCATGGGTGCGGTGAGGGAGTCGGCACCCGCGTGGGCGGCCCGGTCCAGGGAGGCGGCCACCGGGTCGTGGTCGCGGACCTGCCAGGCGTCCCCGTCCCGGCCCAGCCAGTCGCCCGCGCGGTCGAAGGTGTGGCGCACTCCGTCCAGGGTCACGTCGACCCGGTCGGCGGTGACGGTGTGGGTGCCGCGGGCCGTGCGCGTGACGGGGTCGAGGCCCGGCACGCGCAGCGGGAAGGCGACCGGCCTGGGCTCCCCGCCCAGGCGCCAGCCGCTCGGCACGGAGAACGGGTCCGTCCAGCCCTCCTGCCGGGGCCGCAGCGCGTCCAGCCGCACGGCCACCGCGGCCTCGTACACCTCCTCCGGCACCTCATCCGGGACGAGCCCCGCCGCCTCCCGCTCGACCAGGCCGGTGTCCATGTCACCCGCGACCACCGCGGGATGGGCGAGCAGCCGGCGCAGGAAGCCCGCGTTGGTGGGCACGCCCAGCGTGACCGTCTCGGCGAGGGCCGCGCGGAGCCTGCGCAGGGCGGTGGCGCGGTCCGGGCCGTAGGCGATCACCTTGGACAGCATCGGGTCGTACAGGCTGCCGACCTCCGTGCCCTCGCTGAGCCCGGAGTCGGTGCGCACCCCGTCGCCCTGCGGCTCGCGCAGCCGCAGCACCGTGCCGCCCGAGGGGAGGAAGCCGCGCGCCGGGTCCTCGGCGCAGATCCGCGCCTCCACGGCGTGCCCGGTGAGACGGATGTCGCCCTGCCCGTACGGCAGCTTCTCGCCCGCCGCGACCCGCAGCTGCCACTCCACCAGGTCCAGGCCGGTGACCAGCTCGGTGACCGGGTGCTCCACCTGGAGGCGGGTGTTCATCTCCATGAAGTAGTACTGCGAGGGGTCGCCGCCGGGGACGATGAACTCCACCGTGCCCGCGCCGACGTACCCGCAGGAGCGGGCCGCCTGCACGGCCGCCTCGCCCATCGCCGCCCGCGTCCCCTCGTCGAGGAGCACGCTCGGCGCCTCCTCGATGATCTTCTGGTGGCGGCGCTGGAGCGAGCACTCGCGCTCACCGAGGTGCACCACGTTCCCGTGGGCGTCGGCGAGGACCTGGATCTCGATGTGCCGGGGCCGGTCGATCCAGCGCTCGACGAGCAGGGTGTCGTCGCCGAAGGAGGCGCGGGCCTCCCGGCGGGCGGCGGCGATCTCGTCGTCCAGCACGCCGAGGTCGCGCACCAGCCGCATGCCCTTGCCGCCGCCGCCCGCGCTGGGCTTCAGCAGCACGGGCGCGCCCAGCTCGCGGGCCGCCTCGGCCAGGTCCGGATCGCGTCCGCCGGGCACCACCGGGACACCCGCCGCGCGGACGGTCTCCTTGGCGCGGATCTTGTCGCCCATCAGGGCGATGGCGTCCGCGGGCGGGCCGATGAACACCAGCCCGGCCTCGGCGCAGGCGCGCGCGAACCCGGCGTTCTCCGCCAGGAAGCCGTACCCCGGGTGGACGGCCTGGGCGCCGCTGCGCTCGGCGGCCTGCAGGATGCGCTCCACCGACAGGTAGCTCTCGGTGGCGGGCGCCGGCCCGATGCGTACGGCCGTGTCGGCCTCGCGGACGTGCCGGGCGTCGGCGTCGGCGTCGGAGAAGACGGCGACGGAGCGCACACCGAGCGCGCGCAGCGTACGGATGACCCGGACGGCGATCTCGCCGCGGTTGGCCACAAGAACGGTGTCGAACATGGTGAACCCCCTCACATCCGGAAGACGCCGAACTGCGGCTCGCCCAGCGGGGCGTTCGCGCAGGCCGTCAGGGCCAGACCCAGCACCTGCCGGGTCTCCAGCGGATCGATGACGCCGTCGTCCCAGAGGCGGGCGGTGGCGTAGTAGGCATTGCCCTGGCGCTCGTACTGGGCGCGGATCGGGGCCTTGAAGGCCTCTTCCTCCTCCGCCGGCCAGTCCTCGCCGCGCGCTTCCAGCTGGTCGCGCTTGACGGTGGCGAGCACGGAGGCGGCCTGCTCGCCGCCCATCACGGAGATCTTGGCGTTGGGCCACATCCACAGGAAGCGCGGCGAGTACGCCCGGCCGCACATCGAGTAGTTCCCCGCGCCGTACGACCCGCCGACCACCACCGTCAGCTTCGGCACGCGCGTGCAGGCGACCGCGGTCACCATCTTGGCGCCGTGCTTGGCGATGCCGCCCGCCTCGTAGTCCTTGCCGACCATGAAGCCGGAGATGTTCTGGAGGAACACCAGCGGGATGCCGCGCTGGTCGCACAGCTCGATGAAGTGGGCGCCCTTCTGGGCGGACTCGGCGAACAGGATGCCGTTGTTGGCGACGATGCCCACCGGGTGGCCGTGGATCCGGGCGAAGCCGGTGACCAGGGTCTGCCCGAACTCGGACTTGAACTCCGCGAAGCGGGAGCCGTCCGTGACCCGGGCGATGATCTCGCGGACGTCATAGGGCGTGCGGGGGTCGGCCGGGACCGCCCCGTACAGCCCGTACGGGTCCACCTTCGGCTCGACGGCGGGCCGCACGTCCCAGGGGACGCCCCGCCGTTCGGGCAGGGTGGCGACGATGTTCCGGACGATCCGCAGGGCGTGCGCGTCGTCCTCCGCCAGGTGGTCCGTCACACCGGAGACCCGGGAGTGCACCTCGCCGCCGCCCAGTTCCTCGGCGGTGACGACCTCGCCGGTCGCGGCCTTCACCAGCGGCGGGCCGCCCAGGAAGATCGTGCCCTGGTTCCGCACGATCACGGCCTCGTCGCTCATCGCGGGCACGTACGCGCCGCCCGCCGTGCACGACCCCAGCACGGCGGCGATCTGCGGGATGCCCGCGCCCGACATGCGGGCCTGGTTGTAGAAGATCCGCCCGAAGTGCTCACGGTCCGGGAACACCTCGTCCTGCATGGGCAGGAAGGCGCCGCCGGAGTCCACGAGGTAGAGGCAGGGCAGCCGGTTGTCGAGCGCGACCTCCTGCGCCCGCAGGTGCTTCTTCACCGTCATCGGGTAGTACGTCCCGCCCTTGACGGTGGCGTCGTTGGCGACGATCACGCACTCGCGCCCGCTGACCCGGCCGATCCCGGCGATCACCCCCGCCGCCGGCGCCTGCCCCTCGTACATCCCGTCGGCCGCCAGCGGAGCCAGCTCCAGGAAGGGCGAGCCGGGGTCGAGGAGCGTGTCCACGCGGTCGCGTGGCAGCAGCTTGCCGCGCGCGGTGTGCCGCGCCCGCGCCTTCTCGCCGCCACCGAGCCGGGCGGCGGCCAGCTTGCCGCGCAGCTCCTCGACCAGCGCGCGGTGCGCCGCCTCATTGGCCTGCCAGGCCTCCGACGCGGGGTCCGCCGCGCTCGTCAGCTCCGGTGCCTGGTCCATCCTCGCGGTCCCCTCACCTTGTTAATGAGCGTTAACGCATTTCCTTCAGGTTAACGACCGCTAACCTCCCTGTCTAGAATTGCTTCCATGGCCACCAGAACCGACGCCCCCACCCGCCGCGAGCAGATCCTCAAGGAGGCCGCCCGGCTCTTCGCCGAGCGCGGCTTCCACGGCGTCGGCGTGGACGAGATAGGCGCCGCCGTCGGCATCAGCGGCCCCGGTCTGTACCGCCACTTCGCCGGCAAGGACGCGATGCTCGCCGAGCTGCTGGTCGGGATCAGCGGCCGGCTCCTGACGGGCGCGAAGCTGCGCCTGAAGGAGGCCGCCACGGCCGGGGGCGAGGACGGCACGGCCCCGGAGACGGTCCTCGACTCGCTCATCGAGGGCCACATCGACTTCGCGCTCGACGACCGTCCCCTCATCACCCTGCACGACCGCGAGCTGGACCGCCTCCGGGAGAGCGACCGCAAGCTGGTGCGCCAGCTCCAGCGGCAGTACGTCGAACTGTGGGTGGACGTCCTGCGGAAGGTCTACCCGGCCCTCGCCGAACCCGCCGCCCGCTCGGCCGTCCACTCCGTCTTCGGCCTGCTCAACTCCACCCCCCACCTGGGCCGGCGGGGTGCGCTGCCGGGCCGGGGGGCCACCGCGGAGCTGCTGCACCGGATGGCCCGGGGGGCGTTCGCGGCGGCCGGGGCGCCCGCCCCGGCGTGAGCCGCCGCGCGGATCCGGGGTGATCCACATCCCAGAGCCGCCGGTGTCGAGTGCGGACACGGTGGGCTGCCCCACAATGGGAGCCATGCCGATACCCGGGACACCCAGCCGCGCCGAACTCGTCGACCACCTCGTGCGGACCCGCATCGCGGGGGACGTCGCCACCCCCCGGGAGAACAACCTCTCGCACTACCGCCAGCTGGCGAACGGCAACCGCCACTACTGGCTCGGCCTGGAGCTGGGTGACCGCTGGAGCGACGAGCAGGACGTGCTCGCGGTGATGGCGGAACGGGCCGGGGTGAACGACGACCCCGAGTACCGGTACGGGCAGGACACCATCGACCCGGAGCTGACCGTCTCGGCGCTGGAGCGGATGGCGGCGAGGCTGCGCAAGGCGGCCGACGGGCAGCAGCGGGTGCTGTTCGCGACCGGTCACCCGGGCGGGCTGCTGGACGTGCACCGGGCGACGGCCGCCGCGCTGCGCGCCGCCGGCTGCGAGATCGTCGTCATCCCCGACGGGCTCCAGACGGAGGAGGGGTACGTGATGCAGTTCGCGGACGTCGCGGTGCTGGAGCACGGCGCCACCCTCTGGCACACCCACTCGGGCGAACCGATGAAGGCCGTCCTCACCGGGCTGGAACGCGCGGGCCGCCCGCTGCCCGACCTGGTCGTCGCCGACCACGGCTGGGCGGGGTACGCGGGGCAGCACGGGGTGGACTCGGTGGGCTACGCCGACTGCAACGACCCGGCGCTCTTCCTCGCCGAGGCGGAAGGCACCGTACAGGTGACGGTCCCGCTCGACGACCACGTGGTCAGCCCGCGGTACTACGACCCGATGACGGCGTACCTCCTCGCGGAGGCGGGGCTGGCGTAGGGCCCGTCGTTCGGATCGGGCCGGCTGTGCGGTGCGGCGCCTTCCGGCCGACCCGAGCGGGGTCCGGTACGTGCGGCCGCACGGCGGAGGAGGGAGCCGAGGCGGAGCTTCGGCGCGTGACGACAGCGCGGCGGATGTGCGGGCCGGACCCCGTGACGCCGGGATGATCCGAACGGCAGGCCCTAGACGGGCCCCCCGCCTTCGGCGCGGTCCCGCGGGACGCGCACCACGCCCTCCTGGATGACCGTGATGGCGAGGCGGCCGTCCCGGGTGTGGATGCGGGCCTGGCCGAGACCCCGGCCGCCGTACGCCGACGGGGACTCCTGGTCGTACAGCAGCCACTCGTCGGCGCGGAAGGGGCGGTGGAACCACATCGCGTGGTCCAGCGAGGCGCCGACCACGTCACCGACGGCCCAGCCGCCCCGGCCGTGCGCGAGCAGCACCGAGTCCAGCAGTGTCATGTCGGAGACGTAGGTGGCCAGCGCGATGTGCAGCAGGGGGTCGTCGGCGAGTTTGCCGTTGGTGCGGAACCAGACCTGGGAGTGCGGTTCGCGCGGTGTGCCGTACCGGCCGAACGGCGGGTCGTCGACGTAGCGCAGGTCGACCGCCGCCCGGGCCTCGACGAACCGCTCGACGACCCCGGGGTCGAGGTGCGGGTAGCCGCGCAGCCGGTCCTCCGAGGTCGGCAGGGTGGCCGGGTCCGGGGCGGGCGGCATCGGCGCCTGGTGGTCCAGGCCCTCCTCGTACGCCTGGAAGGAGGCCGACAGGCCGAAGACCGGCTTGCCGTGCTGGACCGCGACGACGCGGCGCGTGGTGAAGGAACGGCCGTCGCGCAGCCGGTCGACCGTGTACACGATGGGCGCGCCGGGGTCGCCGGTGCGCAGGAAGTACGCGTGCAGCGAGTGGGGCGGGCGGTCGGCCGGGACCGTACGGCCCGCCGCGACCAGCGCCTGCGCGGCGACCTGGCCGCCGAAGACCCGGGGGACGACGGCGGACCGGGACCGGCCGCGGAAGATGTCCTCCTCGATCTGCTCCAGGTCGAGCAGATCGAGGAGGTCCTCGAGTGCCTGGCTCATGGCTACTGTGGAGCGTGGTGCTTACAGGCCCATGTCCTTGGCGATGATCGTCTTCATGATCTCGCTGGTGCCGCCGTAGATGCGGTTGACGCGGTTGTCCGCGTACAGGCGGGCGATCGGGTACTCGTTCATGTAGCCGTAGCCGCCGTGCAGCTGGAGGCAGCGGTCGATGACGCGGTGCGCGACCTCGGTGCAGAACAGCTTCGCGGAGGCGGCCTCGGCGGGGGTCAGCTCCCCGGCGTCGAGGGCCTCGGTGGCGCGGTCCGCGACGGCCTCGGCGGCGTCCACCTCGGCCTGGCAGGCGGCCAGCTCGAACTTGGTGTTCTGGAAGTGCGCGACCGGCTTGCCGAAGACGGTGCGCTCCTGCACGTACTGCTTGGCGAACCGGACGGCGGCCTTGGCCTGCGCGTACGCACCGAAGGCGATGCCCCAGCGCTCGGAGGCGAGGTTGTGGCCGAGGTAGTAGAAGCCCTTGTTCTCCTCGCCGAGCAGGTCCTCGACGGGGACCTTGACGTCGACGAACGCCAGCTCGGCGGTGTCGGAGGTGCGCAGGCCCAGCTTGTCCAGCTTGCGGCCGATGGAGTAGCCCTCGGACTTGGTGTCCACGGCGAACAGGGAGATGCCGAAGCGGCGGTCCTCGGCGGTCGGCGCGGAGGTCCGGGCGCAGACGATGACCTTGTCGGCGTGCACACCGCCGGTGATGAAGGTCTTGGCGCCGTTGAGGACGTAGTGCGTGCCGTCCTCGGAGAGCTTGGCGGTGGTCTTCATGCCGGCGAGGTCGGAGCCGGTGCCCGGCTCGGTCATCGCGATGGCCCACATCTCCTCGCCGGTGACGAACTTCGGCAGGTACCGCTTCTTCTGCTCGTCCGTCGCCAGCATCTTGAGGTAGGGCAGGGCGAGCAGCACGTGCACGCCGGAGCCGCCGAACTGGACGCCCGCGCGGGCGGTCTCCTCGTAGAGGACGGCCTCGAACTTGTGGGTGTCCAGACCGGCGCCGCCGTACTCCTCGGGCACGTTGATGCCGAAGATGCCCAGCTCACCGAGCTTGTAGTAGAACTCGCGCGGCGCCTGGCCGGCCTGGAACCACTCGTCGTAGACCGGGACGACCTCGGCCTCGATGAAGGCGCGGATGGTCTCCCGGAACGCCTCGTGATCCTCGTTGAACACCGTACGGCGCACGCCGCCACCTCCACCGGTACGTATCTAAGCGCTTGCTCAGCCTTACCGTACCGGCGAGTAGGGACGGGAGTCCAGAGCGGGACGGCCGTAACGCTCGTCACGCCCCGCACGCCCTCCGGGGCCCCGTCGGGCGCCTTCCGCGGCACCGGGAGGGCGGCGCCTCACCCCCGCCGCAACGCGAACCACAGCTCCATCCGCACATCCGGATCGTCCAGATCGGCGTCCAGCAGCGCGGCGCACCGCGCGATCCGCTGGCGGACCGTGTTGCGGTGGACGGAGAGCGCCACGGCGGTGCGGTCCCAGCTGCCGTGCAGGGACAGCCAGGAGCGCAGGGTCTCGGCGAGCGGCGGCGTCAGGGGGGCGAGCAGGGCGCGGGCATGGGCCTCCGCCTCCGACGCGGGCAGCAGGTCCGCCAGGGAGGGCCGGGTGCTGTGGTGGAGGAGGGGGGCGCGGGTGGCGCGGGCCCGGGTGAGGGCGCGCGCCGCCTGGGCGTCCGCCGCGGCCAGCGCGCCCGCGGCGGCGGGCGCGCTGACCCCCAGGGTCCAGCCGGGGTGCGGGGCGGGCGGGTGGCCGGCGGGCACCAGGACGCGGACGACGTCGCCGGCGGTGTCGACCAGGGGGGAGCCGAGGGCCGCGCCCAGGGCGGAGGCCGCCACCGGATCCGGCACCACCTCCGCCTGCGGGCTCGCGTGGACGACCAGCCAGTGGTCGCCGGCGCCGAGCAGCGGGGCCACCTCCTCGGGCGGGGCGCCGAGCAGCAGGCGGACCAGGGCGGAGGAGCGGGCCGCGCCGGTGCCGGTCTGGTGCTCGCCGGTCAGGAGGGACAGGAGGACGGCGGCGACCGAGGCGATCGTGTGGTCGGCGGGATCCCGGTGCGGGGAGGCCACGCCGAGGACGAAACCCTGGCCGGCCCCGAGGGCGTAGGCGCTCAGGCGGAGCCCGGCGGCCGTGTCGGTGGCGGTGGCGGCACGGGCCGTGACCAGGCGGGCCAGGTCCGCCAGGGCGGCCCCGGCCGCGTCGTCCGGCAGCCGTCCCGCCGCCGCGATCTCGGCCCCCTCCGGCCCGTACAGCACCGCGCGCCCCCCGACCCGCTGGGCGAGCTGGCGCAGCACGGACGGGACCGGGTCGGGGCGGGCCGCCGCGGCGGCGAGGCTCTGCTGCGCCTCGGTCACCCGGCGCAGTTCCGCGAGGCGGGCCTGGGCCATCAGCTGCCAGACCGCGCGGGCCACGCCGGAGAAGGTGGTCCGGGGCGGCACCTCCAGCAGGGGCAGGCCGTGGGACGCGCAGGCGGCGACCAGGGCGCGGGGGACCGCGTCGTGGACGGGGGCGAGCCCGAAGCCCAGTGCGGCGCCGCCCGCCTCGACGATCCGGGCGACGTACGCGTCGAAGTACGTGCCCGTGTCCGCGGCCTCGGGGATGTGGACGCCCGCGGTCAGGAGCAGTTCGCCGCCCAGCAGGTACGGGTAGGGGTCGGACATCTCCGAGGTGTGCGCGGTGTGCAGCAGGACACCGGCGGCGGGCGGGCCCGTGAGCTGCCGCAGGGCCAGGTCCTCGCGGGCGAGCAGGGCAGAGAGCGGGACCGGGGGAGTGGGGGGCACGGGAGGCGCGGCGGGAGCCGGAGCGGCGGGCGGAACGGGGGGCGTCGCCTCGGTCATGATGTGCGATTCCTCCATCCCGTTCGGCTCCGGTGGATGAAACGTACACTTCGCAGTCTCTTTTCGGCCACCTAGGGTCGGTGGGACCGGTGGCCGCGGGTACGGGCGGATGTCCCCGCGACCAGCCACCGCGGACCGCACCTGCACGACACGCCACCGAGAGTGCGCGAAGGAGGCCCCATGGCCGTCGACTACATCGTGATCGTCGTCTATCTGGCCGGCATGCTTGCCATGGGCTGGTGGGGCATGCGCCGCGCCCGGTCCAAGAGCGAGTTCCTGGTGGCGGGCCGCAGGCTCGGCCCGGCCATGTACTCGGGCACCATGGCGGCGGTCGTCCTCGGCGGCGCGTCCACCATCGGCGGCGTCGGCCTCGGCTACCAGTACGGGCTCTCCGGCGCGTGGATGGTCCTCACCATCGGACTCGGCCTGCTCGCCCTGTCCGTCTTCTTCTCGGCCCGGATCGCCCGGCTGAGGGTCTACACCGTGTCGGAGATGCTCGACCTGCGCTACGGCGGCCGGGCGGGCGTGATCTCCGGCGTCGTGATGTGGGCGTACACGCTCATGCTCGCGGTCACCTCCACCATCGCCTACGCCACGATCTTCGACGTCCTCTTCGACGTCGACCGCACCCTCGCGATCGTCCTCGGCGGGGCGGTCGTCGTCGCGTACTCCACCCTCGGCGGCATGTGGTCCATCACCCTCACCGACATGGTGCAGTTCGTGGTGAAGACCATCGGCGTGCTGCTCCTGCTGCTGCCCGTCGCCGTGGTCAAGGCGGGCGGCTTCGGCGAGATGAGGGCGAAGCTGCCCGGCGAGTACTTCGACCCGCTGGGCATCGGCGGCGAGACGATCTTCACCTACGTGCTGATCTACACCTTCGGCATGCTCATCGGGCAGGACATCTGGCAGCGCGTCTTCACCGCCCGCAGCGACCGGACCGCCCGCTGGGGCGGCACCGTCGCCGGCACCTACTGCCTGGCGTACGCCGTGGGCGGCGCGGTCATCGGCACCGCCGCCAAGGTGCTCTACCCCAACCTCGACAACGCCGACGACGCCTTCGCGACCATCGTCAGGGACGAGCTGCCGACGGGGGTGCGCGGGCTGGTGCTCGCCGCCGCCCTGGCCGCCGTGATGTCGACCTCCTCCGGCGCCCTCATCGCCTGCGCCACCGTCGCCAACAACGACATCTGGTCCCGGCTGCGCGGCACCCTGCGGCCCCCCGCGGACACGGCGGAACACGACGAGGTCAAGGGCAACCGGGCCTTCATCCTGCTGATGGGCGTCGCGGTCGTCCTCACCGCCATCGTGCTCAACGACGTCGTCGAGGCGCTGACCGTGGCGTACAACCTGCTCGTCGGCGGGCTGCTCGTGCCGATCCTCGGCGGGCTGCTGTGGCGGCGCGGCACCGCCGCGGGCGCGCTGGCCTCGGTCGCCGTCGGCGGCCTCTCGGTGACCGGTCTGATGGCGGCCTACGGCATCCTCGCCAACGAGCCGGTCTACTACGGCCTCCTGGCCTCCCTCGCCGCCTACGTCGCCGTCTCCCTGGCGACGAGGCCGACCGACGAGGCGGTGCTCGCCGCCTGGCGGGAGCGGCTCGCCGGACGGGCGGCACCCGAACCCGTGTCCGAAGCGGTGACGGCTCCGCAGTAGAGTCGTATACCGGTCAGTAGCAGTGCATACGCGATGAAGCGTAGGAAAGAAGGCATACTCCCATGAGCAGCAACGAGACGCCCCGCGGCCCGGTCGACTCCTCCCGCATCCCGCGGTACGCCGGCCCCGCCACCTTCGCCCGGCTGCCGCGCCTCGACGAGGTCGGCACCGCCGATGTCGCCGTCGTCGGCGTGCCGTTCGACTCGGGCGTCTCGTACCGGCCGGGCGCCCGCTTCGGCGGCAACGCCATCCGCGAGGCCTCCCGCCTCCTGCGCCCCTACAACCCGGCCCAGGACGCCTCCCCCTTCGCCCTCGCCCAGGTCGCCGACGGCGGCGACATCGCCGTCAACCCGTTCAACATCAACGAGGCCGTCGAGACCGTCGAGGCCGCCGCGGACGAGCTGCTCGGCACCGGCGCCCGCCTGATGACCCTCGGCGGCGACCACACCATCGCGCTGCCCCTGCTGCGCTCCGTCGCGAAGAAGCACGGCCCGGTCGCCCTGCTCCACTTCGACGCCCACCTCGACACCTGGGACACCTACTTCGGCGCCGAGTACACCCACGGCACCCCGTTCCGCCGCGCGGTCGAGGAGGGCATCCTCGACACCTCGGCGCTCTCCCACGTCGGCACCCGCGGCCCGCTCTACGGCAAGCAGGACCTCACCGACGACGAGAAGATGGGCTTCGGCATCGTCACCTCGGCCGACGTCTACCGCCGCGGCGCCGACGAGGTCGCCGACCAGCTGCGCCAGCGCATCGGCGACCGCCCGCTGTACATCTCCATCGACATCGACTGCCTCGACCCCGCCCACGCCCCCGGCACCGGCACGCCCGAGGCGGGCGGCATGACCTCGCGGGAGCTGCTGGAGATCCTGCGCGGGCTGGCCTCCTGCAACCTGGTGTCGGCGGACGTCGTCGAGGTGGCCCCCGCGTACGACCACGCGGAGATCACGTCGGTGGCGGCCTCCCACACGGCGTACGAACTCACGACCATCATGAGCCGGCAGATCGCGGCGGCCCGCGAGGCCGGTAAGGAGAACGAGGGCAAGTGACCCACGACCACGACCTGGAGCTCCGCCCGACGGCCGCCCAGACGGAGGCCGCGCTGAACCCTCCCCCCGGCCGCAACGGCGGAGACCTGGTCGTGGAGACCCTGGCCGGGCTGGGCGCGACCACCGTCTTCGGCCTGCCCGGCCAGCACGCCCTCGGCATGTTCGACGCGCTGCGCCGCTCCGACCTGCGCTACATCGGCCTGCGGGTGGAGAACAACGCCGGCTTCGCGGCGGACGCGTACGGCCGGATCACGGGTGAGGCGGCCCCGCTGCTGCTGTCGACGGGGCCGGGAGCGCTGATGTCGCTGGCGGCGCTCCAGGAGGCGGCCGCCGCGAGCGCCCCCGTCCTCGCCATCGGCAGCCAGGTCCCGACGGCCGGCCTGGGCGGCGGCCGCCACGGCTACCTCCACGAACTCCCCGACCAGGCCGCGTCGTTCCGCGGTGTGGTCAAGTCGGTCCACACGGTCCGCACCCAGTCCCAGATCCCCTCGGCGATCGCCGCCGCCTGGAAGTCCGCGCTGACCGCCCCGCACGGCCCGGTCTGGGTGGAGATCCCGCAGGACGTGCTGCTGGCGCGGACGTCGCTCCCGGTCGTGACCGCGGTGGACGCGACCCCCGACGACCTCCCGCCGCGCCCCGAACTCACCGCCGTCGCCGCCCGGCTGCTCTCGCACGCGGAGCGGCCGGCGATCATCGCGGGCGGCGGGGTGATCCGCTCGGACGCCTCCCGGAAGCTGCGCGAGCTGGCCGAGCGCCTCCGGGCGCCGGTCGTCACCACCCCCGGCGGCAAGGGCGCCTTCCCCTGGGAGCACCCGTTGTCCCTCCAGTCCTGGCTGGAGGACCGGCACACCACCGACTTCCTGGAGGACGCGGACGTCCTGCTGGTGGTCGGCTCGGGTCTCGGCGAACTCTCCTCCAACTACCACACGCTCAGGCCGCGCGGCCGGGTGATCCAGGTCGAGGCCGACCTCGGCAAGCTGGAGTCCAACCACCCGGCGCTCGGCATCCACGCGGACGCGCGCCTCGCGCTCCGGGCCCTGCTGGAGACGGTCGAGGAGCGCACCGACCCGACGGCCGAGGAACGGGTGGGCGAGCTGCTGCGGCGGGTCCGCGAGCGCATCGACGCCCAGGACCTCACCCTGGAGCGGAACGTCCTGGCGGCGGTCCGCCGGGCCCTCCCCGCGTCCGCGCCGTCTTTCTGGGACATGACGATCCTCGCCTACTGGGCGTGGTCCGCCTTCGACGCCAAGGGCCCCAACACCCTGCACTCCGCGCAGGGCGCCGGCGGGCTCGGCTACGGCTTCCCGGCGGCGCTGGGCGCGGCGGTGGCCGATCCCACCACCCCGGTCCTCGCCGTCTCCGGCGACGGCGGGGCCCTGTACTCCGTCGCCGAACTGGCCACGGCCCGCCAGTACGGCCTGAACGTCACCTGGCTCATCGTCGACGACGGCGGCTACGGCATCCTGCGCGAGTACATGACGGACGCCTTCGGCCAGGCCACGGCGACGGACCTGACCCGGCCCGACTACGTGGCCCTCGCCGAGTCGTTCGGGGTCCCCGGGGTCCGTACGACCCCGGAGACACTCGAGTCCGACCTGGCGAAGGCCCTGTCGCAGCCCGGGCCCGCGGTGGTCGTCCTCCCGGCGGTGCTGCGGATGTTCGCGCCGACGCACCTGGACCGCTGACCGCCGCGCCGGGCTCGGGCCGGGGCGCCTACCAGATCGCCTCGACCCACTCCGGGTGGTCGATGAACGGGTTCCGGTTCTTCTGGTACGTGTCGTAGATGACCTGGTTGCGGCGCTCCTCGAAGGCGTCCGGCGGGTCCTCGTCGTTCCACTGCTTCAGCACCGTCAGGCGGCCCATGTACGGGTTGCCGCCGTTGCTGACGCTGTCGTTGCCCTCCAGGTCCGCCCAGCCGTCGCCGCCCTCGTAGCGGACGATCATGTAGAAGACCATGCGGGCCACGTCGCCCTTGACGGCGTCGCGCGGCTCGAAGGAGTTGGAGTCGGTCAGGCTGCCACCGGAGTTGGTGAAGGCGCTGCCGCCGTCGTCGAAGTCCTTGTTCCCGCGGATCCCGTTGACCTGGACGTCCTCCGGGCGGATGTGGTGCAGGTCGGTGCCCGGGCCGGTGGAGGTCGTCAGGTCGCCGTGGGAGATGGCCCACACGTGCTCGCGGTTCCAGTCGCCGACGTCACCGCCGTTGAGCGACTTGCTGCGGGAGATGCCCGAGTACAGCAGCTTGACGTTGTTGCTGTTGGCCGGGTCCTGGTCGGTGACCTTCAGCGCCTCCCACAGCGCCGAGTAGGACAGCTTGGTCTGGCTGCTGATGATGGTGTGCAGCGAGGACTTCAGGCTGGTGCCCGTCTTGCCCACGGCGTTCTTGTAGTACGTCGTGTCGTACGCCGTCGTGGTCGCCGCGGCGGGGGTCGCGGTCAGCGCGGGCGTGGTGAGGCCGGCGAGCACGGCGGCGGTGGCCAGGGCCACGGTCTTCCGGCGACGCGGGTGAGTTGCCGTCATGTGGGGTCCCATCTACGCGGGTTGAATGGAGGCGGCAGGGGGAGGGTGGCATGGGCATGCAGACAATTGAGTGACGGGGAGGTGTCGAGTGGATGACGACGTGCCGTGTCTCCCGCGAGGGGGCCTCATGCCCCGCGGGGCGAGCGGCCTCCGCCGCGCCTTGCCTCGGCAGGTTGCCGCCGTGCCCTGCCTCGGCCGGCGGTCACCGCGCCCTGCCTCGGCCGGCGGTCACCGCGCCCTGCCTCGGCCGGCGGTCACCGCGCCCTGCCTCGGCCGGCGGTCGCCGTGCCCTGCTCCCGCACGCGGTGCGACTCGAACCCCCGCGACCCTGACGGGGGTCGGACGCGCCCTGGTCGTCCGTCAGCTCAGCAGATCCCCGAACTTCTCCTCGTAAGCCGTCCGCTGTTCCCGCAGCCCGCGGTCGAAGGACTCGCGCTCCTCGGTGCCGAAGTTGCCCGAGGGGATGCCGTCGGGCGGGATGAAGTTCGCCATGTCCTGGAGGAGTCCGGCGGCCGGTGCCCGCGCTTCCGGCCGCCCGGTCCTGGCCCGGTACAGCCGCTCGCCCACGTCGTCGAGGTGCTTGCGGAACTCGGTCTCGGGGCCGTGGGAGATCACGTAGTGCGGTGTGCCCGGCTTGTCCAGGTCCCCGGGGCTGCCGGCGATCCGCTCCAGCGCCCACAGTGCCGCGTAGAGCCGACCGCACAACTCCGCGACGTCACGCTGCCGTTGCCCCATCGCGCTCCTCCCGCCCGGCCTTTCCCTACCCCGGGTCGCCGTCGGCCGAACACCCGTACAACCGTGCGCGGCCCTGACGAGTCGAAGCAGGCATGACTCACGGCAGATCCCGTCATGCCCGCCTGATCGGCGCCGCAATATCCGCCGGCATCCTCATACCCGCCGTGGCCGCCACCCCCGCCACCGCGGCCACCCCCACCGTCAGCTGTACGTCCGCCGAGGCGGGCCTCGCCGCCAAGCTGAAGAAGGACATCACCGCCGCGCTCGCGAACCGCAAGGGGACGATCGCCGTCGGGGTGTACGACCGGACCACGAACACCACCTGCACGCTGCGCGCCTCCACCGCGTTCGACTCCGCCAGCATCGTCAAGGTGACCGTCCTCGCCACGCTGCTGTGGGACGCGAGCAAGCACGGGCGGTACCTCACCGACCGCGAGGTCGCCCTCAGCAGGGCCATGATCACCAAGTCGGACAACGCGTCCACCACCACGCTGTGGAAGCAGCTCGGCCTGACCAAGATCCGGGGATTCCTCACCGCCGCCGGCATGACCCAGACCAAGCCCGGCGCGAACGGCTACTGGGGACTGACCCAGATCACGGTGACCGACGAGCAGAAGCTGCTGAAGCTGATCAACGTGAAGAACACCGTGCTCAGCGACAACGCGCGCGCCTTCATCCTGAAGCTGATGGGCCAGGTCGTGTCGTCACAGCGCTGGGGCACCCCGTACGGCGCCCCCGCCGGTATCACCGTCGCCGTCAAGAACGGCTGGCTCTCCCGGGCCACCCACGGCTGGCGGGTCCACAGCGTCGGCCTCTTCCGGGGCGCCGGGCGGGGCTACACCATCACCGTGCTCACCCACGGCAACAGCACCATGAACTACGGGATCACCACGATCCAGAACGTGTCGAAGGTCATCCACCGCGACCTGGCCGCCGCCTGACCCGAGGAACTGCCCGAGGCCCGCGACCGGCCGCCCCTTCGAGGGGCGGCCCACCTACCTGGAGTCTGGAGGGTGCGCACCGCGACGGGAGCCCAGCCTTCACCAGGCCGTCCACCGTCCGTCACCGCCCCGCCCTGCGGTGGCGGGCAGGCGTCTGAGAACCGTACTCGCCACCGCCGCCACCTGCCTGTCCGCCGCCGGGGCGGACGAGATCACCGCGACGCCCGACGGGCGCCTCCTCCTGGAGCGCGGCTTCACCGCCGTTGTCGGCAACACCCGTACGCCTGTACCTTGCCGGCCCGTGCCGCGCCACGGGCGTCAGCGGGATCCGGCAGCTGACCGAGCAGGGCGGCGTGCGGCCGATGCGCAAGAGCCGTCCGCCGGCCTCGCCGACTGCCCCGGTCTCGGCGCCGCCGCCGGGCAGCCGCAGCCCGGCCCGCTGCTCGACGACACCGAGGCCATGGCCGTCACCGGCCGCTCACACGGCCGCCTGGACGTCCTGCTCGCCGGCGATGACAACCGGAGCGCCGCCCGGACCACCCGCTTCTGCTTCCGCCCCGTCCGCCTCCGCCCCGCCCGCCGCGGACCCGGATTGTTGCGGAGGGATGAAATCCGCTTCTGTTCGTGTTGGTGCCTTCCGGAAGATCAGGTCTGACGGAGGGCACCGGCGTGGCAGCGCAGCAAGGGTGGGCGAGACGACTGTGGGGCTATGCCTGGCGCTACCCCAAGGACGTGATCCTCGCCCTCGGCTCCTCCCTCGCGGGCATGGCCGTCATGGCCGTCGTCCCGCTGATCACCAAGGTGATCATCGACGACGTGGTCGGTGACAAGACCCGCGGCATGGCCCCCTGGGCCGGCGCCCTCGTGGCCGCCGCCCTCCTCGTCTACGTCCTCACGTACATCCGCCGCTACTACGGCGGCCGGCTCGCCCTCGACGTCCAGCACGACCTGCGCACCGAGATGTACGGCACGATCACCCGGCTCGACGGGCGGCGCCAGGACGAGCTGTCCACCGGGCAGGTCGTCGGGCGGGCCACCAGCGACCTCCAGCTGATCCAGGGCCTGCTCTTCATGCTCCCGATGACCATCGGGAACGTCCTGCTCTTCCTGATCTCCCTGGTCATCATGGCGTGGCTGTCGATCCCGCTGACGCTGGTCGCGCTCGCCGTCGCACCCGCGCTGTGGTGGATCGCCAGACGCAGCCGCACCAGGCTCCACCCCGCCACCTGGTACGCGCAGGCACAGGCCGCGGCCGTCGCGGGCGTGGTCGACGGCGCGGTCGGCGGCGTACGCGTGGTGAAGGGCTTCGGGCAGGAGGAGCAGGAGACGCACAAGCTGCGCGAGGTCGGGCGGCGGCTCTTCGCGGGGCGGCTGCGGACCATCCGCCTGAACAGCCTGTACACCCCCGCCCTCCAGGCCGTCCCCGCCCTCGGCCAGGTCGCCATGCTGGCGCTCGGCGGCTGGCTCGCCGTCCGCGGCAACGTCACCCTCGGCACCTTCGTCGCCTTCTCCACCTACCTCGCCCAGCTCGTCGGCCCGGTCCGGATGCTCGCCATGGTCCTCACCGTCGGCCAGCAGGCCCGCGCGGGCACCGAACGCGTCCTGGAGCTGATCGACACCGAGCCCGCCCTCACCGACGGCACCAAGGAACTGCCCGCCGACGCCCCCGCGACCGTCGAGTTCGACGACGTGTCCTTCGGCTACGACCCGGACCGGCCCGTCCTCGACGGCCTCTCCTTCCAGATCCGCCCCGGCGAGACCCTGGCCGTCGTCGGCGCCTCCGGCTCCGGCAAGTCGACCGTCTCACTGCTCCTGCCACGCTTCTACGACGTCACCCGCGGCGCCGTGCTGATCGGCGGCCACGACGTGCGCGAGCTGACCCTCGACTCGCTGCGCGCCGCCATCGGCCTCGTCCCCGAGGACTCGTTCCTCTTCTCCGACACCGTCCGCGCCAACATCGCCTACGGCCGCCCCGACGCCACCGACGAGGAGATCGAGCAGGCCGCCCGCGCCGCCCAGGCGCACGGCTTCATCAGCGCGCTGCCCGACGGCTACGACACGGTGGTCGGCGAGCACGGCCTCACCCTCTCCGGCGGCCAGCGCCAGCGCGTCGCCCTCGCCCGGGCGATCCTCACCGACCCGCGGCTGCTCGTCCTCGACGACGCCACCTCCGCGGTGGACGCGCGCGTCGAGCACGAGATCCACGAGGCGCTGAAGCAGGTCATGGAGGGCCGCACCACCCTCCTCATCGCGCACCGCCGCTCCACCCTGAACCTCGCCGACCGCATCGCCGTACTCGACGGCGGCCGGCTCGCAGACCTCGGCACCCACGAGGAGCTGGAGCGGCGCTCCGCCCTGTACCGCAGGCTGCTCACCGACCCCGACGAGCTGGGCGGCGTCTCCCCGGGCCACACCCCGCCGGCCGCCCCCCGGGACGAGGACACCTCGGTCCGCGACGAGCTGGACGCCGAGTTCGACGCCGAGCGCGGGGTCACCCCGCGGCTGTGGACCGGCGACCGCGAGCGCAAGGACACCGCCCTGTCCGGCACCCCGGCCACCCCGGAGCTGCTGGCCCAGGTGGAAGCCCTGCCCCCGGCGACCGACACCCCCGACGTCGACGAGGCGCGGGCGGTGCGGCCGGAGGAGTCGTACGGGCTCAGGAGGCTCCTCAAGGGCTTCGGGCTGCCCCTCCTCGTCAGCCTCGGCCTGGTCGCCGTGGACGCGGGCATGGGCCTGCTGCTCCCCGTGCTGATCCGGCACGGCATCGACAGCGGTGTCTCCGAGCTGGCCCTCGGCGCGGTCTGGGCGGCGTCCGCGCTGGCCCTGGCCGCCGTGCTCGCCCAGTGGGCGGCGCAGATCGGCGAGATCCGGATGACGGGCCGCACCGGCGAGCGGGTCCTGTACGCCCTGCGCCTGAAGATCTTCGCCCAGCTCCAGCGGCTCGGCCTCGACTACTACGAGCGCGAGCTGACCGGCCGGATCATGACCCGCATGACGACGGACGTCGACGCCCTGTCGACGTTCCTCCAGACGGGCCTGGTCACCGCGTTCGTGTCGGTCGTCACCTTCTTCGGCATCATGGCCGCCCTGCTGGTGATCGACGTGGAACTGGCCCTCGTGGTGTTCGCGACGCTGCCGCCCCTGATCGTGGCCACTTACTTCTTCCGCCGGGCGAGCGTGAAGGCGTACGAACTCGCCCGCGAGCGGGTCTCCGGCGTCAACGCCGACCTCCAGGAGACCGTGGCCGGGCTGCGGATCGTCCAGGCGTTCCGGCGGGAGCGGGACGGCGGACGCCGGTTCGCCGAGCGCAGCGACGGCTACCGGCAGGCCCGCGTGCACGGCCAGTGGCTGATCTCCATCTACTTCCCGTTCGTGCAGCTCCTGTCGTCGGCCGCCGCGGCCGCCGTGCTGATCGTGGGCGCCGGACGCGTCGACGCGGGCACCCTGACCACCGGCGCCCTGGTGGCGTACCTGCTGTACATCGACCTGTTCTTCGCGCCCGTGCAGCAGCTCTCCCAGGTCTTCGACGGCTACCAGCAGGCGACCGTCTCCCTGGGCCGCATCCAGGAACTCCTGCGCGAGCCCACCTCCACGCGGTCCGCCCGGGAGCCCCGCGCCGTGGGCGAACTGCGCGGCGACATCGCCTTCGAGGGCGTGCACTTCGCGTACGGCGACGACGAGCCGGCCCTCACCGGCGTCGACCTGCGCATCCCCGCCGGGCAGACCGTGGCGTTCGTCGGCGAGACCGGCGCGGGCAAGTCGACGCTGGTGAAGCTGGTGGCCCGGTTTTACGACCCGACCGCCGGCCGGGTCACCGTCGACGGCCACGACCTGCGCACCCTCGACCTGACCGCCTACCGGCACCGGCTCGGTGTCGTCCCGCAGGAGGCCTACCTCTTCCCCGGCACCGTCCGCGACGCCATCGCCTACGGCCGCCCCGACGCCACCGACGCCGAGGTGGAGGCCGCCGCCCGCGCGGTCGGAGCGCACGAGATGATCGCCCGCCTGGAGGGCGGCTACCTGCACGAGGTCGCCGAACGCGGCCGCAACCTCTCCGCCGGCCAGCGCCAGCTGATCGCGCTGGCCCGCGCCGAACTCGTCGACCCGGACGTGCTGCTCCTCGACGAGGCCACCGCCGCCCTCGACCTGGCCACGGAGGCACTGGTCAACCAGGCGGCGGAGCGGCTGGCGGGCCGCCGCACCACCCTGGTCGTGGCCCACCGCCTGACCACCGCGGCGCGCGCCGACCGGGTCGTGGTGATGGACCACGGCCGGGTCGCCGAGGACGGCACCCACGAGGAGCTGCTGGCCCGCGGCGGGCGGTACGCCGAACTGTGGCGCACGTTCGTCGGCGAGGACACCCCCGTGGGGGCCTGACCGCCGCCCGGCGCAACCATCCGGCGTCCGCTGCGCGTCCGTACATCCGTACGTCAATCCGCCGAAGGGTGCGGCACGGGAGGGGACGACTGTGGACACGGGTGCGATACGACGGCGGCTGGCCCTCGGACTGTCCGTGCTGACCGCGGCCGGACTCCTCGCGCTCGCCGCGCCGGCCGAGGCCCATGCCGCCGCCGCGCCGTGTCCCGGCCGCAAGGTCAGGACGCTGCCCTTTTCCACCGGAGCCGTCCACGTCTACAGGAGCGGCGGCTACGTCTGCGCGTCCACCTACGCCAAGAACCCCGGCCCGCCGCGGAACATGGCCGTCAGCGTGCAGGCCCGCGGCCACCGGCCCGTGCCCCACAAGGGAAAGCACCGGCACCACACCCCGGGCGTGAAGGTGTACGCCGGGCAGCGCTGCGTGTGGGTCAAGGGCTCGGTGGGACGGGGCGCGGTCAGCTCCGGCTGGATCCTCTGCTGAGCGGACCACCCGACACGCACCCCCCGTTACCGAACATCCCCTGGTGTGAAGCGGGTTGCTCCGATAGCTTCCGGCGCACATCTGTTCTCACAGGGGAGGGTGCATGCGCAAGGCGCTCAGATGGCTGCTCGCGCTCACGGTGTTCATAGGCACCTTGAGCACGGCGGGGACGGCCACCGCCGTCCAGCCGGAGGCCACCGACATCAAGGACCGGCTCCTGGCCGTACCGGGCATGAGCCTGATCGAGGAGAAGCCGTACCCCGGCTACCGCTTCTTCGTCCTGAACTACACCCAGCCGGTCGACCACCGCCATCCGGCCAGGGGCACGTTCCAGCAGCGGATCACCGTCCTGCACAAGGACGTCTCCCGCCCGACGGTCTTCTACACCAGCGGCTACAGCGTCTCCACCGCCCCCAGCCGCCGCGAGCCGACCCAGATCGTGGACGGCAACCAGATCTCCATGGAGTACCGCTACTTCACCCCCTCCCGGCCCAGCCCGGCCGACTGGAGCAAGCTGGACATCTGGCAGGCGGCCAGCGACCAGCACCGCATCTTCAAGGCGCTCAAGCCGGTCTACGGCGAGAAGTGGCTCTCCACCGGCGGCTCCAAGGGCGGCATGACCGCCACCTACTACGAGCGCTTCTACCCCCGCGACATGGACGGCGTCGTCGCCTACGTCGCCCCCAACGACGTCGTGAACAAGGAGGACTCGGCCTACGACCGGTTCTTCGCCACCGTCGGCACGAAGGAGTGCCGCGACCGGCTGAACGGCGTCCAGCGCGAGGCGCTGGTGCGGCGGGACGTCATGGAGCAGCGGTACGCGGCGTACGCCGCCGAGAACGGCTACACCTTCCACACCGTCGGCAGCCTCGACAAGGCGTACGAGGCGACCGTCCTCGACTACGTCTGGGGCTTCTGGCAGTACAGCCTGCTGTCGGACTGCGGCACCATCCCCGCGGTCGCGAAGAACGCCACCGACGACGAGATCTGGAACACCCTCGACGCCATCGCCGGGTTCTCCTTCTACACCGACCAGGGCCTGGAGCCGTACACGCCGTACTACTACCAGGCGGGCACCCAGCTCGGCGCGCCGACCATCCACTTCCCGCACATCGAGAAGAAGTACGTCCGCTACGGCTACCTGCCGCCGCGTCACTACGTGCCGCGTGACATCGAGATGCGGTTCCAGCCGGGCGCCATGCGGGACGTGGACACGTGGGTCCGCCACAACGCCCGCCACATGCTGTTCGTCTACGGCGAGAACGACCCGTGGGGCGCCGAGCCCTTCCGCCTCGGCAAGGGCGCCCGCGACTCGTACGTCCTGACCGCCCCCGGCGCCAACCACGGCGCCCGCGTCGCCGGCCTGGTCGACGACGAGAAGGCCCTCGCCACGGCGAAGATCCTCGAATGGGCGGGCGTGGCCCCGGCGTCGGTCAAGGCCGACCCCGCCAAGGCCAAGCCCCTCGCCGCGTTCGACGCCAGGCTCGACAAGCGGGGCACCGAGCGGACGCTGCGTCCGTAACCGGCCTCGTCCGAGCCGCACCGACGGCGGGTCCCTCCGGGGGCCCGCCGTCTCCGTCGGGGCGGACGGGACTGCGCGGGCACTCGCTAGTACGTCAGGCCGTGCCCGAGCGGGTACAGCACCCGGGTCGGATCGTCGGCCCGCTGCACCGGCACCGGGAGCTTCCCGCGCGGCTCCACCTGCCCGGCGATCACCCGGGCGGCGGCCCGCACCTCGACGTCCGTCCAGGAGTACGCCGCGAGGTACGCGCGCACGCCCGGCAGCCGGGCCGCGTCGTACGGGTTGCGCACGGCCACCGCGACCACCGGGCGGCCCGTTGCCAGCAACCGTTCGACCAGGGTCCTCTGACTGCTGGTCGCGGTGACGTTGTACGTCGCCACGACCACCGCGTCCGCCTCGCCGGCCGCCGCGACGGCCCGCTCGATCACCGCCGCGGACGGCGCCGTGCCCGTGGACAGCGCGGTCGCGGTGAAGCCCAGCTCCGTCAGGGCCCGGGCCAGCACAGTGGTCGGCGGACCGGTGGTGCCGGACGGGGAGGCCGGGTCGGCGCCCACGACCAGCAGGCGCGGGGTGTCGTCCGGCGCGAGCGGCAGCAGCCCGCCCTCGTTGACCAGCAGGGTGGTCGTCCGCCCGGCGATCCGGTCGGCCGTCGCGAGGTGCGCGGCGGTGCCGACCACGCGGTCCACGGCGTCCTCGTCGGTCCACGGGTCGTCGAGGAGTCCCAGCTTCGCCTTCAGCCGCAGCACCCGCAGGATCGATTCCTCCAGCCGCTCCTCCGTCAGCTCCCCGTCCTGGACGGCCTTCAGCACCGCGTTCCACGCCAGGTCCAGCCTGGGCGCGTTCAGCAGCTGGTCCACGCCCGCCTTCAGCGCCAGCACGGGAACCCGGTCGTCGCCGTACTTCTGCCGCACCCCCGCCATGTCGAGCGCGTCGGTGACCACCACCCCGTCGAAGCCGAGCTGTTCGCGCAGGATGCCGGTGAGGATGGGCCGCGAGAGGGTGGCCGGGTCGCCGGAGTCGTCGAGGGCCGGGACCAGGATGTGCGCGGTCATGATCGAGTCGATGCCCGCCTCGATCGCCGCGCGGAACGGCGGCGCGTCCAGCGCCTCCCACTGCGCGCGGGTGTGCCTGATGACCGGGAAGCCGTAGTGGCTGTCCGTCTCGGTGTCGCCGTGCCCGGGGAAGTGCTTGGCGGTCGCCGCGACCCCGGAGCGCTGGTAGCCCGCCGTCTCGGCCGCGACCAGCCGGGCCACCGCGTCCGGGTCGGCGCCGAAGGAGCGCACGCCGATGACCGGGTTGGCCGGGTTGACGTTCACGTCCGCGACGGGGGTGTAGTCCTGCCGTACGCCCATCGCGCGCAGTTCGCTGCCCGCGATCCGGCCGAGGGCGCGCGCGTCGGTGCGGGAGCCGCCCGCGCCGATGGCCATCGCGCCGGGGAAGAGCGTGGCGGGCCTGCCGATCCGGGCGACGATGCCGTGCTCCTGGTCGGTGGAGATCAGCAGTGGCAGCCGGTGCGGGAGGCCGAGGGACGCCCGCTGGAGACCGTTGGAGAGGGCGGCGATCTGGTGCGGGTCGCGGGTGTTGTGCGCCCAGGCGAAGTAGATGACCCCGCCCAGGCGGTACCTGGCGACCAGCTCGGCCGGGGTGCGGACGCCGAACTCGCGGAGGTTGGCGTCGATGTCGGCCTGGTCGGGCGCGGTCGCGGAGTGCCCGTAGGCCCGTGAGACGAAGAGCTGGCCGACCTTCTCCTCCAGCGTCATCCGGGAGATCAGGCGGCGCAGCCGTCGGTCGCCGTGCGCGTGCGCGGGGCCGGGGACGGCGAGGGCCGCGGTGACGCCGGCCGTGGCGGCGAGGACCGTGCGTCTGGAGGGTTTCGCGGTGTTTCCTGTGCTGGTGTCGGGCACGTGCGCTCCTTCCGGAGGAAGTGGTCCGCTGAAGGAAACTTCCGAGGGGTCACCAATATCCGGGAAGTTTCTGCCAGTCAAGGGAACGCACAGTACCCAGCGAGCAGGCCCCGCCGGCGCAGGCGAGGGGGGCGCGCCGACGGCGGCACACCGTCGGCCGGGGCGGTGGCAGCCCGGTGACCCGGCGGTGCCACCCGGGCGGCGCCGGCCCGTTCCCGGCGCAGCGGGGCCACCGGGGCGCGGGGGCGGAGCGGGCAGGGGGAAGCGGCCCGGCAGAGGCAGAGGCAGGGGCAGGGGAGCGGCCGGTGCACGGGGCCGCCGGGGCACGGCAGAAAGGGCCCGGTCCGGCGGTCCATCTCATGGACGTTGCGGCGCGCGGAGCCCCGATTGGGCGATCATTGGGGCATGCCCGTAGTCGACATCCCCGGTTCCAAGTCCATCACCGCCCGCGCCCTGTTCCTCGCGGCGGCAGCCGACGGCGTCACGACTCTCGTCCGGCCCCTGCGGTCCGACGACACCGAGGGCTTCGCCGAGGGCCTGGTACGGCTCGGCTACCGGGTGGGCCGCACCCCCGACACCTGGCAGGTCGACGGGCGCCCCGAGGGCCCGGCCGTGACGGAGGCCGACGTCTACTGCCGCGACGGCGCGACCACGGCCCGCTTCCTCCCCGCCCTCGCAGCCGCCGGCCACGGCACCTACCGCTTCGACGCCTCCGAGCAGATGCGCCGCCGCCCCCTGCTGCCGCTCACCCGGGCCCTGCGCGACCTCGGCGTGAAGCTGCGGCACGAGGAGAAGGAGGGCCACCACCCGCTGACCGTCGAGGCGGCGGGCGTGGAGGGCGGCGAGGTCACCCTGGACGCGGGCCTGTCCTCGCAGTACCTGACGGCGCTGCTGCTGCTCGGCCCGCTCACCCGGCAGGGCCTGCGGATCACCGTCACGGACCTGGTCTCCGTGCCGTACGTGGAGATCACGCTCGCGATGATGCGCGCCTTCGGCGTGCGGGTGAGCCGCGAGGGCGACACCTTCGTCGTCCCGCCGGGCGGCTACCGGGCCACCACCTACGCGATCGAGCCCGACGCCTCCACCGCCAGCTACTTCTTCGCCGCCGCCGCGCTCACCGGCGGCGAGGTCACCGTGCCCGGCCTCGGTGAGGGGGCCCTCCAGGGCGACCTGGCCTTCGTGGACGTACTGCGCCGCATGGGCGCCCACGTGGAGACCGGCGCGGACCGCACGACCGTGCGCGGCACCGGTGAACTGCGCGGCCTCACCGTCAACATGCGGGACATCTCCGACACCATGCCGACCCTCGCCGCGATCGCCCCGTACGCCTCCGGCCCGGTGCGCATCGAGGACGTCGCCAACACGCGGGTGAAGGAGTGCGACCGGCTGGAGGCCTGCGCGGAGAACCTGCGGCGGCTCGGTGTGGCGGTCGAGACGGGCCCGGACTGGATCGAGATCCAGCCCGGCACCCCGGCGTCCGGCGTCGAGATCAAGTCCTACGGCGACCACCGCATCGTGATGTCCTTCGCGGTGGCGGGCCTGCGCGCACCCGGGATCTCCTTCGACGACCCCGGATGCGTCCGCAAGACCTTCCCCGGCTTCCACGAGGAGTTCGCCGCACTGCGCGCGGCCCTCGGCTGACCCGGCCGGACATCCCGCGGGCGGTCCGGACGACCACGCGCGGGACGTCCCGGGACGCCGCGGCCGGAGCGGTCCGGGCACGCCGCGCCGCTCACACGGAGGCGTTCACGCCTTGGCTCACGGGGAACGGCTCACGCCGCACCGCTCACCCCGGAGCGTTCACGCCGCGCCGCTCACACGGAACCGCTCACGCCGAATCGTTGAGCAGCCGCGCCAGATGGTCCCGGCCCGCGCCCAGCAGCTCCGGCAGCGGGGCCGCCGACTCGTACCACCGCTTCTCGTACTCCCAGCACAGCCAGCCGTCCCAGCCGTGCCGGGACAGCACCTCCACCACCTCGGCGACGGGCAGCACGCCGGCGCCGAGCGGCAGCGGGGCGGTGTCGTCGGCGGAGGCGACGTCCTTCACCTGGACGTAGCCCAGGTGCGGGGCGAGGGCCGCGTAGGTCTCCGAGGGCTGCTCGCCGCCCAGCCAGGTGTGCAGCACGTCCCACAGCGCGCCCACGTGCCGGTGCCCGACCGGGCCCAGGACCCGGATCGCGTCGGCGCCGGTGCGGTGCGAGTCGTGCGTCTCCAGCAGGATCCGTACGCCCGCGTCGGCGGCGAGTTCGGCGGCGACGCCCAGCCGGCGGGCGGCGACCGCGTCGGACTCCTCCGCGGGCACGGTCGCCGCGTCCGCGCCGGGCAGCACCCGCACGAACGGGGCGCCGAGATCGCGGGCCAGGTCCAACAGGGCGCGGATGTCCGCCAGCACCGGCTCGTCGTCGCCGGGCGCGGCCATCCGCGTGTACCCGGCGAGCGCGAGGGGTTCGACACCGGCCGCCTTGAACTCGGCGGCCACCTGTGCGCGTTCGTCCGGGCCGAGACCTGGGTGCACCGGTTCCTCCGGGTGCGCGCGCAGTTCGACCCCGTGGTAGCCGTGTTCCGCCGCGAGGCGCAGCACATCGGGGAGGGGGAGACCGGGGACGCCGAGAGTGGAGAACGCCAACTTCATACTCAACGACCCTACTCGTCACTCCGCCCGTACGCGCAGATCCAGCCGCCAGTCCTGCCCGACGAGATCCTGGCCGAAGGAGCGGTGCGGTTTCTCGGCGACCAGCACGAAACCGTGCCGCTGGTAGATCCGGCGGGCGGTGGTGAGCACGTCGTTCGTCCACAGCACCAGCTCGTGGTAGCCGGCCCCGCGGGCGAAGCCGACGACCGCCGTGACCAGCCGGTCGCCGATGCCGAGGCCGCGCGCGCCGGGTTCGACCAGCAGCAGCCGCAGCCGCGCCGTGCCGGGCGCCGCGTCCCGTACGCACATCACACACCCCACCGGTGCCCCGTCCAGCTCGGCGATCCACACCCGCTCCAGGTGGGGGTCGTGATCCTCCGCGAAGTCCGCGACGATCCGCGCGACCAAGCCCTCGTACTCGGCGTTCCAGTCGTACTCGGCGGCGTACAGCGCGGCGTTGCGCTGGACGATCCAGCCCAGGTCGCCGGGGGCGGGCTCGCGCAGCACGACGTCCTCGGGACGGGGCGCCCGGTCGCCCGACAGCAGCGTCCGCACGGTCCGCAGCGCCTCCGCCAGCCGCGGCCGGTCGTCCGGCGCCACCCCCGCCAGCAGTGCGCCGACCGCCTGCCGGGCCCGCTCGTCCAGCAGATCGGCGGTCTCCCGGCCCCGCGTGGTCAGCCGGATCCGCCGCCGCCGCGGATCCCGCTCCGACGGGCCGCGCTCGATCAGCCCGTCCGTCTCGAACTTGTTCAGGATGCGGGTCAGATAGCCCGCGTCCAGGTGCAGCCAGGTGCGCAGGTCGGCGACGTCGGTGCGGGGGGAGTGCGCCAGCTCGTAGAGCACGCGGGACTCGGTGAGGGTGTACGGGGCGTACAGCCGACGGCCGTAGTCCAGCGCGCCGATCAGACGGGTGTAGAAGCGGTTGAAGGAGCGGATGTCTTCGACGGTCATGCTCGCCCCCGATGGCTCCGATGGCTCCGACGTCTCCGGTGTCCGCCCGACAGCCGAACGGTCGGGGCAGTCTTTGACTGAGTCAGAGGATCGGTTTCGAGCCTAGGCGCGGGACCCGCTCCCGTCCACGGTTCGTGCTACTCGGCGGCCCGCCGGTAGACGTTCACCAGCGTGCCGGCGTCCGACCTCGTCGTGGAGACCAGTTCGAAGGGGAACTTCCCGCCCCCGTCGGGGAAGATCGACTTCCCGCCGCCGAGCACGACCGGCATCACGATCAGCCGCAGCTCGTCGACGAGCCCTTCGGTGATCAGCGTGCGGGCCAGCGTCGGGCTGCCCATCACCAGCAGACCGCCGCCGTCGCCCTCCCGCAGCTTCCGCAGCTCGGCGACGGCCTCCGACCTCCCGATCCGGACGGAGTTCTCCCAGGTCAGGTCGGATTCACCGAGCGAGTCCGAGACCACGTACTTCCGGATGGAGTTCATCCGGTCCGCGAACGGGTCCCCGGCCCGCTCCGGCCACGCCGACGCCATCGTCTGCCACGTCCGCCGTCCGAACAGCAGCGCGTCGGCGCCCTCCAGGGCCGCGTCGAACGCTCCGCCGACGACCTCCGGGTCGAAGTAGGGGTGCGTCCAGCCACCGTGCGCGAACCCGCCGTCGGTGTCCTCCTCGGGGCCGCCCGGCGCCTGGACGACTCCGTCGAGGCTGATGAACTCGCTGATGACGATGCGCATGGTGGGGTCTCCCGGGTCGGTGGTTGCCGTTCGGAAGGTAGACGGCCGCCGGGGCGGAAAGTAATCGTCCGGCGGAGAAAAAAAGCGCGGCACGGACGTCCCCGACCGCCTGGCCCGACTAGACAAATTTGACTACGGTGTCGGCATGGCCGAGACGACGATCCCGATCCTGCCGTGCCGGACCCTCCGGCCCGTCCTCGACTTCTACGCGGCCCTCGGCTTCGAGGTGACCTTCGAGCAGCGCAGCCCCAACCCGTACGCCGTCGTCCGGCGCGGCGGCATCCAGCTGCACTTCTTCGGCATGAAGCGCCACGACCCCGCCAGCTCCTACAGCACCTGTTACGTCCGCACCGACGACGTCGACGGGCTCCACGCGGACTTCCGGGCCGGACTGAAGGCGGCGTACGGCCGGCTCCCGGCCCGCGGACTGCCGCGCCTCGGCCCGCTGAAGGACACCTCGCACGGCGTACGGCAGTTCCTCCTCACCGACCCGGGCGGCAACTGCGTCCGCGTCGGCCAGGAGATCGACGACGACCACCACCACCGCCCCGCGCCCGGGGACCCCTTCGCCCGGGCCCTCCATCACGCCACCCTCTTCGCGGACTCCCGGGACGACCCCGAGGCCGCTGCCAGGATCGTCGACCGCGCGCTGGACCTCCCCGGCGCCCGTCCCGCGCCCGTCCAGTCGCTGCGCCTGCTCGTCCTCCGCGCGGACCTGGCCGTCCGGCTCGGCGACGAGCGGACGGCCGCGGCAGCCCTGGCGCGGGCTTCCGCGACCCGGCTCGACGACGCGGAACGCGCGTCGGTATCCGACGACGTCGCACGCCTCGCCGACCTGAGGGATGCCTTCGGCCCCGGGGACCCGTCGCCCGGTGCCGCGGGACGGTGAACCGCGCGGTGGGCGTGCCGCCGGCTCAGCTCCGCGGCACCGCGGAGGACCCCCGTACCATCAGCTCCCCCCGCACCGTGGCGACCCGGCCGGGCGGCGGCTCCTCACGGCCCATCGCGATGCGGCCGGCCCGCGCTCCGGCCTCGGCGAGCGGCAGCCGCACGGTCGTCAGGGAGGGCACCGCGTCGATGCTGAAGGGCAGGTCGTCGAAGCCGGCGACGGAGACGTCCTCGGGAATGCGCAGGCCGGACTCGCGCAGGGCGGCGCAGGCGCCGAGCGCGACGGAGTCGTTCGCGGCGACCACCGCGGTGATCGTGGGGTCGCGGCGCAGGAGTTCCAGTGTGGCCTCGTAGCCGGAGCGGCGGTCGTAGCGGCCGTGGACCGTCCAGCGGGGGTCCTCCTCGATGCCGGCGGCGGCGAGCGCGGCGCGGTGGCCCTCCAGGCGGTGCCGGGTGGTGGTGCGCTCCTCGGGGCCGGCGATGTAGCCGAGGCGGCGGTGGCCCAGCCCGATGAGGTGCTCGGTGAGTTCCTTGCCGCCGCCCCGGTTGTCGAAGGTGAGGGCGACGGCGTCGGTGTCGGGCGCGGGCGGGCGCCCGCAGAGCACGACCCGGGTGCCGGCCTCGCTCAGCTTGCGCAGCTTCGCCGCGACGGCCGCGGCGTGCGGCGCGTTCTCCATGGCGCCGCCGGTGAGGACCACGGCGGCGGCCCGCTGGCGTTGCAGCAGGGTGAGGTAGGTGAGTTCGCGTTCGGGTGAGCCGCCGGTGTTGCAGACGACGGCCAGCCGTTCGCCGCCCGCGCGCCCGCCGGGGCCGCCGATCTCGGACTGGATGGCGCTCGCCATGATCCCGAAGAAGGGGTCGGCGATGTCGTTGACGAGGATGCCGACGAGGTCGGACGTCGCGGCGGCGAGTGCGCTCGCGGGGCCGTTGAGCACGTAGTCCAGTTCGTCGACCGCCTTGAGGACCCGCTCCCGGGTCGAGGCGGCCACGGGGTAGTTCCCGTTCAGCACGCGCGACACCGTCGCGGGCGAGACCTGGGCGCGGGCCGCCACGTCCGCCAGGGTCACCGTCATCTCGTCGTCCTCCGGTCGTGCGTCTCGCGCATCTGTCGTACCTCGTCGTACGTCGTCGGCGTTGTCGCCGCCGGCGTGCCGGGCGTCGTGGGGGAGGGGTCCTCCCCGCTCCGACGTCGTACACGGCCGCCCGGCCGCTCGCGGTTCCGTGCAGACCATAAGCCCGCCCGGCCCACCTGTTCGCCCCCTCGAACAGACCGAGTGTGCGGTGGTCTTGTCCGGACCCCTGCCGAGAGGCTAGCTTCTCCTCATATAGAAAGCGCTTGCTGTACCGCTCACCAGTCACCGCCCGGGGGCGTACGCGGCGCGCATCCACCGCGTACGACGCCTGGGAAGGGATCGACGTGACACGCAAGACGGTGCGTATCGCCATGAACGGTGTGACGGGGCGCATGGGCTACCGCCAGCACCTCGTCCGCTCCATCCTCGCCATCCGGGAGCAGGGTGGCCTCGACCTCGGCGACGGCACCGTGCTGTGGCCCGAGCCGGTCCTCGTCGGCCGCCGCGAGCACGCGCTCAAGGCGCTCGCCGAGCGGCACGGCCTGGAGCACGTCTCCACCGACCTGGACGCCGTCCTCGCCGACCCCGCCGTCGGCATCTACTTCGACGCGCAGGTCACCTCGGCCCGCGAGGACGCCATCCGCAAGGCGATCGCGGCCGGCAAGCACATCTACACCGAGAAGCCCACCGCCACCGGCCTCGACGGCGCCCTCGAACTGGCCCGCCTCGCCCACGAGAAGGGCGTCAAGCACGGCGTCGTCCAGGACAAGCTGTTCCTGCCGGGCCTGCTCAAGCTCAAGCGCCTCATCGACGGCGGCTTCTTCGGCCGCATCCTCTCCGTGCGCGGCGAGTTCGGCTACTGGGTGTTCGAGGGCGACTGGCAGGCCGCCCAGCGCCCGTCGTGGAACTACCGCGCCGAGGACGGCGGCGGCATCGTCGTCGACATGTTCCCGCACTGGGAGTACGTCCTGCACGAGCTGTTCGGCCGCGTGAAGTCCGTCCAGGCCCTCACCGCCACCCACATCCCGCAGCGCTGGGACGAGGACGGCAAGCCCTACGACGCCACCGCCGACGACGCCGCCTACGGCATCTTCGAACTCGAGGGCGGCGCCGTCGCCCAGATCAACTCCTCCTGGGCGGTCCGCGTCAACCGCGACGAACTGGTCGAGTTCCAGGTCGACGGCACCGAGGGCTCCGCCGTCGCGGGCCTGCGCAACTGCCGCGTCCAGCACCGCAGCGCCACCCCCAAGCCGGTCTGGAACCCCGACATCCCCGCCACCGAGGTCTTCCGCGACCAGTGGCAGGAGGTCCCCGACAACCAGGACTTCGACAACGGCTTCAAGGCCCAGTGGGAGCTGTTCCTCAGGCACGTCCACGCCGACGCCCCCTACCACTGGGACCTGCTCGCCGGCGCCCGCGGCGTCCAGCTCGCCGAACTCGGCCTGAAGTCCTCCGCCGAGGGCCGCCGCCTCGACGTGCCGGAGGTCTCCCTGTGACCATCCGCCTCCCGGACGCGACGGGCGCACTGCGCACCTACGAGCCGCGCACCGAACCCCTCGCCGTCACCCCCGGCGCCCCCTTCACCTCCCGTACGGTCTTCTCCGCGGCACACGTCGTCGCCGACCCCTGCGCCGACGTCAGCCCCGACTCCCCGGCCGCCGTCGACTGGGACGCCACCCTCGCCTTCCGCCGCCACCTGTGGTCCCACGGGCTCGGTGTCGCCGAGGCCATGGACACCGCCCAGCGCGGCATGGGCCTGGACTGGGCGGGCGCGGCCGAACTGATCCGCCGCTCGGCCGCCGAGGCCGTGTCGGCCGGCGGCCGCATCGCCTGCGGCGTCGGCACCGACCAGCTTCCCGCCGGCACCCTCGCCGAGGTCCGCGCCGCCTACGAGGAGCAGCTCGCGGTCGTCGAGGAGTCCGGCGCCCAGGCGATCCTCATGGCGTCCCGCGCCCTGGCGAAGGCCGCCTCGGGTCCCGAGGACTACCTGGAGGTCTACGGCCACCTGCTCCGCCAGGCCGCCGAACCGGTGATCCTGCACTGGCTCGGCCCGATGTTCGACCCGGCGCTGGAGGGCTACTGGGGCTCCACCGACCTCGATGCGGCCACCGGCACCTTCCTGGAGGTCATCGCCGCCCACCCCGACAAGGTCGACGGCATCAAGGTGTCCCTGCTGGACGCGCAGCGCGAGATCGACCTGCGCCGCCGCCTCCCGCGGGGCGTGCGCTGCTACACCGGCGACGACTTCAACTACCCCGAGCTCATCGCCGGCGACGACCAGGGCTTCAGCCACGCCCTGCTCGGCATCTTCGACCCGCTGGGCCCGCTCGCGGCGGAGGCGGTGCGGGTCCTGGACACGGGGAACACGGCGGGCTTCCGCGACCTCCTCGACCCCACCGTCGAGCTGTCCCGCCACCTCTTCCAGGCCCCCACCCGCTTCTACAAGACGGGCGTGGTCCTCCTGGCCTGGCTGGCCGGCCACCAGACCCACTTCACCATGGTCGGCGGCCTCCAGTCGGCCCGCTCGCTGCCGCACCTCGCCCGCGCCTACGAACTCGCCGACGGGCTCGGCCTGTTCCCCGACCCCGAGCTGGCGGAGGAGCGGATGAAGACCCTGCTCGCGATGTACGGAGTCACCCGGTGACCGGTCTCGAACGCTTCAGCATCAACCAGATGACCGTGAAGCAGCTGTCCCTGCCCGAACTGGCCGACGCCTGCGCCGGCCTGGGCATCCGCAACGTCGGCCTGTGGCGCGAACCCGTGCGGTCGTACGGCCTCGAAGCCACCGCCGCACTCGTCCGCGACGCGGGCCTGACGGTGACCACCCTGTGCCGCGGCGGCTTCCTCACGGCCGTCGACCCGGCACAGCGGGCCGCGGCCCTCGCGGACAACCGCCGAGCCGTCGACGAGGCGGCGGCCCTGGGCACCGACACCCTGGTCCTGGTCTCCGGCGGCCTGCCCGCGGGCTCCAGGGACCTGCACGGCGCCCGCGAACGCATCGCCGACGCACTGGCCGAACTCGGTCCCTACGCCGAGCGGCACGGCGTACGGCTCGCCATCGAGCCCCTGCACCCGATGTACGCCGCCGACCGCTGCGTGGTGTCGACCCTCGCCCAGGCCCTCGACCTCGCGGAACGGTTCCCGGCCCGCCAGGTCGGCGTCACCGTCGACACGTACCACATCTGGTGGGACGACCGCGCCCCCGGACAGATCGCCCGCGCGGGCGCCGCCGGCCGCATCCACACCTTCCAGCTCGCGGACTGGACCACCCCGCTCCCCGAGGGCGTCCTCGACGGCCGCGGCCAGATCGGCGACGGCGCCGTCGACATGCGCGAGTGGAGGGCGTACGTCGAGACCGCCGGGTACACCGGGCCCATCGAGGTGGAACTGTTCAACGACGGGCTCTGGGCCCGCGACGGACGGGAGGTGCTGGCGGAGACCGCGGCGCGTTTCGTCGAACACGTGATGGAGTGATGTCCTCCGTGTGATGCTCGGAGGCATGTCTCGTCAACTGGGCACGGTCACCGCACTCTGGCGTTACCCCGTCAAGGCCATGCTCGGCGAGCGCCTCCGCACCGCCGGTCTCACCGCCCACGGCTTGGCGGGAGACCGGCGGTTGGCGTTGCTGGACCCGGACAGCGGCGAGTTCGTCACCGCCGTCCAGGCGCGGCTGTACCAGACGGTGCTCAGGTGCGCCGCGGCCGTGGACGAGGAGGGCGTCCGGATCGACCTGCCGGACGGCGGGAGCGTCCACAGCGCCGCCCCCGGCACCGACGCCGCCCTCTCCGCCTACGTCGGCCGGCCCGTCACCCTCGCTCCCACCCCCGTACCGGCCTCGGTCTTCCACGGCGCACCCGTCCACCTGCTCACCACGGCGACCCTGAAGCGGCTGGCCGCCGAGAACCCGCGCGGACTCGCCGAACCCGAGCGGTACCGGCCCAACCTCCTGGTCGACACCGGCGGCGACGGCTTCGTCGAGAACGACTGGATCGGCCGCGAGGTGCGCGTCGGGGACGAGGCGGTGCTGCGGGTGGTCGCCGGGGCACCGCGCTGCGCCATCCCGACCATGACGCACGGGAGCCTGCCCCGCGACCCCGAGGCCCTGCGCATCGTCCGCCGCGCCAACAGCATCCCCGCCCGGCCGGGCCGGGACCCGGAGCCCGTCGCCGGGGTGTACGCGGAGGTCGTGCGGGTGGGGGAGATCGCCGAGGGCGACCCGGTGCGGGCCTGAGCGGAGCGGTCCCCGGCCCGGGGAGGACGTCTCGGCACGCGCGCCGTCAGTGGCATCCTGTACGATTCCGCCGCTGTGACGGCGCGCACGTGTACGCGCCGGTAGATCGGGGCGATCGGGACATCGGTGACCCGTCCGGGTGTGCTTCCCGTCACGACCAGCCCTGTGATGTGCACCACTTTCACATGTTCACGATTATTCTGAGCAGGTCAATGCCCACTCGGCCGCCGGAACCGGGGATGCCGCATCTGTCTCAACCTGTTTGCGGGTGTCGCGAACGACCTTGCGAGCAGGGCAAGATGGCAGTGTCCGCCCAGGAGGCAACCGGCACGGCCGCTCCTGCGGCGGCGCGGTGACAAGGCGAGAGCCCCATCTCCGTTGCCTGCAAGCTGTCGAGATGAGGCCCTCTGGCATCACCAGAACGGGCTGGGCCCCGGCCGTCAGGCCGGGGCTCTCGCCCTCAGTGGCTCAGGAACTCCCGCACGATCTTGTAGATCGTGAAGATCGGCCCGAGCCAGCGGACCTTGTTGTAGACCCGGTCCGCCTTGCTGTTCTGGTGCCCCTCCGGCTGTGCAGCCATTGGGCCGCCCCCTTTCCGGTCCACGTTCGTGAACCCCGCGGGGACGCCCACGACATGTCGCGGACCCTCCGGGGAGCGGTGGTAGCGCAATACAGTACCGGGCGTCAGCGGCAACCACGGTGCGTGCAAGTCACCCCCGCGGGCGACTTGTACGCCGACCCCGTGGCACAGCGTGTCAGGCCGGACGACCGGCGTGCCACGTATGTGGCGATCAAGGCAACTGCCAGGAGAGATGCAGGTGTTGTCGAGGGAACGGTGTGTCAGTTCCCGTGGCAGGAGTCGCGTAAATCACACCCCGTGGATGAGGGCATCTCCGCTGAAGTCCGTACGGAAGTGTCACTGATCGCGCCGGTACCGGCGTGTATCCGGAGCAAGTCGGGCGACGGACGATCCCGGAGCCCACATCTACGGGCAGTAATGAACGAGCCGACGAGCCGCCGAGCCGCCGAGCCGACGACCGACGACTCCCGGTGTCCGCACGACTCCCGGTCCCCGGACGACTCCCGCCCCCCTTCACAACGCGGCGACCTCCGCCGCGGTCGGATACGACTCCTGCGCGCCCGCGCGGGTGACGGCCACCGCGCCGACACGGGCCGCGTACGCCGCCGCCTCCGCGAGCGGCTCCCCGGCGCCCAGACGCCACGCCAGCGCCGCCGCGAACGCGTCACCCGCGCCCGTCGTGTCCACCGCCGCCACCCGCACCGACGGCACCCGCGCCACCCCGGCGGGCGACGCCACCAGCGCGCCCGCCGCGCCCAGTGTCACCACCACCGACCGGGGCCCCTCGGCGAGCAGCGACCGCGCCCAGTCCTCCGGCGCCACGCCCGCCCTCCCCTCACCGAGCAGCACCTTCGCCTCGTGCTCGTTGACGATCAACGGGTCGCAGGCGGCCAGCACCTCCGCGGGAAGCGGGCGCGGCGGGGACGGGTTGAGAACGAAACGGCTCCCCGGGGACAGGCCGCGGACGACCTCCACGACCGTCTCCAGCGGGATCTCCAGCTGCGCCGACACCACCCGGGAGGCGCGGAAGAGACCCGCCGCCGCACGGATGTCGCCGGGCGTCAGCCGCCCGTTGGCACCCGGCGAGACCACGATGCTGTTGTCACCGGACGGATCGACGGTGATCAGCGCGACACCGGTCGGCGCACCGCCGACCAGCACGCCCGCCGTGTCGACCCCGGCGGCCCGCTGCGCGTCCAGCAGCAGCCGGCCGTGCGCGTCGTCGCCGACCCGGGCCAGCAGCGCCGTACGCGCGCCGAGCCGGGCCGCCGCGACGGCCTGGTTGCCGCCCTTGCCTCCCGGGTGGACCGCCAGGTCGGAGCCGAGCACCGTCTCTCCGGGACCCGGCCGGCGCTCCACGCCGATCACCAGATCGGCATTGGCCGACCCCACGACCAGCAGGTCGTAGTCGTTCATCACATCTCTCCCCTGGAGTGGCGAATCGGGACGGGCGGGGTGTCGTCACCGTACGACGCCCCGCCCGCCCGCCGCCGTGACTCGCCCGCCGAACCCGGCCCGGCCACGCTCCCGACGCGGCCGGGCCGGACCGCGGCGTACGCCGCTCAGCCGAGCGCAGCCGGGGTCGCGGCCCGGGCGCACCGGGAGCAGGCTGGAAGCAGGGAGTCGACAAGGTCCGCCCGTCCGTCCGCCCGCGCGTCTGCCCGTCGGCCGGCCGACCCGTACGGACCGGAAGCGGAGGAGCACCATGACATCCGCGACTCGCGACGAGGTCCCCGTCGCACTCGAAGGCGACGGGCTGGAACTGCGCGTGAAGCCCATCGGGGGCGGCATGTCCATCGGCTACCTCACCCTCCCCCGGGGCACGGACATGGGCCCGGCCCTCAAGGGCATGCCCGGGGACGCCTGCCAGTGCCCGCACTGGGGCTACGTCCTGAAGGGCCGCATCCGGATGCGCACGGCCGGGGGAGAGGAGACCTTCGAGGCGGGCCAGGCGTACTACTGGTCACCGGGCCACGTCCCCGTGGTCGAGGAGGACTGCGAACTGGTGGAGTTCTCCCCCACGGAGGAGTTCGAGAAGGTCATCGACCACGTGGTGTCACAAGCCGGCTGACCCGTCGGCGTACCCGGCGTCGGAGGCGGCCCCACGGTCACTTGTTCACTCCGTCGCGAACAACTCCGCCGCGTCCGCGGCACGCACCGCTCGCTGGGCCCAGACCTCGAGCTGGTCGAGGTCGGCGCACGAGTCGACGCGCTGCCGGATGTCGTCGGGCACGGAGATGCCGCGCCACTCCAGGATGCGGAGCACCATCTGCCGCCGATCCTCGATACGGCCTTCCTCGCGGCCCTCCTCCCGGCCTTCCTCCCGGCCCTCCTCGCGCACCTGCTCGGCCAGCGGGTGACGCCAGAAGTACTGGATCGCCGTCATCAGGTCCCTCCACATCTGCTTCGCCTGGGGGTCGGCCAGGCACGAGTCGACGAACTGCACGAAGACCGCGGCACTGTCGGAGTCGATGGTCCGCAGGGCGGATGCCAGGGATTCCAGTATGGCCGGGGCCTGCGGGCCGCGCCCGTGTGTCATGGCCGAGAGCACCGCGAGGGGTACGTCCCTCTCGGCCTGCCGCTCGTCCGCGATCACGGGCACGTTGTCCGGGCCCAGCACCAGCGGCCGTACCGTGAGTGAGTTCCAGCCGGGGAAGCCGAACCGGATCGGCCGCGCGGCCCACTTCGCCGTGGCGCTGCTCTGGGTGATGACGATGAGCACCGGCTCGCACCGGTACTTCTCGTACAGGTAGGAAAGGTAGTAGGGCCAGCTGCCCCGCTTGCGGTCGTCCGCCTTCCCCTGCGACTCGACGACGAGGAGGTAGGTCCCCTCGTCCGTCTCCGCCCGCAGGAGAGTGTCCACCCGGCGTTCGACCGGTTCGATCTCCGTCAGGTCCACGTTCAGCGCCGCGATCTCCCGGGGCTCGGGGAACGGCACGTGCAGGACCCGCTGTAACGCCCGGGTCAACAGCGCCGGGTCCTTCTGGAAAATTCGGTGCAGTGCCTCGTGCGACGAGCCGACCATCACGCGGCCTCCAGCTCACACCACACGTACTTCCCCCGGTTGCCGAACCTGGACAACGGCTGCCACCCCCACAGATCGGAGCAGGCCCGCACCAGCGCGAGCCCTCGCCCTTCCTCCAACTCCGTCGCACTGTCGAAGGTGACGGGAGCCTCGGGAGGTTCGGGGTCCGCGTCCCACGCCCCGATCCGCAGCGTGCCCGGTGGCGCCCAGCGCACCCGTAGCGCAGCCGGCCCCTTGGTGTGCCGTACGGCGTTGGAGACCAGCTCGGTGGCCAGCAGCTCGGCGACGTCGACGCGGCCGATGAGTCCGTGCATGGTGAGGATCAGGCGGAGGGTGCGGCGGCAAACGGTGACGGCGCGCACGTCGTTCGGGATGTAGAGGGAGTACTCCCACGGCTCGTTCTCGGGCATGCGTCAACTCCTTCAGGTCGGTGGGGAGTCATGCGAGGGCGTGCGGTGTCGTTGCCGCAGCCGTCGTGGCAGGACGGAGCGGTGCGCTTCCGGAGCCCCGGTTTCGCACGGTGTGCGTCGCGTGACTGACGGTAGGGGTAACGTGTAACCCTGAGCAAGCTGATCGCGGAGACAGCCCCCGGAAGAGGAGCAACCATGGTCCAGAGGCGCGAACCAACCGCACGTCAGATGCGCCTGGGACTCGAACTGCGCAGGCTCCGTGAGGCGGCAGGCCTCACCGCCGTCCAGGCAGCGGCACTGCTCGGGGCGAACCGCGTCCAGATGAGCCACATCGAGTCAGGACTCGTGGGCGTGAGTGAGGAGCGGGTGCGCCGCCTCGCGTCCCATTACGCCTGCATGGACGCGGAGTTCGTCGATGCCTTGGTGGCCATGGCGACGGACCGGACGCGTGGCTGGTGGGAGGAGTACCGGGGCTTGCTGCCCACCTCGTTCCTGGACCTGTCCGAGCTCAACCATCACGCGTCGTTCAGGCGGGATGTCGCCATCCTCTACGTGCCGGGGCTGTTGCAGACGGAGGAGTACGCCCGAGCGGTGTTCTCCAGCAGGGTCCCCGCACTCACCGGGGACGAACTCGAGTTGCGTGTCCGCCACCGGATGGCCGGCCAGCGCATCACCATCCCCTACGAGCTGGTCATCCATGAATCGGCCCTGCGGATCAGGGTCGGCGACCGAGCCGCCTCCCGGGCCCAGCTGACCAAGCTCCTGGATGTCTCCGAAGCCGACAACGTCACTGTGCGCGTCGTTCCGTTCGATCTGGACGGCTTCGCCAGGGCGGGCAGCACCATGACGTACGTGGGCGGTCCCGTGACGAAGCTGGACACGGTGGTGCGTGACGTGCCTCATGGCTCCGCCTTCATCGACTCCGAAGCACAGCTCAGTGCCTTCCGAACACGCTTCCGTAAGGTGGAGGAGGTCTCGCTCGACCCGAAGCGGTCGCGTGACTTCATCAACCGGCTGGCGAGAGAGCTGTGAGGCACCCCCGTGGACAAGTGGCGCAAGTCGTCGTACTCCGGTCCGGACGACGGCAACGAGTGCGTGGAGATCGCCACCTCTCCCACCCGCATAGCCATCCGCGACTCGAAGGCCCCCGCCGAACCCCACCTCACCTTCCCTCCGGAGACCTTCGCCGCCTTCCTCCAGGCCCTCAAGGCGCACCCCCGCCCCCGCCCCTGAACCGCCCCGCTGTCACACCCCGCCGGTACCGTCGGATCATGACCAACCAGTCGGGGAGCTCGCAGAGCGGCGAACGGCGACTGGCCGTCCTCGAAGGCGTCCTGGAGCGGATCACGTACGCCAACGAGGAGAACGGCTACACGGTCGCGCGGGTCGACACGGGCCGCGGGGGCGGCGATCTGCTCACCGTGGTCGGTGCGCTGCTGGGTGCCCAGGTGGGGGAGTCGCTGCGGATGGAGGGCCGCTGGGGTTCGCATCCCCAGTACGGCAAGCAGTTCCACGTGGAGAACTACACGACCGTGCTGCCGGCCACGGTGCAGGGCATCCGGCGGTATCTCGGGTCCGGTCTGGTCAAGGGGATCGGACCGGTCTTCGCGGACCGGATCACCCAGCACTTCGGGCTCGACACCCTGAAGATCATCGAGGAGGAGCCCAAGCGGCTCATCGAGGTGCCGGGGCTCGGGCCGAAGCGGACGAAGAAGATCGCCGACGCCTGGGAGGAGCAGAAGGCGATCAAGGAGGTGATGCTGTTCCTCCAGACCGTCGAGGTCTCCACCTCCGTCGCCGTGCGGATCTACAAGAAGTACGGGGACGCGTCCATCTCCGTCGTCAGGAACCAGCCGTACCGCCTCGCCACCGACGTCTGGGGCATCGGTTTCCTCACCGCCGACAAGATCGCCCAGTCGGTCGGCATCCCGCACGACAGCCCGGACCGCGTGAAAGCCGGTCTGCAGTACGCGCTCTCCCAGTCCGCCGACCAAGGGCACTGCTACCTCCCGGAGGAGCGGCTCATCGCCGACGCCGTGAAGCTGCTCCAGGTCGACACCGGGCTCGTCATCGAGTGCCTCGCCGAGCTGGCCGCACCGCCCGAGGACGGCGGGGACCCCGGGGTCGTGCGGGAGCACGTGCCCGGTCCCGACGGGGACGGCGACGAGCCGGTCACCGCCGTCTACCTGGTCCCCTTCCACCGCGCGGAACTCTCCCTCGCCGCCCAGCTGCTGCGCCTGCTGCGCACCGGCGAGGACCGGATGCCGGGCTTCCGGGACGTCGACTGGGGCAGGGCCCTCGGCTGGCTCAAGGGGCGCACGGGTGCCGAGCTGGCGCCCGAGCAGGAGGCGGCCGTCAAGCTGGCGCTGACGGAGAAGGTCGCCGTGCTCACCGGAGGCCCGGGCTGCGGCAAGTCGTTCACCGTGCGGTCCATCGTGGAGCTGGCCCGTGCCAAGCGGGCGAAGGTGCTGCTCGCCGCGCCGACCGGCCGGGCGGCCAAGCGGCTCGCCGAGCTGACGGGCGCCGAGGCCTCCACGGTGCACCGTCTGCTGGAGCTGAAGCCCGGCGGGGACGCGGCCTACGACAAGGACCGGCCCCTGGACGCCGACCTGGTCGTCGTCGACGAGGCGTCCATGCTCGACCTGCTCCTCGCCAACAAGCTGGTCAAAGCCGTTCCCCCCGGGGCCCACCTCCTGTTCGTCGGGGATGTGGACCAGCTTCCCAGTGTCGGAGCGGGCGAGGTGCTGCGCGACCTGCTCGCCGAGCGGAGTCCGGTCCCGGCCGTCCGCCTCACCCGTGTGTTCCGGCAGGCCCAGCAGTCCGGTGTGGTCACCAACGCGCACCGGATCAACGCGGGGCAGCATCCGCTCACGGACGGCCTGAAGGACTTCTTCCTCTTCGTCGAGGACGACACGGAGGAGGCGGGGCGGCTCACCGTCGATGTCGCGGCCCGCCGGATCCCGGCGAAGTTCGGGCTCGACCCGCGCCGGGACGTGCAGGTGCTGGCGCCGATGCACCGGGGCCCGGCCGGGGCGGGCACGCTCAACGGGCTCCTCCAGCAGGCCGTCACCCCGGGCCGGCCGGACGTGCCGGAGAAGCGGTTCGGCGGACGCGTTTTCCGGGTCGGCGACAAGGTCACCCAGATTCGCAACAATTACGAGAAGGGGAAGAACGGCGTCTTCAACGGCACCGTGGGCGTGGTCACCTCGCTCGATCCGGTCGACCAGCGCCTGACGGTGCTGACGGACGAGGACGAGGAGGTGCCGTACGACTTCGACGAGCTGGACGAGCTGGCCCACGCGTACGCGGTGACGATCCACCGGTCGCAGGGCAGCGAGTATCCGGCGGTGGTGATCCCGGTCACGACGGGCGCGTGGATGATGCTCCAGCGCAATCTGCTCTACACGGCCGTCACCCGGGCGAAGAAGCTGGTCGTGCTGGTCGGGTCGCGCAAGGCGATCGGCCAGGCGGTGCGGACGGTGTCGGCGGGCCGGCGCTGTACGGCGCTCGGCTTCCGGCTCTCCGGCGGGGCGCCGCGGCCGTGAGCGCGGCCGTGAGACGGGGCGTCGGGGGACGCCGTTCGGGCGCCGGACGGAAAAATGATCGATCAAACGAGTCGCAAACGTCACACAGCTCTTCCGGAAGGCGGATCAAGGGGGCAGGATGAGCAAGTTGGAGGCACTGAGTGCCGCCAGTAAGCCCAATGGTCGACCCCGAGTGCACTCTCCTGAGCCAAATGGGGGATGGTAGAGACAGTCAGGGCACCTCGAAGATGAGGCACTACGTCGGTGAGGGAAGACGTGAGCGACAACTCTGTAGTACTGCGGTACGACGGTAACGAGTACACCTACCCGGTGATCGACAGCACCGTCGGGGACAAGGGCTTCGACATCGGCAAGCTCCGCGCCCAGACCGGTCTCGTGACCCTGGACAGCGGCTACGGCAACACCGCCGCCTATAAATCCGCGATCACCTACCTCGACGGCGAGCAGGGCATCCTCCGGTACCGCGGCTACCCGATCGAGCAGCTGGCCGAGCGCTCCACCTTCCTTGAGGTGGCGTACCTGCTGATCAACGGTGAGCTGCCGACCGTCGACGAGCTGTCCGCGTTCAAGGACGAGATCACCCGGCACACCCTGCTGCACGAGGACGTCAAGAACTTCTACCGCGGCTTCCCGCGGGACGCCCACCCGATGGCGATGCTGTCGTCGGTGGTCTCCGCGCTGTCCACCTTCTACCAGGACAGCCACAACCCGTTCGACGAGCAGCAGCGCAACCTCTCCACGATCCGCCTGCTCGCCAAGCTCCCGACGATCGCGGCGTACGCGTACAAGAAGTCGGTCGGCCACCCGTTCGTCTACCCGCGCAACGACCTCGGCTACGTCGAGAACTTCCTGCGCATGACGTTCTCCGTGCCGGCCCAGGAGTACGACCTGGACCCGATCGTGGTCTCGGCGCTCGACAAGCTGCTGATCCTGCACGCCGACCACGAGCAGAACTGTTCGACCTCCACGGTCCGCCTGGTCGGCTCGTCCCAGGCGAACATGTTCGCGTCGATCTCGGCCGGCATCAACGCGCTGTGGGGCCCGCTGCACGGCGGCGCCAACCAGTCGGTGCTGGAGATGCTGGAGGGCATCCGCGACGCCGGCGGCGACGTCGACTCCTTCATCCGCAAGGTGAAGAACAAGGAGGACGGCGTCCGCCTGATGGGCTTCGGCCACCGGGTCTACAAGAACTTCGACCCCCGCGCCAAGATCATCAAGGCTGCCGCGCACGACGTGCTGTCCGCCCTCGGCAAGTCCGACGAGCTGCTGGACATCGCGCTCAAGCTGGAGGAGCACGCGCTCGCCGACGACTACTTCGTCTCGCGCAACCTCTACCCGAACGTCGACTTCTACACCGGCTTGATCTACCGGGCCATGGGCTTCCCGACCGAGATGTTCACGGTGCTGTTCGCCCTCGGCCGCCTGCCGGGCTGGATCGCCCAGTGGCACGAGATGATCAAGGAGCCGGGCTCCCGCATCGGCCGCCCGCGCCAGATCTACACGGGCGTGGTCGAGCGCGACTTCGTCCCGGTCGAGGAGCGCTGAGCCACCGCATCCGAGGGGCGCTGAGCGGGTCTCGGCGCCCCCGCCCCGTGCGCACCACCCCCGCGCACGGCGCTGCGCGCGCGAAGCGAAAGGCGCCCTGGTACGCCGGTCCCCCCACGGGCCGACGACCAGGGCGCCTTCCCATGTCCCGGTGCGGATTCCCCCCACGGGATCCGGCCGGGCGTCTGTGAGACCAGCGCCTGAATCGCTGTGTGAGCACAATGAGCAAAACTCACCGTGCTCGGGTCGTGCCGTCATCTGTGATGTGTGCCGGCTTGCGGTCTGCCGGGACAACGCACGCTGGGAGGGCCGCTCAAAGCTTCCCGGTGTACGTGCCCCGGCAACGCTCCCCCGAGCTCGCAACTCCGTTCGAGCAGGGAGGTACCCCCATCTGGAGAAGTCCCCCAAGACATCCCCAGACGCCAGTCGGCGCCCCCCAAGACGCCTTCTGACATCGCCAACTTAGACCTTCGAACCCCTTCGATGGTTACGTTCACATCACTGTGATCTGCGTCTCTTGCATATGTCCCAATAGATGCGCAAGAGGCCCCATATGACGAACGGGGCTCAAGCGTAAGGAAGATGCGCGAGCCTTGTGAAGAGCTTATGTGAGGCTTGCGCCGGATTGAAGGGGGGTCTCGCGGAACGTCCGCAGTCGCAAGCTGTTCGTGACCACGAAGACCGAGGAGAAGGCCATCGCCGCCCCCGCGATCATCGGGTTCAGCAGACCCGCCGCGGCCAGCGGCAGCGCGGCCACGTTGTAGCCGAACGCCCAGACCAGATTGCCCTTGATCGTGCCGAGGGTGCGGCGGGAGAGCCGGATCGCGTCCGCCGCGACCCGCAGGTCCCCGCGGACGAGTGTGAGATCCCCGGCCTCGATCGCCGCGTCCGTCCCCGTGCCCAGCGCGAGCCCCAGGTCCGCGGCGGCGAGCGCGGCGGCGTCGTTGACCCCGTCGCCGACCATCGCGACCGTGCGGCCTTCCGCCTGGAGCCGCCGGACGACCTCGACCTTCTCCTCGGGCAGCACCTCGGCGATCACCTCCTCGACGCCGACCTCCGCGGCCACCGCCTCGGCGACCCTGCGGTTGTCGCCCGTCAGCAGCACCGGCCGGAGCCCCAGGGCGCGCAGCTCGCGCACCGCGTCGCCGCTGGTCTCCTTCACCGCGTCGGCGACGGCGAGGACGCCGCGCGCCTCGCCGTCCCAGCCGACCACGACGGCCGTACGACCACCCAGCTCCGCGTGCTTCTTCGCCTCCGCCAGCTCCTCGGGCAGCGGTCCGTCGAAGAGCCGCCCCACGGTCACCTCATGGCCCTCCACACGCCCGCGCACGCCCCTGCCGGGCACGTTCTCGAACCGCTCGGCCGCCGGCAGCTCCCCGGCCCGCTCCGCCGCGCCCGCGGCCACGGCGCGGGCCACGGGGTGCTCGGAGGCGTGCTCCAGGGCGCCCGCGAGCCGCAGCACCTGCTTCTCGTCGGCGCCCTCGGCGACACGGACCTCCTGGAGGGTCATCCGGCCGGTGGTGACGGTGCCGGTCTTGTCGAGGACGACGGTGTCCACGCGGCGGGTGGACTCCAGGACCTCGGGGCCCTTGATGAGGATGCCGAGCTGGGCGCCGCGCCCGGTGCCGACCAGCAGTGCCGTCGGCGTGGCGAGGCCGAGCGCGCACGGGCAGGCGATGATCAGCACGGCGACGGCGGCGGTGAACGCGGCGACGGTGTCGCCGGTCGCGCCGAGCCAGCCGCCGAAGGTGGCGGCGGCGATCAGCAGCACCACGGGCACGAAGACGGCGGCGACCCGGTCGGCGAGCCGCTGCACCTCCGCCTTGCCGTTCTGCGCGTCCTCCACCAGCCTGGCCATCCGGGCGAGCCGGGTGTCGGCGCCGATCCGGGTGGCCTCGACGACCAGCCGGCCGGCGGTGTTCACGGTGGCGCCGGTGACGGTGTCCCCGGCGGTCACGTCCACCGGGACGGATTCACCGGTCAGCATGGAGGCGTCCACGGCGGAGCTGCCCTCGACGACCGTGCCGTCGGTGGCGATCTTCTCGCCCGGGCGTACGACGAACCGGTCGCCCACCGAGAGCTGCCCGACCGGGATCCGCACCTCGCGCCCCGCGCGGAGCACCGCCACGTCCTTGGCGCCCAGCTCCATCAGCGCCCGTAGCGCGGCCCCCGCGCGGCGCTTGGCACGGGCCTCCAGACAGCGGCCGAGGAGCAGGAACGCCGTGACTCCGGCGGCGACCTCCAGGTAGATCGTCGCGGTGCCGTCGGTGCGGGAGACCGTGAGGTCGAAGCCGTGCCGCATGCCGGGCATGCCCGCGTCGCCGAGGAACAGCGCCCACAGGGACCAGCCGAACGCGGCCAGGGTGCCGACCGAGACCAGGGTGTCCATGGTGGAGGCGGCGTGCCGGGCGTTGGTCCAGGCGGCCTTGTGGAAGGGCAGGCCGCCCCAGACGACGACGGGCGCGGCGAGGGTCAGCGACAGCCACTGCCAGTAGTCGAACTGGAGGGCGGGGACCATCGCCAGCAGGACGACGGGCACGGCGAGCAGCGCGGAGACGGCGAGGCGCTGCCGCAGCGCCGACAGCTCCGGGTCGGCCGGGCCCTGCGGCTCTTCGTCCCCGGGGGCGGGGGCCGGCGGTGCGGGTTCCTCCGCGGTGTACCCGGTCTTCACGACGGTGGCGATCAGGTCGGCGACCTCGGTGCCGGCGGGGTAGGTGACCCGGGCCTTCTCCGTCGCGAAGTTCACCGTGGCGGTGACGCCGTCCATGCGGTTGAGCTTCTTCTCGACGCGGGCGGCGCAGGCGGCGCAGGTCATGCCGCCGATCAGCAGCTCGACCTGGGACACGGGCGGCGGTGTGTCCATGGGTGTGTCGGTGGTGGTCATGTCCGGGCTCCAGACGACGGACCGGACCGTGTGCGACCGGTATCGGCGGTCGCGCACGGTCCGGTGCCGGGGACGTGTGCGGTACGGCTCAGGCGCGGCCGGCCAGCTCGTAGCCGGCCTCGTCGACGGCGGCGCGCACGGCCTCCTCGTCCAGCGGCGCCTCGGAGACGACGGTGACCTCGCCGGTGGCGGCGACGGCCCGCACCGACGTCACACCGGGGAGCTGGGTGAGTTCGGCGGAGACGGAGCCCTCGCAGTGTCCGCAGCTCATCCCGGTCACCTTGTAGACGGTGGTGACGGAACCCTGGGTGTCGGTCTGGGCAGTCATGTCGTTACTCCTCGTCGAGGCGTATGGGTCCGGTGGGGACCACGGGGGGAACCCCATGCACTCCACACTATACCCCTAGGGGGTATGGATTCAACGTCGTGGCCGCCTCGCGCGGGCACATCAGTCACTAACTGGAGTAACTGGAGGACACCACGCCATAACTCCGGATGGTCCACGTCCGTTTTACGGGGTGCGGGTGAGTGCCCGCGAAGAAGTCAGGAAGGCAGGAAACCCATGAGACGGACTACCCGAAACGGTGTGATCGCCGTCGCCGCCGCTTCCGGCGCGATGGCCGTGGCGTTCCCGGTGTCCGCCGCCTTCGCGGCCGACGGAGCCAGCGCCGACGGTACGGCCGCGGGCTCGCCCGGGGTGCTCTCCGGCAACTCCCTCCAGGTACCGGTGCACGTGCCGGTGAACGTTTGCGGCAACACCGTCAACATCGTGGGGCTGCTCAACCCGGCCGCGGGCAACACCTGCGTGAACGGCGACAGCGGGAAGGCCGAGGGCGCGAAGAAGACCGACGCCGCCAAGGCCGGCGGCGCGGCGAAGGGCAGCGGGGCGAAGGCCGGCGGCGGGTCGGCCGGGTCCGGAGGGGCATCGGCGCACGGCGTCACCGAGGGCTCCCCCGGGGTGCTGTCGGGCAACAACCTCCAGCTCCCGGTCGATGTGCCGGTGAACGTCTCCGGGAACAGCGTCAACGTGGTCGGCGTCGGCAACCCGGCCGTCGGCAACGAGTCGGTCAACGGCTACGGTGACGAGGAGATCTCGCACACCGCGGTCCCCAAGCCCCGGGCCCCCAAGCCCCCGGCTGCCCCGGACCGGTCCCACGTCGCACCGCAGGCCCCGCACACCCCGGACGCCCCCCACGCGATGGGACCCTCGCTGGCCCACACCGGAGCGGACCTCACCGCTCCCGCCCTCGCGGGCAGCCTCGCCCTCATCGTCACGGGCGGGATCCTCTACCGCCGCTTCAGCCCGGGCCGCACCCGCTGACCGACGTCGGAGCTGCCGTGCGGACCGGTCCCCCTGATCGGTCCGGACGCGTCAAAGGGCCCCAGGAGACACCGTGAAGTCTCCTGGGGCCCGACGCGTTTCCCTCCCCGGCCCGGCCGGGGACCGCCCAGCGGTCACGCCCATTGCACGAAGGGCACGCACGGACCGGGAAGGTCCGTGCGTGCCCGGGGCCGAGGACGGCGAGGCGTCAGAACGCCTGGTTGCTGCACCCCATCTCGGAACCGAGGTGGCTGCGCTGCGCACCCGGGTTCCCCTCGCCGTTCAGCAGGTTGCCCGCCAGGCCGGTGAGGACGCCGAGGCTGCCGATCACCTCGATGTTCATGTCGTGCGAACGGCACTCGATGCCCTGCGTGATGTCGAGGTCGTGGCCCGGCTCGCCGTGGGCGAAGGCGGTGTTGCCGCCGAGGGAGCCGACGGTGCCGAGCATGGCGCCGACGAGGACTGCCTTGTGGAACGTGCGCATGGGTTCTCCGTTGGTTGAGGGACGATCTGCACCAGATCGAGTCGGTCGTGCGGAAGTGCGGGAGGCCGTCAGCCGAGCTGGGGGAGCCCCAGCTGGCCGACGGGAGGCGCCGCGATCTGCCCGAGGCCGACCGGAGTCAGCTCCGGCACGCTCCCCGGGGTGACATGCGGGTTGACGAGCGGGTTGATCTGCGGGTTCACCTGGGGGTTCACCTGCGGGGCGACGGACATCGGGGGCTCCGGGCCGAACGCCTGCGGCACGGCCACCTGCGGGGCGACCTGCGGCATCACCTGGGGCATGACCTGCGGCACCACCTGCGCCGGCTGTGCGGGGGCCGCCTGCACGGGCTGCGCGGGGGCCGCCTGCTGGGGGTACGGCGCGGTGGAGGCCTGCGCCGTGCCCTGCGACGTGGCCGTCGCGGCGGCGTAACCGGTCTGCTGCTGTGGCGCCGGCGGGACCGACTGGGGAGCGGGCGCCACGGGTGCGGCCTGGGGGGCCGGGTACTCGGGCGCCGGCACCGGAGCCGGAGCCGGACCGCCGGGTCCGACGGGAGCGTCGGCATGGCTGACGCCGGCGCCGATGACGGACAGACCGCTGGCCGCCGCTACAAAGAGCGCGGCCTTGTGAAGCTTGCGCATGAAACCCTCGGCCCTTCGATACCTGAAACACTGCATTCAGCGCGGTGCCGCGTGCGGCCGGTGCGGTGGTCGAACTGCACGGTCAGCGACGGTGGTTGCTGATTTGCACGCGGATTCGCGTCGGAGGCGGCAGCGAATCCCCCGGGCCTTTTCGGATCGACGGCCGCTGCCCTTTCCCCGTTGGAACGAGGAATCCCGCGCCGTGGTCACGGCTTTGAGAACCCGTCACCCGTTTGCCGACCGGCGTGGCACTCCCGCGCCGCGCACGCCTCTGCGGCAAATGGGTGACCCCCCGTACGGCGGCCGTATCTGAGTCCGCGCCCGCCTCGTTCCCCACGGAGCCGAGCGGCGATTCCTTCGCCGCCGCATTCATCCGTTCCGTCCACAGGTCAAGAAGGGCCGAGGATCCCATGCGCAAGCTTCAGCAGGTCGCGCTCGTCGTCGCAGCAGCCGGCGGTCTGTCCGCCGTCGGTGCCGGCCCCAGCTCCGCCGCCACGCCCGCCGCGCACAACGGGGGCGCGCCGTCCCCCGTCTCGCAGTCGGACGCCCGGGCCGCCTCGGCCACCTCCTCGCAGGCGACCGCGCAGACCTACGGCTCGCTGGCCCCGCGGCAGGCGGCCCCGCAGCAGCCCGCGCCGCAGCGCGGCACCCAGGTGGCCCCGCAGGTCAACCCGCAGCTGAACCCGCAGCTCAGCCCGCAGATCACGCAGCAGGCCCCGCAGTCGCAGGAGGGCGGTCCGGTGCACCAGAACATCCTGTTCCGCCCGTACCAGGAGTGCAGCCCGCAGACCCTGCTCGACGCGAACATCCCGGTCGCCGTGCTCGCCGCGGCCCAGACCCGGGGCGTGGACTGCACCCAGGCCAACAGCCAGGCCAACTCCCTCGCCAACGCGACCGCCATGCGTCAGTAGCGCTTCCCGCGGCCGTAACACCGGCACCGGACACGGGCCCTCGGTATCCCGACCGACGGGCCCGTGCGCATGCGTTGCGACATTCGGGTGCTTCTGCTTCGACGCCGCGAAAACGGCGCGCCGCTGTCCGTTTTGCGGGGATTCGCTCTAGTCTCTCGTAACTGTAAGAGGTCGATCTGCTTCAGATCGCACGGACTCACCATCGGAGAAGAAATGCGCAAGCTTCGCAACGTTGCCGTCCTGGTCGCTGCCCTCGGCACCATCGGGATGGTGGGCGGCACGGCCCACGCGAACGACGGCAAGGACGGCGACAAGTTCAGCATCACGCAGAGCTCGCAGTGCAAGTCGCACGACCTGAACCTCGACATCCTCGGCAACGTGGGCATCCTCAACGGCCTGCTGGGCAACGCGGTGAACGGCGAGGGCAACCCGGGCGCCCAGTCCACCGAGCTCGGCTCCGAGATGGGCTGCAACAACAGCGCCTTCTGAGGATCTCCTCGGCGCACGGGCGCTGCAACTGCGCATGGTCCCGGCACCGGGCATCGGGTAGGTGCCGGGACCGTCCGCATGCAGCACCAGTGCAGTCCCCGTGACTGCATGAACGGCGATCTTCGACAGATCGCACCCACCTCACCTCACTGGAGATGACATGCGCAAGATCCGCAAGGCTGCCGTCCTCGTCGCGGCTCTCGGAAGCGTCGGGTTCCTGGCCGCCGGCACCGCCCACGCCGGTGGCGGCGACGGCTTCGAGATCAAGCAGAGCAGCGTCTGCCGGTCGCACGACGCCAACGTCGACGTCCTCGGCAACGTGGGCATCCTCAACGGCCTCGGCGGCAACCTGCTGAACGGCGAGGGCAACCCGGGCGCCCAGCTGACCGAGCTCGGCTCCGAGGCGGGCTGCAACAACAGCGCCTTCTAAGAGCCTCCTCGGCGCACGGGCGCTGAGAACGCGCATGGTCCCGGCACCGGGCATCGGTTGGGTGCCGGGACCATGCGCATGCAGCACCAGTGCAGTCCCCGTGACTGCATGAACGGCGATCTTCGACAGATCGCACCCACCTCACCTCACTGGAGATGACATGCGCAAGATCCGCAAGGCTGCCGTCCTCGTCGCGGCTCTCGGAAGCGTCGGGCTCCTGGGCGCCGGCACCGCCCACGCCGGTGGCGGCGACGGCTTCGACATCACGCAGAGCAGCATCTGCCGGTCGCACGACGCCAACGTCGACGTCCTCGGCAACGTGGGCATCCTCAACGGTGTGCTGGGCAACGCGGTGAACGGCGAGGGCAACCCGGGTGCCCAGCTCACCGAGCTCGGCTCCGAGATGGGCTGCAACAACAGCTTCGAGTAAGGCGACACCCGTTCCCGGTGTCCGGCGGTCCGCCGGGCACCGGAAATTTCCTTTTTCCCGCGCGGACATGCCGCGGGGCACGGCGATGCCGGGCCGGGATCCCTCCCGGCCCGGCTTCTGCCCGGCCGTGCTCTCAGCGCTTGATGCTCGGCTTCCTGAATCCCTCGGGCAGCTCGGCCCTGTTGGAGCAGTCGATGCGCTCCCCGATCCTGGCGGAGCCGCCCTCCATCAGCCGCTCCTCCGGGAGCACCACGCGCGGCCGGTCGGCCACGGTGCAGCTCTGCGACTGCCGGATGGTGTACGTGCCGTCCTTCTCGACGTGCGTCTCGCTCTTGCGGACGCAGACGGTGCCACCCTGCTCCGTGGTCCGGCATTCGCCCGGCTTCTCGCCCGCGTACGCGTGTCCGGCCCCGACGCACACCGCGGCGAGACTCCCGACGAGCCCCGAGACGGTGACGAACTTCTGCAGAGTCAACATGTGCTGGTTTCCTTTACGACGGAGGCCCGGGCGCCTGTGCCGTTGACCGGCGTGCGCCCGGGCCCGAGAGGAGCGGAACAGAGCATCCCGCGCCCGGCCGTGCCGCGGCCGGAGGCGGGATGGCGGAAGCCCGGACGCGCACTGGCCGATCGCCGCGCGTCCGGGCTGTTTCTCACCACGGGGTGTCACTCGACACGCCCTGGGCGCCGAGGGGCGAGCCCTCGGCACGTCTTCACTCGCCCTGGTACTCGGCGTACTGGGGCTCCTCCGGCTGGGCCTGCGGCTGACCCTCGGTGTACTGCGGGCCCTCGGGCTGGGCCTGCGGCTGAGCCTCGGTGTACTGCGGGCCCTCGGGCTGGGCCTGCGGCTGGCCCTCGACGAACGGCTGGGTCTCGGGCTGGGCCTGCGGCTGAGCCTCGGTGTACTGGGGCCCCTCGGGCTGGGCCTGCGGCTGGCCCTCGACGAACGGCTGGGTCTCGGGCTGGGCCTGCGGCTGAGCCTCGGTGTACTGCGGGCCCTCGGGCTGGGCCTGCGGCTGAGCCTGGGTTGCGGGCAGGATGACCGGCTGCGCGGCCGGCTGGGCGACGGGCTGCGCGGCGGGCTGGGCCACCGGCTGCGCGACGGGCTGGGCCACCGGCTGCGCGACGGGCTGCGCGGCCGGCTGGGCCACCGGCTGCAGCTCCGGGTGGGCCGCCTGAGCGTAGAAGCCGCCGCCGAAGGCAACGGCCTTCGCCGACGAGTTGGCCACGGCGGTGACCGCCGGAGCCGCGTCGTGCCCTTCGTAGGCGAAACCGACACCGGCGCCGAGGGCGGACAGCCCCACGACCGTCGCCGCTACGACCGCAGCGCGCTGAAACTTACGCATGTTTGACCCTTTCTCGTCCAGGCTGACCACCTGGTTCGACTACTGAAAGTGAGCCTATACATACGTTGGGTAGTAACTTCGGGATCTGTGTCCCCATGTCGCCGCGGCCCCCCTTATGTAGTAGGGCGTCTGACGGCGGACCGCCCGTGCCGCGGAGCCGGAGCCGTGCCGGCCGGCTACGGCCTGCCGTCCGCCGCTTCGGGCGCGCGCCCCGTCTCCTGGGAGCAGGTCACCCTGGGGCCGACCCGCATCACGCCGGTGCCCGTGGCGGCGGGCAGGGTCACGGGCTGCACCGGCTGGCACGTCTCCTGGTGGGGGATGACGCCGTTCTCGGGGATGACGCCCGTGATGTGCTGGCTGCAGGTGATGTTGCCCAGGACGTCCCGTGTGCAGGCTCCCGGGTTCGCGGCCTGCGCCTGGGCGATGCCGGTGCAGGCCAGGACGAGGCCGCCGACGAGGCCCGAGACGGCCGCGGCCTTTCTCGTGCTGAACATGTGATGCGTGTCCCTCTGTAGGGGTGCCCGTCCTGCGGGCACCGTGTGCCCGGACGCCGACCGCGCCGGGCTGTGTCGTGGACGCTCGGGCGCCCGGCCGCCGAACGGGGCCCCTCGAAGCGTGGCTCGAAGGGCCCCGTTCCGTGCGCCGCGCGCGATGGCGCCGTGGAACTCAGCCGTTGAAGGCGTTGTTGTACTGGTCGCAGGTGGTGTCCAGGGTGCCGGCGAGGCCGAGCACGCCGATCGGGACGTTGTTCTCGACCACCGTCTGCGGGCTGCACTCCTGGTAAGGGCGGAACAGGTTGGCCACCTGCAGTCCCTCGTCGGAGGTGCCGGCGGTGGCGGTGCCGGCGCCGATGGCCGACAGTCCGCCGGCGGCCACTGCTGCGATCACGACCTGCTGAAACTTGCGCATGGAACCCTCGGTTCTTCGCTCGTCAGACGAGACTGATTGCCTAGCGTTACTGAACAAACACTAGCAGTAACGGACGAGTTGGTTTCACGCCTGACATCTGTGTCGCGAGGGTGGCAAGAGGTGGCGAATGCGTCGATCGACTGCCAAATCGCCGTTTCTGCACGGGAGTTGCGGCCCGCGTGCGTCCGCGTGCGAGGTGCGGGGGTGTCGGGTGCGGGGGCGCGCGACACCAACACGGGGGAAGTGGCGAACAGTTGTGTCAGGAGAAGGCCGGTTCCGAGACCTGGAGCCGGTCCCGGGCCGGCGCGGAGGCGATCAGCTCGCGCAGTCCCTCGACGTACAGCCGCACGTTCCGGTAGGCCACCTCCGTGTCCGGGTAACGGCAGGCGAGCCACAGGCCCTCGTGCAGCCGGTTGACCCAGACGCACACCTGGTCGCCGTACGACACCCGCATCAGCCCGTACGCCTTCTTCTCGGCCCAGCGGGCCGCTCCGGGGATGAGGCGGGCGTCGACGTACGACACGATCGAGTGCAGGTCGGGGGAGGTCGGGCGGAAGTCCGAGCCGAGCAGGCGCAGTACGCGCGCCAGCGGGATGCGCGCCAGCGACCGGTTGGCCCGCAGCTCGGAGCGGACGGCGGTGAGGGCACTGCCGAAGTCCCGCGTCGCGGGCACCTCGATCGGTGCGCCGCCCACGTACCAGCCCACGGAGTCCGACCAGGCGGACTTCAGCCGGGTGTGGAACGGGACGACCGTGCGGTAGTACGGCTGCCCGCCGAGTTCGTGGACGATCAGGCTGGTCGCGGCGAGGATGCCGACCAGGCTGCCGCCGTAGGGCCGGCAGTGCTCCTCGAACGCGGCGGCCGCGTCCGCGTCGAGGAGGGGCTCGCACATCAGCTTCTGGGCGGGCAGTACGCCGCCGGGCTGCAGTCCGAGGTCGACGGGGAACTCCGGGAGCCGCCCGCCGCACCGGCCGATGAACTCCCGCCAGCGGGCCACGATGGCGTGCGTGTCGTCGATCCCGTCCGCGTCCGCCCGCTCCTGGCCGCAGAAGTCGACGTAACTCCCCACGGCCGGGCCGGTGACGGGCCGCCCCGTGACGCCCGCCGTGTAGAGGTCGTGGATCTCCTCCGGGATGCGCTGGAGGGAGTAGGCGTCGACGTTGGTGTGGTCGAAGGCCATGTACACGCTGGTGGATTCGTCGCGCAGGACCGCCGCGTAGATGAGGTTCGGCCAGCCGAGCGCGTCCGCCGCGACGTCGAACCGGTCCTGCAGGTAGCGGACCAGCGCGTCCGCGTCGGCGAAGTCGCCGACCTCCTCGCGTTGCAGGGCCACGTCCTTCTCGGCGAGCGTGAACCGGTGCATGTCGTCGCCGACCCACCGGAAGCCGCTGCGGAGCGTCTCGTGACGCAGGGTCCAGTCGCGCAGCGCCCGTTCCAGCGCGTCGAGGTCGGCGCGGCCCGGCAGGTCGAAAGCCGTGCCCAGCCAGGTCGGTACGAACAGTCCGTCGTCACGTACCGACCTGGCCGTTCTGACGTGCGACTCCTGGATGTACGCGGGCGGTCGCGGGTCCGGTGGCAGCGCTGCCGCCGCCGCGATGGTCGCCGGGCTGAACGTCCACTCGACGAGCCGTCCGGGCCGGACCTCGCAGCGCTGAATGTCAGAAATTCGCACAGTGGCGTCTCCTTCGCAGAAGACACCAGCTTGATCAAGGGGGAGCCGTGCGCGATCGGTGGGCGCTGTGTCGCCGGTTTTTCAGCGGGATGTGTGACGCCTCGAACGATGGAGCGACCCGCCCCCGGCGGCCACCGGACGGCACGCGGGGCGAGAGCCCCGCCGGGGCGCCGCGTCCGGCCCCGAATCCCTCAACTGTGCGCGTGTTACGGGCTGTTGGGGCCTCCGGTGGCGTACGGGCCGTGGTGGGGCCGGGCGGTGAGTGCCCCAACCGGGGCGTCGTGGGCGTGGAGTCGAGCGGCGGTGAAGTCTGGCCCTTCCCCGGCGCCCAGGCCCTTCCCCGGCGCCCCGCCCCGGCCCGTCGCCGGCGCCCGGCGGTCAGCGGTCTCTGCGGGGGCGGTTGCCGGGGCGGGCGGCGACCCAGGCGCGGATGGTGTCGGAGTACCAGTAGGGCTTGCCGCCCTCGACGTGGTCGGGCGGGGGCAGCAGTCCGTGCTTGCGGTAGGACCGCACGGTGTCCGGCTGCACCCGGATGTGCGCCGCGATGTCCTTGTAGGACCAGAGCCTTCGGTCGGTCATGAAGTGCACCTCCCTGCGCGCACCACGGCGGCGGCCGGAACGGCCGCCGGGGGGACCGGGTGCTGCGCTGGCGATCACCAAGCCTGTGCCCGATGAACGACGCTGAGTGACCGTGAGGGCGGCATGTCGGCCAGGTGTGACCGAGGGCGCACACGGACGCGACATGTGTGACGGGGAGGAAGCATTTGTGACGCAATGGCCATAAACGGTAACGATGGCCCGTGGGTGGACGGATGCGGCCTCGCATGCTCGTCCGAATGTCCGGACAAAACATTGACAGGGCTCGGCAGGCGGGGCTAGAAAGCCGGGAGAGCCGTGACGAAGGGAAGCCGATGGCCTACGACCTGATCACGATGGGGCGGATCGGAGTGGACCTCTACCCGCTGCAGACCGGTGTCCCGCTCGCCCAGGTGTCGTCGTTCGGGAAGTTCCTCGGCGGGTCGGCGGCGAACGTCGCGGTCGCCGCGGCCCGGCTCGGCCGGCGCACCGCCGTGATCACCCGCACCGGTGACGACCCGTTCGGCGCCTATCTCCACCAGGCGCTGCGCGACTTCGGCGTGGACGACCGCTGGGTCACCGCCGTGCCCGGACTGCCCACCCCGGTCACCTTCTGCGAGGTCTTCCCGCCGGACGACTTCCCGCTCTACTTCTACCGGCAGCCCAAGGCCCCGGACCTGGAGATCGACGCCCACGAGCTGGACCTGGACGCCCTCGGCGAGGCCCGGATCCTCTGGGTCACCGGCACCGGCCTGAGCGAGGAGCCCAGCCGTACGGCGACGCTCGCGGCCCTCGCCCACCGGGCCAGGGCCGGCACCACCGTCTTCGACCTCGACTGGCGTCCCATGTTCTGGGAGGACCCGGGCACCGCCCGCCGGTTCTACGCCGAGGCCCTGCGCCACACCACGGTCGCGGTCGGCAACCTGGACGAGGTCGAGGTCGCCACCGGCGTGCGCGAACCGCACGCCGCCGCCCGCGCCCTGCTGGACGCCGGGGTCGAGCTGGCCGTCGTCAAACAGGGGCCCGAGGGGGTCCTCGCCGTGGACAGCGGGGGCGGGTCGACGGAGCTGCCCCCGCTGCCGGTCAAGGTCCTCAACGGTCTCGGCGCCGGGGACGCGTTCGGCGGCTCCCTCTGCCACGGGCTGCTCCAACGCTGGGACCTGGAGCGGACCATGCGCTACGCCAACGCCGCCGGCGCCATCGTCGCCTCCCGCCTGGAGTGCTCCTCGGCCATGCCCACCGCGGACGAGATCGAGGCGGCACTGACCGCGGGAGCGGTGCTGTGAGGGCGGGCCGGGTGACCAGCCCGCACCACGAGCCCGGAGGGACACCGGACGCGGCGGGCGGCGCCGCGGCCACCGGCGCGCACCCGCCCGGCGCGGCCGCGTCCGCCGACGAGACGGGCGGCGCGGCCGGCGGTGACGCGCCCCCCGACGGGGGGACCGGCGCCTCCGCGTCCGCGTCCGCCGCGGCGGGCGTCCCTTCCGCGGGTGTCCCCGCCGCCCGCATCCCGCCCGTGGACGTGCCCGAGCTGGTCCGCCTCCGCACCCGGCACCCGGAGGCGATCGCCGAGGCCGCCGCCCGGCGCATCCGCAGACCCCTGCTCACGGACAACGGCCGGCTGATGATCGTCGCCGCCGACCACCCGGCGCGCGGCGCGCTCGGCGTCGGTGAGCGCAGGTTCGCCATGGCGAACCGCGCCGACCTGCTCGGACGCCTCTGCCTGGCGCTGAGCCGCCCCGGCGTCGACGGGGTCCTCGCCACCGCCGACATCCTCGACGACCTGCTGCTGCTCGGTGCCCTGGACGGCAAGGTCGTCATGGGCTCGATGAACCGCGGCGGCCTCCAGGGCGCCCGCTTCGAACTCGACGACCGCTTCACCGGCCACCGCCCCGAGGACATCCAGCGGCTCGGCTTCGACGCCGGCAAGCTGCTGCTGCGCATCGACTACGACGACCCCGGCTCCCTCAACACCCTGGAGTCCACCGCCCGCGCCGTCGACGAGATGGCCGCCCGCCGCCTCCCGGTGTTCGTCGAGCCCTTCATCAGCCGCCGGGACGCGGACGGACGGCTGCGCAACGACCTGTCGGCCGGCGCCGTGACCCGCTCCATCGCCATCGCCTCGGGCCTGGGCGGCAGTTCGGCCTACACCTGGCTCAAGGTGCCGGTCACCGAGGACCCGGACGACATGGCCCGGGTCATGGCGACCTCCACCCTGCCCGCCGTGCTGCTCGGCGGAGAGGTCTCCGGCTCCGCCGCGGACCAGGCCCGGGCGTACGAGAAGTGGCGCGGCGCCCTGCGGCTGCCGACCGTGCGGGGGCTGGTGGTGGGCCGGTCACTGCTGTACCCGGCGGACGGCGACGTGGCCGCCGCCGTGGACACCGCCGTAGGACTGCTGTGAGGGCCGCATGAGCGACAAGCCGAACGAGCTGTACGTCCCGGAGGGCACCACCGCCGACGCGCTGCACGCGCTGGCCATCGGCCCGGAGCGGGCCGGCTGGACCTACAGCAGCCTGCGGATCGTCGAGCTGGGACCGGGTGGGACGCACGACCTCGCCGCCGGGGACAGCGAATGGATCGTGCTTCCCCTCAGCGGCGGTTGTACCGTGCGCACATCGGGTGAGGTGTTCCAACTCCGGGGCCGCGCGGACGTGTTCGCCTCCGTGACCGACTTCGCGTACGTCCCCCGGGATGCCGGGGCCCAGATCGCCTCCGGCGCGGGAGGCCGCTTCGCCCTGGCAGGAGCGAAGTGCGAGCGACGACTCCCCGCCCGCTACGGCCCCGCGCCGGAGGTTCCCGTCGAGCGGCGCGGCAGCGGAAGCTGCGCCCGCCAGGTGCGCAACTTCGCCTCCGCCGACGCCTTCGCGTGCGACCGGCTCATCGCCGTCGAGGTGATCACCCCGGGCGGCAACTGGTCGTCGTACCCGCCGCACAAGCACGACGAGCACCGGCCCGGCGAGGAGACCGAGCTGGAGGAGATCTACTACTTCGAGATCGACGGCCCGCAGGGCTTCGGCTACCAGCGGGTGTTCCCCTCCCGTGAGGGCGGCGCCGACGTGCTCGCCGAGGTCCGCTCCGGCGACGCCGTCCTCGTGCCGAACGGCTGGCACGGGCCGTCCGTCGCCCAGCCCGGCCACGACATGTACTACCTGAACGTCATGGCGGGCCCGGGCCGGACCCGGGAGTGGCGGATCCGCTTCCACCCGGACCACGCAGAGACCACAGGGGTATACCGATGACCGTCCGGCTCACCGTCGCCCAGGCACTCGTCCGCTTCCTCGCCGCCCAGCACACCCGACGCGACGGCGAACGCCGCCGGCTGATCGGCGCCACCTGGGGGATCTTCGGCCACGGCAACGTCGCCGGGATCGGGCAGGCGCTCGTCGAGTACGCCGACGTCATGCCCTACCACCAGGGCCGCAACGAACAGTCCATGGTGCACGCGGCGGTCGGCTACGCCCGCCAGTCGGGCCGCCTGTCCACCCACGCGGTCACCACCTCCATCGGCCCCGGCGCCACCAACCTGGTCACCGGAGCCGCCCTCGCCACCATCAACCACCTGCCCGTGCTGCTGCTGCCCGGCGACACCTTCGCCGCCCGCCCCGCCGACCCGGTGCTCCAGCAGCTCGAAGTGCCGTACGCCGGGGACGTGTCGGTGAACGACAGCCTGCGCCCGGTGTCCCGCTACTTCGACCGGATCACCCGCCCGGAAGCGCTCATCCCGGCCGCCCTCCAGGCCGTGCGGGTGCTCACCGACCCGGTGGAGACCGGCGCCGTCACCCTCGCCCTGCCGCAGGACGTGCAGGCCGAGGCGTACGACTGGCCGGAGGAGTTCTTCGCCGAGCGCACCTGGGTGGTACGGCGGCCCGGCGCCGACCCGGCCGAACTCACGGAGGCCGTCCGGGCGATCCGCGCGGCCCGGCGGCCCCTGGTCGTCGCGGGCGGCGGCGTGCGCCACAGCCGCGCCGAGGCCGCCCTCGCGGAGTTCGCGGAGACCACCGGCATCCCGGTCGCCTCCACCCAGGCGGGCAAGGGCTCCCTGCCGTACGACCATCCGCAGGACGTGGGCGGGATCGGCCACACCGGCACCGCCACCGCCGACGAGCTGGCCCGCGCCGCCGACCTGGTGATCGGCGTCGGCACCCGCTGGACCGACTTCACCACCGCCTCCCACACCCTCTTCGCGAACGGGAACGTCCGTTTCCTCAACCTGAACATCGCCCCCCACGACGGTCACAAGATGGCCGGGCTCGCGCTGGTCGCGGACGCCCGCAGCGGCCTGACCGAGCTGACGGACGGGCTGCGGCCGCACGGCCACCGGGTCGACGACGACTACCTGACCGGGTACACCCGGGCCAAGGAGCGCTGGGAGCGGCGCGTCGACGCCGCCTACGCCGCCCACGACCCCGACGCCCGGCCCACCCAGCCGCAGGTCCTCGGCGCCCTGGACGCCCTGGTCGACGAGCGGGACGTGATCATCAACGCCGCCGGGTCGCTCCCCGGTGACCTGCACAAACTCTGGCGGGCCCGGTCCAGCGACCAGTACCACCTGGAGTACGGCTACTCCTGCATGGGCTACGAGATCCCCGCCGCGATCGGCGTGAAGCTGGCCGCGCCCGACCGGCCGGTGTGGGCGCTGGTCGGCGACGGGACGTACCTGATGATGCCGACGGAGATCGTCACGGCCGTCCAGGAGGGCATCGCGATCAAGATGGTGCTCGTGCAGAACCACGGCTACGCCTCCATCGGCGGCCTGTCCGAGTCGGTGGGCGGCGAGCGGTTCGGCACCGCCTACCGCTTCCCCTCCGTCGACGGTGCCTGCACCGGGGCGCCGCTCCCCGTGGACCTCGCCGCCAACGCCGAGAGCCTCGGCATGCGGGTGCTGCGCGCCCGTACCGTCCGTGACCTGCGCACCGCGCTCGCGGAGGCACGCGCCGCCGACACCCCCACATGTGTCTACGTGGAGACCGAAACGGCAGACACAGTGTCGGGCGCGCCCGAGGCGCAGGCCTGGTGGGATGTACCCGTGGCCGAGACCGCGACCCGACCGTCGGCGGTCAAGGCACGCGAGCTGTACGAACGGCACGTCTCGACCCGACGCCGCCATCTGTGAAGGAGCAACTGGGCATGACGAAGATCGTCAACCACTGGATCGGCGGCAAGGCCGTCGAGGGCGCGTCGGGCACGTTCGGTCCGGTCACGGACCCGGCGACCGGCGCCGTCACCACCAAGGTCGCCTTCGCCTCCGTCGAGGAGGTGGACGCCGCGGTCGCCGCCGCGAAGGACGCCTTCACGACCTGGGGCCAGTCCTCGCTGGCGCAGCGCACGACCATCCTCTTCCGCTTCCGGGCCCTGCTGGACGCGCACCGCGACGAGATCGCGGAGCTGATCACCGCCGAGCACGGCAAGGTGCACTCCGACGCGCTCGGCGAGGTCGCCCGCGGACTGGAGATCGTCGACCTGGCCTGCGGGATCAGCGTCCAGCTCAAGGGGGAGCTGTCCACCCAGGTCGCCAGCCGGGTCGACGTGGCCGCGATCCGCCAGCCGCTCGGCGTGGTCGCCGGCATCACGCCGTTCAACTTCCCGGCGATGGTGCCGATGTGGATGTTCCCGCTCGCCATCGCCTGCGGCAACACCTTCGTGCTCAAGCCGAGCGAGAAGGACCCGTCGGCGTCCATGAGGATCGCCGAACTGCTCGCCGAGGCGGGACTGCCCGACGGCGTCTTCAACGTCGTCCACGGCGACAAGGTGGCCGTCGACCGCCTGCTGGAGCACCCGGACGTCAAGGCCGTCTCCTTCGTCGGCTCCACCCCGATCGCCCGCCACATCCACACCACCGCCTCCGCCAACGGCAAGCGCGTGCAGGCTTTGGGCGGCGCCAAGAACCACATGCTGGTGCTGCCGGACGCGGACCTGGACGCGGCGGCGGACGCCGCGGTCTCGGCGGCCTACGGCTCGGCGGGCGAGCGGTGCATGGCGATCTCGGCGGTCGTCGCCGTCGGCGCGATCGGCGACACCCTGGTGCAGAAGATCCGCGAGCGCGCGGAGAAGATCAAGATCGGCCCCGGCAACGACCCCGCCTCCGAGATGGGCCCGCTGATCACCAAGGCCCACCGCGACAAGGTGGCGTCCTACGTCGAGAACGCGGCGGCCGAGGGCTGCGAGGTCGTCCTGGACGGCACCGGTCACACCGTCGAGGGCTTCGAGGACGGCCACTGGATCGGTATCTCGCTCCTCGACAAGGTGCCGACCAGCGCCAAGGCCTACCAGGACGAGATCTTCGGCCCGGTGCTGTGCGTGCTGCGCGTGGACACCTACGAGGAGGGCGTCGCCCTCATCAACGGCTCCCCGTTCGGCAACGGCACCGCGATCTTCACCCGGGACGGCGGCGCGGCCCGCCGCTTCCAGCTGGAGATCGAGGCCGGCATGGTCGGCGTGAACGTCCCGATCCCGGTCCCCGTCGGCTACCACTCCTTCGGCGGCTGGAAGGACTCCCTCTTCGGCGACCACCACATCTACGGCAACGACGGCACGCACTTCTACACCCGCGGCAAGGTCGTCACCACCCGCTGGCCCGACCCGTCCGAGGCCCCGGCGGGCGTGGACCTGGGCTTCCCCCGCAACCACTGACCCACCCGGACGCCCCCCGGTCCGGACGCCCCGGCCCGGACGCCCCCGGCTCATCCGCGCTGCGCGGCGGGCCGGGGGCGCCGGCGGGTCACTGGCCGATCGCCGCGTCCCGCTGCTCCCGGACCTGCTCGGTGAGGTCGCCGGTCTCGGCGGCGGGCGGAGCCGTGATCTTCTCGGTGGCCCCGAACTTCAGGAAGTCCATGGTCACGGTCATGCCGGCACCGGTCTGCGAGATCCGCACCGGCAGGTCCTCCCTGTCGACCCACAGGTCGCAGGTGAGCTTGCCGCCGCTCGCCCGCAGGGCGGTGATGGCGGCCTTCTTCTCGGCCTCGGTGAGCTTCGACTTCTCGATGTGCTCCGCGCCGACGCTGCCCCGGTAGTGGGTGGTCTCCTTGCCCAGGACGGTCTCCTCGCCGAGGTCCTCCACCTCCGTGGAGGCCGTCATGTAGCGCAGCGCCGCGGTCGGGTCGGCGTTGGCCGCCATGTTGTCGGCGCCCGCCTCGCCCGTCACGGCGGCGACATCGATGCGCATCCACTCCTTGCCCGCGATGGGGCCGCTCGGCTGGGGATCGACGTCGTAGTAGTAGGCGCCGTCCACCATGATGACCCGTGTCGTCGGGTCGTCCTGGAGGGCGCTCATCTGCGCGGCGGCGGTGTCCATCTCGACGTCCATGGCCGCGCCGTCACCCCAGGAGTACGTGCCGTCCATGGAGATCGGCTCGCCGCCGGTCGCGTCGAGCGTGGTCGTCGTCTCGATCTCCGCCGAGCCAAGTTCCTGCGTCCGGTCCGTGACCCGCGTCAGCGCCGACATGATCTGGTCGGCGCTGTCGACCGCCTTCTCCGACCCGCAGGCGGTCGTCGCCAGCAGCGCCACTGCCGTGACCCCCACCCAGGCGGCGGTGTGCCGTACGTTCATGGATCCCCACCCCAAGCTGTGTGTGCGTTGTGAGACGTGACTCTAGCGGGCACCACCGACACCCGTTCGGGGTCCTGGCGTTCGCACGCTTCGCTCAGGTGAAGTCCCGGTTCACCGGTACACACCGGCCATCGTCCCGGCCGTCCGTGCCGCGGTAGGCGGCGAGTGTCGTCCCGGCCGTGGGCCGGTGGGGGTCCGTGGCGCCGCGTGTACCACGGGTGCGGTACGCGGGGGCGGGCTCGTAGTCCTCGGGGAGGGGGCGGGGTTCCGTCCACAAGCTGTCCGCCGCGACAGGCCGGACCCGTACCGTTGACGCATGGATCTTCGACTGCCCGGACCGCGTCGCGGGGCGTGGTCGCGGGGCCCGCGACGCCTGCTCGCCGCCGGGGCCGCCGTCGCCGTGCTCGCCGGTGCCGGCACCTGGACGGCCGTCGCCGGCGACGACCCGCCCGCGGTGCACCGCGCCGACCGGGTCATGGAGGTGGGTGACGGCATACGCCTCGACACCTCGTACTTCACCTCGGCCACCGGCGGCCGCCGGCCCGCCGTGCTGCTCGGGCACGGCTTCGGCGGCAGCAAGGACGACGTCCGGCAGCAGGCCGAGGAGCTGGCCCGGGACGGGTACGCGGTGCTGACCTGGTCGGCGCGCGGCTTCGGCAGGTCGACCGGGAAGATCGGACTGAACGACCCCGATGGTGAGGTCGCCGACGTCTCGAAGCTGCTCGACTGGCTGGCGGAACAGCCCCAGGTCCGGCTCGACGGGGACGGCGACCCGCGCGTCGGCATGGCGGGCGCCTCCTACGGCGGCGCCGTCGCCCTGCTGGCCGCCGGGCACGATCCGCGCGTGGACGCCGTCGCCCCCGCGATCACCTACTGGAACCTGGCGGACGCGCTGTTCCCGAACGGCGTGTTCAAGAAGCTGTGGGCGGGCATCTTCGTCAACTCCGGCGGCGGCTGCCAGGCCTTCGAGGCGACGGTCTGCCGGATGTACGAGCGGGTCGCCGAGTCCGGCACCCCGGACGCCGGGGCGCGGGCACTGCTGGAGGAACGTTCGCCGTCCGCCGTCGGCGACCGCATCAAGGTGCCGACGCTGCTCGTCCAGGGCCAGTCCGACTCCCTGTTCCCGCTCGGCCAGGCCGACGCGGCGGCGAAGGCGATCCGTTCGGGCGGCGCCCCCGTCGCCGTCGACTGGATCGCGGGCGGCCACGACGGCGGCGACCCGGAGACGGACCGCGTCCAGGCCCGGGTCACGGCCTGGTTCGACCGGTACCTGAAGGGCGACGAGAGCGTCGGCACCGGCCCCGCCTTCCGCGTCACCCGCACCGGCGGCGTCGACTCCACCGACGGCGAGGCCCAGCTGCGCGGCGCGAGCGCCGACAGCTACCCGGGCCTGACCGGCGACGGCACGTCCGTGGCGCTGACCGGCCGCACCCAGACCTTCGGCAACCCGCCCGGCGCCAACCCGCCCGCCGTCTCCGCCCTGCCCGGCCTGGGCGGCTCCGGCGGACTCGCCCAGCTCTCCGCACTGGGCGTCGGGATCTCCCTGGACTTCCCCGGCCAGTACGCCCGCTTCGCGTCGGCGCCGCTCCGCGACGACCTGCGGATCACCGGCTCGCCCACGGTCACGGTCCACGTCGAGTCGACCAGTGACGACGCGGTGCTCTTCGGCAAGGTCTACGACGTCGCCCCGGACGGCGCCCGCCAGGTGCTGCCCGCCCGGCTGGTGTCCCCGGTCCGCGTCGAGGACGCCGGGTCCGGCAAGGACGTCACCCTGACCCTCCCGGCGATCGACCACGAGGTGGAGAAGGGCCACCGGCTCAGCCTGGTGCTGTCCGCCACCGACCTCGGCTACGCCTCACCGGCCGCCCCGGCGACGTACACCGTCTCCCTGAAGGGCGACCTGAACGTGCCGACGGCGCCCGGTGTCACCACCGCCGCCGCCCCGCTGCCGTCCTGGGTGTGGTGGCTGCCGGTCACCGGCGTGCTCGTCGCGGCCGCCCTGCTGCTCACCACCCGCCGCCGCACCGCGGGCCCCGCGCCCGATCCGGCGCTCGCGGACGTGCCGCTGCAGATCACCGGACTGAGCAAGCGGTACGCGAAGTCAGCGGACCGGTACGCGGTGCGGGACCTGACCTTCCGGGTGGAGAAGGGCCAGGTCCTCGGCCTGCTCGGCCCCAACGGCGCGGGCAAGACCACCACCTTGCGCATGCTGATGGGCCTGATCACCCCGGACGGCGGCGAGATCCGCGTCTTCGGGCACGCGATCCGCCCCGGCGCCCCGGTCCTCTCCCGGGTCGGCGCCTTCGTCGAGGGCGCGGGCTTCCTGCCGCACCTGTCCGGGCGGGAGAACCTGGAGCTGTACTGGAAGGCCACCGGCCGTCCCGCCGAGGACGCCCACCTCGACGAGGCCCTGGAGATCGCCGGACTCGGCGAGGCCCTGGCCCGCGCGGTGCGCACCTACTCCCAGGGCATGCGCCAGCGCCTCGCGATCGCCCAGGCCATGCTCGGCCTGCCGGACCTGCTCATCCTCGACGAACCGACCAACGGGCTCGACCCGCCCCAGATCCGCGAGATGCGCGAGGTGATGATCCGTTATGCGGCCGCCGGCCGCACGGTGATCGTCTCCAGCCACCTGCTCGCCGAGGTCGAGCAGTCGTGCACCCACCTCGTGGTCATGGACCGGGGCCGGCTGGTGCAGACGGGCCCGGTCGGGGAGATCGTCGGCTCCGGCCGCACCCTGCTCGTCGGCACGCCCGCGCCCCTCGGTGAGCCGCTGGTGGAGAAGGTCGCCGCGCTGGAGGGCGTCGCCTCGGCCGTCCGCACCGAGGACGGGCTGCTGGTCCGCCTCGACGCTGACGGCAGCGCCCCCCGGCTCGTCGCCGAACTCGTCCGCCTGGAGGTGCCCGTCCAGTCGGTGGGCCCGCACCGCCGCCTGGAGGACGCCTTCCTCACCCTGATCGGAGGCTCCGCATGAGCACCCCCGCGCTCGCCGACGTGGCCTCCGGCTACCGGGCGGCCCGCACCCTGCCGCTGCGCGTCGAGCTGGCCCGCCAGCTCAAGCGCCGCCGCACGATGGTCATGTTCGGCATCCTCGCCGCCCTTCCGTTCGTGCTGGTCGCCGCCTTCGCCATCGGCGGCGACCCGGAGGGGCGCGGCGACCGCGTCACCCTGATGGACACGGCGACCGCGTCCGGCGCGAACTTCGCCGCGGTCAGCCTGTTCGTCTCGGCGGGCTTCCTGCTGGTCATCCCGGTCGCCCTGTTCTGCGGGGACACCGTCGCCTCGGAGGCCGGCTGGTCCTCCCTGCGCTACCTGCTCGCCGCACCGGTGCCGCGTGCCCGGCTGCTGTGGTCGAAGCTCGCGGTGGGACTCGGGCTGAGCCTGGCCGCGATGGTGCTGCTGCCCGTGGTGGCGCTCGCCGTCGGCACCGCCGCCTACGGATGGGGCCCGCTGGCCATCCCCACCGGCGGCTCCCTCGCCGCGGGCACCGCCGCACAGCGGCTCGCGGTGGTCGTGGCGTACGTCTTCGTGTCCCAACTGGTCACCGCGGGGCTGGCGTTCTGGCTGTCGACCCGCACGGACGCCCCGCTGGGCGCGGTCGGCGGCGCCGTCGGCCTCACCATCGTCGGCAACGTCCTGGACGCGGTGACCGCCCTCGGCGACTGGCGGCACTTCCTGCCCGCGCACTGGCAGTTCGCCTGGGCGGACGCCGTCCAGCCCCGCCCGGAGTGGTCCGGCATGATCCAGGGCACCGCGGTGTCCGTGACGTACGCCCTCGTGCTGTTCGCGCTGGCCTTCAGGGGCTTCGCCCGCAAGGACATCGTGTCCTAGGAGAGCGGTGCCCGCGCTCACGGTGGGCGCGGGCCCGCTGCTCACCGCGTGTGGCGCCGGGGAGGGCGACAGCGACGGGTCGGACGGCGTCCACCGCGGGCCGCGCCGCTCCTCGCGGCCGGAGAGCTGACAGGCTGTCAGTGGCGCGCCGGTGAGACGCCGTACTCCGGTGCTGCGGCGTGGTTCTGACGGCCATTCGGCCAATACGTTCGGGTGATTACCTGATGAACTGAGTTCCCTGGTCCCTTCGGATGTCTATCTCTCGTTCTGCAGCTGCCGGTCATGGTGCTCGCTCGGTCTCGGCGGCCCATTTCCTTCCCAAGGCCGGCGTTTCCCACTTCGCCAAGCAGGAAGACAACGAGATTGCGACAGATCCTGAGCAAGGGAGTGGTCGCGGCCGCCGCCGCGACCGGCATTCTGTCCTTGTGCGGCAGTTCCGCCCTCGCCGACACGGTGGCGGGCGGAGGCGGCAAGGACTCGCCCGGTGTGGTCGCGGGCAAGGAGGCCCAGGCCCCGGCGGCCGTTCCGGACAACGCGTGCGGCAACGACACCTGCGCCGGCGCCTCGGACACCGGCGGCGGTGACGCGCACACGGAGCACGGCGGGTCGTACGCCGATGCCGGTCCCGGCACGTCGTCCGGCGGTTCGCACGGCGACGTCGACAGCGGTGACGCGTCCGCCCACAGCGGCGTCGTGACGCTTCCCGCCCCCCTCCCGTCCGGCGACGCGGCCGAGGGTTCGTCAGGCGCCGGTCCGGACTCCGAGGAGGCGACCCCGGCCGACATCCTGGTGGACGACTCGGACGGCGGCTACGGGGAGGCCCCGCCGGAGTACGGGGAGGAGACGTCCTCGGACGACGAGGAGGCCGCCCCGGGCTACGGGGACGAGGCATCCTCCCCCGGGTACGGCGAGGAGACGCCCGCTTACGGCGAGGAGGAGTCCTCGGGGTACGGCGAGGAGGAGTCCTCCGGGTACGGCGAGGAGGAGTCCTCGGGGTACGGCAAGGGCGAGTCCTCGGAGTACGGGGAGGAAGAGTCCTCGGAGCATGGCAAGGACGAGTCCTCGGAGTACGGCGAGGACACCTCGGCGGGGCACGGCGAGGAGGCGCCCTCGGATGAGGGCAAGGAGACCCCGGAGGGCTACGGGAACGCGCCGTCCGGATACGGCGAGGAGCCCTCGGGCTACGGTGAGGCGCCTCCGGAGTACGGCGAGACGCCCCCCGGGTACGGCGAGACGCCCCCTGGGTACGGCGAGACGCCCCCGCCCTCCCACACGCCCCCGCCCACGCACACGCCCCCGCCCACCCACACTCCGCCCCCGACTCACACACCGCCTCCCACGCACACACCTCCCCCCTCGCACACCCCGCCCCCCACGCACACGCCTCCGCCGGCCCACACCCCGCCGCCCAGCCTGCCCGAGACCGGCAGCCGTGGTGTGGCGCTCGTGGCCGCCTCGGGTGCCAGTGCCGTGCTGATCGCGGGCGGGGCCCTGCTGTACCGCCGGAGCCGGAGCGGCTCCGGCTCCGGCTCGCACCAATAACCGGCAGCGGTCGGATCACTCACCCTGGCGCCCTTGGTGACGGAGGCTCACCGTCACCAGGGGCGCCTTCGTTCCGGCTCAGCGGCTGCCCGCCTTCTCGTCGCCTGGCCGGCCCGGTGCGGCCGGTGCGGTCGATGTGTCCGCGTGGCGCGCCGGCGGGACGTGCGGGCGGGCGGCGACCGGCGCGGTGGGCCGCAGCCGCCCGCGCAGCCGACGCGAGACATGGGCGCTCCACAGGCTCCACATGGCCAGCCCAGGGGCGAGGTCGTCGTGGGCGTGCCAGGCCAGTTCCCGGCCGGCGGGGGCCGGGCGCAGGGCGGCGAGCGGGGCGTAGTTCTCCACCACGAACGTCCGGCCGGGCCGCGGTCGCCCGCCCGGCAGGGGGCGCCGGGTCAGATCCAGGTGCAGCGCGCGGACGACGTCCAGGCCCGCGGTGTCGGTGAAGAGCCGGAACTGGGCACCGGGGCGGGGGTTGAAGTCGAGCAGGTGGTGGCGCCCGGTCGTGGCGCAGCGGCGGAAGTCCAGGTCGAGGATGCCCCGGTAGCCCAGCTCGGCGACCAGGCGGGTGGCCAGCCGCCACAGCGGTGGCCGGTCCGCCCACGCCCCGACCGCGGTCAGGCCCGCGCCGCGCGGCCAGGAGTGCAGCTTGCGGCCGGTGCCGCCGGCCACGAGGGTGCCGGAGCGGTCGGCGTAGCCGTGCACGAACCAGTCACGGTCCTCTCCGGGCGGCAGGAACTCCTGGAGCAGCAGCGGACTGCCGGCCTCCGGGGTGCGCGCGTACAGCTCCCGGGCCTCCTGGGCGGAGCGCACGAGGACCGTGCTGCGCAGTCCGGAGCCGGCCGGCAGCAGCCAGGGGCGGCTCCACTTGGCCACCACGGGCAGTCCGAGGCGCCAGGCGGCGGACGCGGCCCCGGCGGGGCTGTCCGGGGCGACGGTCACCGGATGCGGTACGTCCAGGGCCGCGCACACCGCGGCCAGCTCCGTCTTGTCGGCGACGTGCTCGGGCAGCACCTCGGAGGGCTCGGGCAGCAGAAAGCCGGGTGCCAGCCCGGCACGCAGCCGGCCCACGGCGACGGCGCTCGCGTCGTCCATCGGGACCAGCACGGCGGGGCCGGGGAGGGTCGCGGCCACCCGGTGCAGGACGGCGGCGATCTCGTCGGGGCCGGCGTCCGCGGCGGGCGGCGCGTGCAGTCGCCGTACGAAACGGGACCGGCCGACGGGGCTGCCCGCGCAGTCGGCGACCACGTGCACCTCCACCCCGGTCCGGCCGAGCGAGCGCACGGCTCCCAGGGTCCCGTGGTGGAAGGGGTTCCGGTCGGTCCGCAGCAGAACGGCGGGGACCCGGGTGTCGAACAGCGGCACGGTGGTTCTTTCCATTCGATCGGTGTGCGCGCGCCGCGAAGCGCACGGCACAGGATTTCTCACCCGCGTGGTCGAGCGGGGCACTCGAAAGCCGCAATCGCGCTGGCGGTGCGCCGGTCCGTGTGACTGAGTGTCAGTGGATCTCCACGGCACAGCACGAGAAGAGCGTTCGAAGAACAGCGCGAGCGTGGCGGAAGGAGCAGTCATGACCCCACAGCAGCGACGGGGCCGGTCCCGGCGGCTGGCATGCGTCGCGGCGACGGTCGCCGCGACGGCCGCCCTGGCCGCGGGTCCGGGGTTCGCCGCCGGACTGGGGGTGGTGGTGGCCGCCGATCCGCCGCCGGTGCCCCCGGCCGCGCCGCGACCCGGGGCGGCAGGACCGCACGCCGTCCCGGCGCCACCACCGGAACAGGCGGTACCGGCGGCCCCCGCGGGCCCGACGGTCCCAGGGATCCCGCCGGCCCTCCCATCTCCGTCCGTCGCGGCGGTCCCGTATGCGCACCCGGTCCCGTCCGTCACCGTCAGTCCCTCGGTCCCGCAGGTTTCGCAGGTCCCGTCGGTCCCCTCGGTCCTGCCGGCCCCGGTGGTCCCGTTGCTCCCGGCGGCCTCGTCGGCCGCCCCGGCGGTCCCGCTCGTCCCGGCGCCCGCCAGGGACGCTCCCGCCTTCGGCGCCTACCTGGACTACGGCCCGCGCGGCGTGCACCGCATCGCCGAGTTCAGCCGGTGGCTCGGCGGCGCCGACCTGCGCGTCGGCCACACCTATCTGCCGGGCGACCGCTGGGACAACATCGAGGGCCGCCCCGGCTTCCTCACCGTGTGGGCGGACTGGCGCAACCGCCGCGCCGACCGGATGCTCGTCCTCAACGTGCCCATGCTGGAGCGCAACGAGGACGACGTCCCCGACACCGAGGTGCGCGGGCTGCTGCGGCAGGGGGCCGCCGGGCGGTTCGACCACCACTTCCGCGCCCTGGCCGAGCGGCTGGTCGCCCTGCGCGTGCCGGACACGGTGCTGGTGCTCGGCTGGGAGATGAACGGCGACACCTACACCCATCGCTGCGGCCCGGACCCGGAGTCCTGGAAGACGTACTGGAACAGGATCGTCACCACCATGCGTTCGGTGCCGGGCCAGAGGTTCCGGTTCGACTTCACGCCGAGCCGCGGAAAGGACGCCGTCGCCTGGACGGAGTGCTATCCCGGCGACGACGTGGTCGACATCATCGGCATGGATTCCTACGACCAGCCGGCCGGAATGTCGTTCGACGAACAGGTGAGTGAGCCGTACGGGCTGCACCACCACGTGGAATTCGCCCGGGAGCACGGCAAGGCCATCTCCTATCCCGAATGGGGCCTCTTCCGCAACGGTGACAACGCCGAGTACATGCGGCGCATGCTCGCCTGGATGGAAGAGCACGAACCGCTCTACAACACGCTGACCGACTACTGCCCGCACGGCGTGTGGCAGTGCGACGAGAACCCCGAGGCCGCCGAGGTGTACCGCAGCGTGCTGTCCGGCCGCCCCGGCGATCCGGCCGCCCCGCAGGCGAGCCCGTCCGCCGGCCCGCCGACCGACGCGCCCGCGGACCCGCCCGGCAGCGAGCCCGCCCCGGAGGCGTCCGCCGACTGCACACCGCTGGACCTGGGCGACTGGGTCGAGCACTGGCTCGGCGGGGAGCTGTGCGTACGCGCCGACTGGTGGACGCGGTTCGACTGACCCGGAGCTCAGCCGACGGCGGCGGCAGCCACGCTCAGGACCTGCCGCCACCGTCACGCTCCCGCCGCCGGACCAGTTCCCGGCCCAGGCCCCGCAGTCCGGCCCGGCCCAGTGCCGCCGCCAGCAGCGGGGCCGTGCGCCGCCGCGCCAGCAGCAGCCGCCGGTTCACCACCACGTCCGGACGCCAGTGGTGTTTGTACGGCTCATCGCCGCGCAGCAGGCTCAGCGTGCCGCGCCCGGCCAAGTGCCCGCAGGCAGCGTCCAGCAGCATGACCGCCACGTCCGCCTTCCGCTCCCGCAGCCCCGGGTGGGCGCCGTACAGGTAGCCGCCGGCGAGGCACGGCGACAGCAGCGTCAAATCCACGGCGACCACCACGCCGTCCAGCAGGAACTCGGTGACCACCGCGTCTCCCGACGCCACCATCGGCCTTGCCGCCCGCACCAGGTGGTCGCGGAACCGGGGACGCAGATGCTCCGGCGTCACCTTCCGCCCCTGCCACTGGAGCCGGTGCAACTCCAGCAGCCGGTCCACGCTCCGTTCCACCTCGGCCGGGGCGACGGCACGCCGTTCGACGCCGAGCGCCGCCAGCCTGCGCAGCTTGGCCCGAACCCGCTGCTGGGCCTTGGCCGACGGCAGCCGGGCGACCAGGTCGGTCATGGGCAGCGGGGGCAGCTCCAGGCAGAGCGAGTCGTCGAGGCGGCGGCGCGGCCCGCGCCACCGCTCGAAGACCCGTTCCGCGGCGCCGCCGGGCCGCACCTCGCGCAGGTCGAGCAGCGCGCCGCGGGCCTCCCGGGCGAGGGCGCCGGTGAGCGCGTCCACCGCCCGCCGGCCGAGGGTGTCGTCCAGCAGGACGTCGGCGTAGTCGGAGACCGCCCCGCCGAGCGGTACCAGCGCGGGCAGCGGGCCGCCCGTGCGCATCAGCGGGGCCGCCGCGACCAGGTCGCCACCGGACCGCACCAGCACCACCCGCAGCCGCCCCCGCCTGCCGTACGACCGCCACCACGCATGCAGCCAGGCATGGGTCTGGAACGGCGTCGCCGTACCGCACCGCCGGTACAGCCGGGTCCAGGCGGGGCCCAGCGCGGCGAAGGCGGCCTCGTCGGTGACCACCTCCGCCGTGCAGCCGGGTGCCGGTCCGGCGGCGGGCGCGGCGAGCGCGGTGTCCGCCGCGTTCACCGCGCACCGCGGGTGTCACCGGCGAGGGCAGGGCTCGGCAGCGAGGCGGGACGGCCCGGGTCGTCCGGGCCGCGCCGGGGCCGCACCAGCAGCGCCAGTCCGCCCAGCAGCCCGCCCGCGCTCGCGCCGACCAGCCCGGTCACGACCGGGGAGGCCGAGGACGGTGCGGCGGGTTCCGTGGCGCGGGCGAACTGCTCCAGCTCGACATGGGTGGCCTCGGCGGTGTCGCCCGCGTGCCGGGTGAGCGCGCGGGCCACCGCGTTGGCCATGTCGGCGGCGAGGTCCGGGCGGGCGGAGGTGGCGGTGACGGCGACCATCGGAACGTCCGGGGAGGTCGCCGTCCGCACGCTCGACCGGAGCGTCGACACCGGGACGCCCGCCCACACCTGCGCGTCGCCGAGCACGGCGAGCTGGGTGGCGGCCCGGCCGTAGGCCTGGGCGAAGCCGAGCGCGGTGGCCGGGTCGGACCGCTCGGTGGGCACGGCGACGACATAGCTGGTGGCCGTGTACACGGGTGTTCTGACCATCCCGTACCCGCCGCCCAGCAGCCCGCCGGCCAGCACGCCGGCGGCGAGCAGCGACCAGGGTGGCAGGGCCCGGGCGCGGGACAGGGCCGACGGCCCGCGGCGCGGTGCGGGCGCGCGGTGCGATCCGGGGGAGTGGTCCCCGGTGGGGTGCTCGGTCATGAGGCGGTGACTTCCTGCGGAGACGGGGACGGGGAGGGGGTGGCGATGCGCGCGTACACGTCCATCAGCCGGGCGGCGCTGCGCGCGATGCCGTAGTGGTGGGCCGCCTCGGGGGCGGCGCGCGGTGCCGGGCCGGCCGCGCGGGCCTCGGCGAGGGCCCGCGCGAAGGCGTCCGCGCCGCCGGTGACGCGGCGGGCCGCCGGGGCGCTGTGCGGGGGCAGGTCCTCGATGGCGGGGCAGGAGGCGTAACGCACCGGCAGCCCGGCCGCCAGGGCCTCCACGACCGCCAGGCCGAACGACTCCTCGGGGGACGGCGAGGCCAGCACGTCCATCGCGAAGAGAAGCGAGGGCAGGCCGGGACCGGGGGAGCCGTCGGGGACGCCGGGGCGCTCACCGGTGAACAGCACCCGGTCGGCGACGCCCGCCTCGTGGGCGGTGCGGCGCAGCACGTTCTCCTCGGGGCCGCCGCCGACCAGCAGCAGCCAGTGGTCGCCGGGCAGCCGGGCGAGGGCGTGCACGAGGACGTCGAAGCGTTTGCCGGCGGTGAGCCGCCCGACGCCGCCGATGACGTACGCATCCTCCGGCAGACCCAGCCGCTGCCGGGTGCGGTGCCGGCGGAGCGGGTCGAAGCGGAAGTGGGCCAGGTCGATGCCGTTGGGCACCACCTCGATGCGCGGGGCGGGCACCCCCCACCGGCGGAGGCGGCCGGCGACCGTGGGGGAGACGGCGACGGTGGCCCGGCCGAGGCGTTCGCAGGCGAGGTAGAGCGCGCGCACCCCCGCGCCGAGCGGGCGGCCCTCCATCTGGGAGTCGCCGAGGGAGTGTTCGGTGGCGACGATCGCCCGTACGCCCGCGAGCCGGGCGGCGAGCCGGCCGTAGACGCAGGCCCGGTACAGATGGGTGTGGACGAGGTCGTAGCCGCCGTCGCGGATGACCCGGACCAGCCGGGGCAGTGCGGTCAGGTCGCGGTTGCCGGTCATGCCGAGGTGGACGACGCGGACGCCGTCGGCGGCCAGCCCGTCGGCGACGGCCCCCGGGTTGGTGAGCGTCACCACGTCGCAGTCCACCGGGAGGTGGCGGAGCAGCAGCCGCAGTTGCTGCTCGGCGCCGCCCACGCCGAGGCCGGTGATGATGTGCAGCGCCCTCACCGGGTCACCTCCACCGGCCGGCGGCGCAGCCGGTGCAGCCGGTACTTGAGGTGGAGGCGTACGGCGGTGTCCCGCTGCCCGATGTGCAGCCGGGGCAGGGCGTGCGGGCCGGTGAGCGGGCCGGGGTCGATGGCGCAGGCGTAGCGGTACCCGGCGGCGCGCACGGCGTCCACGGCGCGGCGGTCGACGGTGCCGTACGGGTAGCAGAACCCGGCGACCGGAGCACCGGTCAGCTCCGCGAGCAGTGCTCTGCTCCCGGCGGTCTCGGCCCGCAGCACCGTGTCGTCCGCCCGCGTCAGGTCGACGTGCGTCAGTCCGTGCGAGCCGATCTCGACACCGGCGGCGGCGGCCTCGCGGATGCCGTCCGCCGTCAGCAGCGGCTTGCGCGGGCCCAGCGGGTCCCAGGCGTTGTCGCCGCCCAGCCGGCCCGGCAGCACGAACAGGGTCGCGCCGAAGCCGTGGCGGCGCAGCACGGGCAGGGCGTGCTCGACGAAGTCGGCGTACCCGTCGTCGAAGGTCAGCCCGACCAGCCCGCGGCCCCTCCCGTCGGCGCGGGCCGCCAGCAGCTCGGCGACGGACACACCGCGCAGCCCGCGCCGCCGCAGCCAGCCGAGCTGCCGGTCCAGCCGGGCGGGTGTGACGGTGATGCGGTACGGGTCGTCGGAGCAGTCGTCCACGGAGTGGTACATCGCCACCCACGGGACCGGGGCGGTGGAGGACGCCGCAGCGGCGCGGGTGCCGGGAGCGGCGGAGTCAACGGATGCGGCCATGTGCGAGCCTTCGGGTCACGGAGCGTACGAAACGGAATGCGGGGGCGACGCCCTGCGCGCCCAGGGCCCGGCCGAGCAGGGCGAAGACGACGGTCACGGTCAGCAGTCCGGCGGCGAGCGACAGCCCCGGAGCGGCCGGGCGACTCGCGGCGAACGCCCCCGCGAGCGTCGCCACCAGCGCCGCCCGCAGCGGCCGGCTCAGCTCCCCGAGCACCGGCCTGACCCGGATCGGCACCACCCCGCGCCGGCGGGTGCCGGCCAGCAGCAGGGCGGCGGTCAGCGAGATGCCGGCCGCGTTGGCGGCGGCGATGCCGCAGGTGCCCCAGGGGCCCACCGCCCAGGCGCCGATCCAGGAGGTCGCCACGATCCCCAGCGCCATCGCGACGACCGGGTACCAGGTGGGCCGGCCCGCCCCGAAGTACGAGCGGATCAGCGCGCCCACCAGCGTCTGGCCCAGCAGCCCGAGCGCGTACACCCGCATCACCCGCGCGGTCGCCGCGGTGTCCCCGGCGGTGAACGCGCCCCGCTGGAAGAGCACCTCGACGATCTGCGGCGCGCACGCCACCACCGCGGCCGTGCCCAGCAGCACCACGCTCGCGGCCAGCGCCAGGTCGCGCTCCACCCGCGCGCGGGCCCGCTCCGAGTCGCCGTCGGCCAGCGCCCGCGCGACCACCGGGAAGGTGACCGTGCACAGCATCAGCGACATCGTCATCGGGATCTGCGCCACCTTCTGCGCGTAGTTCAGGTGGGAGATCGCCCCGGCGGACAGATGGGAGGCGAGGTACCGCTCGATGAGCACCTGCGACTGCCGGCACAGCGCGAACAGCAGCACGGTCGCGACCAGCGCGAGCGCCACCGGCCGGGCGCCGTCCCCCGCCTCCCCGCCCGGGGCTGACGCCGACCGCCTGCCCAGCTGCCGCAGCAGCGACGGCACCTGCACGGCGACCATCAGGCAGCCGCCGGCCGCGACGCCGACCGCCGCCGAGCGCACGCCCCAGCGCCCGCCGAGCACGAACATCCCCGTGATGATCGCGGTGTTGTAGGCCACGTAGATCGACGCCGGGGCGAGGAAGCGGCGGTGGGCGCGCAGGGCGGCGCTGCAGTAGCCGGCCAAGCCGAAGCTCAGCACACAGGTCGCGGTGAGGCGGGTGCAGTCGACGGCCAGGGCCGGATCGGGCAGGCCGGGTGCGAGTGCCGCCACGAGGTGCGGCGCGGCGGCCACGACCAGCGCCGCGACGGCGGCCAGGGCCAGCAGCAGCCGGGGCGCGGTCGCGGCGACCAGGGCGCGCACCGGGTCACCGCCGGCGCCCCGCGCCCGCCGGGCCAGGGCCAGGCTGAACGCCGGGACCAGCACGAAGGCCAGCCCGTCCTCGATCAGCAGGGTGGCGGCGAACTCCGGGACCGTCCACGCCACCAGGAAGGCGTCCGTGTCACTGCCGGCGCCGAACAGCCGGGCCAGCGCCTGGTCCCGGGCGAGCCCCAGCACCGACCCGGCGATCGACAGCACCGCGGTGAGGAGGGCCGCCCTGGCGAGGAAGCCGCGGGACTCCTGGACGTCCTGCTTGACGTTCTGAGGGCTTCCGGAGGCTTGAGGGGCCTCGGGCTCGGCGGTTCGGGCGGGGGTGGGGTGGAGGGCGGTGGGGAGGGCGGGGTCGGGGGCGGCGGTACGTGCCGGGGGGACTGCGAGGGGGGCGGGGGCGGCCGGGGTTTCCGGGATTCCCGGAGCATCCGGGGCGGTCGGTGTGGCCGGGGTCGCCGGAGCATGCGGGGTTTCCGGAGCATCCGGGGCGGTCGGTGTGACCGAGGCCGCCGGAGTCTCCGGGGTTTTCGGAGCCTCCGGGGCGGTCGGTGTGACCGGGGTAGCCGGAGCCTGCGGGGTTTCCGGAGCCTCCGGGGCGCTCGATGTGGCCGGGGTAGCCGGAGCCTCCGGGGCTTCCGGGGCGGTCGATGTGGCCTGGGCCTCGACGTCCGGTGACTCCGGGGTCTCCCGGGCCTCCGCGGCAGCCGGGGCACTCGGGGCGGCGGGGGAGTCCGGCGCGTCCGGTGTCCCAGCCGGGCCCGTGGTCTCCGGTGTCCCAGCCGGGCCCGTGGTCTCCGGTGTCCCAGCCGGGCCCGTGGTCTCCGGGGCGTCCGGTGTCCCAGCCGGACCCGCGGTCTCCGGGGCGTCCGGGACCACCACGCTGCTCCTGGCGTCCGGGCTGCCCGGGGAGTTCGAGACCTCCGCGCTCTCCGCGCTCTCTGCGCTCTCCGGGTTCTCAGCGCTCTCCGCGCTCTCCGCGCTCTCCGGGTTCTCCGGGTTCTCCGGATCCTCCGGGGTCTCCGCTGTCTCCGGGGCGACCGGGGCGACCGGGGTACCCGCGGCGATCGGGGCACTCGCGGTGACCGGGGCGCCCGCGGCGCCCACGGCACTCGCGGCGCCCACGGCACCCGCAGCCCCCGCCGGAACCCGCGGTGCCTCCTGCTGACCGGAGTCCTCACGGCCGTCCGGCCGGGGCACCCGGGGCGGTGTCACGGTCATCGCGCGGGCGCCTCCTCCGGGCGGCTCCCGGCCGCCGTGCCCGGGCGGTCCCCGGCCGGCGCGCCCTCCGCGGGGCTCGCGGCCAGCGCCCACCACGCGGCGAGCCCGAAGCAGACGGCGGTCAGCACGGCGGAGGGGCCGCCGATGTCGGCGTACAGGAAGTCGGTGAGCTGCCACACGAGCAGTCCGCAGGCCACCGACGCACAGTCCAGGTCCCGTCCCCGCGACCGCCCGCCGTCCGGTGTCCGCCCCGCGCGCGCCCGCCACAGCCGCCGCACCGCGCACACCAGCAGCGCGCCCCAGCTGCCCACGAGTGCCGACAGGCCGATCACACCCTGTTCGCTGAGCACCAGCAGGTACATGTTGTGCGGGGACAGCAGCGGCTGTTTGCGGTAGGCCGAGCCCGCGCCCTCCGTGTCGCTGCCCGCCGACAGCGCCAGCGAGGCGTGCGTGTCCCGGTATTCGGGGAAGCCCTTCAGCCCGACCCCGGTCAGCGGCCGTTCGTGCCACATCCCGAGAGCCGCCGCCCAGAGGGTGTACCGGTCGGTGACCGACTGGTCGGGCGCGTCCGTGACCTGGGTGATGCTGGCCATCCGCTCCTGGAGCACGGCCGTGCCGACCCCGAACCCGCCGGCCAGCAGCACCCCCGCGGACACCGCCACGGCCCCCACCCGCAGCGCCCGCCGTACCCCGGCCAGCAGCAGTTGCGTCAGGCAGGTCACCGCCGTGGCGATCCAGGCGCCCCGGCTGAAGGACAGGGCGAGCGGCAGCAGCAGGCCGAGCGCGCAGGCGAGGGCGCCGACACGCTGCCGTACGGCACCGGCGCGGCCGAGGGCGAGCCCGACCGCGCACACCAGGCCGAGGGACACCACGGTCGCCATCCCCATGATGTCCTGCGGGCCGAAGGTGCCGACCGCGCGGATCGGGCGGCCCTGGTAGGAGGCGCCGGTGGCGGTCACGTACTGGTGCACACCGACCGCCCCCTGCCACACCGCGAGCGCCACGAACGACCAGGCCAGCAGCCGGAAGTCGCGCCGGTCGCGGATGAGCAGGGCCACGGCGGCCGGGACGAGGACGAACACCTGGAGGTGGCGGCCCAGGCCGGTGAGCCCGGTGCCCGGGGAGGCCGCGCCCGCCGCGGCGAGCGCGAGCCCGACGACCGGCAGGCCGAGCACGACGGCGGCGGTCCGGGTCAGGGGGCGTCGCCGCTGCCACAGCAACCGGACGCCGCAGAAAACCACGACCAGCGCGGACAGCACGTCCGCCGGACCGGCCCCGCCCTCCCCGCCGGGAGCGACGGGCAGCGCGAGCAGCGCGATCACGGCCACCACCGGCAGCACCGGCGACAGCGAGCGCGGGCCGGACAGACGGGCGGGAGGCGGTGCGAGAGTCATCCGGCTCAGCTCCCCGTCGGCCGGAGCAGTGCCGCCGCGGTGCGCAGCAGGATGCACACGTCCTGCCACAGCGACCAGTTGTCGATGTAGGCGTTGTCGAAGCGGGCCCGGTCCTCGATGGAGGTGTCCCCGCGCAACCCGTTGACCTGCGCGAGGCCGGTGATGCCGGCCGGCATCCGGTGACGGGCCGCGTAGCCGGGGTACGTCTGGCTGAACTGGCCGACGAAGTACGGACGTTCCGGGCGCGGCCCGACCAGGCTCATGTCGCCGCGGAAGACGTTCCACAGCTGGAGCAGCTCGTCCAGCGAGGTGCGCCGCAGGAAGCGGCAGAACCACGGCATGTCCCGCTCGTTCGCCACGCTCCACCGCGTCGCCGCCTCGCGCGCGTCGACCGGACGGTGGGTGCGGAACTTCAGCAGGGTGAAGGGGCGCCCGCCCTCGCCGATGCGCTCCTGCCGGAACACCACGCCGGGCCCCTCGCCCAGCCGCAGCACCGCCGCGCACACCAGCAGCAGCGGGCTCGCCACCACCAGCAGCACCCCCGACACCACCACGTCCAGCAGCCGCTTGCCGGCGCTGCCACGCCGCCCGGGCCCCGGCTCCAGGCGCCGGCAGGCGAACCCGGCGAGCCGGTCGGGAGCCGCGTACGACGGCGAGTCCGCGTCGATCTCCCACACCGCGCACCCCGACTCGGCGAGCTCCCGCAGCAACGGCCCGTGCTGGGTGCGTGCCGACGGGTGCACGGCCAGGACGTCCCGTACCGAGTTCTGGATCAGCGCCCGCTGGACCTCCTCGCCGGTGGTCAGCACCGGCAGCCCGTCGACGTCGTCCGGCCGCTCGGCCACGATCCCCACCGGGCGCACCCCGCAGCGCGGATGCCGCAGCACGGCGGCGGCCACCCGCTGCGCGGTCCGGGCGGGGCCGACGACCAGCGCGGCCCGCGGCCGGCGCAGCAGCGCGACGCGCCGTCGCCAGTGCACCACGGCGCGCCCGGCCAGGGCGGCCGCGCAGTGCGTCGCGCAGCCCGCGACGAGGGTGCGGGCGGCCAGCGCGTGGTCCGGGGCGTACGCCGCGACCAGCGCGGCCAGCGCCAGCCAGGCCACCGCGATCCGGCCGCACACGGAGGGCAGTTCGTCCAGGGCGCCCTGCGCCCGGCGCGGCGGCCGGTGCGGGCGCAGCAGCAGCGCGCCGGAGACCAGCAGCGCCATCAGCAGCGGCCGGCGGTGTCCGGCGAGGGCGAGGCAGCCCAGCAGGGCGGCCAGCAGGTCCGCGAGGAGCAGCGGCAGGGGCGCGCCGGGGCGCGCCGGGGGACGCCGGACCGGGAACCGGAAGCCGGGGCCCCGGCGGCGCGCCGGCAGCACCGAGACGGTCCTGAATCCATCGCCCCAGGGCTGGGCCCCGGGGGAGGGCACGGTACTTTCCGCAGTACTTTCCGCACTCACGAGTGGATGGACTCCCTGTACTCGGTGGGCACTTCGCGTGCCCCGGGCCCCCTGCCGAGCAGGTCGCGGTAGAGGTCCGCGACCGCCGCGGCCGTGTGCCGCGCGTCGTGCGCGGACAGGATGTGACGGCGCGCCCGGTGGCCGAGCGACGCGCGCAGCGGCGGGTCGAGCAGCAGCCGGGCGACGGCACCGGCGAGCGCCGCCGGATCGCCCGCGGGCACCAGGCAGTGCGGGCGCAGCGCGGGTGGCAGGCTCTCGCGGGCGCCGTCCACGTCCGTCACCACCACCGGACGGCCGCAGGCCATCGCCTCCAGCGGGGCCAGCGCCATGCCTTCCCAGCGCGACGGCAGGACGACCAGGTCGGCCGCCTGGTACCAGGGGACGACATCGGCGACGGCGCCGACGAGCCGTACGGATGCGGAGGGCTTCAGCCGGTCGCGGTCCGGCCCGTCGCCGACCAGCACCAGCCGGGCGTCCGGCACCCGGGCGCGGACCGCCGGCCAGGCGTCGAGCAGGACGTCCTGCCCCTTCTGCCGGCACAGCCGGCCGACGCAGACGACCAGCGGGACCCGCGGACCGGTGCCCGGCAGCAGCGCGGCGCGCACGGCGCCGGCGTCACGGTCGGGGCGGGTGCCGGAACCGGCGCCTGGGCCGGTGCCGGGGACGGGCCGGCCGCCGGGGCCCGGCCGCCCGGAGGCGCCGTCGAGGGCGTCCGGGCCTGGGGCGGGGGCGGAGGGGCCGTCGCCGGGGCCCGGGTCGCGGTCGTCACCGGTGACGGTGCCCCGGCCGCGGTGGGGGCCGACGGTGCCCGGGGCGCGGTCGGGTGCGGCGATGGTGCCCGGGTCGAGGTCGGGTGCGGCGGGACGGAAGCGGCGGGGGTCGACGCCGTTGGGGATCACCACCCAGCGCCCGTCGATCCCGGCCCGCAGCCCGGTCGCCCGCTCCGCCTCGCTCACGCACACCGTCCGGTGCGCCCACCGGGCCCCGTACCGCTCCCAGCCGAGCGCCAGCGCGGCCGTCACCCCGCCGACCGCCTCGAACGACCAGGCGTGCGGCTGGAACACGGTCGGGATCCGCCCGCGCACCGCCAGCCGTCCGGCGAGCCCCGCCTTGGCACTGTGCGCGTGCACCAGGTCGGGCCGCACCTCGGCGACGATGCGGGCCAGCTGCCGCACCTCACCGGCGAGCGAGGGACCGGGCGCCCGGGTGGCCCGCCACGTCCGTACGTCGGCGCCCGCCGACCGGAGCCGGTCGGCGAGCCCGCTGTCGGGGCAGCCGACGGTCACTCCCATGCCGGCCGCGAGCTGAGCCACCGTCAGCTCGGCGACGACCCGGGCCACTCCGCCGTCGACGGGCTGGGTGAGGTGCAGGACCCGCGGCCAGGGGCCGGGTGGTGAAGGGTGCATGCGCGGTTCCTCGCTCATGGACGGCGCTCGGTACGGGCGGGAACGCGCCTCACTTCCGTGAGCCGGCGGCGAGGGACGGCACGCCGGCCCTGACCGCGTCCGGCTGGGGAACGAGCCGGGAGCCCGGCTGGTCACCACCGTTGCCCAAGGCCTCACCCCCGTCGTCCGGTGTCGGCTTCCGCTCGCCCAGGGAGTTGCGCATGACCGGCTGTGGCCTTTCGTGCGATTGGCTGGCTATACGGGTGCGTCGAGTGATCCGCAACTCTAGTCGCTAACGGTATGAATCCGGTGAAACCAGACAAGTGTGTCGGAATGGTGAAGTGCATCCTTCTGGAGATCACTCCTTCGGAGGCGGAACCCGGGCGGCTCCCACGCGTTGACACAGCGCCGGGCATCCGCCCGGATGTGTGTCAACCCAAGGAGCACCTCTCCATGTCGCGTATCGCGAAGGGCCTGGTTCTGACGTCCGCCGCCGTCGCCGCGGTCTCCGGCGCCGCCGGTGTGGCCGCCGCCGACGCCGGCGCCAAGGGCGTGGCCGCCCACTCCCCGGGCGTCCTGTCCGGCAACGCCGTCCAGGTCCCGATCCACGTGCCGATCAACGTCTGCGGCAACACCGTGAACGTCATCGCCGCGCTGAACCCCGCGTTCGGCAACGTCTGCGTCAACGACTGACGCCGCGGCACCCCTTGACGGTCGGCCGCCCTCCCGGGGGAGGGTGGCCGACCCGTGTGCGTCCGCCCCCGTCCCCCGACCCGAATGGGGGGTGCGGGCGCCCACCTGACCTGCGGTGCGTCACGTACCGCCTCACCAGGGGTGATGCCGACGGGGGCGACGCGCACGGAGAGTGCGTGCCGGTTGCAGCCAGCGATGTCCGCTCGCACGGTGGACGCAACGCCCGACGCAACCGGAAGGAACACTCATGCGCGGTCTGTCCGTTCGGCGCATCGCCTCCTGCGCCCTCTGCGCCACCGTCGTCCTCGGGGTCGCCGGACCCGCCGCGCTGGCGGCCGACCACGACACCGCACGCGTCCGGCCCGCGTCGGGGACGACCCTCCCCGGCGCGGAGGAGCTGCTCGCCCGGACCAGATCGCTCGACGACCTCGGTACCGTACTGAACCCGGTCACCGGCGTCCTCACCACCGTGCTCGACCCGGTCACCGACGTGCTCACCGCCGTGCTCGAAGCCGACGGCGGCCGGCTCTCCGACGCTCAGGCCGACAAGCTCGCCGAAGCCGTGAAGCAGTCCATCGCCGAGGCCCTGGCCGACATCCCGGCCACGCCGGCCCCCGACGTCTCGGCGGCCCCGGCGGTCCCGCCGGCCCCGTCTTCTCCGGCAGTGCCCGCGGCGCCGGCGGCACCCGCCGTGCCCGCCCCGCTGCCGGCGCTGCCCTCGCTCACCGACAGCGCGGACGAGGCAACCGCCGCGGACGTCCTGGACGAGCTGCTGGACGCCCTGCAGCAGACCGTCGACGAGCTGCTCGTGGCCGCCACCTCCGACCAGGACGAGCTGGTGGTCCCGGCCTCCGACGAGGTGCTCGACCAACTGGTCGACGTCCTGACCACCACACTGGTCGGCGCCGACCCGGCCGACTCCGACCTCACCGATCCGTCGGTGCTGTCGACGAGTCCGTCGGCCACGAACGAGTCGACGAATGTGGCGACGGGCGCGTCGGCAGCCACGCCCTGATCTGCCGACTCCCGGAACCGACCGCGTCGTCGGGCCGCCGCACGGGCAGGCCCGACGACGTTCATATGTCTTCCACGTGCGGGGTTTCCCAGCCGCCCCGGGGATCGTTGTGCACGGCGTCCGCACCGCCCCCGGCGACATGAGTCGCCGAGAGAGGAAACACGATGAAATCCCTGAAGGCCGCCGCTGTCGTCGCCGGGTCCATGTTGCTCGCCGGAGCCGCCTCGCCCGCGTTCGCCCAGGACACCGCCGAGATCCCGTCCAGCAGCGTCGACGGTGCCTGGCACACGCTGACCAGTGGCCGTGTCTCGCTCGCGGACGCGATGCCGTTCCAGCACCAGTCGACGGCGCTCGACACCGAGAACAGGAACTCCCTGCTGCACACCGTGAACGACGCCTCCGACACCCTCAACTCCAGGACCAGCCTGCTCGGCGGCATGCCGCTGTAGAAGCGACGGACCGCTCCAGCGACGTCCCGCCCGGCCGATTCCACCCCACCGGGGATCGGCCCCGGTCCCGCTGCCCGACCGTCGCGAGAACACCCTCGCCCGACCGTGCGAAGCCCCGTCCGGCCGTCGCCCGCCCGGGTGGCAACGCCTCCGGCGGGGCTCCCAGACGCCGGGCCGCTGGACGGGCCGACGTGACACGACACCGCCGTACGCCGACGCCTTTCGCCTGTTCGCGGGCGTGTCGCGGCCCGGGACGGTGACCGGCGCGAGGGGCGGGCGGTTAGTTCCGTACGGACAACCGAACGGACGAGGAGCACACGATGGTCGTCAGCGTGGGCCAGCCCACGAGGGGCACGGAGGGCGGACCGGCGGCCCCGGGAGCCAGATCACCGGGGCCGGACGCGGCGCGCGCCACCCGACGCGACCTCGTACGGGGGCTGGCCGCATCGGCCGCCGTCCTGGGCGTCGCACCCCTGGCCGTGGCGTCCCTGCCCGCACGCGGGGAGGAGCCGCTCGCCGACCCCATGGACCCCGCCAACCCCGCCCACCTCGTCGACCCCAAGGGCCCCGCCGAGCTCGCCTTCGACGAGACCTACCGGGGCCGCCGCATCCGTGGCGCGCCCGTCGGCACCACCGACCGTGCCTTCGGCGCCGGAGCGTGGCACGTCACCGTCGACGATCGCCCCCTGCACCTGATGCGCCGCGCGGACGGCGGCTGGCTGAGCATGGTCGACCACTACCGCTCGTACCCGTCCCCGCTGGAAGCCGCCCGCGCGGCCGTCGACGAACTGGGCCCGGAGCAGCACCTGCTGGACATGGGCACCGCCGCGGGCCACCACGAGGAGGAGCACCATGGCGTACACGCGTAAGGACGTCAGCACACTGACCCGCGCCGAGCGGCGCCGGTTCGTCCGGGCGCTGCTGGAGCTGAAACGCCGGGGCGAGTACGACGAGTTCGTGCGGATGCACGTCGAGTACTACGTCGCCGACGGCGAACGGGGCCTGCGTACGGCGCACATGGCTCCCTCCTTCCTGCCCTGGCACCGGAAGTTCCTGCTGGAGCTGGAGAAGGCGCTGCGCCGGATCGACGACGCGGTGTCCGTGCCGTACTGGGACTGGACCCGGGACCGCACGCCGTCCTCCGCGCCCTGGACCGAGGACCTGCTGGGCGGGAACGGGCGGCCCTCGGACCGGCAGGTGATGAACGGGCCGTTCGCCTACGCGCAGGGCAACTGGACGCTGAAGGTCGGCGTGACCGACGTGAAGTTCCTGACGCGGGACCTCGGCCGGGCCCGCGATCCCATCCGGCTGCCCACCAAGGCCGAGCTGGAGTGGGCGATAAAGGAGCCCGTCTACGACGCCTCACCCTGGGACTCGAGGGTCACCAAGGGCTTCCGCAACAGGCTGGAGGGCTGGGGCACCGGCCGGGGCAGCGCCTCGTGGCACAACCACAACCGGGTGCACCGGTGGGTCGGCGGGGTGATGGTGGGCGGCGCGTCGGTCAACGACCCGGTGTTCTGGCTGCACCACGCCTTCGTCGACCTGGTGTGGTCCCGCTGGCAGCGCAGGCACCGCGAGCACCGCTACCTGCCCGCGAAGCAGCCGGGGCCCGGCGACCCGCAGCGGGGCCGGATCGTGGCACGGCACGAGAAACTGCCGCCCTGGGACGTGACGCCGGACGACCTGGAGGACCACGCGAGCATCTACCGGTACGGGTGACGCCGCGCGGGTGCGGACGCGGCAGAGCCCCGGCGCTCGGGGGTGCCGGGGCTCTGCCTTGGCCGCGTCAGTTGCCGTAACCGGAGCTCTTGCTCTTGTTCTCGTTCTTCTTCTTGCTCTTGTCGGCGGCCTTCTTCTTGCCGCCGCTCTTGTCGCTGCTGTGGCCCTTGTCGTCGTCGATGTTGGCGCAGGCGTTGCCGAAGGCGGGGTTCAGCAGGGCGATGATGTTGACCGTGTTGCCGCACACGTTGACCGGCACGTGAACCGGAACCTGGACGAGGTTGCCCGACAGCACGCCCGGCGAGTGGACCGCGGCGCCCTTCGCGCCGGCGTCCGCCATGGCCAGACCCGCCCCGCTGAGGACCATGGCACCCGTGCCCAGCGCGACACCGGTTGCCTTTGTGATGCGAGACATCTCGTTCTCCTTACGACTCGATAAGTGCGCCGGCCGGTCGCGCCGCCGCACTCCCCGTTCAACGCGACGGAACAGGGCGGGTCACGCGGATCACACCGGGATCACCCGTCTTGAACAAGACCGCACGCGCGGCCGCCATGCGTACGAAAAGCACACCGTGGCTCGACGGACGACGCACTCCATCGCGGCGATGACGTGTGAGCGGAACCGCGCCCTCCACGGAGGCCTACCTGAACTTCCTCCTGGGCATGGGAGGCCTGATTGCCGGTTGCGCGCTCGCACCGCTCGATCCCTCCCGCCCCTCCCGCCCGGACGTTCCGGATCCGCGGTCCGGCGTGGCGGAGAGCGGGGCTTGATCTGAGACGGGCGCGTCGGCGGGGTCGCGTCCGCCCGGCATTGGACGCGGCCGGGAGTGCGACACGGGCCGGCTGCTCTCCACGCAGACCCGTGTCAGATCTTTGCCGGGCGGATCGGGGAACCGCCCCATCTCTGAGGTCACCAGGAGAGCGTCAGGTCCGTCGTGATGGTGTCCCAGAGGGCGTCGAACCACATCTGCGATTGGTCGACGAAAGCCGCGTCCCGCATGCCTGCCCGACGCTCGTAGGAGAAGAGGAGGGACCCGGCGCCGAAGGTGTCGTAGGTCTCCAGGATCCGTCTCTCCACGTCCACTCGCCTCTTGGTGACGATGTAGTACGCCATCAGCGCTTCCGTACCGTTGAGGAGGTACAGCTTCATGGGAGGGGTGAACGGCAGCGCGCGGAAGGTCACCCGGACGTCGATGCCGTGCGTGGAGCGCAACGTCAGCAGGTTGTGACGCAGGACGCGCCCTTGGGTGTTGCGCTGCTCGAGCCAGTGCTGGTGGACCGGGTCGTCGGCGAGCTTCTTCACAGGGGTGTCCCCAGGGCTCTTCACGGAGACCGGGAAGGCCAGGTCGATCCCTCGGGAGGGCAGCAGGATCCGCACGTCGATCGACCGGGGGCGGATGCGGCCCTCGTGGATCAGCCGCAGGGGTTCACCCAGCGCCAGCATCAGCGTCTCCGCGGTCAGACAGGCCGCGTCCACGCGGACCTCCGGCGCAGCGAACGCCTCCACCAGCCTCGGTGGCAGTCCGACCATCGTCGGCTGCGGCTCGTCCGCGGGGCGCCGGGGTGACGGTGCGGCGCCGTCACCTTCCGTGGGGAGCGTGGCGGGTGCGGGGCGATCGTTCTGGAGCTCGAAGCCGCTGCGCCGCTGGTGCCTTCCTGACGGCAAGGATTCGTCGTCGGGCTGAGTGCCCTCCACCGGGGTGGGCGCCGCAACCGCGTCCCGGCCGTCCGCGCGCACCCCTACTGCGTCGTCCGAAGACGCACGGCGGGTGGCTGCTCGGGCGCGTTCCAGAGTGTGCCAGCGGTCCCTCCAGATGTGGAGTTGCGGGTCACGCCGGTCGGGTGGTGGCACCTCTTCGCCGTCGTCGTAGGAGAGCAGGACGCGCACCAGCCACAGCAGTCGGTCCAGGGAGGCCGGGCCCCTCCGTCCGGCGAACACCTCACTCACCGAGGCCTTCGACATCGCATGGCGTTCGCCGCACACCTTCTTTCCGCGCGCGAGGATGCGGTCGTAGGAGGGGGCTCCACGATCCCGCCTCAGCTCGGTGAACGCCGCGGCCAGCTCCTGCAGCGTCGCCGCGTAACTGTCCCCACCGTTCCCGCCATCGGTCGCCACGTCGTCCCCCTGCTGCGTGCTGATGGGCGGGAGGTTAGACCCGTCTGACCGGAACGGCACCGAACACGGCGAAACGAATTGGAACACGACGGTGATGTGTTCGGTCGTGGGCCGTATTGGTCGGCCTAGGACTCACCTTGTTCGATCGATGCCGGCCGGCGCGGTGTTCGGGGTGATGGTGCCGGCATGACTCGGATGACACCGCCGCCGGCTCGGCCCGGCCGGAGCGACTCCGCAACGGAGCCGCCGTTCCTGTCCCTGCACACCACCGTCGTCCTGCTCACCGCGCTCGTGCTCGGGCTGATCGTCGGCGGCCTCGCCGCGCTGACACATGTCCCTCCCGCGGGCGCCGTGCTGGCTGGGCTGACCGCGGCCGGCTCCACGGTGCCGGTGCTGCGCTCGCTGATTGGCCGGCCCCATGAGCGCTCCGGTCCATGAGCCCGCGATGCCGGGCAGCAGGACGCCGGCGTCGAGGGTGGCCACTGCGACGAGTTACCCTGTACAGGCTTGTCGGAACGCGCGGACCCTTCCAGGCCAGGGCTCCAGCCGCGGACTCCCACGGTTCGCGGGTGTCCGCGGATCGCTCCGTGCAGCAGGGGAACCCGCCCTGTGGTGACGCGATCCCGCCCTCGGTCCGCCGGTCCGGACGCCGGTGCTCGCCCTGGCACGGTCACGCCCGCCGCTGGGAATCGGGGCGATTGCGACTGCGGCTCCGGCTGTTTCTCCCGCCGCCGCCCGAAACACTGGCGACACCAGCGGAGCAGCAGCGTCCGTCCTTGATCACCGAAGGGGCGTCCGGTGCGTCGCTGTGTCGCGCTCACTCGCCTGACCAGCAAAAACGCCCTCCCGAAGGAGGGCGGAGACTGGGCGCCCCCGGCAGGACTCGAACCTGCGGCCAAGCGCTTAGAAGGCGCCTGCTCTATCCACTGAGCTACGGGGGCCGGGTGTGGTGGCCTCTGTCGTGGTGCCCGGGTGGGGGCTGATCCGTGACGTTGCCGGGGACAAGGATAGGGCTCCCGGATCCTTGACCCTGTTGCTTCGCCTCCGTGGCTCGATGTGGAGGTTCGGTGAAGCGGTCCTGATAATCGCAGGCGGGTACGAATCGTGCATCGCTTTTGACGCCTCGCGCGGCGGGTGTTGTGCACTCGTTATGCCTGGCCTGCGTTCATGTCCCAGTCGTCCCTTGTGCCCCTTCTGTCCGGTCGGCGCGCAGGCATGCCCATATGCTTCAGAAATCCCACAAAATTGGGCATTCTTCGCATGTGGTGACCTTGGACGTACGGCCTCAGCTGCTCGACGCACTCTCCGCGCTGCGCGACCGTGTCGCCGCCGCACGCTTCCCGCTGCCCCTGGCGGGAGCCCCACGCGCGCGTGCCAACCGCGACGAACTGCTCGCCCAGCTCGACGACTACTTGGTGCCCCGGTTGAGACAGCCCGAAGCACCGTTGCTCGCCGTCGTGGGGGGATCCACCGGGGCCGGGAAGTCGACACTCGTCAACTCGCTGGTCGGACGGCGGGTCAGCGAGGCGGGCGTGCTGCGGCCGACGACGCGGACGCCGGTGCTGGTCTGCCACCCGGAGGACCATCACTGGTTCAGCGGAATGCGGGTGCTGCCCGACCTCACGCGCGTGTGGGTGCCCCAACAGGACGCCGGGAACGACGACCTGCTGCTCCCTGGCGAGAACCCCGCGCGCGTACTGCGCATCGAGACCGCCGAGACCCTGCCGCCCGGCCTCGCCCTGCTCGACGCCCCGGACGTGGACTCCCTGGTCGCCGACAACCGCGTCCTCGCCGCCGAGCTGATCTGTGCCGCCGACATCTGGGTGATGGTCACCACGGCGGCCCGCTACGCCGACGCGGTGCCCTGGCACCTGCTGCGCACCGCGAAGGAGTACCAGGTCACCCTGATCACGGTCCTCGACCGGGTGCCGCACCAGGTGGTCTCCGAGGTCTCCAGGCAGTACGGCGCCCTGCTCACCAAGGCCGGCCTCGGCGACGTACCCCGGTTCACCGTGCCGGAACTGCCCGAGTCCGCGTGGGGCGGCGGACTGCTGCCCGCCACCGCCGTGGCGTCGCTGCGCACCTGGCTCGTCCACCAGGCCCAGGACCCGGTCGCCCGGCAGCACGCCGTGGCCCGCACCGCGCACGGCGTCCTGAACTCGCTCAGGTCCCGGATGCCCGAGCTGGCCAGTGCCGCCGCCGCGCAGTACGCCGCCGCGCTCCGCCTCACCTCCGCCATCGACGCGGCCTACGACAGCGAGCACGCGCGCGTGCGGGGCCACCTCCAGGCCGGGGCCGTGCTCGCCGGGGACGCCCTCAAGCGCTGGCGGGCCTTCCCGCTCGACTGCACCGCCGGGGAACTGCTGGACGCGCTCGTCGAGAGCCTGGCCGACCTCCTGCTGTGCGCCGTGACCGCCGCTGACGAGCGCGTCGACGACGCCTGGCGGCGCGAACCCGCCGCGGACGCGCCCGAGCTCGCCCACCGCGGCACCGAGCCGGAGAACGCCGGGCACCGCATCGGGCTGGCGGTACGACGGTGGCGGCGCGAGCTGGAGGAGTACGCCGAGGAGGAGGTGCGCGCCCTCGAACGCAGCCCCGCGCCCGACCCCGAGGTGATCGCCGCGCTGGTCGCCACCGCACTGCTGGGCGGGCGTCGTGCCCGCTCCGCGGGCGAGGGGCTGGCCGAGCGGATCGGCGCGCACGGGGCGCTGCGGCTGCGCGACCGCGGCGGGCGGCTGCTCGCCGAGTACCTGGACCGCGTGGTCCACACCGAACGCGAGCGCCGCCTCGCCCCGCTCGACGCCCTCGACGTCCACCCCGAGACCCAGGCCGAACTCATCGCCGCGCTGTCCGTACTGCAGAAGGAGAGGTGAGCGGTGACCGCTGTCACTGACCACGACCACATGGACCGCACGGATCACATGGACCACCGCACGGATCAGACGGACCACCGCACGGATCACGTCGACCGCACCGATCACATGGAACGCAGCGACCGCGCCGAGTACGGCGACCGCGCCGAGTACGGCGACCGTGCCGAGTACGGCGGTGACGACGGTCGGGAGGACTCCGGTCCCGAGGCAAAACGCGGGCCTGAGCTCGAGCCGGCGGAGGCTTCCGAGTCCCACGACCTCTCCGGGTCCCCGGAGTCCTCCACCGAGCCCGGTGAGTCCGGCCGGTCCAGCGGGTCCGACGCCTCCAGTGGGTCCGGCGGGGCTTCTGTGACCACCGGGAGGGCTGAGGACACTGCGACCGGTGCGTACGCTTCGGCCCCCGGGAACCAAGCTGCCCCCGAACGCGACGCGGAGGGTGACGTGGAGAGGGACGCGCGCGTGAAGGGCGGCGACGACGGCAAGGACCGTACGGATCACGCGGAACGTACGGACCGTGCGGATCACAGCGACCGCACGGACCGCAGCGACCATACGGACCACAGCGACCGCACAGACCACCCGGACGGCGTCGGCCGCACCGACGGCGCCGGCCGCACGGACCCCGCGGACCGCCCCGAGGCCGGACCCGCGTGGGACGACGGGCTGATCGCGCGGCGAGTCGCCGAAGGGGCCGCGGGGGACGGGCAGGCCGCCGCCGTCAAGCCCCGCGAGACCCGGCTCGGCGGGCCGCAGCCGGTGACTCCACCCGTGTACGACGGGCCGCTGCGGTCGCGGCTGGACGCGCTGCGGGAGTTGGTGGGGCTCTCCCGGGCCCGGCTGGACAGCCGCGCGCTCTCCGAGGCGGGCCGGGTCCTCGACGAGGCGACGGCGCGGCGCCGGCTCTCCGGTCAGCACACCGTCGTCGCCATCGCGGGCGCGACGGGCAGCGGCAAGTCGCAGCTGTTCAACGCGCTCGCCGGGGTCACCCTCTCGGAGACCGGCGTGCGCCGCCCCACCACCGCCGCGCCCATCGCGTGCAGCTGGAGCGACGGCGCGGCGCCCCTCATCGACCGGCTCGGCATCCCGCCGCGGCTGCGGCGGCGTCCCGCGCAGCACGCGGACGCGGACGGGCTGCTGCGCGGGCTGGTCCTGGTCGACCTGCCCGACCTCGACTCCGCGGCCGTGCACCACCGTGAGCAGGCGGAACGGGTACTGGCCCTGGTCGACGCGGTGGTGTGGGTCGTCGATCCGGAGAAGTACGCCGACGCGGTGCTGCACGAGCGCTATCTGCGGCCCATGGCCGGGCACGCCGAGATCATGTTCGTCGTGCTGAACCAGATCGACCGGCTGCCCGGGGAGGCCGCCGAGCAGGTCCTCGACGATCTGCGGCGGCTGCTCGACGAAGACGGCATCGCGCTCGGGGAGTACGGCGAGCCCGGCGCGAGCGTGCTGGCGCTGTCCGCGCTCACCGGAGACGGGCTCGGAGACCTGCGTGAGGCGCTCGGGCAGTTCGTCGCCGAGCGGGGCGCGCCGGTCCGGCGGATCACCGCCGATCTGGACGCCGCCGCCTGGCGGCTGCGGCCGCTCTACGCCACCGGGCGGCGTACCGGGCTCAGCGAGGCGGCCCGGGACGAGTTCTCCGCGCGGCTCGCCGACGCGGTGGGTGCCACGGCGGCCGGGGAGGCGGCCGAGCGGGCGTGGCTGCGCAACGCCAACCGCGCGTGCGGCACGCCCTGGCTGCGGCTGTGGCGCTGGTACCAGGACCGGTGCGAACCGACCACCGGCCGGCTGCCGGTGCGCACGCAGGCCGACGAGGAGGCGACCGCGCGGCAGCGGGTCGAGCAGGCGGTGCGGACGGTGGCCGACCGGGCGGCGGCCGGCCTGCCCGCGCCCTGGGCGCAGGCGGTGCGGGAGGCGGCCGTGCGCGGTGCGCAGGGGCTGCCCGAGGCACTGGACGAGCTGGCGGTGCGGACCGGGCTTCCGCCGGGGCGGCCGCCGCGGCCCGGCTGGTGGCCGGTGGCCGTGCTGGCGCAGGCGTCCATGACGATCCTTCAGGTCATCGGCGGGCTGTGGCTGGCGGGGCAGATCGCGGGGGTCATGGCGCCGAACCTCGGGGTGCCGGTGCTGCTGATGGTGTCCGGGATCGTCGGCGGGCCGCTCGTGGAATGGAGCTGCCGGATGGCGGCGCGGGGGCCGGCCCGGCGGTACGGCATGGAGGCGGAACGCAGACTGCGCGAGGCGGCCGCCGGGTGCGGGCGGGCCCGGGTGCTGGACCCGGTGGCCGCGGAGCTGCTGCGCTACCGGGAGGTGCGGGAGCAGTACGGGCGTGTCATCGGGGCGGGAACGGGGGCCGGGGTCGGCGGGAGGTAGCCGGGGAGCTCCGGTCGGGGGGGGGGGGACATGTTCGGGGAGGGGCGGCGGAGAGGTGGCCGGGCGGGACCGGCTGGGTGGCCGGGTGGGGCCGGGAGGGGGAGCCCCGGGCCGGGGCGGAGGAGGGCGGCCGGGGCGAGGGCCGGGGGCGCGGGAGGTTGTCGCCCGCGGACGAGCGGTGCCCGGGCGCGGGGGTGCCCGGGAGGGTGTCCGGATGACCCCGTCACCCGTGTGGGTGGCGGGGTTTTCCACAGCTCGGCGGTGGTCCACAGCGCTCAGCGGGCCCGGTGCGGCAGGGGGCAGTCTGGGTGCGCGGCGATCGCGACGGACTCGGTCGCCGGGCCAGGCACTGCCGTACGGGAGGGCCCGTACGAGGGAGGGATGACGATATGAACGAGACCATGGTCTGCGCGGTCGGCAACGTGGCGACCCAGCCGGTCCACCGGGAGACGCCCACAGGCCCGTCGGCACGGTTCCGGCTGGCCGTGACGGCACGCTACCTGGACCGGGAGAAGAACACCTGGACGGACGGCCACACCAACTTCTTCACGGTGTGGGCCAACCGGCAGCTCGCCGCCAACGTGACCGCGTCGGTGAACGTGGGTGACCCGGTCGTGGTGCAGGGCAGGCTGAAGGTGCGCACGGACGTGCGCGAAGGACAGAGCCGGACCTGGGCGGACATCGACGCCGTGGCCATCGGCCATGACCTGTCGCGCGGTACGGCGGCCTTCCGGCGCACGGGCCGGGCCGACGGCGCGGCGGCACCGGTCGGTCCACCGCGCCCCGAGCCGGACTGGGAGACCCCGGCGGACGGTTCGGACCGGCCGGGGACCGCTCAGGACCAACAGCACGCCGGGCCCGTACTGGTGACGTGATGTCAGGTATGGCACCGACGTGACCGAAGTGGGCGCTTATCGGTGAATGCACTCCGAAAAGACCGGTGGATTTGTCGATAAGCGCAGTTCAGGCCCGTCCCGGCGATAACGATTACGAGTCGGATCAGCGCTCCGAAGCGATCACCGGGAAAGGCGCTGCGCACGCGTCCCTAGGATGCCTGACATGGCTCCAGGGGCTTGACGACTCTGCTGGCGGGACCGCGCCCCCACGTCAACCGGTCCTGCTCGAAGGGGAATTCTGTGTTTTCTTCGTTCTCCGCACGGTCCGTGTGCGGGCGACGGGCGGCCGGAACCGCCGCTGTGACGCTGGTCTCCGGGCTCGCCGTGGCCGCGCTGACGGCCGCCGCCGGGCCGGCCGCGGCCGACGACGCGGCCGGGCGGGCCCAGGGCGGAGCCACCGCCACCATCGGCGGCCTGAAGACGTACGGCGACGCCGTGGTGCACACCGACACCGGGGACCTGGAGCTGTCGGCGGGCCTGTTCGAGATGTCCGTCGACGGCGGCGGCACCCTGCAGACCTACTGCGTGGACATCCACAACCCCACGCAGCGGGACGCCAAGTACCGCGAGACCCCCTGGAGCGGCACCTCGCTGGGCGCCAACAAGGACGCCGGCCGGATCCGCTGGATCCTGCAGAACTCCTACCCGCAGGTCAACGACCTCGCGGCGCTCGCCCGGCAGGCCGGTGTGCGCGGCGGTCTGACCGAGCAGGACGCGGCGGCCGGCACCCAGGTGGCCATCTGGCGCTACTCGGACGGCGTGGACGTCGAGGCCGTCGACCCGCAGGCCGAGAAGCTGGCGGACTACCTGGAGGACAGCGCCCGTCCCACGGCCGAGCCCAAGGCGTCGCTGACCCTCGACCCGCCCGCGCTCTCCGGCCACCCCGGCGACAAGCTCGGCCCGGTCACCGTGCGCACCAACGCGGACAGCGTCACCGTCACCCCGCCGGCCGCCGCCGCGACCAGCGGTGTGCGGGTGGTGGGCGAGGACGGCAAGGAGGTCACCACCGCGCGGAACGGCAGCCGGCTGTTCCTCGACGTGCCCGCCGACGCGGCCGACGGCTCCACGGAGCTGACCGTCCAGGCCTCCACCACCGTTCCCGTCGGCCGGGCCTTCGCCTCCGACAGCCGCAGCCAGACCCAGATCCTGGCCGGCTCCAGCGAGTCCACCGTCTCCGCGACGGCGAGCGCGACCTGGGCGGAGACCGGCGCCATACCGGCGCTGTCCGCGGCCGAGAACTGCGCCGCGGGCGGCGTCGACATCACCGCCGTCAACGCGGGCGACGCGCCGTTCACCTTCGAGCTGATGGGCGCCCGGCACACCGTCGCGGCGGGCGAGACCCGTACGGTCACCGTCCCGCTCCAGGAGGACCAGGCCTACGACTTCACGATCACCGGGCCCGGCGGCCGCGAGCAGCGCTTCACCGGCGTCCTCGACTGCCGCACCCAGGCCGCCGAGAGCGACGCGGCCGGGACCTCCGTCCAGTCCGCCGGCGAGCCCAGCCCCGTCACGGTCCCGGCGCCCGCCGAGGACGTGAACCTCGCCGCGACCGGCAGCTCCGACGCCACCCCGGTGATCGGCGGCGCGGCCATCGGCCTGGTGCTGATCGGCGGCGCGGCACTGGTGCTGGTCCGGAAGAAGAAGACCCAGGACTGAACGCGCGCCCGCGTGCGTGCTGCTCCTTGACACCTCAACAGTGCGTGACGTCACGCTCACCCGCTGACACCGAGCGTGCCGCCGCCCCTGAACGCGTTTCCGCCCAGGGGTGGCGGTACGGCAAGATGGGGTGTATCTGCCCACTGCCAGATTCAAGCTGCCGGACGGTTCCTCTTGGCTGAGTACATCTACACCATGCGCAAGACGCGCAAGGCGCACGGCGACAAGGTGATCCTTGACGACGTCACGCTGAACTTCCTGCCCGGTGCGAAGATCGGTGTGGTCGGCCCGAACGGTGCCGGTAAGTCCACCGTTCTGAAGATCATGGCGGGGCTGGAGCAGCCGTCCAACGGTGACGCCTTCCTCTCGCCCGGCTACAGCGTCGGCATCCTGCTCCAGGAGCCCCCGCTGAACGAGGAGAAGACCGTCCTGGAGAACGTCCAGGAGGGTGTCGCCGAGATCAAGGGCAAGCTCGACCGGTTCAACGAGATCGCCGAGCTGATGGCCACCGACTACTCGGACGCGCTGCTCGACGAGATGGGCAAGCTCCAGGAGGAGCTGGACCACGCCAACGCCTGGGACCTCGACGCCCAGCTCGAGCAGGCCATGGACGCCCTGGGCTGCCCGCCGGCCGACTGGCCCGTCACCAACCTCTCCGGTGGTGAGAAGCGCCGTGTCGCGCTCTGCAAGCTGCTGCTGGAGGCGCCCGACCTGCTGCTCCTCGACGAGCCCACCAACCACCTCGACGCCGAGTCGGTGAACTGGCTGGAGCAGCACCTCGCCAAGTACGCGGGCACCGTCGTGGCCATCACCCACGACCGGTACTTCCTGGACAACGTCGCCGAGTGGATCCTCGAGCTCGACCGCGGCCGCGCCTACCCGTACGAGGGCAACTACTCGACGTACCTGGAGACCAAGCAGACCCGTCTGAAGGTCGAGGGCCAGAAGGACGCCAAGCGCGCCAAGCGCCTCAAGGAGGAGCTGGAGTGGGTCCGCTCCAACGCCAAGGGGCGGCAGGCCAAGTCCAAGGCGCGTCTGGCCCGCTACGAGGAGATGGCCGCCGAGGCGGAGAAGATGCGGAAGCTGGACTTCGAGGAGATCCAGATCCCGCCGGGCCCGCGGCTGGGCAACATCGTCGTCGAGGTCGAGAAGCTCAACAAGGCCTTCGGTGAGAAGGTCCTGATCGACGACCTCTCCTTCACGCTGCCGCGCAACGGCATCGTGGGTGTCATCGGCCCGAACGGCGCCGGCAAGACCACCCTGTTCAAGATGATCCAGGGCCTGGAGACGCCGGACTCCGGTTCGATCAAGGTCGGCGACACCGTCAAGATCTCGTACGTCGACCAGAGCCGCGAGAACATCGACCCGAAGAAGACGCTGTGGGAGGTCGTCTCCGACGGGCTCGACTACATCAACGTCGGCCAGGTCGAGATGCCGTCGCGGGCGTACGTCTCCGCCTTCGGTTTCAAGGGACCGGACCAGCAGAAGCCGGCCGGGGTCCTCTCCGGCGGTGAGCGCAACCGCCTCAACCTGGCGCTCACCCTCAAGCAGGGCGGCAACCTGCTGCTCCTCGACGAGCCGACCAACGACCTCGACGTCGAGACCCTGTCCAGCCTGGAGAACGCGCTGCTGGAGTTCCCCGGCTGCGCCGTGGTCGTCTCCCACGACCGGTGGTTCCTGGACCGAGTCGCCACGCACATCCTCGCCTACGAGGGTGACTCCAAGTGGTTCTGGTTCGAGGGCAACTTCGAGTCGTACGAGAAGAACAAGATCGAGCGGCTCGGCCCGGACGCGGCGCGTCCGCACCGTGCCACCTACAAGAAGCTGACCCGGGGCTGATCGGTCTTGCGGCATCTCTACCGCTGCCCGCTGCGCTGGGCGGACATGGACGCGTACGGCCACGTCAACAACGTGGTGTTCCTCCGCTACCTGGAGGAGGCCCGTATCGACTTCCTGTTCCGCCCGGACAAGGACTTCAAGCAGGGGTCCGTGGTGGCGCGCCATGAGATCGACTACAAGCGGCAGCTCGTCCACCGGCACGCGCCCGTGGACATCGAGCTGTGGGTCACCGAGATCCGCGCGGCGTCCTTCACCCTCACCTACGAGGTGAAGGACGGCGAGCAGATCTACGTCCGGGCGTCGACGGTGATCGTGCCGTTCGACTTCGAGAGGCAGCGCCCGCGCCGGATCACCGAAGAGGAACGCGCGTTCCTCAAGGAGTACATGGACGACGCCTCCGAGCAGGGGGCCGGCGCCGCATGACGGAGCTGCACCTCGCCGACGAGGGGGAGGCCGCCGATCTCGCGGCCTTCCTCTCCCGGCTGCTCCACTACGACCGTGGGGCCGCGGTGCGCCTCCAGGCGGCCGGCACGGCACTCGCCGTCTTCGGCCGGCCGCCGTCGTTCGAGGTGCTGGCGATCCGCGCGGTACGGCTGGCCAAGCCGTACGAGAACGGGCTCGACGTCACCCTGGACGTCACCGTGTCCGCGGGTGAACTGCTGGAGGCCGTGGACGAGAACGCGGCCACGGCCGCCGTGCCCGGAGCGGTGACCGGGCCGCCGTGGGCCGGAGTGCTGCCGCCGCGCGGCGGCTGGCAGGCGGAGCCCGGACTGCCGGCGCCGGACGCGCTGCGCGCGATGGTCGCCGCCGGGGTCGCGGAGTTCCGTTCCCGCACGCAGGAGCTGGCGCCCGAGGCGCGTACCCGCGCGGAGCTGGACCGGATCGGAGGGGAGATCTGGTCCCGGACCGTCGGCGGGACCGCACTGCCCGTACGGGCCGTGCACGCGGCCCAGTCGCTGGGCTTCCTGCGGCCGGTGCCCGGGGCCGCGGAACCGGCGCTGCTCTCCTCCGGGGCGTGGCTGCGGCTGCGGACGCCGTACGGCTCGATCGCCGTACGCCGGTCCGGGCTCGGGGCCCTGGGCCTCAGCGTGCGCTAGGGCGGCCCGTCGCCGGAGTGCGCCGAGGGCGGGCCGGTGTTCCCCGGCCGTAGCTCCTGCCGGCTCAGCCGCTCCTCTTCACCGGCTCGGCAGCCCTCCTGCCGGCTCAGCCGGCCGTGTTCACCATCGAAGCCGCCGCGTACGTCAGGTAGTTCCACAGCGTGTGCTCGTGCTCCTCGGACAGGCCCAGTTCCTCCACGGCGACCCGCATGTGCTTCAGCCAGGCGTCGTGCGCCGCCCGGTCGACGGTGAAGGGCGCGTGGCGCATCCGCAGCCGCGGGTGACCGCGGTTCTCGCTGTACGTCGTCGGACCGCCCCAGTACTGGATCAGGAACAGCGCCAGCCGTTCCTCCGCGGGGCCCAGGTCCTCCTCGGGGTACATCGGCCGAAGGATCGGGTCCTCGGCGACTCCCTCGTAGAAACGGTGGACGAGCCGACGGAAGGTCTCCTCCCCGCCGACCTGCTCGTAGAAGCTCTCTTCCTGAAGCGTGCCACGCCGAATCTCTGTCACGCCCTCCATGGTCTCAGACGGGGCGACCGAGGACTCCAGGCGTAGGACCCCGTGCGAAGCAGACCACAGGCCCACCGCAACTCGACGGCCCGCGACCTGGGATGCTCGCCTACGAGGTGTGACGCGCAGCACAGTGGACCCATGGCTGCCCACGCTCTCGACAAGGACCTGGAAGACCTCGCCGCCTCGGCGCGGGCCGCGCTGGTGCGCGAGATCGAGGCGAGCGGCGCCTGGGACGCGGATCCGGTGTGGCGGGAGGCGTTCGCGGCCGTTCCCCGGCACGTGTTCGTCCCCTACTACTACGTCGGCGTCCTGGGCGGCTACGAACGCCGCTGGGGCGAGCACCCCGATCCGCGGGCGCGGGAGCGCTGGGTGAAGGGCGCGTACGCCGACGCCCCGCTGGCCACCCGGCTGCGCGACGGGGAACTGCTCTCCTCCAGCAGCCAGCCCTCCCTCATGGCCCTGATGCTGGCCGCGCTCGAGGTGCGGGACGGCGACCGGGTCCTGGAGATCGGCACCGGCAGCGGCTACAACGCGGCGCTGCTCACGCACCGGCTCGGCGACGGCGATCTCGTCACCACCGTCGATCTGGAACCGGAGATCACCGAGTCCGCGCGGCGGCACCTGGACGCCGCCGGGTACCACCCGGTCGTCGTCACCGGGGACGGCGCGCGCGGGGTGCCGGGACGCGCGCCCTTCGACCGGATCATCGCCACCTGCGCACTGCCGTCGATCCCGCCCGCCTGGCTCGCCCAGTGCCGCCCCGGCGGCCGGATCCTGACCCCGCTCGCCACCGGCCTCGTGCTGCTCACGGTCGCCGGGCCCGGGCAGGCCGAGGGCCGTTTCCTCGATACCGCGGCCTACTTCGTGCCGCTGCGCGGCGGCAGCCGGAGCGAGGCGGGCCCAGGCCCGGGGGACCAGGCGGGGCTGGGCGCGGTGCCCCGGCGGGGGCGCGAGGACGACCTGTTCCGCTTCCTGTTCGCCCTCACCCGCGGCAGCCTCGACCCGCAGGAGGCGTACGCGCTGTGGGAGCGCGAGGGACGGCCCGGCCGGGAGCGCTACGGCATCACGGTCACCGGTCACGGCGAGTGGGCCTGGCTGGACGACCCGGAGGGGCCGTACGCCTGGCCCCTGCCGGGTTGATCCGTACGGCCCGCCGTCCGTCAGCCGCGGCGGATGGTGATCGTCGTCCAGGCGCCGACGTGCACCCGGTCGCCGTCCTGGAGCTGCACCGGCACGAACGGCTGGATCGGCTCGTCGCCGCCGTTGACCGTGGTGCCGTTCGTCGAGTTCTGGTCGACGATCGCCCAGCTGCCGTCCGGCTGCTGCACCAGCACGGCGTGCTGGTGCGAGACGCCCGGGTCCTCCGGCGGGACCGACAGGTCGATGTCGGGGGTGTCGCCGGTGGAGTGGCGGCGGCGGCCGATGGTGACCTGGTTGCCGGTGAGGGTGCGCTGCTGTTCCGGCGAGTACGCGGGCAGGTTCAGCCCCGCGGCCTCCGGGCCGGAGCGCTGCATCATCGCCATGAAGTACTCGCGGTCCGGGCCGATGGTCGCCGTCCAGGTGACCGGGCCCCGCGGAGCGGCCGGGCCGGGCGGCGGGGCCTGGGTCGCACCGGGGTGCGGATAGCCGTAGCCGCCGGGCTGACCGTGGCCGCCCGGGCCGCCGGGTCCTCCGGGGTGGCCGGTGCCGGACGGCGGGGAGATCACCCAGTCGTCGTCACCGCCGCCGAAGGAGGGGCCGCCGGAGGCCGGGCGGCCGCCCGTCTCCTGCGGGAAGGCGGGCGGGGCGGAGTGGCCGCCGGGCGCACCCGGACCACCCGGAGCGCCAGGCCCACCAGGCCCACCGGGACCACCAGGTCCACTGGGTCCGCCAGGTCCACCGGGACCGGGCTGGTGGAACGCCTGCGGGGCTCCCCCGGTCGCACCGGGGCCGTGGGGACCGCCATGACCGCCGGGGCCCCCATGACCGCCGGGACCGCCCGGCGGGCCGGGCGGGGGCGGGACGGGACGGGAGGGGTCCGCACCGAAACCGTGCGGCGGGCCGGCCTGACCCGGCACGGGCGCGGGACCGCCGGGACGCTCGCCGAAGGGACCGCCCGGGGCGCCCGGGCCGGAAGGCGCACCGGGGCCGCCGTACGCGCCGGGCCCACCGGGGCCGGGGAACCCGCCGGGGCCACCCGGGCCACCGGGACCACCAGGACCGGGCCGACCGGGCTCAGCGCCGAAACCCGGGCCATGGCCCGGGCCCGGGCCCGGAGGGATCGGTTCGGCGGGGCGGTTCACCTGCGACGGGCGGGAGCCCTGGTACTCGTACTGGTCCGAGCCGCCGTACGACGGCGGGCCGGGGGGCCGCTGGAAGCGGGGGTCGGGTCCGGGGCCGGGACCCTGGCCGGGCGCCGGCGGGCGCGGGGCGGCCGGGGTGTAGGAGGTCGCGGTGTTGGTCAGGAAGTTCCACCGGCACTCCTCGCAGAAGGGCGCAGCGCCCTCGCGGGGGGTACGGCACTGCGGGCACAGCTCCGGCTGGGCGCCCGGTGCGGGGCCCGGCCGGCCGCCCGCGCCGGGCTGGGGCGGCGGGAAGCCGTAACCGCCACCACCGGGAGGCGGCGGGGGCGGGGGCACGGCACCTGCCATGCGGTGACCGCAGACCTCGCACCAGTCGTCGGAACCCGACTGGTGTCCGTTCGGGCAGGTCGGCATGTCGGCGCTTCCCCCTCTCCTTTTCCGGCCGTTGTGACCGGATTTCTCCAACCCCAGGGGGGTCGGGCTCGTTGCTCTTTACGTCACTTCTTTACACGAACGGTCTTTGTCGACCGAGTCTCGAGAGTCATCTCGTCGGCCTCCGCGACCTTCGCCTTCAGTCGCACAGTACCTGTCGCCGCGTCGACCACGTCCACCACCTTCGCAAGCAGTTTCGCAGTATCCGCGTTCCCGGAGGCGCCGGCGAGCTGAACGGCGCGGCCCAGTTTGGCCGTTGCTCCCTCGAAGTCTCCCGATTTGCGCAGCTCCAGCCCTTGTTGGATGACCTGTGCCAGTTCGGCCTGGCCGGTGTAGTGGGCGACCTGAGGATTGATCGACGTCGACGCGGCCATGTCGTCGGTCCACACCGCGCGGACGAGGCCTTGCGCCCCCAGGTTCTGCGCCGTGCCGTCGGGCTGCGGGACCACCAGCGAGACCCGGGCGGCCAGCATCTCCCGGCCGATGTCCGCGGGCGGGACCTCGACGCAGAGGTGGTAGTCACGGGACTCGTCGCCCCAGGAACCGGTGGGGTAGTCCCCGGCGCGCGGGCCCGCCTCGGTGCGGCGGCCGGTCAGCTCCTCGACCGTCGGAGCCACCTGCTTGACGAACTTGATGACCGCGCCGACCGGGGTCCACACCCGCAGCGCGACGTCCGCGACCTCCTTGCCCATCGCCGTCTCCATCATCCGGGTGAAGTCGGCGGCGAGACCGGCCGGATCGGCGACGATGTCGGCGCTGCCGAGGAGCGCCGAGGCGATCCCTGTGACTTCTTTCACTTCCCAGTCGGTGCCGACGCCGCGGGCATCACAGGTGAAACGCCCGGCACAGGAGTCCAGCGCGGCCTTCAGGTCCTCGGGTGACTCGTGTTCGTTGCGGCCGTCGGTGAGCAGGATGCCGTGGCGGATCGACACGTCGGCGGAGGACAGCAGCCGGTCGGCGAGCCGCAGCCAGGTGCCGATGGCCGTACCGCCGCCCGCGCTGAGCTTGCGCAGCGCCTGCTTGGCCTGTTCGCGCGTGGTGGGGTCGGCCACGGCGAGCCGCCCGCCGCCCGGGTAGACCTCCTGGGCCACGTGGGTTCCGCCGATCACCGCGAAGTGCACCCCGTCGCGCAGGGTGTCGATCGCTGCGGCGGTCGCGTCCCGGGCGTTGCGCATCTTCGCCGGCGGGTAGTCCATCGACCCCGAGCAGTCCACCATGACCGCCACGGCCGCGGACGGACCCCGGCCGGGCCCGAACAGGTGGGGCGCGGTGACGGCGGCGCCGATGGTGCCGCCGCCGGTCGCGGTGACCGTGACGATCGCGTTGACCTCCCGGCCGCCCTCCGGAAGGTGCTCGTTCTGGTACACGTCCACCGAGAACTGCGGCACGTTCGACTTCGACAATCTGGCCATACGTACTCGAATCCCCCTACGAACCCCGCGGAGCGGGGTGACGACTATGGCCGGACCGGTCCCCTCCGGTCCGTCGAGGCTTCCCCGTGGTGCTCGCGCCTCAGGCGGATCCTGCCCCCTGCGGCGGGGCGGGGAACGGCAGGACGGCCACTGTTACGTTGTCGTGGCCCCCGCCGTCGAGCGCGTGTCCGACCAGGACCCGCGCGCCGTGCAGCGGACGGACGGCGGCGTCCCCGGGAATCACGCCGGCCATCTCCTCGGCCGCCTCCGCGTAGTTCCACAGCCCGTCCGTGCACACCACCACCACACCGGGCCGGTCCGGCTTGAAGGACGCGGTGTGCGGCTCCAGTTCGTAGGCGTCCGCGCCGAGCCAGCCGGTGATCGCGTGGGCGCGTTCGTCGGCGTACGCCTCGGCCTCGCTCATCAGTCCCGCGGCGACCATCTGCGCCGCCCACGAGTCGTCCTCGGTGAGGCGGGCGGCCGGGGCGGTGCGGTCCTGGGGCACCCAGTAGGCGCGGCTGTCGCCGACCCAGCCGACGACCAGCAGACCGCCGGTGACCACCGCGCCGACCAGGGTGCAGGCCGGGGCGTTCTGGTGCGGGGCGTGCTCGCGGGCCGTCGCGGGTTCCTCGGCCAGGGCGTTGACCGCGTGGGACGCGGCGACGATCGCCTCGTGCATGGCCTGCTGCGGATGGGTGCCCTGCGGCAGGGCGGCGAGCAGCGCGGCGCTCGCCGCCCGGGACGCGGCGAGCGAGGCGTCGTCCGGGCGGGTCGCCGAGGAGACGCCGTCGCACACGATCGCGACGGTCGCGGGGGAGCCGTCGGGCAGCGCGGTGGTGCCGATGGCGAAGGCGTCCTCGTTGCGGTGGTGGCGCAGCCCGCGGTCGGACACGGCGGCGACCGGGCCGCACTCCTGCTCCATGTGGTCGCGTTCACGGGGCTGGGCGTGGCCGCAGTTCTCGCAGTAGCCGTCGTCGTCGACCCGGCCGGCGCGGCAGGCGACACAGAGCTTGCCGTGCTCGGCGGGTGCCGCGGCGCCCGCCACGCGCGGGTCCGGCGCCTGGAGCGGATACTCCTCGGGCTCGTCACCGCGCCGGTCGAAACGGACACCGGGGGCCGGGGGCGGGGCGGTGTGCGGGCCGGCCGCCGCGGGCGAGCCCGGTCCGTCCCCGGCGCCGGGTGCGGCGGAGTCGCCGGGCCCGCCGGAGCCGACGGGGCCGCCAGGCACGCCCGGTGCGCCAGGCGCGTCCGGGGCGGCGGGGGCACCGGAGCCACCCGAGGTACCGGGGTCGCCGCCCGCGGGCTCCGGGTGCTGGGCGGCGGCGGGACCGTGGGACACCGGACCGTCAGCGGCCCAACCGCCCTGTCCGGCACCGCCGGCGGGTGGCGGACCGGCGTGTCCCGCATCGCCGGTGGGCGCCCAGCCACCCTGTCCGGCACCGCCGGGAGGTGGCGGACCGGCGGGTGCGGCGGCAGCGGGCAGGCCTTCGGCCGTGGCCGGGTGCGGCACCGTCCCGTTCACCGGCGGGGCCGGGGAGCCGGCGGCGGGCGCGGCGCCGTACACGGGGGGCGCCGGGGCGTGTCCCGTCGGCACCGGGCCGTTCACCTGACGGGCCGGGGCGTTCACCCCCGGGCAGGGGTCGTGTGTCCCCGCGACCGGCGCACTCGCGGTGGGGGCCGGGGGCTGCTGCGGGAGGGGCGGTACGGCCGACAGGTCGTACCCGCACGCTCCACAGAAACGGTCCCCCTGTTCGAGCGGTTCCGCGCAGTTGGGGCACTGCGTCAGGGCGGCCTGCCGGGGCGGCATCTGCGACATCAACTACACCCACGTCCGGGGGCGGTAACGATTGGCACGTTCCACCAGGTCGATCCTCTCCTCGCCGCCCCGCGCCAGCCGGGCCAGCGCGCGGTACGAACGTTCCAGGCCGAAACGCAGGCCCCGTTCGTCCAGGCCGCTGCCGAGCAGCGTCCGTCCTCCGGCGGCGGGAGGGACGGAACCCTGGCCCCCGGAGAGTATCCAGTCCAGGGCGCTGCCGAGCACTTCCGTGGCCAACTGCTCGCGCCGCGTCGGGTCGAGACCGTACGCGTCGAGCGCCTCGACCTGGCCGGCGGCGGCGGTCAGATCGTCCAGGAAGGCCACGTCGGAGCCGGTGGGCGTGCGCTGCCGCAGCCGGGCGCGGACGGCTGCCACCCGGGCGGCCGTGTAGTGGATGGAGGCCTCCGGGACGGACTCCAGCGTGGCCACGGCGCCCCGCCGGTCGCCCGTGGCGAGCTGGACGCGGGCCAGCCCGAAGGCGGCGCTCACACAGCTCGGGTCGGTCGACCACACCAGGCCGTAGTACTCGGCCGCGTTGTCCGGCTGGCCCAGCACCTCCGCGCACAGGGCGAGGGCGAGCTTCGGGGCCGTCTCGCCGGGGAAGGCGTCGTAGATCGCGTCGAAGGCGAGCGCGGCACCCTCGTGGTCGCCGGTCACCAGCGCGGCCACGCCCCGGTACCAGACCACCCGCCAGTCGTCGGGGCGTTCCTCCTCCAGCGCGGCGAGGACGGTGTGCGCGGTCGCCGTGTCGCCGCTCTCCAGCCGGGCGCGCACCTGCCGCAGCCTGGTCTCCGTCGACTGCGCGGGTACGGCGGCCAGCGCGGCGATCAGTTCGGCCGGCGCGGAGGTCAGCAGGCCCGCGAGGAAACCGGCGTTGGGGTCGCCGGGCTCGGTGCGGGGGATGGGCAGCGCGAGCGCGGCGGCGTCGGTGCGCACCGGCTTGACCAACGAGGGCGTACCGGCGGGCGGTCGCGGACCGGAGCCCGGCCCACTCCGCGCGGCGGTCGCCGTCCGCGCCCCCAGCAGTGACACCTCCCCGTCCAGCGCCGGGAACAACTCGGAGTCCGTGACCCGCAGTTCCGGGCCGAACAGGGTGGACAGGGCGGGGCGGGCCCGCCCGGTCTGGAGGGAGACGACCTCCCGCAGCACGCCTGTCAGCTGCTCCGCCATCTCCTGCGCGGAGGCGAACCTGCGGGCCGGGTCGGGGTCGGTGGCGCGGACCAGGAGGCGGTAGAAGGACTCGTACCGCCGGAACACGTCGACGGTGTCGGGGTCGGGCAGGGAGTCGGCGTAGACGTTGGTGTAGCCCTGGAAGTCGAAGGTGAGGACGGCGAGGGTGCGGCCCACCGTGTACAGGTCGGAGGCGACCGACGGGCCGACGTCCGCGACCTCGGGTGCCTGGTAGCCGACCGTGCCGTAGATCGCGGACTCGTCGTCGTCCATGCGGCGCACCGCGCCCATGTCGATCAGCTTGAGCTGGTCCTCGGTCTGGATGGCGTTGTCGACCTTGAAGTCGCAGTAGAGGAGGTTGCGGCTGTGCAGGTGGCCGAGCGCCTCCAGCGCCTCGATGCCGTACGCGCAGGCCTGTTCGACCGGCAGGGGGTCCCGGCGGCCCTCGGGCGTGCGGCGGGCGTTGGCGATCTCCTTCAGGGACTTCCCGCCGACGTACTCCATGACGATGTAGCCGTCGAGGGAGCCGGTGCGCAGGTCCAGGTGCTCCACGAAGTTGTAGATCCGCACGATGTTGGCGTGCTCGATCTCCGCGAGGAACCGGCGCTCGGAGATCGCCGCCGCCATCGCGTCCTGGTCGCCGGTGTCGAGCAGGCCCTTGAGCACCACCCAGCGGTCGGAGACCGCGCGGTCCACGGCGAGGTAGATCCAGCCCAGGCCGCCGTGGGCGAGACAGCCCGCCACCTCGTACTGGCCGTGCACGATGTCGCCCGCCCGCAGCTTCGGCACGAACGAGTACGGGTGGCCGCACTTGGTGCAGAAGCCCTCCGTGCGGCCGGGGCGGTCGCCGCGCGCCCGGCCCACCGGCGCCCCGCAGTCCGCGCGGGAGCAGAACCGCTTGCGCTCCGGCACCTCCGGGTCGGCGAGCACCATCGCGCGCGGGTCCGGGCGCGGCACCTGGGGCACCTGCACCAGGCCCACGCCCAGCCGCCCCCGCCCGCTGGACGTTGACGTGGACCCGGAACTGCGCACCGACACCGAACGGCTGGTGGGCCGGCCCGACAGGGACCGGGAGAGGCGTCCGGACACCGAGCGCCGGGACTTCGACGACTGCGACGACGTACGCGAACTGCCCCGGCTCCCGGTGCGGGCGCTGCCGCTGCCCGCCGAACCCGGGCCGCCGCCCGCCACCCCGGTCGGCGCCGGACCGACCATGCCGGCCGACGACACGACCGGGGCGAGACCGCAGGTGTCGCAGTACAGCTCGCCGCCGCCGACGTCCTCGTACGCGCCGCCGCAGCCCGGTCGCTGGCAGCCGCGCGGTGCCTGACCGATCGCCTGACTCATGCCGATGAATCCCCCCTGTGCGCCGCAGCGTCCCCCCTGCGGTCCTCCGGCCCGCCCTGGCCCGGCACCCGGGGGGCGCCGAGCAGTTCGGCCACGGCCTGCTGGTAGCGCAGCACCGCCTGTTCGGCGACGCGCAGGTCGCAGGGCGCGCTCCACAGCATCCGGCGCGCCGCGTCGTACCGCTCCACCAGCAGCGGGTCCTCCGCCAGGCCGTGCCGGGCCACCTTCGCCCGGTACGCGTCCAGCCGGCCGCGCAGCTCGGCACGGACCGCGAGCGGCGCGGTGACCGCGGTCAGCGACTCGCGGGCGCGCAGCAGTTCGTCCTCCGCCTTGCGCTCCAGGGACTCCAGGAGCGGGGAGAGCCGGTGCCACTGCCCCTGCCTGCGGTACTCGGCGGCCGTCGCCAGCTGCTCCTGGAGCGCGGTCGGCGGGCCGCTGACCACGGGCACCTCGGTCGCCGCGATCTTCGCGAGGACCTCGCCGCGCGCGGTGCGGGCCTCGGCGAGCGTGCGGTCCGCGCGGGACAGCACGTCGCGCAGCCTGATCAGCCGCTGTTCGGCGTCCTGGCGCACGGTCAGCACCGCGTCGATCTCGCGGCGCACCTCCTCCAGGGCGCGCGCCTCCCGGTCGTAGACGGTCGTGTCCGGCCTGCCGCCACCGGGCGCGGAGCTGCCCTCGGCGCGCTGCCAGAACGCCAGCGGGTCGGACACCACCTGCTCGCGCAGCTTCGTCAGGGTGCGGGTGATGCGCTCCAGGTCGTCGCCGGACGGGTGTTCGCCGGGGCGGACGCCGACGGAGTGGGCGAGGGCGCGGGTGCGCTGGAGTTCGGCGGCCAGTAAATCGATCCGGGCGGGCAGCGCGGACCACACCGCGTCGGCGGCCACCACCATGTCCAGCGAGGCGGCGTACAGCTCGTTCATCCGGTCCACGAGCGCGGCCAGCGAGTAGCGGGAACTGAGCCGGGCCGCGCCACCGTGCGGGGAGGGCGCGCCCCCGGCGACCGTGACCGACTCGCCGCGCAGCAGCTCGGTCAGCTCCACCAGGTCCTCGCGGCTGGACCAGCGGCGGCGGGCGCGGACGTCCCGGGCGGTGCGCAGCGCGTCCGTGTAGGCGTCGAAGTACGTCCACAGCAGGGTGATCTGCGCCTCGGTGACCGCCCAGAGCTCCTTGGTGACGCCGGTCAGCTCGGCGCCTTCGAGCAGGCGGCGGCCCGCGTGGTCCTGGAGCGCGAGCAGCGAGGTCTCGATGGCCTCGTGTTCGGCGCCGAGCCGCGCCAGCGCACGGTCCACCTCGTCCCTGTCCATGACCGGACCGGAGGTTCCCGTGACGCCCATGATCACCCCTCTACTTGTAACGCGGCGTCGGCGGGGTCGCCGACTCGGAGTCCCTACCCAGCGTCGGCGACAGCCACTTGTCGTACGACGCCTTCCACCCGCCGTCCCGGCGGTAGTCCTCCAGTATCCGGTTGACCCGGCGTACCAGATCGGTGGCGTCCTTCTTCATCGCCACGCCGTAGTACTCCGTGGTGAAGCGCTCGCCCTTCAGCTCCACCGTGGGGTCCTGCGCGGCCTGGCTGGCGGCGAGGGCGCTGTCCGTCACCACCGCGTCCACCTGGCCCAGTTGCAGCCTGACGAGGCAGTCGAGCTGGTTCGGCACGGTGGTGGAGATGTCCGCGGAGGCGGGCAGGTTCCCGGACGCGCGGTCCGCGGCCAGCTTCTCGTACGCCGTCGAACCCGCAGCCGAGCAGAGCCGCTTGCCGGCGAGGGTGTCGTCGTACCCCTCCACCGGGGAGGACTTCGGCGCGAGGACCTGCTGGCCGGTGAGGAAGTACGGGGCGGAGAAGGCGACGTCCTTCAGACGGGCGCAGGTGATGGTCATGGTGCGGACCACCATGTCGACCTGGCCGCTGCGGATCGCGGGCACCCGCTGGTTGGTGGGGATGGCCTTGAAGCGGATCCGGTCGGGGGAGCCGAGCAGCTCCCGGGCGATCCGGCGGGCGAGATCGATGTCGAAGCCCTCCAGCTCGACCGTCTCGGCGGTGCTGTTGGGGTCGCGGTAGCCCCAGCGGAAGCTGTTCTGGTCGACGCCGACGGAGAGGTAGCCGCGCTTCTTGACGGCCGCGATCGCCGGGCCCTCGACGGCGGCCGGGGACGGGCTCTGCGCCTCCGGGTCCGCGCAGGCGTCGGCCTTCGCGAGGGTGCCGTGCGCGCCGCCCCGGCCGCCGGCCCCGGTGCCGGCGGCCGGCTGGTCCTGGGTGTGCGGCAGCAGCAGGGCGAAGGCCACCGCCAGGGCGCAGAGCAGGGCCATCGCGCCCACGCCGCCCCAGCCCCGCAGGCCGGCCCGCACCCGTCGTGCGTACATCCTCATGCCCCCACTCACCGGCAGCCCTTCCACCGGCCCCCCTCTCACCGGTACTCCGACAGCCTGCGGCCGATGCCCAGCACCGCCGCCGCCGCGCCCAGCAGGGCGAGCACCGCGGCACCGGCGGCCAGGCCGGTCATCGCGTCCCGGCCGTCGCCGGCCGACCGCGCGAACTCGCGTTCCTCGTGCGCGATGGCGGTCTGGAGGTGGTGGTCGACGTTGTCGAAGCACTCTCCGGTCGGCTCGTCGCCCTTCGCGCCGATGACCTTGTCGAGGGCCGCCTGGTAGTCACCGGCGTCGTCGGCGTCGCGGGCCTGCCGGTGGCGGTCCCGCCAGGCGTCCATGTTGCCGGTGGCGGCCCGCACGGGCCGGGCGCCCGCGTCGTCGTCGGCCAGGTCGGCGGCCCGGGCCAGGCCGTCGGCGAGGTCCTTCATCGACGCCTGGTACGCCACGTCGAACTTGTCGGCGAACGTCCCGGGTGCGGTCTCGACGGTCTCGGCGCCGCGGTTGACCAGGGTCAGGTTCTCGTTGCCGCGGGCCTTGAGGGAGGCGATGCGGGCGTCGTGCAGCACGTCGAGGGAGCGGATGCCGTGGTCGTAGGAGTCGTTCAGGCCGGCGCGGGCGACGGCGTGGCCGACGACGAGCCAGACCAGGACGACGGTGGTGGCCGCGGTGGCGGCGACCAGGCCGTGGTTGAGGACCCGGTTGGTGCGGCGGTAGGTGCGGTGCTGGGCCCAGGCGAGGGCGGCGAGCGCGGCGACGCCGAGGGCGATGGCCGCCCACGGGTAGGGGGTGGCGTCGGCGTAGTCCGCACGCAGGCGGCGGTTCTCCGACGTGTACAGGTCCTCGGCGGCCGGGAGCATCTCCGTCTGCATCTTGTCGTTCGCGTAGCGCAGGTAGGCGCCGCCGAGGGGGTAGCCCTGGCGGTTGTTGGCGCGGGCGCGCTCGATCAGGCCCTTGTACTCGGGCAGGAGCCGGTTGAGTTCGGCGATGGTCCGGGCGGACGGGGAGTCCGGGTCGGAGCTGTTCGCCGCGGTGACCAGCTTGGCGGCGGCGGTGCGGATGTCCTTCTCGTAGCGGTCGCGGTCGGCCTGGGTCTCCTGGCCGCCGGCGAGGAAACCGCTGGAGGCGGCGGTGTTGGCGTCCGCGAGGGAGCGGTAGATGTCGGCGGCGGCGGAGGTGAGGGGCTGGCTGTTGTGCAGGACGTCGTCGGCGGCGGCGGAGCGGGCCGTGGTCTGCCAGGCGGTGGCGGCGCCGAAGGCGACGACGAGGAGGGCGAGGACGGCGCCGATGACGCGCAGCCGGCCGGGTTCCGTGGTGGCGGCCGCGCGGAGCCGGTCCACGCCTTCGGCGAACGCGGTGCGGCGCGGGGCCGCGGGCGCCTTCGCCGGCGGTGCCGCGGTGCCGTTGCGCGTGTGTGTCACGCTCACGCTTGACCTCCCCCATGGTCATCTGTCGCCGCAAGTATCGCCGCCCGGGCCGGCATCCGCACCGGCCTTCCCTGGATCTTGATCGGATCGCAGCGTGCGACGTCACACCTCTCCCCGCAGGGAATACGCCGGTGGGCGCGGTTCGGTTCCCCGCGCGGGCGTGCACGCCCCGGCCGGCCGCCCCGCCCCGCGCCCCGCCTGCGCCGCCGCTCCCGCTCCCCTCCTCAGCATCCGAAGTGGCTCCGCAGACGGGCCCGGGCGTCCGGCGGTGCGCCGGTGCGGTCCAGGCCCAGCAGCGCCGCGCCCAGGACCGGGCGGGCCGTGACGACCTGGGGCACCGCCCTCGGGGCCCGCTCGGAGAGCAGGGCGCGGACGGCGGAGTCCAGGTGCGGATGCCGGGCGGCGAGGATGCCGCCGCCCAGCACCACCGGGGTCTCCTCGGCCAGCAGGTCGAGCCGGGTGAGGGCGACGACCGCCATGGTGACGATCTCGTCGGCGAGACGGTCGACCAGGGAGCGGGCCACCCGGTCGCCGGAGGCGGCGGTGGCGAAGAGGACGGGGGCGAGTTCGTGGCGGCGGGCCTGCGGCAGGCGGCCGAGGTGCAGGGCCTCGATGAGCGCGTACATGCTGGGCAGGCCGAAGTGGGCGGGCAGGGCGGTGGCCAGCAGGGTGGGAGCGCCGCGGCCGTCCTCCGCGCGGGCCGCGTGGAACATGGCCTCCTCGGACAGCCCCCAGCCGCCGCCCCAGTCCCCGGAGATCCGGCCGAGTGCGGGGAAGCGGGCGGTACGGCCGTCGGGACGCATGCCGACGCAGTTGATGCCGGCGCCGCAGACAACGGCCACCCCGAGGGGCTCGGTGACTCCGGCGCGCAGCAGGGCGAAGGTGTCGTTGCGGACCTCGGTGGTGGTGCCCCACGCGCGGGCGTGCAGGGCGGCGGTGAGGGTCTCCTCCTCGACGGGGAGGTCGGCGTTGGCGAGGCAGGCCGAGACGTGGGGGACGGAGGTGACGCCCGCGGCGGCGAGCGCGCGCTCCACCGGTCCGGCCAGCGCGGTCATCGCGGCGTCCAGGCCGACGGCGGGCGGGCGGAAGCCGCCGCCGCGGGCCGTGCCGAGAAGGGTGCCGTCGGCGGCGACGACCGCCACGTCGGTCTTGCTGTTGCCCGCGTCGACGGCGAGGACGGATGCGGTCAGGCCCACGCCAGGTACTCCCGGTTGTGTGCGATCAGCTGGTCGGTGAGGGCGTCGGCGTAGTCGTACTGGCCGATCAGGGGGTGCGCGAGGAGGGCCCGGAAGACGCGGTCGCGCCCGCCGTGCAGGGCGGCGTCCAGCGCCAGGTGCTCGTACGCGGTGACATTCGCGATCAGGCCCGCGTGGAGCGGGTCGACCGGGGCCACGGGCAGCGGGGCGGGGGCGGCGCCGGCCCGCAGCGCCGCCGGAACCTCGATCACCGCGTCGTCGGGGAGGAAGGGCAGGGTGCCCCGGTTGTACGTGTTGACGACCTGGTGCGGGCTGCCGGCGTCGCGCAGCAGGGCCGCCGCCAGGTCCACAGCCGCCTCCGAGTAGTACGCGCCGCCGCGCCGGGCGAGCAGGTCCGGCTTGGTGTCCAGGGCCGGGTCGGCGTACAGGCCGAGCAGCTCCCGTTCCATGGCGGCCACTTCCGCCGCCCGGGAGGGCTTGCCGCGCAGTTCCCGTACGACCTCGTCGTGGGCGTAGTAGTAGCGCAGGTAGTACGACGGCACCACGCCCAGGCGGTCCAGGAGGGCGCGGGGCAGGCGCAGGTCGGCGGCGACGGCGTCGCCGTGCCGGCTGAGCAGCCGGGGCAGTACGTCCTCGCCGCCGGGGCCGTGCAGGCGCACGGCGGTCTCCCAGGTGAGGTGGTTGAGGCCGACGTGGTCGAGGTGGACCTCGGCGGGGGTGACGCCCAGCAGCGCCGCGAACCTGCGCTGGAGTCCGATCGCCACGTTGCACAGCCCGACCGCCTTGTGCCCGGCCCCGAGCAGGGCGCGGGTGACGATGCCGACCGGGTTGGTGAAGTCGATGATCCACGCCCCGGGGCTGGCGCGGCGGACGCGTTCGGCGATGTCCAGGACCACCGGGACGGTACGCAGGGCCTTGGCGAGGCCGCCCGCCCCGGTGGTCTCCTGGCCGACGCAGCCGCAGCTCAGCGGCCAGGTCTCGTCCTGTTCGCGGGCCGCCTGGCCGCCGACGCGCAGCTGGAGGAGGACCGCGTCCGCGCCGTCCACGGCCGCGTCGAGGTCGGAGGTGGTGACGATCCGGCCGGGGTGCCCCTGGCGGGCGAAGATGCGCCGGGCGAGTCCGCCCACCAGCTCCAGGCGGTCCGCCGCCGGGTCGGCCAGGACGAGTTCGTCGACGGGCAGGGTGTCCCTGAGCCGGGCGAAGCCGTCGGCCAGTTCGGGCGTGTAGGTCGAACCGCCGCCGACCACGGTGAGTTTCATACGGTGCTGTCCCTTCACTTCGGTGAGGTGACGCCCTCGCGGAGCGCCGTCCGGACGGAGGCGGGCGGGGCGGGGGGGCGGACACGGGACGGCGACCTTGCCTGCGTGTTCCGGGCACGGCGAGGTCGCCCTGGGCGCGGAGGTGCGGAGGTACGGAGCGAGGGGGCGGGGGCCGGTCAGCGGGAGGTGTCGAAGACCTCGTCGCGGGTGGCCGCGAGGGCGCTCTCCAGGGCGCCGCGCAGGACGGGGTGCTCGGTGACGTCGCCGGTGACCAGCCGGGGCCGGACCGCGGCCAGGTCCGCCAGTTCGGCCTCGACCAGGGCGCGCAGCGGCTCCCCGCCGCTGGTGAGGGAGGTGCCGCTGAGGACGACGAGTTCCGGGTCGAGGACGGAGACCAGGGAGGCGAGACCGGTGGCGAGCCGGGTCGCGTAGGCCCGCAGCAGCCGCTGGTGGCGCTCGTCGCCGGGGTGCCGGGCGGCGCTCGCCAGCAGGGCGGCGGCGGTCTCGGCGGGGGATCCGGTGGGCGCCGCCAGGCCGGCCTCGCGGGCCAGCGCCACGAGCGCCTGGGAGCCCGCCAGCTCCTGGTAGCCGCCGCTGCCCGCCTTCCCGACCTGGCGGACCAGGGGGGCGCCCGGCACCGGCAGGAAGCCGACCTCGCCGGCGCCGCCGGTCCAGCCGCGGTGCAGCCGGCCGCCGAGGACGAGGGCGGCGCCGAGCCCTTCCTGGTTCCACAGCAGGACGAAGTCGTCGTGGCCGCGGGCGGCGCCGAGGCGCTGCTCGGCGACGGCGACGAGGTTGACGTCGTTCTCGTACTCGACCGGCATCGGCAGCGCGGCGGCGAGGTCGCCGAGCAGCGTGGGGGAGTGCCAGCCCGGCAGGTGGGAGGCGTACCGCAGGCGTCCGGTGTTCGGGTCGAAGGCGCCGGGGGTGCCGATCACCAGCCGGTGGATGTCGTCCCGGGTGAGCCCGGCGGCCTTCACGGCCCCGTCGAGGGCGTCGGTGACCTGCCGTACGACGGGCGGGCGGTCCGCGCGCCGCGTGGGGGCGCGCACCTCGTGCGTGCCGACGGTGCGGCCGGTGATGTCGGCGACGGCGGCGCGGATGCGGTCGGGGGTGACGTCGAGGCCGGCGGCGTGGGCGGCGGCCGGGTTGAGCGCGTAGAGCCGGGCGCCGGGGCCGGGGCGGCCCTCGCTGGTGCCGGTCGCGAGGACGAGTCCGGCGGCCTCCAGGCGGGCGAGGAGCTGGGAGGCGGTGGGCTTGGACAGGCCGGTGAGCTTGCCGATGCGGGTACGGGAGAGGGTGCCGTGCTCCAGGAGGAGGTCCAGGGCGGCGCGGTCGTTCATGGCGCGCAGGACGCGCGGGGTGCCTGCCATGGGTCTCCCTGTCCGGCCGAACCCCCCTTTTGTTAGGAAGGTTTCCTGTCGGTCTGCGGCGAAGCTAGCGCCGCCCGGAACGGGCCGTCAAGAGAGCAGGGACAGGCCGACAAGAGAACAGGGACAGGCCGACAAGAGAACCGGGACAGGCCGTCATGCGAGCAGGGACCGGCCGTCGGGAGAGCCGGGGCGGGCCGCCAGGTGCCACAGGAACGGGGCGTCAGGGGAACCGGGGCGGGCCGCAAGGCAAAGGGCCCCTCGCTTCGAGGGGCCCTCGGGCGCGGGGCGGCCGCTCACCGTGACACGGCTACTTCGCGGTGCTCGGCGGAGTCAGCGGGGACGCCGCCGCCGACTGCGGGGACGTCGTGCTGGCGTACGCCGACGGGGGTGCCATGCCCGCCGTCGGGTCGCTCTCCGCCTCCCCGTCGGGCTGGGCCGGCAGCCCGCCGACGATCCGGATGCCCTCCGCGTCGAAAGCCCGCTTGATCCGCCAGCGCAGCTCCCGCTCGATGGTGAGGGACTTGCCCGGCATGGTCTTCGCCGACAGCCGCACGACCATGGAGTCCAGCAGCAGGCTGTCCAGGCCCAGGATCTCCACCGGGCCCCACAGCATCTCGTTCCAGGGCTCTTCCTTGCCCATCGTTTCGCCGACCTGGCTGAGCACCGCCTTGACGTGGTCCAGGTCCTCCGAGGGCCGGACGGTGACGTCGACGCCCGCGGTGGCCCAGCCCTGGGAGAGGTTGCCGACCCGCTTGACCTCGCCGTTGCGGACGTACCAGATCTCGCCGTTGTCGCCGCGCAGCTTGGTCACCCGCAGACCGACCTCGATGACCTCGCCGGAGGCCACGCCGACGTCGATCTGGTCGCCGACCCCGTACTGGTCCTCAAGGATCATGAACACGCCGGACAGGAAGTCCGTGACCAGGTTGCGGGCGCCGAAACCGATCGCCACACCCGCGACACCCGCCGACGCCAGCAGTGGCGCGAGGTTGATCCGGAAGGTGCCGAGGATCATCAGGGCCGCGGTGCCGAGGATCACGAAGCTCGCCACCGAACGCAGTACCGAGCCGATCGCCTGCGACCGCTGCCGACGGCGCTCGACGTTCACCAGCAGGCCGCCGATCGCGGTGCCGTCGACCGCCTGCGCGGTGCGGTTCATCCGGTCTATCAGCTTGGTGATCGCCCGCCGCACGGCCATTCTCAGCACTACCGCGATCACCGCGATCAGCAGCACCTGCAGGCCGATCGCGAGCCACGTGGACCAGTTCTCCTCGACCCAGCCGGCGGCGTTGCTCGCGCTCTGCTGGGCGTCCTGGAGCGTGGGCACCTTCGGGGCCGTCGTCTGCGAGGGGGACGGCGACGGCGAGGGGCCGGCGGCCAGTGGGACGGCGGACAGGGACACGGCGGATACCTCCAGGTGCAGCGGTCTGCCTCCGGCGGAGTCGTTCGGGTCACGGGCGGTTCGGGTCACGGGAAGGTCACCGGACGGGCAGAACCACCACACTAACGGGGCATTGTGTGCGCACCCGCCCGGTTCGTGAAGGAGAGACCGGACTCACCTGGGCTTGAACGGGTCCCCCCGCGGGGGATGAATCAGATGTGGTCGAAAACACTCCCAGCCCGTTACCGGGACATGGTGGCGCGTTCACCAGGCATGAGGGGAGACTGACTGCAGATCGTCCCGGCGCGAGCCACGCGCCGCCGGCGTACAAGGAGGCATCCGTGCCGCATGTCCTGGTCCTCAACGCGTCGTACGAGCCCCTCGGCGTCGTACCGCTCCGCCGCGCGCTCGTCCTCGTCCTCGAGAACAAGGCCGTCTGCCTCGAGGAGTCCGGCGCCCATCTGCACAGCGCGACCGTCACAGTCCCCGCACCCAGCGTGGTCCGGCTGAAGCGATTCGTGCGGGTTCCCTACCGGGGGCCCGTTCCTCTGACCCGCCGGGCGCTGTTCGCCCGCGACGGGGGCCGGTGCATGTACTGCGGTGGCGTCGCAACCAGCGTCGACCACGTCATCCCGCGCTCGCGCGGGGGCAAGCACGTCTGGGACAACGTGGTGGCGTCCTGCCGCCGCTGCAACCACGTGAAGGCCGACCGCCACCTCGGCGAGATCGGCTGGCGGCTGCGCCACAAACCCGCCCCGCCCACCGGTCTGGCCTGGCGCATCATCGGGACCGGTCACCGGGATCCGCGCTGGCTGCCGTACCTGCGGCCGTTCGGTGCGGACGACGCCCTCGCCCGGATCGACGGCATCTCCGCCTGACGGTCCGGGCTTTGCCCGGGCACGCGCGCGGCGCGTCGCCGCGCAGGCGCACGAAACCCGGATGGACGGGCGGGCCGGGGCGGGCGGACAGGGGGGTGCGGGCGCCGCCGGTGGACCGGGACGGCCCCCGTCGACCCCGGTCCCGTCGGCCTGCCCGTGCGGGGTCCGGCCGCGTCAGGCGTACCGCGGCTCCCCGGGCGGCGCCGGGCGGCGCGGCAGCGGCAGCGAGGCCGCCGCGGCCGGCCCGGCGGTCCGCGGCGGACGGCGAGCGGGACCGGCGGCGCCGGTCAGGGCGCCGCCCGGCGCCGTCGGTGAGCGCCGCGTACCCGGGGCCGACCGCCCCGGGGCCGACCGCAGCGCCGGGGGTCCGACAGGGGCTCAGTCGCGGACCGCGTACGCCTCCACCGACCACAGCGAACAGCCGTACCGGGTCGCCCGCTCGTCGCACAGCACGCGCACGTACCGCACGTTCCGCTCGTCCATCCGCAGCTCCTCGCGGCCCCCGCGGCCCTCCCGGACGGTCGCGGCCGTGCGCCAGCGGCGGCCGTCCGCCGAGACCTGCACGCGGTACGCCGACGCGTACGCGTCCTGCCAGCGCAGCGCCACCCGCCCCAGCCGGACCGGCTCCGCCAGCTCCACCTGCCACCAGGCGCCGTCCTCCGCCGGGGACGACCAGCGGGTGCCCGGGTCGCCGTCGCTCGCCGCGGACGCCGGGAAGTCGGGCGTCTCGTCACCGGACGACCGCGCGGTGCCGGTGCGCGCCAGGTCCGGCCCGCCGGTCGGCGGCACCGCGCGGACGGTGAGCGTGCGGGTCACCCCGCCGAACGCCAGCGTGATCCCGTACGACCGGGCGGGCGCCCCGCGCGGGACGCGCACCTCGACCGGCACCCGGACCGACGTCCCGCGCGGGACGGCCAGCACGCCGGCCGGGACGCGCACGGCGATGCCCTCGGGCGCCTCGGCGGTGAGCCGCCCGCGCACCTCCGCCGGCCGCAGGGACGTCAGCCGCACCCCGATCCGCAGGGTGCCGCCGAGGTCCGCGTCCAGCTCGTCGCGCTCCGTCGTCAGCGAGGCGGCGGGCGCGTCCGCGTACCAGGGCACCAGGTGCCGCACGCGTGAGGGTGCCGGGCCGGTGACCCGTACCGCGTCGGCGCGCAGGCGGACCGTCAGTTCCGTGGCGCCGGAGGCGTCCAGCGCGCCGATCGGGCGCCAGCCCCCGCCGGGCACCCGCGCCTCGACCGTGCCCCCGGTGCCCGGCTCGGTCAGCACCGTCACGGCGGTCAGCGCGCGGGCGCGCGGGAAGCGCACCGTACGGCCGTCGGCGCGGTCGCCCGCCGGCGCGCCCGGCTCGGTGCCCAGGCCCGCCCACGCCTCGTACGCCCGCCGCGCCCGGGCCAGGAACGGGTCCAGCACCCCCTCGCCGACCGTCACCCGGGAGGCGGCGAGCCGCGACCGCAGGCCGCCCAGGGCGCGGTACGCGGTCCAGGCCGCCGCCGGGTCGCCCGCGCGCTGGGCGCCCAGCATGTCGAGGGCGGCCAGGCCCGCCTCGCCGTACCGGGCCAGTTGTTCCGTCCAGGGGGCGACCTCGCCGGCCAGCGCGGTGCCGCGCAGCCGGCCGGGCGTCTCGCGCAGCACCGCGAACGCCTCTCGCAGCCGCCGCTCGGCGTTCGCCGCGCTCCCGTCACCCGTCCGGCTCTCCCCGCTCCCCGCGCGGGTGCGCCAGAACTCGGCGATCAGGGGGCGCAGATACGCCGACTCCTCACCGCCGAGCACCGAGGACGCGTCGTTCCCGGCGAGGGCCGCCAGCGCCGCCCGGCGGTCCTCGTCACCGCCCGCCAGGTCGTCGATCGCGGCCCGCCAGGACTCGCCCGGGCGGTAGGCGCGCGGGTTCCAGGCGTAGTCGGCGGCCGTGAAGAGCGGGATGCGGGACGCGGCGGCCTGCTCCATCGCGTTCGCGAGGAGTGCCGCCGAGCCGGTCGCGACGGCCGGTTCCCGCCCGGTGTACGGGCCGAGGAAGACCCGTCCGGGCGCGTAGTCGTTGACCGGGTAGTTGTCCATGGTGACCAGGGGGTGGCGGAACACGTCCCGCGCGGTGGCCAGTTCCCGGCCGGTGATGGTCCGCGGGACGACCCCGACCCCGGTCCAGGCCACCGCCACCTCCGCGTCCAGCGCGCCCGCCAGCGCCTCGCGGTACGCGGTGGTGCCCTCCTGGTAGTACTCGGTCGGCATCACCGTCAGGGCTTCGGCGCCCGGGTGACGCTCCGCCAGGTGCCGGGCGACCGCGTCCGCCACCCGCGCGTGGGCCCGTGCCGCGGCCTCGGGACCCGACCCGAACCGGTCCGCGTCCTCCTCGCAGTGCCACTCGCTGTAGCTGACGTCCTGGAACTGGAGCTGCAACGCCCGGAAACCCAGCTCCCACATCGCGTCCAGCTTCCGGGTCAGCGCCTGCACGTCCGCGTCCGACGCGAAGCACATCGCCTGGCCCGGCGCCACCGCCCAGCCCAGCGTCACGTGGTTGCGGCGCGCCCGCTCCGCCAGCTCCCGGAACTCGGCCCGCGACGCGGCCGGGTACGGCTCCCGCCAGCGGGCCTGCCGGTACGGGTCGTCGCCCGGGGCGTACAGGTAGCGGTTCTGCTTGGTGCGGCCCATGAAGTCCAGCTGGGCCAGCCGCTCGCGGTGCGTCCAGGGAGTGCCGTAGAAGCCCTCCGCGGTGCCGCGCGCGGCGGTGCCGGGCCAGTCGCGGATCTCCGCGCCCGCGATCGTGCCGCCGGGCCGCACCAGTTGCCGCAGCGTCTGCACGGCGTGGAAGAGTCCGTCCTCGCCCGCGCCGGAGAGGGTGACGCCGTCCGGGCCGGTGACGAGCCGGTAGCCGCCCGCGGGCAGCGCCCGCCGGTCGCCGGCGCGCGCCCGTTCCGTGCCCACGCGCACCACCAGCGCGCCCGCGGGCAGCGGATCGCCCGGGGAGAGCGCCGCGATCCGGCGGGCGCCCGCCTCCCGCAGCACCGCGCGCAGTGCCGCCAGGTCGGACGCCGTGGCCGTGCCGTCGCCGACCAGCGCGACCTCGTCGGTGACCGTGGCGGGGGCGCCGGTGGCGCGCAGGGACTGCGGGCGGGGCCAGACGGCCGGCGCGGGGGACGTGGTCCCGGCGGTCCCGGCGGCGGTGGGTGCGCTGGTGCCGGGTGCGGGCGGGGCCGCCATGGCGGCCGGGGCACCGCCCAGGGTTCCGGCGACGACGGCGAACGCGAGTGCTGCCGCGCCGCCCCTTCCACGCCGCAGCTGCACGGGCCCCTCCCTCGGTCGAACGTCCCTCCGGTGGCTGTCGCGGCGCTCGCGGCCCTCGTGGCCGCCGGAGCACTCGGACGGCACCGTCACGGGTGACCGAGCCCACCATCCGGGGGTGAGGGTGTCAACGGGGGTGGCCGTGATGCGTGGATTGCCGGAATCTGAGGGAGGTGGATCGGTGTGGAATGTGACGAGAAGTGCGGTCGGCGCCGCTCGGGGCGTCTGCCCGCGCGCTCACGGGGTAGGGCTGCGGTGACCGCTCGACGCCGGACCCGGCGCCCGAGACCGCGACCGACCAGGAGGCCACCCGTGACGGCACTGGCAGACCTGCTCCTCCCCGCCCTGTCCAAACGCACGGCGGAACACGCCGCCGACCCCGCCGGCGAACCCGGCGCCCGGCTCCGCGCCCAGCCCGGCCCGTGCGCCTTCAGCGCCGAGAGCTCCTGCGCCCAGGCCCCGCTCACCAGCGAACCCCCGCTCCCCGACGCCGAACCCCTCACCAGCGAGCCGCCGCTCGCCGCCCCGGACGCCGACTCCACGAGGCCGTAGATGACCGCGCCCCGCCCGGCCGAACCAGCCGACGCCGCCGGACCCGCCGGACCCGCCGATCCAGGTCCGCCCGGCGAGGAACTGGCCCGGCTCGCCGAGCTGCACGGCGTGGCCACCTCCTACCGCCCGTCCCCCGACCGCACGGTCGCCGCCTCCGCCGCGGCCGTCGTCCGCGCCCTCGGCGCGCTCGGCGTCGACGCCGGCACCCCCGAGGCGGTCCGGGCCGCGCTCGCCGCGCGCCGCCGCGAACTGGACGAACGGCTGCTGCCGCCCACGGTGGTCTGCTGGGGCGGCGGCCCCGTCCCCGACGCGCTCGCCGCGCTGCCCCCCGGGACCCGGCTGCGGATCGAGACCGAGCGGGGCGAGACCCACACCGCCACCGAACAGCTGCCGCCCGGCGTGCACCGGCTGACCGCCGCCGCGCCCGACGGCCGCACCGCAGACGTCCACCTGGTGGTCGCCCCGGCCCGGCTGCCCAGCCCGCCCGGACGCTCCTACGGCCTGCTCGTCCAGCTCTACTCCCTGCTGTCCCGGCGCTCCTGGGGCATGGGCGACCTCGGCGACCTCGGCGAGCTGACCGCCTGGGCCGGCCGCGCCCTCGGTGCCGGCTTCGTGCAGGTCAACCCGCTGCACGCGGCCGTGCCCGGCGCCCCCACCGACCCCTCCCCGTACCGCCCCTCCTCCCGCCGCTTCCCCGACCCCGTCCACCTGCGGATCGAGGACGTCCCCGAGTACGCCCACGCCGTCCACGGCCCCGGCGGCGAGCGGCTGCGCACGCTGTCCGAGCGGGCGGCCCGGCTGCGCGAGGCCGTGCTGGAGAAGGGCGAACTGATCGACCGGGACGCCGTGTGGGACCTCAAGCGGGAGGCGCTGGAGCTGCTGTGCGCGGTCCCGCTCGGCCCCGGCCGCCAGGCCGCCTACAGCGACTTCCTCGCCGGACAGGGACAGGCCCTGGAGGACCACGCCACCTGGAGCGCGCTCGCCGAGGTGCACGGCACCGACTGGCGGAACTGGCCCGCGGGGCTGCGCGACCCCCGCTCCCCGCAGACCGCCCGGGCGCGGGCCGGCCTCCTGGACCGCGTCGACCTGTACTGCCGCCTGGCCTGGCTCACCGACGGCCAGCTCACCGCCGCCCAGCGCACCGCGCGCGAGGCGGGCATGCCGATCGGGATCGTGCACGACCTGGCCGTCGGGGTGCACCCCAGCGGCGCGGACGCCTGGGCCCAGCAGGAGTACTTCGCGGCCGGCATGTCCGTCGGCGCCCCGCCCGACGCCTTCAACGCCCGCGGCCAGGACTGGGGCCTGCCGCCCTGGCGCCCGGACCGCCTCGCCGCCACCGGCTACGCCCCCTACCGCGCCCTGCTGCGGGGGCTGTTCCGCTACGCCGGCGCCCTGCGGATCGACCACGTCATGGGCCTGTTCCGGCTCTGGTGGGTGCCGCAGGGGCTTCCCCCGACCGAGGGCACCTACGTCCGCTACGACGCGGAGGCCATGCTCGCCGTGCTGGTCCTGGAGGCGTCCCGGGCCGGCGCGGTGGTGATCGGCGAGGACCTGGGCACCGTCGAGCCGGGTGTCCGCGAGCGGCTGCGCGAGCGGGGCGTCCTCGGTACGTCCGTGCTCTGGTTCGAGCGGGACTGGGACGGCGACGGCCGCCCCCTGCCGCCCGAGGCGTGGCGCGCCGACTGCCTCGCCACCGCCACCACCCACGACCTGCCGCCCACCGCCGCCCGGCTCACCGGCGAACACGTCGACCTGCGCGACCGGCTGGGCCTGCTGGCCCGCCCGGTCGCCGACGAGCGGGCGGAGGCCGCGGCGGACACGGCGGAGTGGCTGGCGTACCTCTCCCGGCTCGGGCTGCTGCCCGGCACCGGCGGAGGCGCGGACGGCGCGTCGGAGGAGGCCGGGGTGCGGGCCGTCCACCGCTTCCTGCTGCGCACCCCGGCCCGCATGATCGGCGTCTGGCTGCCGGACGGTGTCGGCGACCGCCGCCCGCAGAACCTGCCGGGCACCTGGGACGAGTACCCCAACTGGCGGCTGCCGGTGGCGGACGCGCACGGGCGCCCGGTCACCCTGGAGGACCTGGCGGCCTCCCCGCGCCTGCGCGCCCTGACCGAGGTGCTGCGCGGCACGCCCGGCGGGGACGGGGGCGGCTCGTGAGGGCGGCCGGAGGCCGGTACGGAGGTGCGCGCGGGCCCGGGGGGCGGCGCCGGGGGGCTCGTACGGGCACCCCGGACGCGCGGCCCCTGCCGGCGTTCGCTACTTTTGGGACCGTGGACAAGAAGAACGCCCTGCGCGCCGGCGCCCTGGCCGCCGGTACGACGCTGATGATGCTGCTCATGTCGTCCCCCGCGAGCGCGCTGGTGCGCGACGACGGCGACGACCCCGGCCCGGGCCTGAGCGTCATCGAGACGCTGGGCCTCTACGTCATCGCCCCGATCGCGCTGTTCGCGGTGATCGCGGGTCTGGTGATGGTCCTCGACCGGTCCCAGGAGAAGCACCGGGTGACCAGCACGAACATCAAGACGAAGGCCAACGCCCAGTCGAAGGCCTGACCCTCGGCCCCGGCCGACGGTACGGCGTCGCTTCCACCGGGGGCGCCGGCCTCGCCCATGTACGCGTGTTCGCGGTACGTGGGCGAGGCCGGCGCCCCCGGTCGCGTTGTCCCGCGCCGCTCCCCGGGTCAGGGGGCCGGCGCGGTGAGGTACCGCTGGAGCGTCGGCCCGAGCCACGCCACGATCTCCTCGCGGGTCAGGTCCACGGCCGGCGGGATGCGCAGCACGTACCGGGTGAGCGCGAGGCCGAGGAGCTGCGAGGCGACGAGCGCGGCCCGCGCGGGCACCTGCTCCGGGTCCGGGCAGATCCGGTGGGCGACCGGCAGCAGCTGCTCGCGGAAGACGCCCTGGATCCGCTCGGCCCCCGCCTGACTGGCCGCGCCCACCCGCACCAGGGCGGTCAGCACCTCGTTCCCCTCCCACAGGTCGAGGAAGTGCCCCGCCACGGCCGGGCCGACGGTGTCGCGGGGGAGTTCGGAGAGGCCGGGCAGCCCCAGGTCCACGGCGACGGCCGCCGCGAACAGGCCCTCCTTGTTGCCGTAGTAGCGCATGACCATGGAGGGGTCGATGCCCGCGTCGGCGGCGATGGCCCGGATGGTGGCGCGGTCGTAGCCGTCGGCGGCGAAGCGTTCGCGGGCCGCTTCGAGGATGGCGGTACGGGTGGCGTCGGAGCGGCGGACGCGGGGGCGGTCGGTCATGCGGACGAGGGTAGGTACACAAGCGTTGGCCAACAAGCGTTGACTGCGACCCGGGTGCGTCCTATGTTGCCAACAGGCGTTGACCAACAAACGTTGACCAACAGGCGTTGGCATCCAGGAGGCCACGATGCACGGCACTGGCACCACTCCCACCACCCCCCGCTCGGTGATCGTCGTGGGCTCCGGGCCCACCGGGCTCCTCCTCGCCGGTGACCTCGCCACCGCCGGTGTGCCGGTCACCGTCCTGGAGAAGCGCCCCCACCGGACCAGCAACCTCACCCGCGCCTTCGTCGTGCACGCCCGCACCCTGGAACAGCTCGACGCGCGCGGCCTCGCGGACGAACTGGAGGCCATCGGCCACCCCCTGCGACGACTGCGCCTCTTCGGGGGCCTCGACATCGACCTCGGCACCCTCCGCTCCCGCTTCCGGCACCTGCTGGTCGTCCCGCAGTACGAGGTGGAGAAGGTCCTGGAACGGCGGGCGGTGGAGGCGGGAGCGGAGTTCCGGTACGAGACCGAGGTGACCGGGCTGACCCAGGACGCGGCCGGTGTGACCGTCGAGGCCGAGGACCGCGAGGGCCGGACGCGCACGTGGCGCGCCGCGTACGCCGTGGGCGCGGACGGCCTGCGCAGCGTCGTCCGTGACGCCGTCGGACTGCCCTTCCCCGGCCGCTCCGTGATCCGCTCCATCGTCCTCGCCGACGTCCGGCTGGCCCCCGAGCACGCGGACCTGGTCACCGCCGACACGGTCGGCGGCGCGTTCGCGCTCGTCGCGCCCTTCGGCGACGGCTACCACCGGGTCGCCGCCTGGCGGCACGGCCGGGACCTCCCCGACGACGTCCCCGTCGACCTGGAGGAGGTCAAGGAGATCGCCCGGCTCGCGCTCGGCGACGACTTCGGCATGCACGATCCGCGCTGGCTGTCCCGCTTCCACAGCGACGAGCGCCAGGTGCCCGCCTACCGCGTCGGCCGGGTCCTCCTCGCCGGCGACGCCGCCCACGTGCACAGCCCCGCGGGCGGCCAGGGCATGAACACGGGTCTCCAGGACGCCGCCAACCTCGGCTGGAAGCTGGCCCAGGTGCTCCACGGCCACGCCGGCCCGGACCTGCTCGACACCTACCACCGCGAACGCCACCCCGTCGGCAGGGCGGTGCTGCGCAGCAGCGGCGGCATCCTCCGGCTGGCCAAGGCGAGGCGTCCCACGGCGGTGGCGCTGCGCGCCGCCACGGCCGCCCTGGCCGGCCTCGCCGGACCGGTCCGGCGCCGGGTCCTCGGCCGGATCACCGGCATCGGCTACCGCTACCCCGCGCCCCGCGGCGCCCACCCCCTGACCGGCGCCCGCGTCCCCGACCTCCGCCTCGCCGACGGCACCCGCCTCCACGAGGCGCTGCGCGGCCTCCGCTTCGTCCTGATCACTCCGGCCCCCCTCGATCCGGGCCCCGCCCGCGCGGACCGCCTCACCACCGCGCGGTGGCGGAGCCCGCGGCGCACCGCCGTGCTGGTCCGCCCGGACGGCTATGTGGCGTGGGCGTCCGACACGGCCACCGCGACGGACGTCGAGCGGGCCCTCACCGTCCACGTGGGGCGCGCGGACGCACCCGCTCCGGGGCGGGGCGGTGACGCCGCGCAGGTGTACACCTAGGCGGTTCCCGCCAGCAGCAGCCGCAGCAGGTCCGCCAGGTGGCGGGCCTGTTCGTCGGTGAGGGCGGCCAGGGCCTCGGTCTGGGCGGCGAGGCCCGCGCCGACCGCCTCCTCGGCCAGGGACAGGCCCTCGTCGGTGAGGGTGACCTGGAGGCCGCGGCGGTCGTGCGGATCGGGGGAGCGGCGCAGCAGCCCGGCGCGTTCGAGCTTGTCGAGGCGGCCGGTCATGCCGCCGGTGGTGAGCATGAGGGTGGCGGCGAGCTGGCGCGGGGAGAGGGTGTACGGCTCGCCGGACCGGCGCAGGGTCGCGAGGACGTCGAACTCGCCGCGGGAGATGCCGAAGCGGGCGTACGCCTGCTCCGTGCGGTCGGCCATCGCGCGGGACAGGCGGTGGACCCGGCCGAAGACCTCCATGGCGCGGGTGTCGAGGTCGGGGCGCACGGCGGCCCACTGCTCGATGATCGCGTCGACCGCGTCGGGGGCGGGCCGGTCCGGCTGGTTCTGGGGGCGGCTTCGCGTCATGGCAGGAGTATCCGCCCGAGGTGGGTCGGCCGCAAGAAAGTAGCTTGTGGGAAACTTGCTTAGCGCTAAGCTACTTAGTGCCAAGCTGAATCCTCCGAAGGGACCCGCCATGAAGCGGTCCACGACCGTCCTGCTCACCGCCCTCGCCCCCGTCTCCTGGGGCACCACCTACGCCGTCACCACCGAGTTCCTGCCACCCGACCGCCCCCTGTTCACCGCTGCGCTGCGGGCCCTGCCCGCCGGACTGGTGCTGCTCGCCCTCGCCCGGGTGCTGCCGCGCGGCATCTGGTGGGGCAAGGCGGCGGTGCTGGGCGCGCTCAACATCGGTGCCTTCTTCCCGCTGCTGTTCCTCTCCGCGTACCGGCTGCCCGGCGGGATGGCCGCGGTCGTCGGCTCGGCCGGACCGCTGTTCGTCATCGGGCTCTCCGCCCTGCTGCTGGGCCGCCGGCCCACCACCCGGTCGGTGCTCGCCGCGATCGTCGCCGCGTTCGGCGTCAGCCTCGTCGTGCTCCAGGCGGCCGGTGCCCTGGACGCCGTCGGGGTGCTGGCCGCCCTGGGGTCCACCGCCTCCATGTCCCTCGGCACCGTGCTCACCCAGCGCTGGGGCCGCCCGGACGGCGTCGGGCCGCTCGCCCTCACCGGCTGGCAGCTCACCGCGGGCGGACTGCTCATCGCCCCGCTCGCCTTCCTGGTCGAGGGGGCGCCGCCCGCGCTGGACGGCGCGGCGGCCGGCGGCTACCTCTACCTGGCGCTCGCCAACACCGCGGTCGCCTACTGGCTCTGGTTCCGCGGCATCGGGCGGCTCACCGCCACCCAGGTCACCTTCCTCGGCCCGCTCTCCCCGCTCACCGCGGCCGTCGTGGGCTGGGCCGCGCTCGGCCAGACCCTGACGCCGGTGCAGCTGGCGGGCATGGTGCTGGCCTTCGGCGCGACGATGGCGGGGCAGCTCGCCCCGCGCGGGGCGCGGCGGGCGACCGTGACGGCCACATCGTTCAGTTCCACTGAAAGGAACGATCGGAAAGTTTCGATGGACGTGACAGGTACGGGGGCGCGACGGTAGGTCCACCGCGCTCGAACCCCTCCGCCGAAAGGACCTCCGTGGCCCCAGTCCCGCCCAGGACCACCACGTCCACCCCCACCCCCGCCCCCACCCCCACCTCCAGCCCCGAAGCGCCCGAAGCCCCCGAAGCCCCCGAAGCGCCCGGTCCTCCCGGCTCCCGGAAGCCCCCGGCAGCGGACCCGGGAACAGTCGCCCCCGTCCTCGGGCTCGCCCTCGCCGCTCTGGCCACGGTCGTCTGGTCCGGCTCCTTCGTCACCTCCCGCGCCCTGCACGACAGCGTTCCGCCCGTGCAGCACGCCTTCTGGCGCTGGGTGATCGCGCTCGCCGTGATCGCCCCCTTCGGGGCCCGGCAGGCCTGGCGGCAGCGGGAACTCGTCCGGCGTCACCTCGGCTTCGTCGTCCTCGCGTCCTTCCTCGGCGTCACCGTCTACAACACCCTCGTCAACCAGGCGGGACTCACCACTCCCGCCGCCACCATGGGCATGATCATGGCCGCGTCCCCGGTGCTGATGGCGGTGTTCGAACGGGCGGGCGGCGTCCGGCTCGGCGCCCGCCGGATCGCCGGACTGCTGACCGCCTGCGCGGGCGTCCTGCTCCTGCTCGGCCGGGACGGCGCCCACTTCGCCGCCGGCGACCTGTGGATGATCGCCGCCGCCTGCTGCTTCGCCTCCTACAGCGCGCTGCTCCGCCGCAAACCCGCCGAACTGGGCGGGACCGCCTTCCTGTTCACCACCTTCCTGATCGGCGCCGTCCTGCTGCTGCCCGCCCAGGGCGTGAGCCTCGCCGCGCAGGGCGGCTTCACCCCGACCGCGGCCACCGTGCTGCCCCTGCTGTACGTCGGGGCCGTCTCCTCGGCGCTCGCCTTCTTCGCCTGGAACCGCGCGGTCGCGCTGGTCGGCCCGAGCCGCGCCGGAGTCGTCTACTACCTCCAGCCGGTCTGCGTGGCCCTGCTGTCCTGGGCCCTGCTCGACGAGGCGACCGGCTGGGCCCAGGCGCTGTGCGCGGCCCTGATCCTCGGCGGGGTCGTCCTGGGGGCCCGCCGCTGAGGCACGCCCGCCTCGCGTAGGTTGGCCGGCATGGCCGAGTGGGACATCCGCAAGCTCCAGATCCTGCGCACGCTGCGCGAACGCGAGACGGTCACCGCGACGGCCGAGGCACTGCGGATGACCCCGTCCGCGGTCTCCCAGCAGCTGACGAACCTCTCCCGCCAGCTCGGGGTGCCGCTGCTGCGGGCGCAGGGGCGGCGGGTGCGGCTCACCGACGCCGCCCGGCTCGTGCTCCGGCACGCCGAGGCGGTGTTCGAGCAACTGGAGCGCGCCGACGCCGAGCTGGCGGCGTACGCGCGGGGCGAGGCCGGCGAGGTGCGGGTGGGCGCCTTCCCGACCGCCGTGCCCGCGCTGGTCGTCCCGGCGGTGCGGGCCCTGCGGGCGACCCGGCCGGGCGTGACCGTACGGGTCCGGGAGACCGAGGCGGCGGAGGCGTACGACCTGCTGGCCGCAGGGGACACCGACCTGGCCGTGTCCCTGGCCGCCCAGGCGCCCACGGCGGCGGACCCCCGCTTCACCCTCGTGCCGCTGCTCGCCGACCCCCTCGACCTCGCCCTGCCCCGCGACCACCCGCTGGCCGCGGCCGACGGCGTGCGGCTCGCCGACCTCGCCGCCGAGCCGTGGATCTTCGGCGGCAGCGGCCCCTGGTCGGACATCACCCGCGGCGCCTGCGAGGCGGCCGGGTTCAGCCCGGTCCAGGGGCACTCGGCGGCCGGCTGGACGGCGATCCTGGCGATGGTGGAGGCGGGGATGGGCGTCGCCCTGGTGCCCCGGATGGTGGGCGCGCGGCGGGCGGGCGTCGTCATGCGTGAACTGACGGCGGACCGCCCGCACCGGCATGTGGTCGCGGCGGTCCGCAAGGGCGCGGCGGAGGCGCCCGCCGTGCGCGGGGTCCTGGCGGCCCTGCGGGAGGCCGCGGAGCGGACCGCCTGAGGCACCGGCCCGCCAGGACGCCGGTCAGTGGTCCCCGGGGCGCCGCACCTCGTACAGGAAGCAGCCGTACTCCACGGCCCGCACGTGCACCAGCGCCACCTCCGGGTCGGCGAAGGCCCGACCCAGGGCGGACGCGAAGGAGTCCTCGGGTGTCACCAGGTGCCCGCCGAGGATGCGGCCCGCCGCCGAGTAGCGGCGCAGGACGCGGTGGGAGCCGGTGAAGGGCAGGCCGTCGCCCTCCGGGCCGGGGCAGTCGTCCGCGTGGATGAAGACGGGACCCTGCTCGTCGTACGCGCCCGGGTCGGCGCCCGTGCCGGCCGCCCAGCGGCGCAACGGGGCGTAGGAGACCAGGGCGACCGACTCGCCGGGTGCGCTGCGGCGCAGGCAGCAGCGCAGCGGCGCGCCGCCCTCCTCGTCGGTCACGGGAACCGTCCCGCGTCCCGCGTCGTCGGCGGAGCGCAGCTCCTTCAGGACCTCCGGCGGGACGGGGCGTGCGGTGTACGTCGTCATGGCTCCAGCGTCACGCGCGGGCGGCCCGCTGACCGGCGGTATCCGGACATCGCGTTCGGTGGAGGTCCCGTGGAAGGATGACGCAACCCACACATTCGAGGAGATGACCGCGTGCCTGGCACAAACCTGACTCGCGAAGAGGCGCAGCAGCGGGCGAAGCTGCTCACCGTTGACTCGTACGAGATCGATCTCGACCTCTCCGGCGCGCAGGAGGGCGGTACCTACCGGTCCGTGACCACGGTGCGCTTCGACGTCGCCGAGGGCGGAGCGGAGTCGTTCATCGACCTGGTGGCTCCGGCCGTCCACGAGGTGACGCTCAACGGGGACCCGCTGGACCCCGCGGAGGTCTTCCGGGACTCCCGGATCGCCCTGCCCGGTCTGCTGGAGGGCCGCAACGTCCTGCGCGTGGCCGCCGACTGCGCGTACACCAACACCGGTGAGGGCCTGCACCGGTTCGTCGACCCGGTCGACGACCAGGCCTACCTCTACACCCAGTTCGAGGTCCCGGACGCCCGCCGGGTGTTCGCCTCGTTCGAGCAGCCGGACCTGAAGGCGACGTTCCGGTTCACCGTGCGCGCCCCGGAGGGCTGGACGGTGATCTCGAACTCGCCCACGCCCGAGCCCAAGGACAACGTCTGGGAGTTCGCGCCGACCCCGCGCATCTCGACCTACGTCACGGCGCTCATCGTCGGGCCGTACCACAGCGTCCACAGCGTCTACGAGAAGGACGGGCAGAGCGTCCCGCTCGGCATCTACTGCCGGCCCTCGCTCGCCGAGTTCCTGGACGCGGACGCCATCTTCGAGGTGACCCGGCAGGGCTTCGACTGGTTCCAGGAGAAGTTCGACTACGCGTACCCGTTCGAGAAGTACGACCAGCTGTTCGTCCCGGAGTTCAACGCGGGCGCCATGGAGAACGCGGGCGCGGTCACCATCCGCGACCAGTACGTCTTCCGCTCCAAGGTGACCGACGCGGCGTACGAGGTCCGCGCGGAGACCATCCTGCACGAGCTGGCCCACATGTGGTTCGGCGACCTGGTCACCATGGAGTGGTGGAACGACCTCTGGCTCAACGAGTCGTTCGCCACCTACACCTCCATCGCCTGCCAGGCCGCGGCCCCCGGCTCGCGCTGGCCGCACTCGTGGACCACGTTCGCCAACTCCATGAAGACGTGGGCGTACCGGCAGGACCAGCTGCCGTCCACGCACCCGATCATGGCGGACATCCGCGACCTGGACGACGTGCTCGTCAACTTCGACGGCATCACCTACGCCAAGGGCGCCAGCGTGCTCAAGCAGCTCGTGGCGTACGTCGGCGAGGACGAGTTCTTCCGCGGCGTGCAGGCCTACTTCAAGCGCCACGCCTTCGGCAACACCCGCCTGAGCGACCTGCTGGGCGCCCTGGAGGAGACCTCCGGACGCGACCTGAAGGCCTGGTCGAAGGCGTGGCTGGAGACGGCCGGCATCAACATCCTGCGCCCGGAGATCGAGACGGACGCCGACGGGACCGTCACCTCCTTCGCGATCCGCCAGGAGGCCCCCGCCCTGCCCGCCGGCGCCCAGGGCGAGCCCGTGCTGCGCCCGCACCGCATCGCGGTTGGCCTGTACGACCTCGACGAGACGTCCGGCAAGCTGGTGCGCACCGAGCGCGTCGAGCTGGACGTCGACGGCGAGCTGACCGCGGTGCCGCAGCTCGCCGGGAAGCGCCGCCCGGCCGTCGTCCTGCTCAACGACGACGACCTGTCGTACGCGAAGGTCCGCCTCGACGAGGCGTCCCTGAGGACGGTCACCGAGCACCTGGGCGACTTCGAGGCCTCCCTGCCGCGCGCCCTGTGCTGGGCGTCCGCCTGGGACATGACCCGCGACGCCGAGCTGGCCACCCGCGACTACCTGTCCCTGGTCCTGTCCGGCATCGGCAAGGAGTCCGACATCGGCGTGGTGCAGTCGCTGCACCGCCAGGTCAAGCTGGCCATCGACCTGTACGCCGCCCCGGCCGCCCGCGAGACGCTGCTCACCCGCTGGACCGAGGCCACCCTGGCCCACCTGCGGTCCGCCGCGCCGGGCAGCGACCACCAGCTGGCGTGGGCCCGCGCGTTCGCCGCGACCGCCCGCACCCCGGAGCAGCTCGACCTGCTCGAGGCGCTGCTCGACGGCACGCAGACCGTCGAGGGCCTGGCCGTGGACACCGAGCTGCGCTGGGCGTTCGTCCAGCGGCTGGCCGCGACGGGCCGCTACGACGAGGCGGAGATCGCCGCCGAGTACGAGCGGGACAGGACGGCCGCCGGCGAGCGCCACGCGGCGACCGCCCGCGCCGCCCGTCCCACACCGGAGGCGAAGGCGGAGGCCTGGGCGTCGGTCGTGGAGTCCGACAAGCTGCCGAACGCCGTGCAGGAGGCGGTGATCGGCGGATTCGTCCAGACCGACCAGCGCGAGCTGCTGGCGCCGTACACCGACCGGTTCTTCGAGGCGCTCAAGGGCGTGTGGGAGTCCCGCTCGCACGAGATGGCCCAGCAGATCGCCGTCGGCCTGTACCCGTCCGTGCAGGTCTCGCAGGAGACGCTGGACAAGACGGACGCCTGGCTCGCCTCCGCCGAGCCGAACGCGGCCCTGCGCCGGCTCGTCTCGGAGTCCCGTGCGGGCGTCGAGCGGGCGCTGCGGGCGCAGGCGGCGGACGCGGCGACGGCCGCCGAGTAGTCCCCCCGCGGGAGCGTCCCGTACGTTCCCGTACGCCAAGGAGGGCACCCGGTTCCCGCCGGGTGCCCTTCGGCGGACCGAGGACCGAAGGAGTACGGCGGACCGTTCCGCGGAAGGACGCGGCGGCACCGCTCGCCGCCCTACCGTTCGGGGCATGAAGATCGCCATTCTCGGAACGGGCACGGTCGGCCGCCACCTCGCCCGCGGCTGGCTGCGCGCCGGCCACGACGTCGTCCTCGGTTCACGCCGGCCGCGGGAGGCCCGGTCGCGCACCGGGGACCTGCCGCTGACGGACCTCGCCGCCGCCGTCGCCGACGCGCCGGTCGTCGTCAACGCCACGCCCGGCACGGCCTCCGTGGAGCTGCTGGCGTCCGTGGGCGCGGACGCGCTCGCCGGCAAGGTGCTGCTCGACGTGGCCGTCGGCTTCACCGCGGACGGCTCCCTGTCCCACCCGGGGGAGAGCCTCGGCGAGGAGATCCAGCGGACGTTCCCCGCGACCCGGGTGGTCAAGACGCTCTGCACCGTCGACCGCAAGCTGATGATCGCCCCGGACTCGGTCCAGGGCCCCTCCACGCTGTTCCTGTCCGGGGAGGACGCCGAGGCCAAGCGGACGGTGTCCGGACTCCTGCGGGACCTGGGCTGGCCCGCGGACTGTCTGCTCGACCTCGGCGGCATCGCCACCGCCCGCGGACAGGAGCACTACAGCCTGCTGTTCATCGGCATCGCGCAGGCCCTCGGGTCGTACGGCTTCGGCATACGGGTGGTGGAGGAGACCGCCCGGCCCGCCTGACCGGACGCGGGCCGCCCGGCCCGTCCGGTCGCCGACGCGGCCCCGCCGGCCGGCGCGGCGCGCCGGGAGCGGGCGGCGGGCGGGCGCGGTTACCGTCGGCGGCATGGACGAAGATCGTCGAGGCCGGCGCCGCTGCCTGCTGGGCGGGGCGGTGTTCGCCGTGTGCATGGCCGGCACCACCTTGCCGACCCCCCTCTACGGCCTCTACCAGCAGGAGTTCGGCTTCTCCGAGCTCACGGTCACCGTCGTCTACGCCGTCTACGCGTTCGGTGTCATCGGCGTGCTGCTGCTGGCCGGCAACGCCTCCGACGTGGTGGGCCGGCGGCCGGTGCTGCTGTGCGGCCTCGGCTTCGCGGCGGCCAGCGCCGTCTGCTTCCTGTGCGCCACCGCGCTGGGCTGGCTGTACGCGGGGCGCCTGCTGTCGGGTCTGTCCGCCGGACTGTTCACCGGGGCGGCCACCGCGTACGTGATGGAGCTGGCCCCGCGCGGCGACGCCTCCCGGGCCACGTTCGTGGCGACCGCAGCCAACATGGGCGGGCTGGGCTGCGGGCCGCTGCTCGCCGGGGTGCTCGCGCAGTACGCCGCCCGGCCGCTCCACCTGCCGTTCCTCGTGCACCTCGCCCTGGTGGCCTGCTCGGCCGCCGTCCTGCTGCGGCTCCCGGAGACCGTGCGGGAGCGGCGGCCGCTGCGGACCGTTCGGCCGCAGCGGCCCGGACTGCCACCCCGGGTGCGGGCGGTGTTCGGGCCCGCGGCCGCCGCGGCCTTCGTGGGCTTCGCCCTCTTCGGGGTGTTCACCTCGGTGAGCCCGTCGTTCCTCGCCCAGTCCCTGGACGTGCACGACCACGCGCTGAGCGGGTCCGTCGTCGCCCTGGCGTTCTTCTCCTCGACCGCCGGGCAGCTCGCCGTCGGCCGGGTCGGCGTGGGCCGGTCGCTGCCCCTGGGCTGCGCCGCGCTGCTCGCCGGCCTCGCGCTGCTGGCGGGCGCGCTGCACTGGGCGCTGCTGCCGCTGGTGGTGCTGAGCGCGGTCGTCGGGGGCGTCGGGCAGGGACTGTCGTTCCGCGGCGCGGTGGCCGCGGTGGCCCGGGCGTCCGGCGCGGACCGGCGCGCGGCCGTGATCTCGGCCCTGTTCGTGGTCGCCTACACGGGCATCTCGGTGCCGGTGATCGGGGTCGGCGTGCTGTCGGGGCCGATGGGGCTGGAGGGCGCCGGACTGGTGTTCATCGCCTGCATGGCCGTCCTGGTGTCGGCCGCCGGCGGCTATCTGCTGCGGCGGCCGGTCCCGGCGCCGGAGAGCGGCGAAGGGGCGGCCACCGGCTCCCGGTGACCGCCCCACGGCGGACGACCGCCGCACGGGGGGAGGACCGCCCCACGGCGGACGACCGCCGCACGGGGGGAGGACCGCCCCACGGCGGACGACCGCCGCACGGGGGGAGGACCGCCCCACGGCGGACGACCGCCCGCGTCCTACTGCTGGGCCTTGGTGGTCAGCTCGGCCGCCACCAGCTCCGCGATCTGCACCGCGTTCAGCGCCGCGCCCTTGCGCAGGTTGTCGTTGGAGACGAAGAAGGCGAGACCGTTCTCCACCGTCTCGTCGGAGCGGATCCGGCCGACGAACGACGGGTCCTGACCGGCCGCCTGGAGCGGGGTCGGCACCTCGGTCAGGGCGACACCCGGGGCGCCGGCGAGCAGCTCCTTGGCGCGCTCCGGGCTGATCGGGCGGGCGAAGCGCGCGTTGACCTGGAGGGAGTGGCCGGAGAAGACCGGGACGCGCACGCAGGTGCCCGAGACCTTCAGCTCGGGGATCTCCAGGATCTTGCGGGACTCGTTGCGGAGCTTCTGCTCCTCGTCGGTCTCGTTCAGGCCGTCGTCGACGATCGAACCGGCCAGCGGCAGCACGTTGTACGCGATCGGCGCGACGTACTTGTCCGGCGCCGGGAACTCCACGGCCGAGCCGTCGTGGGTGAGCTTCGGGGCGTCCGCGCCGACCTTCTGGACCTGCTCGAACAACTCGTCGACACCGGCGAGACCGGAGCCGGACACCGCCTGGTAGGTGGCGACGACCAGGGCCTCGAGGCCGGCCTCCGCGTGCAGCGGCTTGAGCACGGGCATCGCGGCCATCGTGGTGCAGTTCGGGTTGGCGATGATGCCCTTCGGGCGGTTGGCGACCGCGTGCGGGTTCACCTCCGACACCACCAGCGGGACCTCGGGGTCGCGGCGCCACGCGGAGGAGTTGTCGATCACGACCGCGCCCTGCGCGGCGACCTTCTCGGCCAGCGCCTTGGAGGTGGCGCCGCCCGCGGAGAACAGCACGATGTCCAGGCCGGTGTAGTCGGCCGCGGAGGCGTCCTCCACCGTGATCCCGTCGAGGACCGTCCCCGCCGAACGGGCCGAGGCGAACAGGCGCAGCTCGTCGACCGGGAAGTCCCGCTCGGCGAGGATCCTGCGCATGACCGTGCCGACCTGGCCGGTGGCTCCGACGATTCCTACCTTCACGGGGACTCCTTAGCGTGACGTGCGTACGCCCGGCCGGGCGGGCGGGACCCTTCCATCATGCGGGGCACCCCGGCCGGTGTGTCCAATCCTTTGCCCGAGGACCGGACGATCACTCCTGGTCAGCGGCGTCCCCCGGGCCCCTGCCGCCCGGTCCGGGGAGCTGGACGAATGTGCCCGGGAGCCGGTGGGGACCGCGAGATCTTGCGATCGGGCGCCCGCGGGACAGGGGTTCGTCCAGACCGGGGCCGCGGGCGGCGCCGGACCGCGGGCCGGGCGGGGCGGGTGCGCGGCGTCCCGGTCCCGGGCCCGGTGTGACGTACGCCTCCGGCGGCCGGACCGAACGTTTCCGCCCCCCGCCGCGTCCTAGGGGAAACGCGGCGAGGAGAGGGGTGGCTGTGCTGCGCAGAATGGCCCGCCGCGTCCAGGGGGCGTACCGGGCGGACCACGGTGCCGACGACCCGCTGGACGCGGCCCAGGAGCGGCGGGTGCGGGCGGTGCTCGCCCTGGGCGGGGTGCCGCAGGCGGACCTGCCGGACGGGGTGCAGCAGGTCCGCCTGCGGTTGCTGGAGCGCGCCGCCGGCGGACGCGAGGCACCGCGGGACGTCTCCGCGTGGGCGGCGGTCGTCGCCTCCAACCTCGCCGTCGACTGGCACCGCGCCAAGCGCCGTCAGGAGCGGATCGGCGAACGCCTGGCCTCGCTGCGGCAGCTCGAGCACCCGTCCGGCGAGGACGCCAGCGTGCTCTCCGTGGCCGTCGCCCAGGGGCTGGACGAGCTGCCCGCCGCCCAGCGCCAGGTCGTGGTGCTGCGCTTCTTCGCCGACCTGCCGGTGCGCTCCATCGCCGAGCAGCTCGGCATCCCCGAGGGCACGGTCAAGAGCAGGCTGCACACGGCGGTCCGGTCCCTGCGGGCCCGGCTGCACGAGGACGAGGTGGTGTGACGTGACCGTCGAACACGACGGGCAGGGCGGTTCCGGCCGCAACGACCCGCTGCTGGCCGTGGTCACCGGTGAGCCGCTGTCCGAGGAGGCCCGGGCCGACGCCGCCCTGCTGGCCGAGTACCGGCAGGCCGAGGCCGACGTCGCCCTGCTGCGCGAGCAGCTTCAGGTGATCGGGCACGCGCTGAGCGCCGAGCCGGCGCCCGCCCCCGCTCCGCGCGCCGCCCGGCGTACCGGGCCGGAGCGGCGGTCCGGGCGCCGGCCGCGGGCCGTGCGCTTCGCCCTCGGCGGGCTGGCCGCCGCCGCTGCCGCGTCCGTCGTCGTGGGGCTGGGCTGGCCGGCCGTGCAGTCCGGGGGCGGCGACGACGCCATGTCGGGCGCGAAGGCCGCGGACTCCGCCCTGGAGGACCCGCACGAGTCGAGGGGCCCGCTCGGCTCGCCCGCCTATCTGGCCTGCACCCGGCTGCTCGCGGAGGGGACGGTGACCGACGTCGTCCCGGTCCCCGGAACGGGGCGGGAACGCGTCACCCTCGACGTGACCCGGTCCTACCGGCCCGCCGGGGGCGACGGGCGGGCGGTCACCTTCGTCAAGGGCGACGAGCCCGCGTTCGGGGCCCCCCGCCGGCTCCACGAGGGCGACCACGTCCTGGTCGCCGTGCCGGTCCGCGGCCCGGACGCCGACCTCTGGTTCGTCGGGGAGGAGGCCATCGCCCCGCAGCGGCGGGCGATCGCCGAGGCCCTGCCCGAGGCGCGCACCGGGCCCTGCGCGTGAGTGCCCGGGCACGAGAAGGGGCGGGCGCCCGACCGGACGCCCGCCCCCTGAGGTCCCGCGGTGTTACGGCGTGACCTTCTCGATCTTCACGCTGCCCAGGCCCGCGGCCGTGCCGCGCGCGTTGAGCAGCTGGACCTGGCCGAAGAACTCGCGGCCCTCGGGAGCGGCCGCGGCGGCGGTGACGCTGCCGGAGACCGTCGCCGAGGCACCCGTGCCGAGCTTCACCACGGCCGACTCGTCGACCGTGACGGAGCCGAGCGCCGAGGAGAAGAACACGTCCAGGTAGTCGTACGCGGTGGAACCGGAGGGCACCGAGTAGCCGACGACCTCGATCGTGTAGGTCCCGGCGGCCGGGTTCGGCACGGAGACCGACTCCTCCGAGTCGCCGTCGGCGGAGCTGCCGACCTCGTCGCCGGCCGCGTTCTTCACGACCAGGTCGAGGTCAGCGGCGGCGTCGGAGACGTTGCCGATGGTGACGTCCAGCGACTGGGCGCCCTGGGGCACCTCGACCGTGGTGGTGTGGGTGACGCCGCCCGTGATGCTCGGGCGGGCCGTCTTGGAGGAGCCCAGCGGGCCGCCGGCCAGCTTGCCCTCCAGGGCGGCGTACTTGTTGGTCACCTTCCAGGAGACGGCGGCCGGGGTGCCGACCTTGGCCTCGGGCACGGTCACGGTCTCCGGCTCGAAGGCCGCGCCGAGCACGGTGACGTCCAGCTTGTACGGGTTGTCGAGCAGCGGCGACGTACGGCGCGACTCGACCTCGATCTCCCAGACGCCCGGCTGCGGGTCGGCGTAGGAGCGCACGTCCGGACGGCAGGTGTTGGCCGGGTTGGCGTAGTTCGCGTAGCAGTTGACCGTCGACGTCGGGTCGGCCGGGACGCCGTAGGGGTGGATGGCGATGAACCGGGTCTGGCTCTTGTCCTTCAGCCCGCCGATGGCGACCTCGAGCGACTTGGCGCCCTCGGGCACGGTCACGAAGTGCGACGTGTGGCTGTTGCGCTGCACGGAACCGGACGCCGAGTAGGTGTACTTCAGCGGGGCGGCGACCACGACCGTGTGCAGCACCTGCTTGTCGATGCCCTCGGTGCGCGGGTCGTCGACCTCCAGGATCGCGCTCTTCAGACCGGCGGACTTCGGCGCGGCCTGCACCTTGACGGTGACCGGCTGGTTCAGCGGCAGCCGCACCTCGTCGGAGCCGACGATGCGGAAGGTGCCGCCCGCGTTGTTCTCGAAGTGCAGCTCGTGGCGGACGGCCTTGTCGGCACCGGAGGTGCGGGTGAGCGTGATCTCGTACGTCTTCTTCTGCCCGGCCTTCAGGCCGCCCTCGCGGTCGTACAGGCCGGTGCCGAAGCCCGGGGTCTTCAGGAACTGGTCGATCGCGGTGTCGACCGGCGCCTTGACGGTGTACTCGTGGGCCTTCGCGCCGTCCAGGATCGAGTCCCAGGCGTCCTCGATGTTGATCAGGCCCGCGCCCTCTTCGTACGCCTGGGTGCCCGGGATGTGGTCGGCGGTCGAGGTGAGCGCCGTGCGCAGGGTGGCCGGGGTCAGCTCGATGCCCTTGCGCTTGGCGGCGGACAGCAGCAGCGCGGCGGCGCCGGTGGCCTGCGGGGAGGCCATCGAGGTGCCCTGGAGCATGGAGTAGCCGGGCGGCAGGCTGTAGCCGGCCTCGGCGACCGGGCCGCCGGGCGACCAGGTCTGCGTGGTGTTGATGGCGGCGCCGGGCGCCGAGAGGGTCGGCGTGAAGCCGCCGTCCTCACGCGGACCGCGCGAGGAGAACGGCATCATCGCGTAGTCCTTCTCCACCCGCGAGCCGTAGTTGGCGGCCCAGGTCTCCTGGGAGATGGTCGCGCCGACCGAGATCACCTTGTCGGACAGGGCCGGGTCGCCGATGGTGTTGGCGCCGGGGCCGGAGTTGCCCGCGGAGATCACCAGCTGGACGCCGTAGGTGTCGATGAGCCGGGTGTACAGCTCGGAGCGCGCGTTGTTGCCGTCGTTCAGCGCCGGGAGGCCGCCGATCGACATGTTGACGATGTCGACGCCGCGGTTGACGACGAGGTCGATCATGCCCTCGGTCAGCGCGACGTTGGTGCAGCCGCCGGACCAGGTGCAGGCCCGCGAGGAGACCAGCTTGGCGCCGGGCGCCGCGCCGTTCATCTCGCCGCCGAACAGGCCGTTGGCGGCGGTGATGCCGGCCACGTGGGTGCCGTGCGAGCCCTCGATGACGCCGATGCTGACGTAGTCCGCCTTGGCGCCGGAGGAGTTGTAGACGACGTCCTTGCGGATCTCGACCACGAACGGGATGCGCTCGGCGATCTCGGTGGCCGGGTTGTCGGTCCCGAAGTACCCGATCTGGAAGCCGTCCTTGTACGGCTTCATCGCCTGGTCGTCGGTGAAGTCGAGGTTGTCGTTCAGGTCGACCCGGACGGTGCCGGCGGCGGCGTCGTAGAGCACGCCCCAGACGTCCGTCGTGTCGCCGTCCCGGTTCAGGTCGCCGGCCATGTCGCCACCGGTGGTGGCGGACTCGGAGAAGTAGTTGAACCGGTAGGCGCCCTCGGGGGCCTTGAAGGTCTCCGTGCCGAGGGCGGCGGTGGTGATGGCGAAGCTGGGACCGGCCACCGAGGTGGTCATCCGGCGCCAGGTGCCGTCCCCGTCGGCGACCGGGTCGGTCGCGGTGACCCAGTCGACGATCTTGCGCTCGCCGATCGTCGTCCTCTGCAGCGCCGGGTGGCCGAGGTCGACACCGGAGTCGAGGATGCCGATGGTGATGCCGCGCCCGTCCGCCTTCGGGTGGTCCTCGACGAAGTCGACGGCGCCGGTCTCGAAGGACGGGTTGTACGGGTTCTCGGCGGGCGTGTTCCTGCCCGGGGCCGGGTAGCTGCCGGTGGCCTTCGCACCCTTGGCGGCGCCCGCGTTCGGCGACGGGTCCTCCAGCGGGATCTCCTGGCGCAGGTCGATGCCGTGCACGGAGGAGAGCTTGGCGGCGGCGGCGATGGCCGCGTCGGCCTTGCCGGTGGGGACGGTGGCGCGGACATAGCCGAGCTCGTCGTACGTACGGCCCACGAGACCGCCGTCGACCGCGTCGAGCTGCTTCGCGACCTGCTCCGTCCGGCCGGGAGCGGTGGCGACCATCATGGTCACGCTCTTGTCGCCGGCGGCCTTGGCCTCGGCGAGCAGGTCGGCGTCGTCGGAGCCGAGCTTGTCGTGGGCGGACTTGACGCCCGGGTCGGCCGCGGCGGGGGTGGCCGGGTCCGCCGCGAAGGCCATGGGTATCGGCCCGGCGGCGGAGAGCGCGGCGACCAGACCGGCGGCCACGGCTATGCGGGCCACGCGTCTCGCGCCCGGTATCGGGTCGCTCTGGGGGGTGTGGGTCATCGGCATCCCTTGTAGGTGAGGGAACGAGCGTGTCGCTTGTCGTCCGGAATGCGACACCGGACGACCGCTCAGCTTTACCCAAGGGACCGATGTTTGGGGAGGGTTGACCGAAACGATATGGATGTATGGGGAAAACCCGCGATGTGATTTGGGTGGATAAGCCCTGAAGAAGGGCGAGTCGGCCCGGCGATCGCGCCTCAGGCGTCCTTGGAACGGGCGTAGTGCCGCGACGCCTTCGCCCGGTTCCCGCACACCGCCATCGAGCACCAGCGCCGCGTGCCGTTGCGCGAGGTGTCGAAGAAGTGCAGCACGCACGCCTCGTGGGCGCAGGCGCGGATGCGGTCCGGAGCGGTGGCGAGCAGGTCCAGGTAGTCGCGGGCGGCGAGCCAGCCCGGACCCCAGGAGGCGTCCGCGAACTCGGCCTCCTCGCCGGGCCCCGCCTCGGTGAGCGTGGCCCGGATCCGGCCGTGCGCGAGGACGGCGTCCACCTGTGCCGCGCCGGCCGCGAGCGAGCCGTCCACCGCCGCCAGCAGGGCCTCCCGTGCCCGCAGGGTGTGCCGCAGCGTGTCCGCGTCGGCGGCGAACCGCTCGTCCAGGCCGTTCGCCGCGAGCCAGACCGCGAGTCCGCCGGTGCCGTCGAGGAGGTCGTGCGGGGTGCCCTCGTGGACCCACCGGGTGTTCAGCAGGTCGAGGGCGAGCGGCTCGCCGGTGAGCGGGCGGGGGTCACGGGCGGTGGACATCGGCGGCCTCCTCGAGGATCTAACCCCTCAAGTTTAAGTCACCGGTTGACGATCAGCAGTCTAACCCCTAACGTCCTTCACAGGGGTTAGGTAGTCGAGACCCCGCCCACGTCAGCTGAAGGGGACAGTCATGACCTTGCGCACCGGCCACGTCGGCCTGAACGTCACCGACCTCGGCCGCTCCCTCGCCTTCTACCGGGACCTCCTGGGCTTCGCGCTGCTCGCCGAGGGCAAGGAGGAGGGCCGGCGGTTCGCCCTCCTGGGCGACGGCGAGCGGCTGACCCTCGCCCTGTGGGAGCAGGCGGGGCAGCCGTTCGACGGCGGCCGCTCCGGACTGCACCACCTCGCCCTGGAGGTGGACTCCATCGAGCGGGTCAGGGAGTACGAGGAGGCGCTGCGGGCGTACGGCGCCGAGTTCGCCTACGACGGCGTGGTGGCCCACCGGGAGGGCGCGGCCTCGGGCGGCATCTTCTTCCACGACCCGGACGGCATCCGCCTGGAGATCTGCGCACCGACCGGCGCGGAAGACGCCCCGGCGCCCGGCGAGTCCGCTCCGGCCTGCGGGTTCTTCTGATGAGCGGCGTCTATCACGCGGGCTCGCTCGCCGTGCAGGAACGGGTCGGCGTCCGGGACCTCGCCGACCACGTCGGCCGTTCCATCGGGTCCGGCATCAAGCCGGTCGCGGCCGCCTTCCTGGAGCAGCAGCCGCTGCTGGTGGTCGGCGCGGCCGACCCGGCGACCGGCCGGGTGTGGGCCTCCGCGCTCACCGGCACCCCCGGCTTCGCCCGCGCCACCGGACCGCACCGGGTCTCCGTGACCGGGGGCGCCGCCGACGCCCCGGACGGCCGGGGAGGACCGCTCTCGGCCGACCCGCTCGCGGCCGCCCTCGCCACCCCCGGCACCGGCGTCGGCACCATCGCCCTCGACCCGCGCACCCGCCGCCGGATGCGCCTCAACGGCGTGGCCGAGCCGACGGCGCGAGGGTTCGCGGTGACGGCGCGGCAGGTGTTCGCCAACTGCCCGAAGTACCTCCAGAAGCGGGAGTCGTACGAGGTGGTCGCGGACCGTGTGCCGGGGGAGCGGCGCCGGGGCGCCTCGCTCACCGACGCGCAGGCGGCGTTCCTGGCGGCGGCGGACACGGCGTTCGTCGCCACCGTGCGCCCCGAGGGCGCCGACGCCAGCCACCGCGGCGGCCACCCCGGATTCCTGCGCGTCGACTCGCCGTACGAGCTGAGCTGGCGCGACTACCCGGGCAACGCCATGTTCCTCACCCTGGGCAACCTGGCCGCCGACCCGCGCGCGGGTCTGCTGGTCCTGGACTGGGAGACGGGTACGACCCTCCAGCTGACCGGGCGGGCGCACACGGAGTTCACCGCGGACGGGGAGCGCGCGGTCCGCTTCCGGATCACGGAGGCGGTCGAGACCCCGTCCGCGCTCCCGCTGCGCTGGTCCGCGCCCGGGTACTCGCCGGCCAATCCGCTCCCGGCGCGCTGACGTCCGGATGCGGATGCGGAGGAGACCGGCTGCCGCGCCGCGGTGACCGGTCTCCTCGGCGCCTCCCCGGCCGCCGCCCGTTCCCGCCCCGGGTCCGCGCCGCGCGGTCGGCCGTCGCTCCGTGCGGCCGCTGTACGCGGCGCGGTGCGCCGGCGGGGAGCCGGCCTCCGGGGCCGGCGGCTCGACGGACAGGGCGGCGTGGCACTCCCCGGATGCGGTGGACGGGCCGGCCGGGGTGCCGCCGGCGGACACCGGGCCGGAGGTGCGGCGGGAGCGGCGGGCCGCCGGAGGTGGTGCATGACAATACGCGGGCTTGCATGACAATGCGAGATGTTGCATAGTTTTGCCATGTCCAAGGTCCTCACCTCCCTCCCTGTCGGCGAGCGCGTCGGCATCGCCTTCTCCGGCGGGCTCGACACCTCGGTCGCCGTCGCCTGGATGCGCGACAAGGGCGCCGTCCCGTGCACGTACACCGCCGACATCGGCCAGTACGACGAGCCCGACATCGCCTCGGTGCCCGGCCGTGCCGGGCAGTACGGCGCCGAGATCGCCCGCCTCGTCGACTGCAAGGCCGCGCTGGTCGAGGAAGGGCTGGCCGCGCTCGCCTGCGGCGCTTTCCACATCAAGTCCGGCGGGCGCCCCTACTTCAACACCACCCCGCTGGGCCGCGCCGTCACCGGCACCCTGCTCGTCCGGGCGATGCTGGAGGACGGCGTCCAGATCTGGGGCGACGGCTCCACCTTCAAGGGCAACGACATCGAGCGGTTCTACCGCTACGGGCTGCTCGCCAACCCGCACCTGCGGATCTACAAGCCCTGGCTGGACGCGGACTTCGTGACCGAGCTGGGCGGCCGCAAGGAGATGTCCGAGTGGCTGGTCGCCCACGGCCTGCCCTACCGGGACTCCGCGGAGAAGGCGTACTCCACCGACGCCAACATCTGGGGCGCCACCCACGAGGCCAAGACCCTGGAGCACCTGGACACCGGCGTCGAGACCGTCGAGCCGATCATGGGCGTCCGCTTCTGGGACCCGGCCGTGGAGATCGCCCCCGAGGACGTCACCGTCGGCTTCGACCAGGGCCGCCCGGTCACCGTCAACGGCAAGGAGTTCGGCTCCGCCGTCGACCTGGTGATGGAGGCCAACGCGATCGGCGGCCGGCACGGCCTCGGGATGTCCGACCAGATCGAGAACCGCATCATCGAGGCGAAGAGCCGCGGCATCTACGAGGCGCCCGGCATGGCCCTGCTGCACATCGCCTACGAGCGCCTGGTCAACGCGATCCACAACGAGGACACGGTCGCCGCGTACCACACCGAGGGCCGCCGCCTCGGCCGGCTGCTCTACGAGGGCCGCTGGCTGGACCCGCAGGCCCTGATGGTCCGCGAGTCGCTCCAGCGCTGGGTCGGCTCGGCCGTCACCGGCGAGGTCACCCTGCGGCTGCGCCGCGGCGAGGACTACTCGATCCTCGACACCCGCGGCCCGGCGCTCAGCTACCACCCGGACAAGCTGTCCATGGAGCGCACCGAGGACTCCGCGTTCGGCCCCGGCGACCGCATCGGCCAGCTCACCATGCGCAACCTGGACATCGCCGACTCCCGGGCCCGCCTGGAGCAGTACGCGGGCCTCGGCATGGTCGGCCCCGACCACCCCACCCTGATCGGCGCCGCCCAGGCGGCCTCCACCGGGCTGATCGGCGCCATGGACCGCGGCGGCGCCGAGGTGATCGCCTCCCGCGGCGAGGCCCCGGGCGAGGAGGCCCTCCTGGACCGCGCGGCGATGGAGTCCGGCACGGACTGACCCGCGGCCCACAGCCCGGACCCCCGACGGCCCCGGCGGACCCGCTCCGCCGGGGCCCGTCGGCGTACGCGCACGGCCCTACCGCGGCAGGACCAGGACGTACGCCGCCGGGTCCCGGTCCGCCGAGGCCATCAGGGCCGTGCGGACGACGGTGGCCTGCTGCTCCAGCGCCTCGCGCAGCTTCCGCGGCGTGAGGCGCACGACCGTGATGCCCAGCCGCTCCAGGTGCTCGCGCTTGCGGGCGTGCTCGGGCCACAGCGCGTCCTCGTCCTGGCGCGGGGCACGGGTGTCGATCTCGACGCCGACCGCGTGCTCCGGCCAGTAGGCGTCCAGGCCGCCGAGGTGGGGGCCGCCGGGGAGCCTCAGGTCCACGTTCCACACCGGGTCCGGCAGGCCGAACTCGCGCACCATCCGGTACAGCCGGTGCTCCGCGATCGTCCGGCCCTCCGCGAGCAGCGAGTCCACCGCGTCCACCACGTGCGGGCGGCCCAGCAGCTTGGCGTCGGTCAGCGCGCGGACCACCGACGCCGGGTCGCAGTGGCCGCCCCGGACGGCCTCGGTGAGCAGCCGGCGCACCGCTCCCGCGTCCGGCAGGCCCGCCACCGCGTCGGCGAGCGCGCGCGGCACCGGGGCGACGGGCAGGCCCGTGACGTGCTGGGGGGTGGGGAGCGCGGCGGTGCGCAGGATCCGCGCGAAACCCGTCGTGCGCAGCCGGCGCAGCCGGGGGACCAGGACGTCGATCCGGTCCAGGGCGGGCAGCGTCGGCGTGGTGGTGAAGCCGTGCAGGGTGAGGGCCGCCAGGCCGGTGATCACCGCGTCGGGGCAGGCCGGGCCGGACGGCCGCGGTGCGCCGCCGGCCCCCTCCGCATCGGGCTGGGACGGCACCGCCGGGACCGCCGTCTCCCGCGTCGCGTAGGCGAGGACCGCCCGCAGGCGCTCCTCGCCGGTCGGCGGTCCGGGGTGCAGGACGTAGACACCGGGCAGGAGTTGCTGCCAGGGGCCGCCGGGGCGGCACTGCGTGGCGAGTTGGGCGGGGGCGACACCGTGGGCGCGCAGCTCGGCGGCGGTCAGGACCCGGCGGCTGCCGTCGGAGATGTGGTGCAGGGGGCGGGGGGAGAGCGGGGTGTTGTGGGTCATGCTTCCGGCATTCCCGCGTCCGATCCATCCTTTAACCCCTGTTACACGTCCGTCGACATAACTGGACAATCCAGCGCTAAAGGACGCGTGTTCGGATGCCGATGAGGCGCCGAAACCCCTGGTCCACGCGGAGTGGCCCAGGGGTTACGGGCGTTCATGCCGATATTTCGTAACGGTCACCCGCGGCCCGGGCTCTGGCCACGGCAACCGGGGGACTCACTCCGCCGCCGCGTCGCACTCCTGCCCGCGCAGCGCCCGCGCCAGGTCGTCCCGGGCCTCCAGGACCAGCCGGCGCAGGGCCGGCGGCGCGTCCTCGTGGGCCGCGAGCCACGCGTCCGTCGCCGCCAGCGTCCCGGGGGAGTCCTGCAGCGACGGGAACAGGCCCCGCACCACGTCCATGCCGATCTGGATGGACCGCTCGGCCCACACCCGCTCGATGACCGCGAAGTACTTCTCCGCGTACGGCGCCAGCAGCTCCCGCTGGGACGGCTGCGCGAAGCCGGTGATGGTCGCCTCCACCAGCGCGTTGGACAGCGAGTCGGACTCCACCACCCGCGCCCACGCCTGCGCCTTCACCGCCGCGGACGGACGCGCGGCCAGGCAGCGCACCTGGTGGCGCTTGCCGGACGCGGTGTCGTCCCGGGCGAGTTCCGCCTGGAGCGCCTTCTCGTCCGCGTGACCGTGCACGACCAGCGGTTCGAGCAGGACCCACCGCAGCTCCTGGTCCACCTCCAGGCCGTCGACCTTCTCGGTGCCCGCGAGCAGGCCCTGCAACAGCTCAAGATCCGTGTCGCGGGACGCCGTCGAGGCGAAGAACCGGGCCCACGCAAGCTGATGCTCGCTGCCCGGCCCGGCCGCCCGCAGCTCGCGCAGGGCGCCCTCCGCCAGCAGCCGCTCGCCGTCCGCCCGCCAGGCCGGAGCCGCGTAGTGGACCAGCGCCGAGTTCGCCCAGGCGTGCAGCATCTGCAGCACGCCGATGTCCGACTCGCGGCCCGCGAAGCGCAGCACCAGGCCGATGAAGTCCCGTGCCGGGAGCAGCGCGTCCCGGGTCATGTTCCACAGCGCCGACCAGCACAGCGCCCGCGCCAGGGGGTCGGTCAGGTCACCGAGGCCGGCCTTCAGCGTCTCCAGCGACGTCACGTCGAAACGGATCTTGCAGTAGGTCAGGTCGTCGTCGTTGACCAGCACCAGCTCCGGCGCCTCGGCACCCGCCAGCTCCGTCACGACGGTGCGCGGACCGTCCACGTCGGCCTCCGCGCGCGCGTACCGCTCCAGCGCGCCCCGGGCCGTACGCCGGTACAGGCCCACCGCGACCCGGTGCGGACGCAGCTCCGGGTGCGACTCGGCGGCCTCCTGCACCACCGCCAGCTCGCCGATCCGCCCGTCCGGGGCCAGCAGCACCTGCGGGGTCAGCGCGTTCACCCCGGCCGTCTGGAGCCAGGAACGCGACCAGGCCGCCATGTCCCGGCCGGACGTCTCCTGGAGCACCGACAGCAGGTCGCCGAGGCGGGTGTTGCCGTACGCGTGCCGCTTGAAGTAGCGCCGGGCGCCCTCCAGGAACGCGTCCTGGCCGACGTACGCCACGAGCTGCTTGAGCACCGAGGCGCCCTTGGCGTACGTGATGCCGTCGAAGTTGAGCTTGGCGTCCTGCAGGTCGCGGATGTCGGCGGTGATCGGGTGCGTGGAGGGGAGCTGGTCCGCGCGGTACGCCCAGGCCTTGCGGCGGTTGGCGAAGGTGATCCAGCCGTCCGTGAAGCGGGTCGCGCCGACCAGCGAGAACGAGCCCATGAAGTCGGCGAACGACTCCTTCAGCCACAGGTCGTCCCACCACTCCATGGTGACCAGGTCGCCGAACCACATGTGCGCCATCTCGTGCAGGATCACGTTGGCGCGCGCCTCGTACGACGCCCGCGTCACCTTGCCGCGGAAGATGTACTCCTCGCGGAAGGTCACCAGACCCGGGTTCTCCATCGCGCCGAGGTTGTACTCGGGCACGAACGCCTGGTCGTACTTGCCGAACGGGTACGGGTAGTCGAAGTGGTCGTGGAAGAAGTCCAGGCCCTGCTTGGTGACCAGGAAGACGTCGTCCGCGTCGAAGTGGGGCGCCAGGCCCTTGCGGCACATGGCGCCGAGCGGGATCTCCAGCCGCGTGCCGTCCTCGAAGGTCCGCACGTAGGAGTCCGTGACGTAGTGGTAGGGGCCCGCCACCACACACGTGATGTACGTCGAGATCGGCTTGGTCTCCGCGAACCGCCAGACGCCGTCGGCCCGTTCGCCGGTGCCGTTGCTCCACACCGTCCACTCCTCGGGCGCCCGCACCTCGAAGCGGAACGGGGCCTTGAGGTCCGGCTGCTCGAAGTTGGCGAAGACCCGCCGCGCGTCGGCCGGCTCGTACTGCGTGTAGAGGTAGACCTCGCCGTCCTCCGGGTCGACGAACCGGTGCAGGCCCTCGCCGGTGCGGGAGTAGGCGCACCGCGCGTCCACGACCAGCTCGTTCTCGGCGGCCAGGTCCTCCAGGAGGATCCGGGAGCCGTCGAAGACCTCGCTCGGGTCCAGGTCGCGGCCGTTCAGCGAGACGGCCGTCACGCTCGGCGCGATCAGGTCCGCGAAACTGGACGCGCCCGGCTCGGCACAGCGGAAGCGGACCGTGGTGACCGAGCGGAAGGTGCGCGGGCCGTCACCGGCGTGGTCGCCGACGGCGGAGCGCACGTCGAGGGACACGTCGTACCCGTCGACCGACAGCAGAGCGGCCCGCTCCCGGGCCTCGTCGCGGGACAGATTCTCACCGGGCACGGGCGGTACTCCCTCGTACGTGATGACTACGCCTGGACAGGACCGATCCTGCCATGTGCCCCTGACGCGGGACAGCGGGGAATGAGCGGGCGGGGCGGCGGTGTTCTCCCCGACGTTGCCGCGGTCAAGCGCCACTGCCAAGGAGAGACATGTCCGAGAAGACCCCCGTCGACTTCTGGTTCGACCCGCTGTGCCCCTGGGCCTGGATGACCTCACGGTGGGTGCTGGAGGTGGAGAAGGTCCGGGACATCGAGGTCCGCTGGCACCTGATGAGCCTCGCCGTGCTCAACGAGGACAGGCTCGACGAGCTGGAGGAGTGGTACCGCGAACTGCTGACGACGAAGGCCTGGGGCCCCGTCCGGGTCGTCATCGCCGCGCAGGAGGAGCACGGCACCGACGTGCTGGGCGACCTGTACACCGCGATCGGCACGCGCTTCCACAACCAGGGCATGGGTCCGGAGAAGGAGGCGGTCGCCGCCGCCCTCCAGGAGGTCGGCCTGCCCGCGTCGCTGATGGACCACTGGGACGACACCCCGTACGAGGAGCAGCTGCGCGTCTCCCACAAGGAGGGCATCGAGAAGGTCGGCCAGGACGTCGGCACCCCGATCATCGCCGTGCCCGGCCCCGACGGTGAGCAGATCGCCTTCTTCGGCCCGGTCGTCACCCCCGCCCCGAAGGGCGAGGAGGCCGCCCGCCTGTGGGACGGCACCCTGGCCGTCGCCTCGGTCCCCGGCTTCTACGAGATCAAGCGCACCCGCACCAAGGGCCCGGACTTCAGCAACCTGTAGCCCGCGCGGCGCCCGCGGACGCGGGACGCCCGGCCGCACCCCGGTGCGCGGTGGCCGACGGCCGGGTGACCGGACCGGCGACGCCCCGCCGCCCGCGGAGCACGCGGGACGCCCGCCGTGCACCGGCGTCCGCGCCCGCTCGACCCGCGGACCCTCCCCGGCGGGACCGCTCCCCCCGGACGCCCCCCCGGACGTCCCCCGCCGACGTCCGAAGCCCGTCCTACGGCCGTCGCAGCAGGCCCCGTTCCAGGGCCACCACCACCGCCCGGGTGCGGTCGTTGACGCCGAGCTTGGCGAACAGCCGCAGCAGGTGCGTCTTCACCGTCGCCTCGGTGATGACCAGCCGCCGGCCGATCTCCGCGTTGGTCAGCCCGTCGGCGACCGCGTCGAGGACGTCCGTCTCCCGGGCGGTCAGCGGGTCCTGCACCGGGCGGCGCATCCGGGCGACCAGTTTCTCCGCGACGCGCGGCGCGAGCACCGTCTCCCCGCGCGCCGCCGCCCGGATCGCCTCGACGAGCTGTTCGCGGGTGGTGTCCTTGAGCAGGTAGCCGATCGCCCCCGCCTCCACCCCGCGCTCGATGTCCGTGTCGGTGTCGTAGGTGGTGAGGATCAGCACCCGGGTGCGCGGGTGTCGGGCGGTGATCCCGGCGGTCGTCGCCACCCCGTCCAGGACCGGCATCCGCAGGTCGACCAGGGCCACGTCCGGATCGTGCCGGGCGATCAGCTCCAGGGCCGCGCGGCCGTCCCCCGCCTCGCCGACGATCTCGATGCCGTCCTCGCCGGCGAGCAGGGCGATCACCCCGGCCCGCATCACGGTGTGGTCGTCCACCACCACGACCCGCAGCGCCCGCCCGCTCATCGCGCCCCCTCGCCGTCCGCCCGGCCGCTCACCGGAATCGTCGCCAGCACCCTCGTCCCGTCCCCGACCGAGCTGGTCACGGTGAGCCGTCCGCCCAGCTCCGCCAGCCGCTTGCGCATCCCGTCGAGCCCGAAGCCCGCCGAGCCCCCCACCGCGAACCCGGTCCCGTCGTCGGTGATCTCCAGCTCCACCCCGTACGGCCGGCGCGCCAGCACCACCCCGACCGTGGAGGCCCGGGCGTGCTTGCGGACATTGGCCAGCGACTCCTGGGTGCAGCGCAGCAGCGCGATCCGGGTCTGCTGGTCGCAGTCCAGCTCCGTCAGCTCCGCGTCCACGGTGAGCCCGGTGTCCTCCGCGAACCGGTCCAGGACCCGCCGCAGGGTCAGGGCCACCGGCCCGGCCACCGCGCCGCCCCGCCGCTGCGCGGAACCGACCAGTTCGCGGGCCTCGGCGAGGTTCTCCCGGGCGGTCGACTCGATGGAACGCAGCTGCTGGGCGCTGCGCGCCGGGTCCGCGGCCAGCCCGGCCCGGGCCGCCTCGGCGAGCACGACGATCGACGCGAACCCCTGCGCCAGGGTGTCGTGGATGTCCCGCGCCATGCGCTCCCGCTCGTCGGCCGCGCCCTGCCGCTGGTGCGCCTCGGCGAGCTGAAGCTGGGTCCGCTCCAGCTCGCCGATGAGCCGGGCGCGTTCGGCGCTCTGCGCGACCACCGCGTGCGCCCACAGCCCGATCAGCACGCCCACCGCGACGACGATAAGCGTGGACACCGCCGTCTCGCCGAAGAACTCCGCCGACGGGCCCTGCCGCACCCAGCCGCCGGCCAGGGTCGCGCCGGTGGCCAGGCCCAGGAACGTCATCGAGGCGCGGGGGGTCCGCCCGAACATCCAGTAGTGCGGCAGCGTCACCATGAACAGGGCGGCGTAGCTGGTGCGCAGGAAGGCGAGCCCGCCGAGGCCGAGCACCAGCACGGTGAGGTAGCCGTGCGGCCGTACGACGGGGTTGTCCGGGAAGCGCACCAGGACCGCGAAGCTCAGCGCCACGGACGCGAGGAACGCGAGCGCCGCGCAGGTGGCGCCGCCGGGCCGTCCCATGAGGACGATCCCGGCGGCCATCGCCGCGAACAGCACCCAGCACACCGCGTTCCAGCGGCGCAGCGAGGCGGCCCAGAAGGCGTCGGCCGAGGTTCCGGCGAGCATGGTCATGACGATCAACGTACGCCGGCCAGCGGCGGCCCGGCGGGGTGTCGCACGGACCGGTCCGGACGCACCGGCCACCAGGTGCGCTCGCCCAGCAGCAGCAGTGCCGCCGGCAGCAGCAGGATCCGCACCACGAACGCGTCGATCAGCACGGCCGCCGCGAGCACGAACCCGATCTGCTTCATCTCGATGATGTGCAGGAAGACGAAGCTCACGAAGACGGTCGTCATGACCACCGCGGCGCTGGTCACCACGCTCGCGGAGCGGCGGATCCCGTCGAGCACCGCCTGCCGGGTCGGCACGCCGGCCAGCACCTCCTCGCGGATCCGGCTGACCACGAACACCTGGTAGTCCATGGACAGCCCGAAGAGGATCACGAACAGGAAGAGCGGCACCCGCGACCCGATCGAGCCGGTGGAGTCGAAGGCCAGCAGGCCCTCGGCCCACGTCCCCTGGAAGACGAGCACGAGCAGCCCGAGCGCCGCCGCCGCGGACAGCAGGTTGAGGACGACCCCGAGCAGGGCGAGCACCGCCGAGCGGAACGCCCACAGCGTCATCGCGAAGGTCACCAGCAGCAAGGCGCCCAGCACCAGCGGGAGTTTGGCGTTCTGGTGGGCCGGATAGTCGGTGTAGCGGGCCACGTCGCCGGTGACGCCGTACGCGGCCCCGTCGATCCGGCCGACGGTGGCGGGCAGGTACGTCCCGCGCAGCCGCTCCAGCGAGTCGTACGCCTGCTCGGAGTTGCCGAGGTGGGGCACCTTCAGTTCCAGGGCACCGACCCGGCCGTCGGCGGAGGTGCGCACCGGGGAGGAGCCGCTGAACAGCGGGTCCCGGCCGGCGTGCGCGGCGAGCCGGCGCAGTGCCTCCACGACCTCGGCGGTGCGGCCCGCGTCGGCGCGGACGACGACCTGGTGGGTCACGCGCCGGTCCGGGAACTCGTCGTTGAGCCGGTCGTAGACCCGCATGGCGGGGATCTCGCGGGAGTGGGTGTCCCGGCTCATCTCCGTGATGTGCAGCCCGGTCAGCGGCAGGGCCAGGGCGAGCAGGGCGAGGACCGCGCCGCAGAGCGTGCCGAGCGGGTGCCGGGCGGCGGGCCGCAGCAGCGCGGTCCATGCCCGGCCGCCGCCGTCACCGCGCGTCCGCCGCGGCGGCCTGCCGCGTTCCGCGCGCCGCCGGGCCCGGCGTTCGGCCCGCCTGCCGAGCACGGTCAGCAGGGCGGGGAGCGCGGTGAGCGAGCTGGCGACGGCGACCAGCACCACCACGACGGTGCCGGTGGCGAGCGAGGAGAAGATCACGTCGGAGGCCAGGTAGAGGGTGGCCGTGGAGGCGACGACGGCGAGTCCGGAGACCACCACGGCCCGGCCGGAGGTGGCCGCCGCCAGCTCGACCAGCGCCTCGGTTCCCAGCCGGCCTCCGTGCCGGGCCCGTTCCTCACGTTCCCGCTTGAGGTGGAAGAGGGTGTAGTCGACGCCGACCGCGAGGCCGATCATCAGGATGACGTTCGTGCCCACCCCGGTGTCGGGGGAGAGGTGCGAGGCCACCATCGACAGCCCGACGGCCGCGGCGATCGACGACAGGGCCAGCAGCAGCGGCACGGCGGCCATGGTGAGCGAGCCGAAGACCAGCAGCAGGGTGATCAGCGTGACCGGCAGCGTGATCTTCTCCGACAGGGCCAGGTCCTCGCCGCGCTGCCGGTCGACCCCCTTGCTGATGGACGGGGCTCCGGTCTCCGCCAGCAGCAGCTCGGGGTGGGCCCGCTGCACGGCCCCGGTCTCGGCGAGCAGCGCGTCGACCTTGTCCTTGGCGTCCCGCTCCTCGCCCTTCAGGGCCACCTCGACCAGGAGGGTGCGGCCGTCGGCGGAGCGGACGGGGGCGGCCACGGCCGCGACCTCGGGAAGCCGCTCCATCCGCGCGGTCAGCTCGCGCGCCGCCGCGCGGGCGGCGGCCTCGTCCGGGGCGCCGGAGCGGGCGGAGATCAGTATCTGCTCGGCCGGCCGGCGTTCGAGGCCGCCCTGCGCCGCCAGTGCCTCCGCCCGGCCGGCCTCGCCGACCCGGTAGTCGGCCGTCCGGGCACTGTCGAGGCCGACGGCGCCGCCGGCCGCCAGGCACAGCGCGACGAACACCAGCCAGCCGGCGAGTGCCCGCCAGGGGTGCCGGGCGCTGGCCCGGGCCATGCGCACAGTGAGTGAGTTCATGCCCGGAAGCCTTGTCGACCGGGGTGACCCGCGGACAGAGGTGCCCGGTGGAACCTCGCCTCCACCGATCGGCTGACCCGCAGGGTACGGAAAACCCCCGTGAGTCAGGTCCTCACGGGGGTCTCCGCCCTGCCGCCCGCCCGCGTGAAGGGTGAGAAGACGATCACGAGGCGGGACGTTCGAGGGGGCGGCTGCGTCAGGGTGCCAGCAGCAGCGCGTTCGCGCGGGACGTGGCGGCCTCGTAGCGGCGGGCGACGTCCTGCCAGTTGACGACCTGCCACATCGCCTCGATGAAGTCCACCTTCTGGTTCTTGTACTGGAGGTAGAAGGCGTGCTCCCAGGCGTCGAACACCAGGATCGGCGTCGAGCCCTGGCCCACGTTGCCCTGGTGGTCGTAGACCTGCTCGACGATCAGCCGGGCGCTCAGCGGCTCGTACGCCAGCACACCCCAGCCCGAACCCTGGGTGGTGGCGGCGGCCTTGGACAGCTGGGTCCTGAAGGCGGCGAAGGAGCCGAACGACTCGGTGATGGCGTCGGCGAGCTCGCCCACGCCGTCCTGCTCCAGCGGCTCGCCGCCGCCCTCGCCGGTCATGTTGTGCCAGTAGATGGAGTGCAGGATGTGCCCGGACAGGTGGAAGGCCAGGTTCTTCTCCAGGCCGTTGACCGACCCCCACTGCTCCTTGTCCCGCGCCTCGGCCAGCTGCTCCAGCGTGTCGTTGGCGCCCTTGACGTAGGCCGCGTGGTGCTTGTCGTGGTGCAGCTCGATGATCTCCGGGCTGATCACGGGGGCGAGCGCGGAGTAGTCGTACGGCAGTTCGGGCAGCGTGTAGACGGGCATGCGGGGTCCCCTCCGACCTCTTATTGCAAAGAGCTTGCAACTACAAGCTATCAACAACAAGGCCGCCGACGGGGCCGGGGGGACGAAGAAGGCCCCCACGTGTCGCCACGTGGGGGCCTCGGGGTGTCCCGTCGGTCATGCCGGGCTCCCGGCACCTTGAGGCAGGTGAGCGCCTCAGGACAGGTGAGCGCCTCGGGACGGGGTGAGGAACGCCCGGGTCACGCGCCCGGCCGCTGCTCCCGCCTGCGCTGCCAGAGGTATCCGACGGCCGCCAGGAACAGCGTCATGCCGCCCGTCGAGCAGAGCTGCACCCGGGTGTCCGGTTCCCGCGCCATCAGCACGAAGACCGCCGCCATCCCGGCCAGCGCGACCCAGGTCAGCACCGGGAACGCCCACATCCGCACGACCAGCTTTTCCGGCGCCTCCCGCTCCACCCGGCGGCGCAGCCGCAGCTGGGAGACCGCGATGAAGATCCAGACGACCAGGATCACCGCGCCGATCATGTTCAGCAGCCAGGGGAAGACGTCGTTGGGCCGCCAGTAGCTGAGCAGCACGCACACGAACCCGAACACCGAGGAGGCCAGCACCGCGACGCGCGGCACCCCGCCGGACACCCGGCCCAGCGCCTTCGGGCCCTGCCCTCGCTCCACCAGCGAGTACGCGATGCGCGAGGCGCCGTAGATGTTGGCGTTCATCGCGGACAGCAGGGCGACCAGCACGACCACGTTCATGAGCTGGCCCGCGCCGGGGATGCCGAGGTGGTCGAGGGTGGCGACGTACGGGCCGGACTCGACGATCTCCTTCGAGTTCCACGGCACCAGCGTCACCACGACCGCCATCGAGCCGATGTAGAACAGCGCGATACGCCACATCGCGGTGCGGACCGCGCTCGCCACCCCGCGCACCGGGTCCTCGGACTCGGCCGCCGCGATGGTCACCGTCTCCAGGCCGCCGTAGGCGAACACCGAGGCGAGCAGGCCGATGACCAGCCCCTCACCGCCGCCCGGCAGGAAGCCGCCCTCGCCGGTGAGGTTCGCGGTGCCCGGCGCGTCGGTGCCCGGCAGCACGCCCAGGATCGCGAGCACGCCCAGCACCAGGAACAGCGAGATCGCGAGCACCTTCAGCGCCGCGAACCAGAACTCGAACTCGCCGAAGTTCTTCACGGCGGCCAGGTTCGCCCCGCAGAAGACCACCATGAACAGTGCCACCCACGCCCACTCGGGCGTCCCCGGCAGCCAGCCGCTGACGATCTTCGCGGCCCCGATGCCCTCCAGGCCGACCGCCGTGCACAGCAGCACCCAGAACGACCAGCCGGCGGTGAACCCGGCCCACGGGCCGATCGCCCGCTCGGCGTGCGCGGAGAAGGAACCCGACGACGGGTAGGCGGCGGACATCTCGCCGAGCATCCGCATCACCAGCATCACCAGGATGCCGGAGAGGACGTAGGCGACGACGATCGACGGACCCGCGGCGGCGATGCCGGCGCCGGAGCCGACGAACAGGCCCGCGCCGATCACGCCGCCGAGGGCGATCATCGACAGGTGGCGCTGCTTCAGGCCGTGGGAGAGGGAGACGTCCGCCTGGGGCGGGGTCTCCTGAGCGGTGGGGCTGGGCATGGGCGCGGCTCGTCCATCCGTGAGCGGGGACAGGTGGAAGCGCCCACAGTCTCGGCGGCGACCCCGGTGACAGGACACCACCGTTCACTATGCGGACGCGCGGAATACGGAGTGTACGACCCCACTCACCCCGCCGGGGAGAGCGCGATTCCCGCCGGATTGGCGGAAACCTACAGCCTGCCCTGCCCCGCACCACGTGACGCACACATCCCCACCTCCGTGACCGTCATCACGTCACGGAGGGTGTGACCGGCACTCTTTGTGCGCACCCCACCACACGCGCGCTCCCGCCTTTGTCGACCGGTAACGGTGATCGGCCGGACCCCCCTGGGTTAGCGTCACGGTGTCCCGTACCGCCCTCACTCGCGGAGTCCCCATGAGCACCGCCACCGCCACCTCCCTCGCCCGCCCGGGCCAGGTCCTCGCCGACCTGCTCCCGGCCTCCCGCGTCCGCGACATCGCCCTCGTCGCCGGCGGTGCCGCGCTCACCGGCCTCGCGGCCCAGATCGCCGTGAACGTGCCCGGCTCCCCGGTCCCGGTGACCGGCCAGACCTTCGCGGCGCTGCTCGTCGGCACCTCGCTGGGCGCCGGCCGCGGCTTCCTCTCGCTCGCGCTGTACGCGCTGGCCGGCGTCGCGGGCGTGCCGTGGTTCGCGGAGGGCGCCTCCGGCATGGGGATCCCGTCCTTCGGCTACGTCCTCGGCATGCTGCTCGCCGCCACCGTCGTCGGCGCCCTGGCCCGTCGCGGCGCCGACCGCTCCCCGTGGCGCATGGCGGGCGCGATGCTCCTCGGCGAGGCGGTCATCTACGCGGTCGGCGTGCCCTACCTCGCCCTGTCGCTCGACCTGTCGGCCTCCGCGGCCATCGCCGCCGGCCTCACCCCGTTCCTGATCGGCGACGCCCTCAAGGCCGCCCTGGCGATGGGGGCGCTGCCCGCCGCCTGGAAGCTCGTCGGCAGGCGCTGACCCTCAGCCGGCCACGAAGAGGCTCGCCGGGTCGTACGACGACCTCAGCCCGGCGAGCCTCTTCCGTGTCTCCGCGTCGTGCAGCCCCTCCGTGCGGTCCCCGGCCCCCAGGGCGAAGTTGACGGACCGCCCGAGCGTGTCCGGCGCGAGCAGCGCGAACACCGGGTCCAGCAGCGCGCGGGCCGGTTCCCGCCCCACCACGGTCAGCAGCCGCACCAGGAACCGCCCGGCACGGAACGGCACCGCGTTCGGCGCGGGCCGCGCCAGCGCCCCTCCCAGGTGGTTGATCTGCACGACCACCATGGCGTCCGCCTCCGGCCCGGTGCGCCGCAGTACCTCGCCCGCCCGCTCCACGTCCAGCTCGCGCACCACCACGCTGTCCCCGTAGTACGAGTGCGGGAAGTCCGGGTCGCTGTGCACGGTGTGGCTCTCGGTGTACGGCATCTCCCGCAGCGAGTCGGCCAGGACCGGCCCGATCTTTCGCAGCGGCGCCACCAGGCGCTCCCCGTCCGTCCCGGTGTACGCCACCCGCACGGACACCTCGTACCGGCCCCGCAGGTGCGGCGGCATCGCGGGCACGTCCGGGTACGGCACGGCGGCGAAGGACGAGGTCAGCCCGTCCGGCACGGTCCGCGTCCAGGCCTCGTACGCCGCGAGCGCCGCCGCCGGGTCGACGAGCCGCCCGTCGAAGGCCAGCGAGCCGCCGTACAGCCGGGCCACCGGGACCAGCCCGATCTCCAGCTCGGTGACGATGCCGGGCGCGCTGCCGCCGCCGAGCAGTCCCCAGTACAGCTCGGAGCCCTCCCGCACGTCCCGGTGCAGCCGCCCGTCGCCGGTGACGACGTCCAGCGAGCGCACATGGTCGGCGGCGTAGCCGAACTCCCGGGCCAGCAGGCCCAGCCCGCCGCCCAGGGTGTAGCCCACGGCCCCGACGGAGGGCGCCGAGCCGCTGAGCGGCGCCAGGCCGTGCGGGGCGGCGGCCGCGATGACCTCGCTCCAGCGGGCCCCCGCCTGCACCCGGGCGGTGCGGGCGCCCGGGTCGACGCCGACCCGGTTCATGCGCCGGGTGCCGACCAGGACCCCGCCCCGGAGGTCGCCGGGTGTGCCGTGGCCGGTCGCCTGGACGCCGAGCGGCAGGTTCCGTTCCGCCGCGTACCGCACGGCGGCCAGCACGTCCTCGGCCGAGGAGGCGCCGAACACGACGGCGGGCCGCCGTACGAACCCGGTCTGGAAGCCGGCGGTCTCCTCCGCGTACCCGGCGTCGCCGGGGCGGAGGACGAGCGGGGCTGTGGTGATGTCGGTGCTGGGATTCATGCCGCCGAGGATGGCGGCATAACCTGACAGCCTCCGTCAGCTTTTCGGCGCCGTGTCTCCTCGCGCCGTGTCTCCTCGCGCCGCGCGCCCCCGTGCCGGGCCTTCCGCCCCGTGCGTGCTTCCCGCCCCGTGCCGTTTCCTGGGCGTGTTTCCCCTCGTGCCGTGTCTTCCGCCCCGGGCGTGTTCCCCCCCCGTGCCGTGCTTTCCCGCCCCGCGCGGTGGCTCGCGGAGCCGTACCCGCCGCCCGCGCGGTGCCCTCCGGAGCCGTCCCGTGCCGCCCCGCGCGAAAGGGCCCCGCGGCGTGTGCCGCGGGGCCCTGAGGTGCCGGACGGGCCGCGGGGGCCCGCCGGGGTGCCGGCGCCGGAGGTCAGCCGGCCGCGACCTCGTCCTGCTCCCGCTCCCGGTCCTGGCCGGACCCGAGCTTCTGCCGGACCACGGCGATGACCAGCACCACCGCGGCCACCAGCAGCGACAGCAGCACGGTCTTGCGGCCGTCGTGCTCGGTGTCGGTGAGCATGTAGCCCAGGATGAAGACGATCAGCGCGGCGGTCGCCCACGTCAGGTACGGGTACAGCCACATCTTCACGACGAGCTTCTCCGGCGCCTCGGCCTGGATGATCTTCCGCATGCGCAGCTGCGAGAAGCAGATCACCAGCCAGACGAAGAGCGCGACGGCACCGCTGGAGCTGACCAGGAAGAGGAAGACGGAGTCCGGGAACTTGTAGTTGAAGAACACGGCCACGAATCCGAAGACCACGGAGACGAGGATCGCCGTACGCGGCACGCCGCGCTCGGTGGTCCTGGCGAAGGACCTCGGGGCGTCCCCGCGCTGGCCGAGCGAGAAGGCCATCCGGGAGGCGGTGTAGAGGCCGGAGTTCAGACAGGACAGCACCGAGGTCAGCACGATGAAGTTCATGATCTGACCGGCGTGCGCGATGCCCAGGGAGTCGAGTGCGGCGACGTAGGAGCCCTTGTCCTGGATGGACTCGGAGTCCCACGGCAGCAGCGAGACGACCACGAGGATCGAGCCGAGGTAGAAGACGCCGATCCGCCAGATGATGCTGTTGGTCGACTTGGTGACGGCCCGCTGCGGGTCCTCCGACTCACCGGCCGCCAGGGTCGCGATCTCGCTGCCCATGAAGGAGAAGACGACCAGCAGCACACCGGTCAGGATGGCCCCTGGGCCATGGGGCAGGAAGCCGCCGTGCTCGGTGAGGTTGGACAGGCCGGCCTGGTCGCTGTCGACGCCGGGCAGCACGCCGAAGACCGCGAGACCGCCGATGACGATGAAGGCGCCGATGGCGACGACCTTGATGCCGGCGAACCAGAACTCGAACTCGCCGTAGGAGCCGACGGAGACCAGGTTGGTGCCGGTCAGCACCACCATCACGATGAGCGCCCAGGCCCACTGCGGCACGGCGGGCACCCAGCCCTCGAGGATCACGGCACCGGCGGTCGCCTCGACCGCGAGCACCACGACCCAGAAGAACCAGTAGAGCCAGCCGATGGAGAACCCGGCCCAGCGGCCGAGCGCGCGGTCGGCGTGCGCGGAGAAGGAGCCCGAGGTCGGGTTGGCGGCCGACATCTCACCGAGCATGCGCATCACCAGCACCACGAGCGTGCCGACGAGCGCATAGGACAGGAGGATGCCGGGGCCGGCGGTGGCGATACCGGAGGAGGACCCCACGAAGAGTCCGGCTCCGATGACACCGCCGATGGCGATCATCGACAGGTGGCGGTTCTTGAGCCCTGCGTGAAGTCCGCTGCCGGAACCGGGATCGCCGGTTCCTCCGGGGCCTCCGTGGCCGTGGTCGGCCTTCGTCAGGGTCGGCTGCGAAGTCATGGGACGGAATCCTTTGCGCCGGAATGATCAATTCCCGTACGAGCGGCGTACGAGTCGGACCAGTGAATCCGAGGCGAACGATTTCTTGAACCTTTGAATCCGGATTGTTACTTGAGGTTTCCCTGAGGTTCAGTGGTCCTGCTCACAGTGTTTCGGCGCCGGCACCCCACCCTGCTGCCCGGCCGCGCGCATGTCACACTCATCCCATGCGCGTGTATCTCGGCTCGGACCATGCCGGCTTCGAACTCAAGAACCACCTCGTCGAGTGGCTCAGGGCAGCGGGCCACGACCCCGTGGACTGCGGCCCCCACATCTACGACGCCCAGGACGACTACCCGCCCTTCTGCCTCCGCGCCGCGGAGAAGACGGCCGCGGACCCCGGCTCCCTCGGCATCGTGATCGGCGGCTCCGGCAACGGCGAGCAGATCGCCGCCAACAAGGTCGAGGGCGTCCGTGCCGCCCTCGCCTGGAGCGAGGAGACGGCAGCGCTGGGCCGCCAGCACAACGACGCCAACGTCGTGGCGGTCGGCGCGCGCATGCACACCCAGGAGGAGGCGACCAAGTTCGTCGAGGTCTTCCTGGGCACCCCCTTCTCCGGCGACGAGCGCCACATCCGCCGCATCGACATGCTCTCGGCGTACGAGACCACGGGCGACCTGCCGCCGGTCCCGGCGCACCACCCGCAGCAGGACTGAGGCCCCCGCCCCGGGGGCGGACAGACGAACGGAGCCCCTCCCGGGGCTGGAAGGACGCAGGAACCGTGCCAGAGGGGCACACGATCCACCGGCTGGCGCACGACTACGCCGCCCGCTTCTCCGGCACGGCCCCCCGGGTCACCAGCCCCCAGGGCAAGTTCTCCGACGCCGCCGACCTGCTCGACGGCGCCGTCCTCACCGCCACCGAGGCCCACGGCAAGCACCTCTTCCTGCGCTTCCGCGACGCCGACTGGGTCCACATCCACCTCGGCCTGTTCGGCAAGGTCGCCTTCGGCGACGCACCGGCGCCCCCGCCCGCCGACACCGTCCGGCTGCGCCTCGCGAACGACACCGCCTACGTCGACCTGCGCGGCCCCACCACCTGCGCGCTGATCACCACCGCCGAGAAGCGGGCCGTCCACGACCGGCTCGGCCCCGACCCGCTGCGCGAGGACGCCGACCCGTCGCTCGCCTACCGGCGGATCTCCCGCAGCCGCACCAGCATCGCCGCCCTGCTGATGGACCAGAAGGTCGTCGCCGGCGTCGGCAACGTCTACCGCGCCGAAGTCCTCTTCCGGCACGGCATCGACCCCTACCGCGCGGGCCGGGACATCACGCCCGCCGAGTGGACCGCCCTCTGGAACGACCTCGTCGGGCTGATGCGCGAAGGCGTACGCCTGAACCGCATCGACACCGTGCGCCCCGAACACACCCCGGAGGCGATGGGCCGCCCGCCCCGCGTCGACGACCACGGCGGCGAGGTGTACGTGTACCGCAGGGCGCATCTGCCCTGCCACGTCTGCGGCGGCGAGATCCGCACCGCCGGTCTCGCCGCCCGCAACCTCTTCTGGTGCCCCGCCTGTCAGCGGACCTGAGCCGGCCGGCTCAGAACCCGTGCGGCAGCCACGGCGCGGGCCCCGCCGTCCCGAACGCCACCGACGCCTCCGCCAGCGCCCCCGCACGCAGTTCCCGCACCCGCCCGGCCGCGCCCAGCGCCGCGAGGGACACCCCGCCGAGATAGGCCGAGCCCAGCTCCCGTACCGACAGCGCGAGATCCGCCGCGTCCGTGGTCCGCTCGCAGGTCGCCCCCTTGGTGTCCCCGCTCAGCCGCCAACGCCCCGCGTTCCACGGGCAGAAGGCGTCCGCCACCTCCAGCACCACGTCCACCGGCGCGGCGTACGCGCGCGCCTCCAGCGCGGCCCCCACCTCCACCGGCCGCAGGTACAGCGAGTCCCGCAGCCGGGGCCGGCACCGCCGGGTGTCCGACACCAGGTACTGCCAGGTGTCGTCGACCGGCCGCCCCCGCGCCACCAGCGTGGAGGTCAGGTCGATCCCGAACAGGAACCGCCACAGCGCCGCGTCCACCGCCGGATCCGGCGCCGCCAGATCCTCCAGGAGCACCGTGCCGTCGTGGCCGCTCTCGCCCCAGCCGAGCTTCACCCGGTAGCGCGCATACCCCACGATCCGGCCGTCGCGCTCGGCGACCACGCACTGCAACGGCGACGCGCCCTCCCGCTCGCTCTCCGGGTCCAGCAGCCCCACCCGCTCCCACTCGGGGAGCCGGGCCAGCATGCCGGGCCGCCGCGGCACCAGCCGGGCGTAGACCGCCTCGCACGCGTCGAGCACCTCGGCGGGCGCCGCGTACCGCAGCCGTACGTCATCGGTCCCGGCGGGCACCGACAGCCGCACCCGGCCGGTGTCGATCTCCGCGCCCAGCGCGTACGTCGCCACGCCGTACCCGAACCGGCCGTAGATGTCCGGCTCCGAGGCGGTCAGCACCGCCAGCGGCTCGCCCCAGGAACGGACGTCGTCGAGCTGCCGGCGCATCATCGAGGTCAGCACCCCGCGCCGCCGGTGCGTGGCGGCCACACCCACCATGGTGACGCCCGCCGCGGGCACCGACGCCCCGCCGGGCACGGTGAGCCGGAACGAGAACGCCCCGGCCGTCCCCACACAGGAACCGCCGTCCCAGACCCCCAGGAAACGGTCGAACTCGGTCAGCTCCCGCCACAGTTCCCGCTCCTCGGCCGCCTCCGGCACACCGCCGAAGGCCCGCAGCAGGGTGTCGTACCACGCGTCCCAGTCGTCCGGCCGCAGGACGCGCAGTCCGTCCGGCCCCTCGCTCGCCATCGCCATGGCCCATGCCTATCAGCGCACCGCGGGGCGAGCCACGGAATTTACGGCAGGCGGCGACGCGGCGGCGCTCCGTGAAGTTCACTGTGGAGTCGAGCCTCGGACGGGGGACAAGTGGGACCTCCCGTGCCGGGCGACCGGTCCGATGGATAGGGTCCCGAACTGATGGCAGCAGGACGAGGTCGGCGCGCGGCGGCCGAGAGGTTCCCGGCCCGGTGGAAGATGCAGTGGCACCGGGTCCGCGTCGCCCTGCGCAGAAGCGCCGTCGACTACTTCCGCGGCGACGGCTCCGACTGGGTCGCCCTCGCCGGACTCCTGCTCACCGTGCCGCTGATCGCGCTCACCACCCTCGCCAACCCGGTCTGGTGCTCCCCTGCCGCGCTGGTCCTGCCGATCGTCGCCGGCGGCCTGCTGCTGCGCCCGGCGAGCCTGCTCGGCCTGTACGCGGCGGCGGCCACCGCGCTGATCGTGGAGTCCGTCCGGCTCGGCCCGTACACCGAGGGCCCCTCCCGGGTCACCCCGGGCGTGGTGCTCGTGGTCGCGGCCTGCGGCTTCTTCGGGCTGCTCATCGCCCAGTTCCGCAGCCGGGTCGGCGTGCCCTGGCGGCGCGGCGGCACCATGCTGTTCGACCTGCGCGAACGCATCCGCACCCAGAGCCGGCTGCCCAAACTGCCGGCCGGCTGGCACCGCGAGATGGCGCTGCGCCCGGCCGGCGGCCAGTCCTTCTCCGGCGACTTCGTCGTCGCGGCCCGCACCAACGGCGGCCGCACCCTGGAGGTCGTGCTCACCGACGTCTCCGGCAAGGGCATGGACGCCGGCTCCCGCGCCCTGCTGCTCTCCGGCGCCTTCGGCGGCCTGCTCGGCTCGCTGCCGCCGCACGCCTTCCTCCCGGCCGCGAACGGCTACCTCCTGCGCCAGGACTGGGACGAGGGCTTCGCGACCTCCATCCACCTCGTCCTGGACCTGGACTCCGGCGACTACGAGCTGTACTCGGCGGGCCACCCGCCGGGGCTCCAGCTCAGCGCGGGCAGCGGCCGCTGGGAGGAGAAGGCCGCCGAGGGCCCGCTGCTCGGCGTGTACGAGGGCGCCCAGTTCGACCCGGTGAAGGGCTCGCTGCGGCCCGGCGACGTGCTGATGCTGTTCACCGACGGACTGGTGGAGACCTCCGACCGGGACATCGTCGAGGGCATCGACCGGCTCACCGGCGAGGCCGACCGCTACGTCGCCGGCGGGTTCCACGGCGCCGCCTGGCACCTCATCGAGGCCGTCGCCAAGGACGTCAACGACGACCGCGCCCTGCTGCTGATCTGCCGCGAGGGCCCGACCGCCCAGGCCCACATCCACGCGCAGACCCGGTCGTCGCAGGCGCAGCCGGCGGCCCGCTGAGACACTGACGGGGTGACCGAGAACAGCCGCGGGGTGACCGAAACCCCGCACACCCTGCCCCTCGCCGAGGTGGAGGCCCTGGCCCGGGCCGCCCACCAAGGCCGGACCGACAAGGCCGGGCGGCCCTACGCCGAGCACCTCCAGGCCGTCGCCGAGGGCGTCCGGGCCCGCGGCGGCGACCCCGACCAGATCGCCGCCGCCTGGCTGCACGACGCCGTCGAGGACGGCGCGATGCCCGAGCGGTGGCTCGACCAGGCCCCGCTGAGCGACCGTACGAAGGCCATCGTGCGGGCGGTCACCAAACGGGCCGGCCAGCCGCCCGAGGAGTACGCGGCCCGGATCCTCGCCACGCCCGGCGCGCTGCTGGTGAAGGAGGCCGATCTAACCCACAACGCGGACCCGGCGCGCCTCGCCGCCCTGGACGAGCCGACCCGGACCCGGCTGACCGCGAAGTACGCGCGGATGCGCGCGCTCCTCGGCCTGGCGGGCGACGCCTGACGGCCGGCGGACGCCGGGACACGGCCGGCAACGGCCCTCACACGCGGGTGGTCTCGCGTCCGACCCGGTCGTCCCGCCGTTCCCCCGGGGCCGTCCCGCTCCTCCCGCCGTCCCCGCCCTCACCGCTGCTCCCGCTCTTCTGGGCGCTCCCGCCGCTCCCGCCGACCCGGTCCCCCTGGGCAGCCCGGGGGCCGTCCTGCCGGAACGCCCAGTCCATCCGCGGCTCCACCACGCACCGGAACACCCGCCGCACGGGCCCGGTGCACAGCAGCGTCACACCGGCGGCGGCCAGCGCGGCCGCGACGGCCCCGCCGAGCGGCCGGTGCAGCCACGCGTGGTCGAACCAGCCCAGGTAGACACCGGCCTTGACCACGAACCCGTGCAGCAGGTAGCCGTACAGCGTGCCCGCGCCCAGCGCCGTGAACCACGTGCGGCGGCGCGGTACCCAGGCGAAAAAGCAGGCGGTCAGCACCAGTGAGCAGCCGAACATCGCCGCCACCATCACCGGACCCACCCACCACGCCACGCCCAGCTCCTGCGCCGCGTCCCGGTGGTAGAACCAGGCGGTGTCCATCCGCGGTACGGCCCACCAGCCCACGGCCAGCGCGCCGGCCAGGACCGGAACCGACGCGATCCGCACCGAACGGCGGCGCACCAGGTGGAAGTGGGCGGGCCGCAGGCACAGGCCGAGCACGAAGTACGGCAGGAACTGGAGCACCCGCTGGAGGTCCAGGTCGTCGCCGATCTCCGGGCTGGCCGACGCCGCCATCGCGACACCGAGCGCGACGGGGAGCGGCCGGCGGAGCGCTTGCCAGACCGGGGTGGTGAGCCGCCACAGGAACAGCGCGCACAGGAACCAGGTCAGGTACCAGGGGTCGAGCAGGGTGATGTCGTAGCCCGGGTCCCCGCCGACGACCCGCTTGAAGACCGGATAGGCGGTCTCGAAGACGACGTACGGCACGGCGACACCGGTGACCAGCCGCTTGAGCCGGCCGGGGCGCAGATCGAAACTCCGCGAGAAGTAACCGGAGATGACGATGAACGCCGGCATGTGAAAGGCGTACACGACGTTGTACGCGCCTTCGAGGGTGCGGCTTCCGCCCTTCAGCGGATCCCAGACGTGACCGACGGCCACCAGCACGATCGCCAGGAATTTGGCGTTGTCGAAGAATGCGTCGCGCTGCTTTCCGGACTGCGGACTCCGCGGTGCCCGTGGACCCGGCACCCCCGGGGCCGGCGACTGTGCCGGGGGGACCGGCGCCCTGCGGCGGAACGAGGCGGCGTGGAACATCTGAGGCACCCTAGCGTCGTCCGCGGGGTGCCGTAAAACCCGTCACTCCATTACTGGTTCAGCGTTCGGGCACCCCGTTTCGCACGGGTGAACGGCCCGGCTCCGGGCCATTCGATTCAGCTGTGCGGATGGTGTGTGAGCAGGGAATCCGGCGCGCCGAATTCCTGTCGCGAGCATGTCTTCGCATTACTGTGCGGATGGTCATTCGGATTGCTGTACGAGGCTTGCGGGCACGGGTGCCGGCGCCTGCGGCGGGGTGCCCGCGGCGCACCACCGTGACCGACGTCGCGTCATGGCCCGCATAGGGTGGGCCTGTTGGTGGCACGATGTTTCTGGCGGGGTGCGCGAGGCTGCACGCCCCGGCCGGGAGAGCCGACCGACCGAGGGTGGGATCTGTTGTGGCCATTTCACTGTCCGTGGTGCTGCTGTTGGCGATCATCCTCGTCGTGATGATGCGCGGCGGCTCGATCAAGGCGGGGCCGGCCATCGTGGCGATCCTCTTCGGCTTCTTCCTCGCGTCGAGCGGCATGGCGCCGTCGATCAACCGCTTCCTCAACTCGATAGCGGAAACGATCAACTCGATCAGCTTCTGAACCGGCCCCCGGGGTCGATCAGCCGGCTCCCGGGGGAGCGCCCGCGGACGGGAGCGGAACGCGTCAGGGCCGGCCGGAGACGGAATCTCCGGCCGGCCCTGAGCCGTAGAGAGCGGGCGACGGGAATCGAACCCGCGTAGCCAGTTTGGAAGACTGGGGCTCTACCATTGAGCTACGCCCGCACACAACGCGCCGCCGCCCTGACGGCCGCGGCACTGCAGGCATCGTAGCGGGTCGGTACGCCTCGGCGCACACCCCTTCCGGCGCGGCGCCGACGCCCACGCGCGGGCGTGCCCGAATACGGCGGCCGAGCGGCCCCCGGGCATGTACCCTACGTGTCGCACACCAGACGGGGTGTGGCGCAGCTTGGTAGCGCGTCCGCTTTGGGAGCGGAAGGCCGTGGGTTCAAATCCCGCCACCCCGACCACCGGCTGATCACCTGGAGTGATCGTCCCCGCCTCCGCGGATGATCGCCTTTTGGGCCGTGTACCCGCTGCCGTTACTATGCAAGCTGCACGCCCGTGTGTCCGGCCTAGCGGCCTCGAACTCCTCCGGGCGGCGAAATCCGCCGGACCAGTCTGGCTCCGGCAGAACCCGAGAAGTCAGCCACAAGGAGACCGAACCGTGAAGAGCGCCGTGGAGAACCTGAACCCGACCCGGGTTCGGCTCACTGTCGAGGTGCCCTTCGAGGAGCTCAAGGACAGCCTCGACGCGGCGTACAAGAAGATCAACCAGCAGGTCACGGTGAAGGGCTTCCGCAAGGGCAAGATTCCCGCCCGGGTCATCGACCAGCGGTTCGGCCGTGGCGCCGTGCTGGAGGAGGCCGTCAACGACGCGCTTCCGAAGTTCTACACGGAGGCGGTCAACGAGGCCGAGCTGAACGTCCTCGGCCAGCCCGAGGTCGACATCACGGAGCTGAAGGACGGCGAGACGCTGAACTTCACCGCCGAGGTCGACGTCCGCCCGGCGATCGAGATCCCGGACTACTCCGGCATCGAGGTCGAGGTCGACGCCGTCGAGGTCACCGACGAGGACGTCGAGAAGTCGGTCGAGCAGCTGCGCGAGCGCTTCGCCTCCACCACCCCGGTCGAGCGCGCCGCCGAGGACGGCGACGTGGTCACCGTCGACCTGGAGGCCAAGGTCGAGGGCGAGGTCCTGGAGGACGGCGTCGCCAACGGCGTCTCCTACACGATCGGCTCCGGCGAGCTGCTCGACGGCATCGACGACGCCGTGAAGGGCCTGGAGGCCGGTGGCGAGGCCACCTTCACCTCCGAGCTGAAGGGCGGCTCCGCGGCCGGCAAGGAGGCCGAGGTCACCGTCAAGGTCACCCAGGTCGCCAAGCGCGAGCTGCCCGAGCTGGACGACGAGTTCGCGCAGATGGCCTCCGAGTTCGACACCCTGGACGAGCTGAAGGCCGACAGCCGCAAGCGCCTGGAGAACATGAAGCAGTTCGACCAGGCCACCCAGGCGCAGGAGCGCGTCCTGGAGAAGCTCCTGGAGCTGGTCGAGGTCCCGGTCCCCGAGAAGCTGCTCGAGGACGAGATCAACACCCGCAAGCACAACCTGGAGCACCACCAGCTCGGCCAGATGGGCCTCACCCTCGACAAGTACCTGGAGCTCCAGGGCAAGACCGCCGAGGAGTTCGAGAACGAGACCCGCGAGGCCGCGGTCAAGGGCATCAAGACCCAGTTCGTGCTCGACGAGCTGGTCAAGCAGGAGAAGCTGAACGTCAACCAGGAGGAGCTCACCGAGCACCTCATGCGGCGTGCCGCCTCCTCCGGCATGTCCCCCGACCAGTTCGCCCAGGCCGTCGTCGAGCAGGGCCAGGTCCCGCTGCTCGTCGGTGAGGTCGCCCGCGGCAAGGCGCTGGCCGTCGTGGTCGAGAAGGCCACGGTCAAGGACACCAACGGCGAGGTCATCGACCTGTCCGACGAGGACGAGGACGAGGACGAGGCCGCCGAGCCGGCCGCCGCCGAGACCTCCGAGGCCGCCGCCGAGGAGAAGTCCGAGGGCTGAGCCGTACGGCACCTCCGATGACACAGGACGGGCCCCGGGAGCGCTGTGCCCCCGGGGCCCGTCGCCGTACGCCGGGGGCGCGCTGACCACGGCGGACCCGCGCCCCGCCGCCCACCACGGCCCACACGGCGCTACGCCCCCGGCGAACACCCCCATTACCGGGATTCCCCCGGGGGGACACGGCGTTAGGGTCCATGAATACGTAGTACACGTGAGACGGCCCGGCGCCGTCGTAAGACGAGCAGGTGGATACGTGACGAATCTGATGCCCTCCGCCGCCGGCGAGCCTTCCATCGGTGGTGGCCTCGGCGACCAGGTCTACAACCGGCTGCTCGGCGAGCGGATCATCTTCCTCGGCCAGCCGGTCGACGACGACATCGCCAACAAGATCACCGCGCAGCTGCTGCTCCTTGCCGCCGACCCGGACAAGGACATCTTCCTCTACATCAACAGCCCCGGTGGTTCGATCACGGCGGGCATGGCGATCTACGACACCATGCAGTACATCAAGAACGACGTGGTGACGATCGCCATGGGCCTCGCGGCGTCCATGGGCCAGTTCCTGCTCAGCGCGGGCACTCCCGGCAAGCGGTTCGCCCTGCCGAACGCCGAGATCCTGATCCACCAGCCCTCCGCCGGCCTGGCGGGCTCGGCCTCGGACATCAAGATCCACGCCGAGCGGCTGCTGCACACGAAGAAGCGCATGGCGGAGCTCACGGCGCAGCACACCGGCCAGTCCGTCGAGCAGATCACCCGCGACTCGGACCGCGACCGCTGGTTCGACGCGTACGAGGCCAAGGAGTACGGCCTCATCGACGACGTCATCGCCACGGCCGCCGGCATGCCGGGCGGCGGCGGCACCGGGGCGGGCTCCTGAGGGCCGTAGCGGCCCCACACCGGCCCTGACGGCCCCCGGCGGGGCCCGACGGCCCCCTCGCAGCCCAGCCACCGCCCCAGCCCCTTTCCAGGAGACACCGTGAACGACTTCCCCGGCAGCGGCCTCTACGGCCCCGCGCGCGCCGAGTACACCGGCCCCACGGCCGAGTCCCGCTACGTCATCCCGCGTTTCGTCGAGCGCACCTCCCAGGGCATCCGCGAGTACGACCCGTACGCGAAGCTCTTCGAGGAGCGGGTGATCTTCCTCGGCGTGCAGATCGACGACGCCTCCGCCAACGACGTCATGGCGCAGCTGCTGTGCCTGGAGTCGATGGACCCCGACCGGGACATCTCGGTCTACATCAACAGCCCCGGCGGCTCCTTCACCGCGCTGACGGCGATCTACGACACGATGCAGTTCGTCAAGCCCGACATCCAGACGGTCTGCATGGGCCAGGCGGCCTCCGCCGCGGCCGTGCTGCTGGCCGCCGGCACGCCGGGCAAGCGCATGGCGCTGCCGAACGCCCGCGTGCTGATCCACCAGCCGTACAGCGAGACCGGCCGCGGTCAGGTCTCCGACCTGGAGATCGCCGCCAACGAGATCCTGCGGATGCGCTCCCAGCTGGAGGAGATGCTGGCCAAGCACTCCACCCGGCCGATCGAGAAGATCCGCGAGGACATCGAGCGCGACAAGATCCTCACGGCCGAGGACGCGCTGGAGTACGGGCTGATCGACCAGATCATCTCGACCCGCAAGATGAACAACGCCGCGGTCCGCTGACGCGGACACCGTTAGGATGTGCCGCCCCTTGGCACAGTGCACGTGGAAGTGAACCGCGCCAAGGGGGGCCCGAACGGGGGGCTCGGCAAGGTACCGTCGGACATAAGGCAGCACGAGGAGCCGCTGGACGCCCGCGTCCAGACGACTCCCAGGCGAAGGGGAAGCACACCGTGGCACGCATCGGTGACGGCGGCGATCTGCTCAAGTGCTCGTTCTGCGGCAAGAGCCAGAAGCAGGTCAAGAAGCTCATCGCAGGCCCCGGTGTGTACATCTGCGACGAGTGCATCGATCTCTGCAACGAGATCATCGAGGAAGAGCTCGCGGAGACCAGCGAGGTGCGCTGGGAGGAGCTCCCCAAGCCGCGGGAGATCTACGAGTTCCTCGAGGGGTACGTCGTCGGCCAGGAGGCCGCGAAGAAGGCCCTCTCCGTCGCGGTCTACAACCACTACAAGCGGGTCCAGGCCGGGGAGAACGGCGGCGGCGGCCGCGAGGACGCCATCGAGCTGGCGAAGTCCAACATCCTGCTGCTGGGCCCCACCGGCTCCGGCAAGACGCTCCTCGCGCAGACCCTCGCCCGCATGCTGAACGTCCCGTTCGCGATCGCCGACGCCACGGCGCTCACGGAGGCGGGCTACGTCGGCGAGGACGTGGAGAACATCCTCCTGAAGCTGATCCAGGCCGCCGACTACGACGTCAAGAAGGCCGAGACCGGCATCATCTACATCGACGAGATCGACAAGGTCGCCCGCAAAAGCGAGAACCCGTCGATCACCCGTGACGTCTCCGGCGAGGGCGTCCAGCAGGCCCTGCTGAAGATCCTCGAGGGCACCACGGCGTCGGTCCCGCCGCAGGGCGGCCGCAAGCACCCGCACCAGGAGTTCATCCAGATCGACACGACGAACGTCCTGTTCATCGTGGGCGGTGCCTTCGCCGGCCTGGAGAAGATCATCGAGTCCCGGGCGGGCGCCAAGGGCATCGGCTTCGGCGCGACGATCCGCTCCAAGCGGGAACTCGAGTCCAAGGACCAGTTCGAGGACGTCATGCCGGAGGACCTGGTCAAGTTCGGCATGATCCCCGAGTTCATCGGCCGCCTCCCGGTCATCACCTCGGTCCACAACCTCGACCGCGAAGCACTCCTGAAGATCCTCGTCGAGCCCCGCAACGCCCTGGTCAAGCAGTACCAGCGCCTGTTCGAACTCGACGGCGTGGAGCTGGACTTCGAGCGCGAGGCCCTGGAGGCCATCGCCGACCAGGCCATCCTCCGCCAGACCGGCGCCCGCGGCCTGCGCGCCATCATGGAGGAAGTCCTCCAGGGCGTCATGTACGAGGTCCCCTCCCGCAAGGACGTGGCCCGCGTCGTCATCACCGCCGACGTGGTCCTCTCCAACGTCAACCCCACCCTGATCCCCCGGGATTCGCGGGGCCGGGGCACGGGCGAGCAGAAGACGGCGTAACGCCGCCGCGCGCAGGGGAAGCGCACGGGAAGCGCACGAGAGAAGGGGCCCCGGTCGACCGACCGGGGCCCCTTCGCACGTCACCTGCCGTCCGGCAGGGCGTCAGGCCTTGACGCGGACTTCCTTGCGGAACTTCGCCGCGACCTCGGCGCTGGCCGCCAGGTCGGCCGGCTTGCCGGACATCGCGTCGGCCATGTCGACGTGGATCACGATGCCCAGCGTGCTGTGGTCGCCCCAGATGCACACCGGCATGCTGATCTGGCTGGGCCCGGTCGGGGTGTCGGACGACGACGGGGCGCCGCTCTTGATCTGGGTCTCCTGGCACTTGAGGACCGCGCCGTCGAGGCTGCTCGGGCTGTAGGCCTGCGGGGAGCCGACAAGCTGACCCTCCTCCGGCTCCTCGGCGGCGCTCTTCTTCATCTCCGCGAACATCGCGTCGACGGTCTTCTCGGGGTCCTCGATCTCACCGTAGACACCGATGAAGTTGAGCATCTTCATGGCGAGCGGGTTGTTCTTGTCCTCCACCTGGTAGGTGGCCTGGACGTCCTGGGCGTTCTTGACGCCGTGCTTCTCGGCTTCCTTGACGTCGCTCTCGTCGAACCCGCTGCCGCTGTCGGCGCCCTCGGACTTCTTGTACTCGCCGAGCACCGTCGCCGGCGTGGTCAGCTTGTGGGGGCCGTCGTCGGCGACGTCCGAGGTGCCGCCGCTGCCGCCGGAGAGGACGAAGTACGCGCCGACCGCGATGGCCGCGACGACCGCGACCGCGCCGATGACCAGGCCGGTCTTCTTCTTGCCGCCGGCCGGGACCGGGGGCTGGGGCGCGCCGTAGGGGGCCTGGCCGTAGGGCGGCTGCTGCGGCGGGACGCCCTGCGGGGCCTGCTGCGGGTAGCCGTAACCAGGCTGGGCGGGGGCCTGCTGGGGGTAGCCGTAGCCGGGCTGGGGTGCCTGCGGCTGCTGGCCGTAGGGGCCCGGCTGACCGTACGGTCCGGGCTGCTGGGGCTGCCCGCCGTACGGGCCCGGCTGGTTGTAGCTCATTACTGGGTTCCCCTCCAGATGCTTATGCGTACCTGACATCCTGGCCCAGGTGGCGGGAACCCAGCGCACCGGGGTGCGCACTGTTACGAAGGAATCGGGTTTCGGGACCGTGCCGTGACACCCCTAAACTGAGCCCGTGACCGAGAACACTCAGCAGCAGCCGCCAGCGACCACCACCGAACTGCCGACCCAGTACACGCCGGCCGAGGTAGAGGGGACGCTGTACGAGCGCTGGGTAGAGCGGGGTTACTTCGAGGCGGACGCGAAGAGCGACAAGCCGCCGTTCACCGTCGTCATCCCGCCGCCGAACGTCACCGGCAGCCTGCACCTCGGGCACGCGTTCGAGCACACGCTCATCGACGCGCTGACCCGCCGCAAGCGGATGCAGGGCTACGAGACGCTGTGGCAGCCGGGCATGGACCACGCGGGCATCGCCACCCAGAACGTCGTCGAGCGGGAGCTGGCGAAGGAGGGCAAGTCGCGGCACGACCTGGGCCGGGAGGCCTTCGTCGAGCGCGTCTGGCAGTGGAAGGCCGAGTCCGGCGGGCAGATCTCCGGCCAGATGAAGCGCCTCGGTGACGGCGTCGCGTGGTCGCGCGAGCGGTTCACCATGGACGAGGGGCTGTCCCAGGCCGTCCAGACCATCTTCAAGCGGCTCTACGACGACGAGCTGATCTACCGCGCCGAGCGCATCATCAACTGGTGCCCCCGCTGTCTGACCGCGATCTCGGACATCGAGGTCGAGTACCAGGACGACGACGGCGAGCTGGTCTCCATGAAGTACGGCGACGGGGACGACACCATCGTCGTCGCCACGACCCGTGCCGAGACCATGCTGGGTGACACGGCGGTGGCCGTCCATCCCGACGACGAGCGGTACCGGCACCTGGTCGGCAAGCTCATCAAGCTGCCGCTCACCGACCGCTCCATCCCGGTCGTCGCGGACACCCACGTCGACCCGGAGTTCGGCACCGGCGCCGTCAAGGTGACCCCGGCGCACGACCCGAACGACTTCGAGATCGGCCAGCGGCACGACCTGCCGTCCATCACCGTCATGGACGAGCACGCCGTCATCACCGCGCACGGCCCCTTCCAGGGCCTGGACCGCCTGGAGGCCCGCTCCGCCATCGTCGCCGCGCTGCGCGCCGAGGGCCGGATCGTCGCCGAGAAGCGGCCGTACGTCCACTCGGTGGGCCACTGCTCGCGCTGCAAGACGACGATCGAGCCGCGCCTGTCGATGCAGTGGTGGGTCAAGGTCGGCCCGCTGGCGAAGGCCGCCGGCGACGCCGTCCGTGACGGCAAGGTGAAGATCCACCCGCAGGAGATGGAGAAGCGGTACTTCGACTGGGTGGACAACCTGCACGACTGGTGCATCTCGCGCCAGCTGTGGTGGGGCCACCGCATCCCGGTCTGGTACGGCCCCGACGGCGAGGTCGTCTGCGTCGGACCGGACGAGGAGCCGCCGTCCGGCGAGGGCTGGCACCAGGACTCCGACGTCCTCGACACCTGGTTCTCCTCGGGTCTGTGGCCGTTCTCCACGCTCGGCTGGCCCGAGCGGACCGACTCGCTCGCGAAGTTCTACCCGAACTCCGTCCTGGTCACCGGCTACGACATCCTCTTCTTCTGGGTCGCCCGGATGATGATGTTCGGCCTCTACGCCATGGACGGCACCCCGCCGTTCCACACCATCGCCCTGCACGGCATGGTCCGTGACCAGAACGGCAAGAAGATGTCGAAGTCCTTCGGGAACGTCGTCAACCCGCTGGACTGGATGGACAAGTACGGCTCCGACGCGCTCCGGTTCACCCTGGCGCGCGGCGCCAACCCGGGCGTGGACGTGCCGATCGGCGAGGACTGGGTCCAGGGCTCCCGCAACTTCGCCAACAAGATCTGGAACGCCACCCGCTTCGCGCTGATGAACGGCGCGACGGTCGAGGGCCCGCTGCCGGACGCGTCGAGGATGTCGTCCACGGACCGGTGGATCCTGTCCCGGCTGAACTCGGTGGTCGCCGAGGTCGACGCGTACTACGAGGACTACCAGTTCGCGAAGCTCTCCGACGCGCTGTTCCACTTCGCCTGGGACGAGGTCTTCGACTGGTACGTCGAGCTGTCCAAGACCACCTTCCAGGCGGGCGGCGAGCCGGCCGAGGTCAGCAAGCGGGTCCTGGGCGAGGTCCTGGACGTCACCCTGCGGCTCCTGCACCCGGTCGTGCCGTTCGTGACGGAGACCCTGTGGACCACGCTGACCGGCGGCGAGTCCGTCGTCATCGCCGAGTGGCCCGCGGACAGCGGCTTCCGTGACGCCGACGCCGAACGGGAGATCGACACCCTCCAGTCCGTCATCACCGAGGTCCGCCGCTTCCGCGCCGACCAGGGGCTCCAGCCCGGCCAGCGGGTCCCGGCCCGGCTGTCCCTCGACGGCACGGCCCTCGCGCCGCACGAGGCCGCCATCCGCCAGCTGCTGCGCCTCCAGCCGGAGGGCGAGGGCTTCTCGGCGACGGCGACCCTGCCGGTGGCGGGCGTCGAGGTGGCGCTGGACCTGTCCGGTGTGATCGACGTGGCCGCCGAGCGCAAGCGGCTCGCCAAGGACCTGGCCGCCGCCGAGAAGGAGAAGGCCCAGGCCACGGCCAAGCTCGGCAACGAGGCGTTCCTCGGCAAGGCGCCCGAGCCGGTCGTGGAGAAGATCCGCACCCGGCTCGCCAAGGCCGAGGAGGACATCGCCCGGATCACCGCCCAGCTGGAGAAGCTGCCGCCGGCGTGAGCGTTCGTACGGGGCCGGAGGCCCTCGGTGCCGACAGGGCGCCGGGGGCCTTGGCCGGTCTCCGGGGGCGCGGGGGCCCGCGCGGGCGACCCCGGACGGCCCGCGGCCGGACGGCGAGGGCAAGCCACCCCCGGCCGTCGTCCCCGCCGCTCCGTAGACTGGCCTCGTGAGCGACATCCCCGGCAGCAACGAGCCCCACGACCCGCTGGACTCCTTCGACGAGATCATCGAGGCGGAGACCGAGCGCGATCCCGACCTCGCGGTGATCGAGGCCGGCAGCCGCACCCTGCGCACCCAGGGCGGGCCGCCGGAGGCGGACGTGCCCGCCCGGCCGGAGGACCCGGAGGTCGACAAGGCGCTGCGCGAGGTGGAGGCGGAGCTCGCGACCCGCTGGGGCGAGACCAAGCTGGAGCCGTCGGTCAGCCGGATCGCCGCGCTGATGGACGTGCTGGGCGACCCCCAGCGGTCGTATCCGTCGATCCACATCACCGGCACGAACGGCAAGACGTCCACGGCCCGCATGATCGAGGCCCTGCTCGGTGCCTTCGAGCTGCGCACCGGCCGGTACACGAGCCCGCACGTGCAGTCGATCACCGAGCGGATCAGTCTGGACGGCGCGCCGATCCAGGCGGAGCGGTTCATCGAGACGTACCAGGACATCAAGCCGTACGTGGAGATGGTCGACGGCTCGCAGGAGTACCGGCTGTCGTTCTTCGAGGTGCTCACGGGCATGGCGTACGCCGCGTTCGCGGACGCGCCGGTGGACGTGGCCGTCGTCGAGGTCGGCATGGGCGGCTCCTGGGACGCCACCAACGTCATCGACGGTGACGTCGCCGTGGTCACTCCGATCGACCTGGACCACACGGACCGGCTGGGCGACACGCCCGCCGCGATCGCCGGCGAGAAGTCGGGGATCATCAAGCAGGGCGCGACCGTGATCCTGGCGCAGCAGCCGGTGGACGCGGCGCAGGTGCTGCTGAAGAAGGCGGTCGACGTGGACGCCACGGTGGCCCGGGAGGGCCTGGAGTTCGGCGTGGTGGCCCGGCAGGTGGCCGTCGGCGGGCAGTTGCTGACGCTGCGCGGACTGGGCGGCGAGTACCCCGAGGTGTACCTGCCGCTGCACGGCGCGCACCAGGCGCACAACGCGGCCGTGGCGCTGGCCGCGGTGGAGGCGTTCTTCGGGGTGGGCGCGCAGCGCGCGGAGCCGCTGGACATCGACGCGGTGCGCAAGGCGTTCGCGGCGGTGTCGTCGCCGGGGCGCCTGGAGGTGGTGCGGCGGTCGCCGACGGTCGTGCTGGACGCCGCGCACAATCCGGCCGGGGCGCGGGTGACGGCCGAGGCGCTCGGCGAGGCGTTCCAGTTCAGCCGGCTGATCGGCGTGGTGGGCGCGAGCGGCGACAAGAACGTGCGCGGGCTGCTGGAGGCGTTCGAGCCGGTGTTCGCCGAGGTCGTCGTCACGCAGAACTCCAGCCATCGCGCGATGGACGCCGACGAGCTGGCCGCGATCGCCGTGGAGGTGTTCGGCGAGGAGCGGGTGCAGGTGGAGCCGCGGCTGCCGGACGCGCTGGAGGCGGCGATCACGCTGGCCGAGGAGGAGGGCGAGTTCGCGGGCGGCGGGGTGCTGGTCACCGGGTCCGTGATCACCGTGGGCGAGGCCCGGCTGCTGCTGGGGAAGGGCTGATTTTCCGTGCGTACGCTGTGTTCGTCGACGCTGATCGGCGAGTTCTTCATCATCGGTTTCGCGGGACTGGTCGCGATGAAGGATCCCGGCCTGTCCATGACGACGGTGTGGACGGTCAGCGGGATCGCGATGTTCCTGTGCCTGGTGCTGTGCGGCCTGGTGACCCGGCCGGGCGGGGTGGCCCTCGGGTGGGCGCTGCAGATCGCGCTGATCGCGTCCGGTTTCGTGGTGCCGACGATGTTTTTCATGGGCGTGCTGTTCGCGGCCCTGTGGTGGGCGTCGGTGCATTTCGGGAGGAAGGTGGACGAGGCGAAGGCGCGATTTGCGGCGCAGGCGGAATCTCCCCAAGCTTCTGGGGCTGACGCTGCGTAACGGCGCCCCGGAGGCGCCCTGTAGCCTCGGTCCACCCCGCACCACTTGATTCGAAGGAGTCCGTCGTGACCCAGCGCACCCTCGTCCTCCTCAAGCCCGACGCGGTCCGTCGTGGCTTGACCGGCGAGATCATCAGCCGTATCGAGCGGAAGGCCGGCTGGCAGATCACCGCGCTGGAGCTGCGCACCCTGGACCAGGAGACGCTGGAGCAGCACTACGGCGAGCACAAGGGCAAGCCGTTCTACGAGCCGCTCGTCGCGTTCATGTCCTCCGGTCCCGTCGTGGCGATGATCGTCGAGGGCGAGCGGGTCATCGAGGGAGTGCGGCAGCTGGCCGGCCCGACCGACCCGATCGCCGCCGCGCCGGGCTCCATCCGCGGTGACTTCGGTGTCATCGTCCGCGAGAACCTGATCCATGCCTCCGACTCCGAGGAGTCGGCCGAGCGCGAGGTGAAGATCTTCTTCCCCGGCCGCGGGTAGCGCCTCGCCGCCTGTCCGGTTGCGAAAGTTCCAGGAAGTTTTCTGAAGGGGCGTCAGTTCGCCCGGTGTGCCGATCCAGCCACGGCCGTACGATTTCGGCCGTGGTTTGGCATATGCCGTGGCGATCGGGGGAACGGTTGCCCCCGATGGACCGTCTCCACAAGCGAGGCGGCGCGCCATCTGCTGACAATGGCGGAGACCCTCGCGCAGTTGCCGTGAAGGCGCGTCTACGATGGAAGCACTTCACGTCACAGCACCCACCATGCCGACCTGACAAGCACTCAAGAGCTTCGTGGGAAGGCCAGACGAATCCTGATGGGGAACTCAATGTCGTTCATCGGCCGTGACATGGCTGTCGACCTCGGGACCGCCAACACGCTGGTGTACGTCAGGGGTCGCGGGATCGTACTCAACGAGCCGTCCGTCGTCGCGATCAACACCAACACCGGTGGCATCCTCGCGGTCGGTGCCGAAGCGAAGAAGATGATCGGGCGGACGCCGGGCAACATCGTCGCCGTGCGGCCCCTGAAGGACGGCGTGATCGCCGACTTCGAGATCACCGAGCGTATGCTCCGCTACTTCATCCTGAAGATCCACAAGCGGCGGTATCTGGCTCGGCCGCGCGTCGTCGTCTGCGTGCCCTCCGGCATCACCGGCGTCGAGCGTCGCGCCGTCATCGAGGCGTCGTCCCAGGCCGGCGCCCGTCAGGTGCACATCATCGAGGAGCCCATGGCGGCCGCCATCGGATCCGGCCTGCCGGTCCACGAGGCCACGGGGAACATGGTGGTGGACATCGGCGGCGGCACGACGGAGGTCGCGGTCATCTCCCTCGGCGGCATCGTCACCGCCCAGTCCATCCGGGTCGCGGGCGACGAGCTGGACAACGCCATCATCCAGCACATCAAGAAGGAGTACTCGCTCCTGCTGGGTGAGCGCACGGCCGAGCAGATCAAGATCACGATCGGTTCGGCGTACGACCTGGACACCGACGAGCACACCGAAATCCGCGGCCGGGACCTCGTCTCCGGGCTGCCCAAGACGGTCGTCGTCTCCGCCGCGGAGGTACGCAAGGCGATCGAGGAACCGGTCAACGCGATCGTCGACGCGGTGAAGACCACGCTCGACAAGTGCCCGCCGGAGCTGTCCGGCGACATCATGGACCGCGGGATCGTGCTGACCGGCGGCGGTGCGCTGCTGCGCGGTCTGGACGAGCGGCTGCGGCGTGAGACGGGCATGCCGATCCACATCGCCGAGGACCCGCTGGACAGCGTGGCGCTCGGCTCCGGCAAGTGCGTCGAGGAGTTCGAGGCGTTGCAGCAGGTGCTCGACGCCCAGCCCCGTCGCTGACCCGCCATGGCGCCGACGGCCCGTCATGACGATTCCGCCGTGCGAGACGATCGCCTCTCGTGCGGCGGATCGTTGGCATAACGGCATAGGCTCGGCCACCAGTTCCTGTTCACACACCAGTTCCACCCATCAGTTCCCACCCACCGGTTCCGACGAGGAAGGGCACGGCCGCCGCACGTGAGGGACACACGAGAGAGCCGGCTGCTCCTGGTGCTGCTGATCGCCATCGCGTTCGCTCTGATCACGGTGGACATCCGCGGCGGGGAGGACTCACCGGTCGACGGTGCCCGGCGCGCCGCGGCCTCGGTCTTCGGCCCGATCGAGAACGGAGTGGCGTCCGCGGTCGACCCGGTCGGCAACGCGATCGCCGCCGTCCGTGACTCCGGTGAGCGGCACGACCGGATGACCGAGCTGGAACGCGAGAACGCGGCGCTGAAGGCGAAGCTCGGCAGCGACGACCGCAACCGCAGCAGACTCCGGCAGCTCGACAAGATGCTGAAGATCGCCGGCCAGGGCCAGTACGGCATCAAGGGCGCCGAGGTCATCGCCATCGGGGCGGCGCAGGGCTTCTCCTGGACCATCACCATCGACGTCGGCGCGAACGACGGCATCAAGCGCGACATGACCGTCCTCAACGGCGACGGGCTCGTCGGCCGGGTCACCACGGTCGGACCGAACACGTCCACCGTGCTGCTCGCCACCGACCCCGACTTCACCGTCGGCACCCGCATGGAGGGCACCGACGAGCTCGGCTTCGCCTCCGGCCAGGGCGACCGCCCGCTGCGCGTGGAGCTCCTCAACGGCAAGGCGCAGATCAAGAAGGGCGACCGCCTGGTCACCTTCGGCTCGCAGGCCGACAAGCCGTTCGTACCGGGGCTGCCCGTCGGGGTCGTCTCCCGGGTCGACCCCTCCGGCGGCGACCTGACCCGCACCCTCTACGTCACGCCGTTCGTCAGCTTCACCCAGCTCGACATCGTCGGCGTCGTCGTCCGGACGCCGGAGAAGGACCCCCGCGACACGGTCCTGCCCGCCAAGCCCAAGCCGACCCCGCGGCCCACCGTGACCGTGACGGTCACGCCGTCCGCCGGGGCGCCCGCCGACGGCGAGTTCCAGCAGCAAGACCAGTAGGGGGAGCTGACCTGTCATGCGCTTCAACCGGATCCTGCTCTCCTCCGCCCTGGTGGTCGTCGCCCTGGTCCTCCAGGTCAGCGTCCTCGCGCGGCTGCACCTCCCGGGGGCCGTCCCGGACCTGCTGCTGCTCACCGTCCTCGGCCTGGCGCTCGTCTACGGCCACGTCGGCGGCGCCCTCGTCGGATTCGGCGCCGGACTGCTCGCCGACCTCGCCCCGCCCGCCGACCACGCCGCCGGCCGCTACGCGCTCGTGCTGTGCGTCATCGGCTACCTCGCCGGACTGGTCAAGCCGGAGAACGGCCGGCTGAAGTCGGCCGCGGGCCCGCTGGCCGTCGTGGCCGCCGCCGCGATCGGCACCACCCTGCTGTACGCCGGGGTCGGCGCCCTCGTCGGAGACACCGCCGCCCGCCACGTCGGCCTCGGCAGCCTGCTGTTCACCGCCGCCCTGTACGACCTGCTGCTCGCGCCCTTCGTCGTGCCCGGCGTCATGGCCCTCGCCCGCCGCGCCGAGAACGACCCGCTCGCCGAGACCGGCGCCGCCGCCCAGGGCACCGACATCTCCGCCGGCTGGCTCGCCTCCGGCACCGGGCTGCGGATCGGGGGACAGCGCGGCCTGCGCGTCAAGGCCGCCAGGGCCCGCACCGCCCGCGCCGGGCGCATCAAGGGGGTCAAGCGGCTGTGACTCCCGCGGAGTTCACCACAACGGGTGAATGCGCGGGGAACCGCAGCTCACAGCACCTTCGTTCGTCACTCGTACCCGCCAGCACCGACCCGTCCGCGCACTGAGAGGGGGAGCAGCCGCAGTGACCAACATCCCCGAGACCGGACGGACGCCCCGCGTCCAGATCCGGCTCATCGTCATCCAGGTCCTCGTCCTCTCCCTGCTCGGCACCCTCGGCGGCCGGCTCTGGTACCTCCAGATCCGCCAGGGCGCGGAGTACGCCAAGGAGGCCTCCGGCAACCACGTCCAGCAGGTCGTCCAGCCCGCCGTGCGCGGGTCCATCCTGGACGCCCGCGGCGTGCCCCTCGCCGACAACGAGACCCGGCTGGTCGTCTCCGCCTCGCGCACCGAGCTGATGAAGATGAAGGACGACGGGGAAGCCGTCCTCACCAAGCTCGCGGGCGTGCTCGGGATGACGCCCAAGGAGGTGAAGGAGAAGGTCCGGCTCTGCGACGCCGAGACCCCCCAGCCCTGCTGGAACGGCTCGCCGTACCAGCCGATCCCCATCACCGACGAGGCCACCCCCCGCCAGGCCCTGCAGATCCGCGAGCGCGCCGAGGACTTCCCCGGCATCACCGCCGAACCGCAGGCCGTGCGCCGCTACCCGAGCCCCGGCAAGGCCAACACCGCACAGGTGCTCGGCTACCTCTCCCCGGTCACCGACGAGGAGATCCAGCAGGCCCAGGACACCGACTCGCCGTTCCTGCGCTCCGACCAGGTCGGCCGCTCCGGGCTGGAGAGGCAGTACGACAAGGCGCTGCGCGGCAAGGCCGGCGTCACCCGCTACGAGGTCGACAACCTCGGGCGGGTCATCGGCCAGGCCGAGTCCGACGCCGCCCAGCCCGGCTCCAACCTCGTCACCAGCATCGACGCCCGCGTCCAGCGCGTCGCGGAGTACGAGCTGAACGAGGCCATGAAGGAGGCCCGCAAGGCCTGGGACCGCAACACCCAGGAGCGCTACAAGGCCGACGCCGGAGCCGTCGTGGTGATGGAGGCGAGGACCGGCCGGATCGTCGCCATGGCCTCCAACCCGACCTACGACCCCAACGCCTGGGTCGGCGGCATCTCCGCCAAGGACTACCGCAAGCTCACCGGCAAGTCCTCCAACTACCCCCTGCTCAACCGGGCCATACAGGGCCAGGCCGCCCCCGGCTCCATCTTCAAGGTGGTCTCCACGGCCGCCGCGGTGCAGGCGGGCTACGACTTCGACGGCCGCTACGAGTGCTCCAGCGCCTACTCGGTCGGCGGCCAGGTCTTCAAGAACTTCGAGTCGCAGAACCACGGCGCGATCGACCTCGGCCGCGCCCTGGAGGTCTCCTGCGACACCGTCTACTACCGCCTCGCGCACAACGAGTGGAAGAAGGACGGCGGCATCGCCCCCAAGGGCAAGCCCGACGACTGGTTCTACAAGGCCGCCCACCAGTTCGGCCTCGGCAAGGAGACCGGCATCGACCTGCCCAACGAGGTCACCGGCCGGGTCCCGGACCGCGAGTGGAAGCAGCGCTACTGGGAGGCCAACAAGGACGCCTGGTGCCGCACCGGGAAGAAGGACGGCGACTACGTCGAGCGGATCTCCTACGAGAACTGCCTCGAAGGCAACAAGATGCGCGCCGGTGACGAGATCAACTACTCCATCGGCCAGGGCGACACCCTCGTGACGCCGATCCAGATGGCCACCATCTACGCCGCCATCTCCAACGGCGGCACCCTCTACACCCCGACCGTCGGCAAGGCCGTCGTCAGCCCCGACGGCAAGGAGGTCACGGAGATCGAGCCGAAGGCGCACGGCAGGCTCCCGGTGAGCCGGCAGACCCTCGCCCAGATGGACGAGGCCCTGGCCGGCGTCGCCACCCGGGGCACCGCCGCCTGGCGGTTCGGCGGCTGGCCGCAGGACGAGATCCCGATGCACGCCAAGACCGGCACCGCCGAGGTCTACGGCAAGCAGACCACCTCCTGGTTCGCCACCTACACCGACGACTACGCGATCGTGATGACCATCTCCCAGGGCGGTACGGGCTCCGGCGCCTCCGGCCCCGCCGTCCGCAACATCTACGACGCGCTGTACGGCGTCTCCGACGACGGCACCATCGACCCGAAGAACGCCCTGCTGCCCCGCCCGCAGAAGGACCTCCCGAAGATCCAGCCCGACGGCTCCATCACCGCGCCCAAGCTCCCCAAGGACGTGGCGAAGGAGCAGCAGGCCAAGCAGAAGGCCCCCGAGGGCGCGGCGCAGCAGCAGCAGGCCGCGGCGGCGACCGTGCCCTCACCGGAGACCGGCAACCGCCAGACCCGCCGGCGCACCCGGGCCGGGCGCCGCGGAAGAAGCCGCCACCAGGACGGGAGCCGTCGCGTGAGCCGTCGTCAGGGAAGCCGGAGGGCCCAGTCATGACCGGCGTCAACAGCTTCCAGGTCTCCGGGTACGGCCCCGAGCGCGCCGGGTGGACGCGGCTGTTCGCCCGGGACGGCATGGCCCGCCGCCTCGACTGGCCGATACTGCTGGCGGCCCTCGCGCTGTCCCTGATCGGCTCCGTCCTGGTGTTCTCGGCGACCCGCAACCGCACCGACATCAACCAGGGCGACCCGTACTTCTTCTTCTTCCGGCACCTGCTGAACACCGGCATCGGCTTCGCCCTGATGGCCGGCACCGTCTGGCTCGGCCACCGCACCCTGCGCACCGCCGTGCCGATCCTCTACGGCGCCTCCGTCTTCCTGATCCTCATGGTGCTCACCCCGCTGGGCTCCACCGTCAACGGCGCCCACTCCTGGATCGTCATCGGCGGCGGCTTCTCGCTCCAGCCCTCGGAGTTCGTGAAGGTCACGATCATCCTGGGCATGGCGATGCTGCTGGCCGCCCGGGTGGACGCGGGCGACAAGCAGTACCCGGACCACCGCACCGTCCTCCAGGCCCTGGGCCTGGCCGCCGTGCCCGCCGCGATCGTGCTGCTCATGCCCGACCTCGGCTCGGTCATGGTGATGGTGGTGATCGTGCTGGGCGTACTGCTCGCCTCCGGCGCCTCCAACCGCTGGATCTTCGGGCTGATCGGCACGGGCACCGTCGGGGCGCTCGCCGTGTGGCAGCTCGGCATCCTGGACGAGTACCAGATCAACCGCTTCGCCGCCTTCGCCAACCCCGAGCTGGACCCGGCCGGCGTCGGCTACAACACCAACCAGGCCCGCATCGCCATCGGCTCCGGCGGGCTGACCGGCTCCGGGCTGTTCCAGGGCTCGCAGACCACCGGACAGTTCGTGCCCGAGCAGCAGACCGACTTCGTCTTCACCGTGGCGGGGGAGGAGCTGGGCTTCGTCGGCGGCGGACTCATCATCGTGCTGCTCGGCGTGGTGCTGTGGCGGGCCTGCCGGATCGCCCGGGAGACCAGCGACCTGTACGGCACGATCGTGGCCGCCGGGATCGTGGCCTGGTTCGCCTTCCAGGCCTTCGAGAACATCGGCATGACCCTCGGCATCATGCCGGTCACCGGTCTGCCGCTGCCGTTCGTGTCGTACGGCGGATCGTCCATGTTCGCCGTGTGGGTGGCGGTCGGGCTGCTGCAGTCGATCCGGGTGCAGCGGCCGCTGTCGGCGTGAGGCGCCCACGGCGCGGCCACCCGGGCGCCCTGCCGTGTTCCCGCCGCTCCCACTAGATTCGGTCCATGGCGGATACCAAGCGTGAGATCGAGCGCAAGTACACGTCCGACGGCAGCGGGCTGCCCGACCTGAGCGGCGTCGCCGGTGTCGCGTCCGTCCTCGACCAGGGCGTCGCCGACCTCGACGCCACCTACTACGACACCGCCGACGAGCGGCTGGCGGCGGCCTCGATCACCCTGCGCCGCCGCACCGGCGGGGCCGACGCCGGGTGGCACCTCAAGCTCCCGGTCGCCGACGGGGAGCGCGACGAGATCCGGGAGCCGCTGTCCGAGCACGTGCCGTCCACGCTGGGCGCCCTCGTCCGCTCCCGGGTGCGCGACGCCGAGCTGGCGCCCGTGATGCGCCTGCGCTCGACGCGTGACGTGCGCCACCTGGTCGACGCCCGGGGGAAGCTGCTCGCCGAGGTCAGCGTGGACCTCGTGCGGGCCGAGCGGCTCAGCGGCGGCGGCGGACGGGCCGAGTGGACCGAGATCGAGGTGGAGCTGGCCGACGGCGGTGACCCGGCGTTCCTCGACGAGGTCGACGAGCAACTGCGCGAGGCCGGAGTGCGCCCCGCCGCGTTCCCGTCGAAGCTGGCCCGCGCACTGTCCGAGACCGGCGGGAAGCGCCCGGCCCGCGGGGCCGGCCGGGCCGAGCCGGTCACCGCCGGCGACCACGTGCTGGCCTACGTGCGGGCACAGCGCGACGCGGTGGTCGAGCTGGATCCGGCCGTGCGCCGGGACCTGGAGGACTCGGTGCACCGCATGCGGGTCGCGACCCGGCGGATGCGCAGCGCGCTCCGGGCGTACCGCTCGGTTCTCGACCGGGCCGTCACCGACCCGGTCCGCGCCGAGCTCAAGTGGCTGGCGGGCGAGCTGGGGGCGAGCCGGGACCACGAGGTGCTGGCCGAACGGCTCGGCGCCGCCGTGGACGAACTGCCGCCGCACCTGGTCGTGGGGCCGGTCCGCGACCGGCTGCGCGCCTGGTCGCAGGCGCGCGACGCGCGGGCGCGACGACGGATCACCGACGTGCTGAACGGCCGCCGCTACCTCGCGCTGCTGACCTCGCTGGACGCCCTGCTCGCCGATCCGCCGCTGCGGGCGGCGGCGGCCGCCAAGCCGTCGAAGGTCTTCCCGAAGGCCGTGGACAAGGCGAACGGCAAGGTGGCCGAACTGGTCGAGCGGGCCCTGGACACGCCGCCCGGACCGGACCGCGACCTGGCGCTGCACGAGGCGCGCAAGAAGGCCAAGCGGGCGAGGTACGCGGCGGAGGTGGCGGCTCCCGCGCTCGGCACACCGGCCTCGAAGCCGCTGAAGGCCATGAAGGAGCTGCAGAAACTGCTCGGGGAACACCAGGACGGCGTGATGAGCCGGGCGGCGCTTCAGGAGCTGGCCCAAGAGGCGCACGAGGCCGGGGAGAACTCCTTCACCTACGGTGTGCTCCACGCCAGGGAGGAGCAGCGGGCGGCCCGGACGCAGCAGGCCCTCCCGAAGGCGTGGGCGCGGGCCCGGCGCGGGGCCTCCGGCTGAGGCGTGCGGGGCACCGCGCGCGGCGCGTTAGGCTTGATGGTCACCCCTGCCAGCACCGTCAGCTCACGAATGGTAATCCCGCGATGTCTGTCGACTCGGTCTTCCCGCAGCTCGAAGCCCTGCTCCCGCATGTGCAGAAGCCGATTCAGTACGTCGGCGGAGAGCTCAACTCCACGGTCAAGCCGTGGGAGTCCTGTGACGTCCGCTGGGCGCTCATGTACCCGGACGCGTACGAGGTGGGCCTTCCCAACCAGGGCGTCCAGATCCTCTACGAGGTGCTGAACGAGCAGGACGGGGTCCTCGCCGAGCGCACCTACAGCGTGTGGCCGGACCTGGAGGCGCTGATGCGGGAGCACGGCGTCCCGCAGTTCACCGTGGACAGCCACCGGCCGGTCAAGGCCTTCGACGTCCTCGGCGTCAGCTTCTCCACCGAACTGGGCTACACCAACCTGCTGACCGCGCTCGACCTGGCCGGCATCCCGCTGGAGGCGAAGGACCGCGGCCTCGACGACCCGATCGTGCTGGCCGGCGGGCACGCGGCGTTCAACCCGGAGCCGATCGCCGACTTCCTCGACGCGGCGGTCATCGGCGACGGCGAGCAGGCCGTCCTCGACATGACGAGGATCATCCGCGAGTGGAAGGCGGAGGGCCGCCCCGGCGGCCGCGAGGAGGTGCTGCTGCGCCTGGCGAAGACCGGCGCGGTGTACATCCCCGGCTTCTATGACGTGGAGTACCTGCCGGACGGCCGCATCGCCCGGGTCGTACCGAACCGCAGCGGCGTGCCGTGGCGGGTGTCCAAGCACACCGTCATGGACCTCGACGAGTGGCCCTACCCCAAGCAGCCGCTCGTCCCGCTCGCGGAGACCGTCCACGAGCGGATGTCCGTCGAGATCTTCCGCGGCTGCACCCGCGGCTGCCGCTTCTGCCAGGCCGGCATGATCACCCGCCCGGTGCGCGAGCGGTCCATCACCGGCATCGGCGACATGGTCGAGAAGGGCCTGAAGGCGACCGGCTTCGAGGAGGTCGGCCTGCTCTCGCTGTCGTCCGCCGACCACAGCGAGATCGGCGACATCGCCAAGGGCCTGGCGGACCGCTACGAGGAGGACAAGATCGGCCTGTCCCTCCCGTCGACCCGTGTGGACGCCTTCAACATCGACCTGGCCAACGAGCTGACCCGCAACGGCCGCCGCTCGGGCCTGACCTTCGCCCCCGAGGGCGGCTCCGAGCGCATCCGCAAGGTCATCAACAAGATGGTCTCGGAGGACGACCTGATCCGGACCGTCGCCACGGCCTACGGCAACGGCTGGCGGCAGGTGAAGCTGTACTTCATGTGCGGCCTGCCCACCGAGACCGACGAGGACGTCCTCCAGATCGCCGACATGGCCACCAAGGTCATCGCCAAGGGCCGCGAGGTGTCGAAGTCCAACGACATCCGCTGCACGGTGTCGATCGGCGGTTTCGTCCCCAAGCCCCACACCCCCTTCCAGTGGGCCCCGCAGCTGTCCGCCGAGGAGACGGACGCCCGCCTGGAGAAGCTGCGCGACAAGATCCGCGGCGACAAGAAGTACGGGCGCTCCATCGGCTTCCGCTACCACGACGGCAAGCCCGGCATCGTCGAGGGCCTGCTCTCCCGCGGCGACCGCCGCATCGGCGCCGTCATCCGCGCGGTCTACGAGGACGGCGGCCGCTTCGACGGCTGGCGCGAGCACTTCTCCTACGACCGCTGGATGCAGTGCGCCGAGAAGGCCCTCGCCCCCTACGGCGTGGACGTCGACTGGTACACCACCCGCGAGCGCACCTACGAGGAGGTCCTGCCCTGGGACCACCTCGACTCGGGCCTCGACAAGGACTGGCTCTGGGAGGACTGGCAGGACGCCCTCGACGAGACCGAGGTCGAGGACTGCCGCTGGACCCCGTGCTTCGACTGTGGCGTCTGCCCCGCCATGGACACCCAGATCCAGATCGGTCCGACGGGCAAGAAACTGCTGCCGCTGACGGTCGTGAAGTAGCCGCACCGGCGCGTAACACGTTGGTGACGTGAGGGCCCCCGCCGCAACGGCGGGGGCCCTCGGCGTGTCCTGAACGGTATGGATCTGGAAAAGCCGCAAGCCGGTCACCGGAAGGTCCCGGAGGGCCCGGAGTCCCGGGCGCACGGCCGGGAGCCCGAGGGGTGTCTCGTCGTCGCGATCCGGCTGCCCGTGCGGATCGTCGCGCTGGTCGTCGTGCTGCCCGTGCGGATGGTGTGGGACGCGCTGGTCGTCGTCGGGCGGATGCTGCGGGACACCGTCCTGCGGCCGTTCGGGAAGGCGCTGGCGTGGCTCGGGAAGGTGCTGTTCGTCCGGCCGCTCGGGGCGCTGTGGCGGTGGGTGCTGGTGCCGGTCGGGCGGGGGCTCGGCCGGCTGGTGGAGTGGCTGGTCGTGGTTCCCGCGGTCTGGCTGTACCGGCGCGTGCTGACCCCGGTCGGGCACGGGATCGCCTGGCTCGCGCGGGGCTTGCGGGCCGCGCTGGCCTGGGTCCACCAGCGGCTGCTCACCCCGGTCGGGCACGGGCTCCGGTGGCTGATGCGCCGGCTGGTCGTCGTGCCCGCGGTGTGGGTGTACCGGTGGGTGCTCGCGCCGGCCGGGCGGGCCGTCGCCTGGACGGTGTACTGGGCCGGCCGGGTGCTGTTCGTGCTGCCGGTGCTCGCCCTGTGGCGGTGGGTCCTGGTGCCCGCCGGGCGGGTCCTCGCGGTCGTCGGACGCGAGGTGCGGACCGCCCTCGGGCACGCCTGGCGGGTCGCCGGCCACCTCTCGCTCGCCGTGGGGCGGTTCCTCGGCGCCCTCTTCCGGTGGATCTTCGTCGAGCCGGTGCGCTGGGTCTACCGCAGCGTGCTCACGCCGGTCGGGCACGTGGTGCGCGACGCCGTGCTGCGGCCCCTCACGCAGGCGGCACGCGCCGTGGGCCGGTCCGGCCGGCAGGCGCTGACGGCGGCGCGGGAGAGCCTGCGGCAGGCCCGGTACGACGTCCGGCGGGCACTGTTCGGAGCGCCCCGGGAACGGGCCGCGGTGGACCGGCGGGAACCCGCGGCCCGCGGGGCACGTACTCTTGGTAGGAGTACGACCGCTCTCACGAAGGACTAGGACACTGGGCAAGCGACAGCCCGAAGGCCCGCCGCCCGCACCCGCGGTGCAGCGCATCAGACTGCGCTACACCAAGCGCGGCCGCCTGAGGTTCACCAGCCACCGCGACTTCCAGCGCGCCTTCGAGCGTGCGCTGCGCCGCGCCGACGTACCCATGGCGTACTCGGCCGGATTCACGCCGCACCCCAAGGTGTCGTACGCCAATGCCGCACCCACCGGCACGGGCAGCGAGGCGGAGTATCTGGAGATCGCGCTCACCCAGCCGCGCGACCCCCGGCGGCTGAGGGAACTGCTCGACGCGTCGCTGCCCCCCGGGCTCGACATCGTCGACGCGGTCGAGGCACGGACGTCCGGTCTCGCCGACCGGCTGACGGCTTCCGTCTGGGAGCTGCGGCTGGACGGAGTCGAGCCGGCCGACGCGGCCCGCGCGGTGGCGGCGTTCAACGCGGCCGAGGCGGTCGAGGTGCAGCGTCTGACCAAGAACGGGATGCGCACCTTCGACGCGCGCCCGGCCGTCGCGAGCCTGGAGAGCCTCGACGGTGCGGAAACGCACAGTTCACCGGCTGATAGGCCGACCGACCAGCCCTGTGCGATACTGCGGCTGGTTGTTCGGCACGTGACGCCTGCCGTACGACCCGACGACGTCCTGTCCGGTCTCCGCGCCGTGGCCGACCTGGCGCCGCCGGTCCCCGCAGCGGTGACCAGGCTGGCGCAGGGGCTGTTCGATGAAGAGACCGGCACGGTGACCGACCCGCTCGCGCCCGACCGCGAGGCAGCGGAGGCCCTCTCGAAGGCCGCTCCGGCTGCCGCCGCGACGGCGCCGACGCCGGAAGGTTCCGCGTAGGGACGGACGTCGTAGCGCCGCCCTCGTACTCGGGAGCCACCTGGGTCGGGCAGCGCACCGACCAGAAGACTTTCGCCAGGCCGTGCGCATTCGGCGTACGGAACCGGCGAGACAGGACACAGAGAGCTCCCGTGCGGCGCCCGCGCCCCGGACGGCGGCAGTCGCGCATCGCGCGAGCCGCGGACGTCACCGGCACACCGCCGGACCAGGTGCGGCGCCCGGGAGCCTGACGGGAGAAACGCCCGCATGCTCGAACCGACCGAACCCGTCGAGGGTTCCGAACCCGACAACACTCCCAGCGACACCCTGCCGCCGCGCCGCCGGCGCCGTGCCGCGTCCCGCCCGGCGGGCCCGCCCGCCGCGTCCTCCGACGCCCCGGTGGAGACCGTCACGCCGGCCATACCGGCCGCCGAGCCGGCCGACCTCGCGTCCACCGACGCCGAGGAGACCGAGGACACCGAGGCGGCCGCCGAAGCCGCCGGGGCGGCTTCGCAGCCCGTCGCCGCCGAGGAGGCGGCCCCGGCCGCTCCCGCCCGCCCGCGCCGGCGGGCGACCCGCCGGGTGTCCGCGCCCGCCGGGTCCCCGTCCGGTGCGGAGCCCGTCGAGACCGTGGTGCCCGCGGCCGCCGCTCCGGCCGAGCCGGAGGCGCTCGCCGCGGCGGAGCCGGAGCCTGCCGCCGCCGAGGCGGAGGAGGCCGCGCCGCGGCGCACCCGCCGCCGTGCCACCCGCCGCGTGTCGGCGCCCGCGGAGGCCGCCGAGGCCGCGGAGACGGTGGTGACGCCCGCCGGCGCCGCCGCGGAGGCCGACGGACAGGCCGTGACCGCCGAGAAGGCGGACGAGCCCGCACGGGCCGAGGAGCCCGCCGCTCCCGCCGCACGCACCCGCCGGCGTGCCACCCGCCGCGCCTCCGCGCCCGCCGGTGCTCCGGCCGCCGCCGAGGCCGTCGAGATCGTCGAGCCCGCGCCGCCGGTGAGCACCGAGCCGGAGACCGCCGCCGAGACGGCGGCCGCCGCCGTGGAGACCCCCGCCGAGACCGCGGAAGCGCCCGCCGAGGAGGCCGCGCCGCGGCGCACCCGCCGGCGTGCCACCCGCCGGGTGTCCGCGCCCGCCGAGGCGCCCGCGGAGGCCGCCGCCACCGAGGCGCCCGCCGAGGAGAAGGCCGTGGCGGAGCAGCCCGCCGAGGCCGCGCCCGCCGCCGAGGAGCAGCCCGCCGAGGCCGCGCCCGCCGCCGAGCCGAAGGCCGCCAAGAGGTCTCGGGCCCAGGCGCCCCGGGCCGAGGAGCCCGCCGCCGAGCAGCCGGACGACACCGCCGCCCCGCGCCGTCGCCGGCGCGTCGTGCGCAAGGCCGCCACCGGGTTCACCGCGCCCGCGCAGCCCGCCGCCGCCGAGCCGCCGCAGCGCCCCGCGCGTCCCGCCATGGCCGTCTTCCAGCCGCCGGTGTTCACCGAGCCGCGGTTCCAGACGCCGGAGCGGGCCGCCGCCGAGGCCGCCGCCGGCGCGGCGGAGGAGGCCGAGGAGACGCCCGAGACCGGCGAGATCATCGGTGTCGAGGAGTTCACCGCCGAGCAGTCCGGCTCGCGGCGCCGTCGCCGCCGCCGGGGCGCCGCGGCCGAGGAGACCGAGACGCAGCCCGTCGAGGCCCCCGTCGAGGCCCCCGCCGAGGAGGACGAGACCGAGGACGAGACCGCCGGGGACTCCGTCGACGGCGAGGAGACCGAGGAAGGCGGCTCGCGTCGCCGCCGCCGTCGCGGTGGCCGTCGTCGCCGCCGGGGCGAGTCCGCCGACGGCGAGGCCGGTGAGTACGGCGAGGGCGAGACCGACGAGGTCGCCGCCGCACAGGCCGCGCAGGACGCCGAGGACACCGCCGAGCAGGTGGAGGAGGACGCCGAGGACGCGGAGGGCGAGTCCGCCGAGTCCGACCACGGCCGCGACGAGGCCGGCGGTTCCACCGTGGGCAGCCGTCGTCGCCGCCGTCGCCGCCGCCGCGCCGGGGACGTCGCCGTGGACACCGAGCCCGGCGAGGGCGACCCGGAGCGCACGGTCGTCAAGGTGCGCGAGCCGCGCAAGCCCGCCGAGCGCGAGCCGTCCGACGAGGTGCAGTCCATCAAGGGCTCGACGCGTCTGGAGGCGAAGAAGCAGCGCCGCCGCGAGGGCCGCGAGCAGGGCCGCCGCCGCGTCCCGATCATCACCGAGGCCGAGTTCCTGGCCCGCCGGGAGGCCGTCGAGCGCGTGATGGTCGTGCGCCAGCACGGCGACCGTACGCAGATCGGCGTCCTGGAGGACGGCGTGCTCGTCGAGCACTACGTCAACAAGGAGCAGTCGACCTCGTACGTCGGCAACGTCTACCTCGGCAAGGTGCAGAACGTGCTGCCGTCGATGGAGGCCGCCTTCATCGACATCGGCAAGGGCCGCAACGCCGTGCTGTACGCCGGTGAGGTCAACTTCGAGGCGCTGGGCATGGCCAACGGCCCGCGCCGCATCGAGTCCGCCCTGAAGTCCGGCCAGTCGGTGCTCGTCCAGGTCACCAAGGACCCGATCGGCCACAAGGGCGCGCGTCTCACCAGCCAGGTCTCCCTCCCCGGCCGCTACCTCGTGTACGTGCCCGAGGGCTCCATGACCGGCATCAGCCGCAAGCTGCCCGACACCGAGCGGGCCCGGCTGAAGACCATCCTCAAGAAGATCGTCCCCGAGGACGCGGGCGTCATCGTGCGCACCGCCGCCGAGGGCGCGAGCGAGGACGAGCTGCGCCGGGACGTCGAGCGGCTCCAGGCGCAGTGGGAGGAGATCCAGAAGAAGGCGAAGAGCGGCAACGCCCCGACGCTGCTCTACGGCGAGCCGGACATGACCGTCCGGGTCGTGCGCGACATCTTCAACGAGGACTTCTCCAAGGTCATCGTCAGCGGCGACGACGCGTGGTCCACCATCCACGGGTACGTCTCGCACGTGGCGCCGGACCTCGCCGGGCGGCTCCAGCGGTGGACCAGCGAGGTCGACGTCTTCGCCACGTACCGGATCGACGAGCAGCTCGCCAAGGCGCTGGACCGCAAGGTCTGGCTGCCCAGCGGCGGTTCGCTGGTGATCGACCGGACCGAGGCGATGGTCGTCATCGACGTCAACACCGGCAAGTTCACCGGCCAGGGCGGCAACCTGGAGGAGACGGTCACCAGGAACAACCTGGAGGCGGCCGAGGAGATCGTGCGTCAGCTGCGGCTGCGCGACCTCGGCGGCATCATCGTGATCGACTTCATCGACATGGTGCTGGAGTCCAACCGGGACCTGGTGCTGCGCCGGCTGCTGGAGTGCCTGGGCCGGGACCGTACGAAGCACCAGGTCGCCGAGGTGACCTCGCTGGGCCTGGTCCAGATGACCCGCAAGCGGGTCGGTCAGGGCCTGCTGGAGTCGTTCTCCGAGACCTGCGTCCACTGCAACGGCCGCGGTGTCATCGTCCACATGGAGCAGCCGTCCGCCGCCGGCGGCGGCGGCGGTGGCAAGCGCAAGAAGCGCGCCCGCGCCGGTGGTGCCGAGCAGCCGCACGAGCACGAGGCGGCCGCCGTCACCGAGCCCGTCGAGACGGCGGAGCAGGAGGCGGAGGCCGAGTCCGAGACGGTGGCCGAGGTCGCGGCGGAGACCGCCGCGCCGGTCGCGCTGCCCGCGCCGGACTTCGCACCGGACGAGGAGCTGTACAGCAGCGTCGCCGAGGCCGAGGCCGCGGCGACGCGCCGGGGCCGCCGCCGGGCGAGCCGCCGGGCGTCCGCTCCGGCGGGCACGCCGAAGGCGGGGACCGCGGCGGCACCCACGGCCCAGGACGTGACCGTCGAGGAGGAGTCCGCGCGTCCGGTGCAGCCGGAGTCGGCCGCCGAGGCGCACGCCGAGCCGGTTGCCGTCGAGGATCCGGTCGTCGAGGCGGCTCCCGCCGCGGAGGCGCCCGCCGCCGAGCCGCCGGCCGTCCCCGAGGCGCCCGTCGAGGAGGCCGCGCCCAAGGGCCGTACGCGCCGTCGGGCCACCCGCCGGGTGTCCGCCCCGGCCGGGGCGGCCGCCGCGGAGGAGGCGGCCGTGGTGACCGTCCCGGAGCCCGCTGCGGAGCCCGCGCCCGCCACCGGGGCCGTTCCGGCCGAACCGGCGGTCGCGGCCGTCGCCGAGCCCGCCGCCGAGGCGCCGGCCGAGGCACCCGCCGAGTCCGCCGCGCCGGCCCGTCCGCGCCGGCGGGCGGTGCGCAAGGCCACCGCGCCGACGGCGTCCGAGGAGGCGGCCGTCGTGGTCGTCCCGGCCGCTCCGGCCGAGCCGTCGGTCGCCGAGCGCGCCGCGCAGGAGGCCGAGCAGGCGCTGACGCAGGCCCGGGAGGCCGCCGCGGAGGCCGCGGCGGACACCGGCTCCGCCGAGGTGACCGAGGCCGCTCCGGCGAAGAAGACGGCCCGCAAGACGGCCAAGAAGGCGACGGCGAAGAAGGCCGCCACCAAGTCGGCCGCGGCCAAGAAGACCGCCGCGGCGAAGACGACGACGGCCAAGAAGACCGCCGCCAAGAAGACGACGGCCAAGAAGGCGGCGACGAAGTCGGCCGCCAAGAAGGCCACGTCGAAGAAGACGGCGGCGGCCGAGCAGCAGGCGGCGCCGTCCGTCTCCGCCACGACGGAGGACTGACGGGCCGAGGCCCGACCGGCCGACAGGAGCGCGGGGCACCGGAGACCGTCCGGGGCCCCGCGCTCCGGCGTCCCCGCCCCGGGCGCCGCCTGCGCCCGGCAGGCGGTGGCCCGTACGCCGTGCCCGCACACGCCGGTTGCCCGTCGGCGCCCGCGGACCCGGCGGCCAGGGGAAACGGCGTGCGTGTGACGCGGCGACCGGTGGGAGCCTGAGCAGCCACGGGGCCCGGTTTGACCCCTCGACCCCGGCCCCGTAACCTTGACCGTCGGCGTGTCCATCGATCACGCCACATCCCCGTAAACCTCTTCCTTCCGGGCACGGGCAGTGACCGGGAGAGGCCGCTCGCGCGCAGGTGCGCCGGGCGGCTGGCCTGCGGGGGTGCCGTTCTCCGAGCGAAAGAGAGATCCGCGTGTACGCCATCGTGCGCAGCGGTGGTCGCCAGCACAAGGTTGCTGTCGGCGACATCGTTGAGGTTGACAAGATTTCCACCGCCAAGGTTGGCGACACGGTCGAGCTCTCGACCCTGCTCGTTGTCGACGGCGACGCTGTGACCAGCGACCCGTGGGTGCTGGCCGGCATCAAGGTCCAGGCCGAGGTCGTGGACCACCACAAGGGGCAGAAGATCGACATTCTGCGCTACAAGAACAAGACCGGCTACCGCCGTCGTCAGGGCCACCGCCAGCAGTACACGGCGATCAAGGTCACTGAGATCCCCACGGCTGCGAAGTAAGGGACTGAGGAGACATGGCACACAAGAAGGGCGCATCGTCCACTCGGAACGGTCGCGACTCGAATGCCCAGCGGCTCGGCGTGAAGCGCTTCGGCGGTCAGGTCGTCAGCGCGGGTGAGATCCTGGTTCGCCAGCGCGGCACCCACTTCCACCCGGGCGCCGGTGTCGGCCGCGGCGGCGACGACACGCTGTTCGCGCTGCAGGCCGGTTCGGTGCAGTTCGGCACCCACCGTGGCCGCAAGGTCGTGAACATCGTTCCGGTCGCCTGAATCGCCTGATTCGGCACCGAACGTTTCGCGAGGCGGACCTCACTTCCCGGGCGGGAAGCGGGTCCGCCTTTCGCGTGTTGGCATGAAGACATACGCGTAACGGCACGCAAAAAGCACTTTTCTGGAGGCACTGAACCATGACCACCTTCGTGGACCGCGTCGAACTGCACGTCGCCGCGGGTAACGGAGGTCACGGCTGTGCCTCCGTCCACCGGGAGAAGTTCAAGCCGCTCGGCGGCCCGGACGGCGGCAACGGAGGGCGCGGCGGGGATGTCATCCTCACCGTCGACCAGTCCGTGACCACGCTGCTCGAATACCACCACTCCCCGCACCGCAAGGCCACCAACGGCAAGCCCGGCGAGGGCGGCAACCGCTCCGGCAAGGACGGCCAGGACCTGGTCCTGGCCGTGCCGGACGGCACCGTCGTGCTGGACAAGGCGGGCAACGTGCTCGCCGACCTGGTCGGCCACGGCACCTCCTACGTCGCCGCGCAGGGCGGCCGGGGCGGCCTCGGCAACGCGGCCCTCGCCTCCGCCCGCCGCAAGGCGCCCGGGTTCGCGCTGCTGGGCGAGCCGGGTGACGTGCGGGACATCGTGCTGGAGCTGAAGACCGTCGCCGACGTGGCGCTGGTCGGCTACCCCAGCGCGGGCAAGTCCTCGCTGATCTCCGTGCTGTCCGCCGCCAAGCCGAAGATCGCGGACTACCCCTTCACCACGCTGGTGCCGAACCTGGGCGTCGTCACCGCGGGCTCGACCGTCTACACGATCGCCGACGTGCCCGGCCTGATCCCCGGCGCCAGCCAGGGCAAGGGCCTCGGCCTGGAGTTCCTGCGGCACGTGGAGCGGTGCAGTGTCCTGGTGCACGTGCTGGACACCGCCACCCTGGAGTCGGACCGCGACCCGGTCTCCGACCTCGACATCATCGAGGAGGAGCTGCGGCAGTACGGCGGTCTCGACAACCGCCCGCGGATCGTCGTGCTCAACAAGGTCGACGTGCCGGACGGCAAGGACCTCGCCGAGATGGTGCGGCCGGACCTGGAGGCGCGCGGCTACCGCGTCTTCGAGGTGTCGGCGGTGGCGCACCTCGGCCTGAAGGAGCTGTCGTTCGCCCTCGCCGACCTGGTCGGCCAGGCGCGCGCCGCCAAGCCCAAGGAGGAGGCGACCCGGATCGTCATCCGCCCGAAGGCGGTGGACGACACGGGCTTCACCGTCACCCGCGAGGAGGTCGGCGGCGAGCCGCTGTTCAGGGTGCGCGGCGAGAAGCCGGAGCGCTGGGTGCGGCAGACCGACTTCAACAACGACGAGGCCGTCGGCTACCTCGCCGACCGGCTCAACCGCCTCGGTGTCGAGGAGCAGCTGATGAAGGCGGGCGCCCGCTCGGGCGACGGAGTGGCCATCGGCCCCGAGGACAACGCGGTTGTCTTCGACTGGGAGCCGTCGGTCATGGCCGGTGCCGAGATGCTGGGCCGGCGCGGTGAGGACCACCGCCTGGAGGAGCAGCGGCCCGCGGCGCAGCGGCGCCGTGACCGGCAGGCCGAACGGGACGACGTGCAGCGGGAGTTCGACGACTTCGAGCCCTTCTGACCCGCTCCCGCCGGCACCACCGTCCCCGGTGACGGCGACCAGAACGGGCCCCCTGCGAGCCCATCCGCGAGCGCCCCGCGCCGGACCACGCCGGCGCGGCGCCCCGCGTCGGCCCGGTGACCCGCGCCGCTCCGGCGGCTCGCGTCGGCCGGGTGACGTGTGCGGGAGCGGTGCCCCGCGTCGGCCGATGACCCGCGCCCGCCCCGTGGCAGTCCTGGGCGCACTGGCTCCGCGGGGCGTCCGCAGCGTGGAACCGAGGCGCGCGACGCCCCCGCCTTCCCGTAGATTGCCTGGTGGGGCAGTGAATCGACGCGAGTGAACGCACGCGAGGGGACAGGCAGCAACGTGGCAGGGGCAAGGCAGGCCGTGCGCGAGGCCCGCAGGATCGTCGTCAAGGTGGGTTCCTCGTCGCTGACCACGGCCTCGGGCGGACTGGACGCCGACCGCGTTGACGCGCTGGTCGACGTGCTGGCGAAGGTGCGCAGCGGGGGAGAGAAGGAGATCGTGCTGGTCTCCTCGGGCGCCATCGCGGCCGGTCTCGCCCCGCTCGGCCTGCGCCGCCGCCCCAGGGACCTGGCCCGCCAGCAGGCCGCCGCCAGCGTCGGCCAGGGCCTGCTGGTGGCCCGCTACACCGCGTCCTTCGCCCGCTACGGCGTCCGCGTCGGCCAGGTGCTGCTGACCTCGGACGACATGAGCCGCCGCGCCCACCACCGCAACGCCTCGCGCACCCTCGACAAGTTGCTCGCGATGGGCGCGTTCCCGGTCGTCAACGAGAACGACACGGTCGCCACCGACGAGATCCGCTTCGGCGACAACGACCGGCTCGCCGCCCTCGTCGCCCACCTCGTCCACGCCGACCTCCTCGTCCTGCTCTCCGACGTGGACGGCGTCTACGACGGCGACCCCGGCAAGCCGGGCACCTCGCGGATCGCCCAGGTGCGCGGGCCGAAGGACCTCGCGGACGTCGAGATCGGCAGCGCGGGCAAGGCCGGGGTCGGCACGGGCGGCATGGTCACCAAGGTGGAGGCCGCCCGGATCGCCGCGGCCGCGGGCATCCCGGTGGTGCTGACCAGCGCGGTCCACGCGGCCGACGCCCTCACCGGCCAGGACACCGGCACGTACTTCCACCCCACCGGCAAGCGCTCCGCCGACCGGCTGCTGTGGCTGCAGCACGCCTCCACCCCGCAGGGCGCGCTCACCCTGGACGACGGGGCGGTGCGGGCCGTGGTGGAGCGCCGTACGTCCCTGCTGCCGGCCGGGATCGCCGCCGTGGAGGGCGAGTTCAGCGCGGGCGACCCGGTAGAGCTGCGCGACGGCGCCGGGCGGGCGGTGGCGCGCGGGCTCGTCAACTTCGACGCCAAGGAGATCCCCCGGCTGATCGGCCGGTCGACCCGGGAACTGGCCCGCGAACTGGGCCCGGGGTACGAACGCGAGGTCGTACACAGGGACGACCTGGTGCTGCTGCATCCGTAAGGGCGTCCGTCGGGACGTGTGAACACGTCCGCGTGGGCACCCGGATTGCGGCGAATCGCCCGCCCCGGGCGGTGGACGTTCCGCAAAAGCCCCACACGATCACCCGCGGGCTGCTCAACTTTCTCTCGAAGGCACTCGAAGGCACTCGAAGACACAGTTCCGCAGGCGCGAAGGAGGCCGTCGTGCGACGACTACGCCCTGGGGCGACGCCGTCCCGCGGTGGTGCCGGCCCCCGCGCGGCCGGCGCGGACCGGGCCCCGCTGACCAGCGTCGCGGCCGGGGACCGCTTCACGGGCGAGGAGCCCGCGGACCTGCCCCGGCTGTGGCACGTCACCCTCAGCGTCTCCGGCGAGGCCGCCCCGCTGCCGGAGCTGCGGCGCGCCCTGGAGCAGCTCGCCCACGACCACCCCTTCCTGCTGACCAGCAGATACGCCAGCGACCACGCCGAGATCCGCTACTGGGAAGAGGCCCGCGACCTGCACGACGCGGCGGCCGTGGCGCTGCGCCTGTGGGGCGAGCACCGGCAGACCGCCGGGCTGCCGCCCTGGGAGATCGTCGGCCTGGAGGTCATCGACCGGGCCACCTATCACCAGCGGCTCTCCGAGGGCTACGGACCGCCCCCGGCGAGCCCGGTCGGAGTCCACCCGTTCTGAAGCCGGTCCCGCCGGGCCCAGCGGCGCGTCCCGGGACGTCCCCGGCGCGTCTCGGGGTGTGGAACGAACGCCGGACCGGCCCGCCCGGCGCACTAACCTTTCCTCATGACCACGCTCTCGCCGTACGACTCGATGTCCCCGGTCACCCGGGCCGCCTACCGCGCCAAGGCCGCCGCCGCCGACCTCGCGCCGCTGCCGCGGTCCGTGAAGGACGACGCGCTGCTCGCCATCGCGGACGCGCTGGAGGTCCGCGCGAGCGAGATCGTCGAGGCCAACGCCAAGGACGTGGCGAAGGCGCGCGAGAACGGCACCAGCGAGGGCATGATCGACCGCCTCACCCTCACCCCGGAGCGCGTCCGCGCCATCGCCTCCGACGTGCGCGACGTGGCCGCGCTGCCCGACCCGGTCGGGGAGGTCGTGCGCGGCGGCACCCTGCCCAACGGCATCGACGTGCGCCAGGTCCGGGTGCCGCTCGGCGTCGTCGGGATCATCTACGAGGGCCGGCCCAACGTGACGGTCGACGCGGCCGCCCTCTGCCTGAAGTCCGGCAACGCGGTCCTGCTGCGGGGCTCCTCCTCCGCGTACCAGTCGAACACCGCGCTGGTCCGGGTGCTGCGCGACGCCGTGGGCGGCGCGGGCCTGCCCGCCGACGCCGTCCAGCTCGTGCCCGGCGAGAGCCGCGACAGCGTGCGCGAGCTGATGCGCGCCCGCGGCCTGGTCGACGTGCTCATCCCGCGCGGCGGCGCCTCGCTGATCAACACGGTCGTGCAGGAGTCCACCGTCCCGGTGATCGAGACCGGCACCGGCAACTGCCACGTCTACGTCGACGCGCAGGCCGACCTCGACATGGCCGTGGAGATCCTCGTCAACTCCAAGGCCCAGCGGGTCGGCGTGTGCAACGCCGCCGAGACCCTGCTGGTCCACCAGGACATCGCCGCCGAGTTCCTGCCGCGTGCCCTGGACGCCCTCGCCGACGCCGGGGTGACCGTGCACGCCGACGAGCGGGTGATGGCGTACGCCAAGGACTCGCGGGCGACGGTCGTCGAGGCCACGCCGGAGGACTGGGAGACCGAGTACCTGTCGTACGACATCGCCGCGGCGGTCGTCGACTCGCTGGACCGGGCCGTGGAGCACATCCGGCTGTGGACCTCCGGCCACACCGAGGCCATCGTCACCACCTCGCAGCAGGCCGCCCGCCGGTTCACCCAGTTGGTCGACTCCACCACCGTCGCCGTGAACGCCTCCACCCGGTTCACCGACGGCGGCCAGTTCGGCTTCGGCGCCGAGATCGGCATCTCCACGCAGAAGCTGCACGCCCGCGGCCCGATGGGGCTGCCGGAGCTGACCAGCACCAAGTACATCGTCACCGGCGACGGGCACGTGCGGCGCTGACGCGCACCACCCTCCGCGCGCCGGTGGGGCGGAGGAATTTCTCCACCGTCTGCCCAAATTGACCCCCCAGGTCTACTCTGGATCCGTGCCGGAGGACGTGGGGGGTTCGCCGTTCCGTGACGGCTGGGAGCCCGACGACGACCACGACCGCGGGGTGTCGGACGAAGAGTTCGCCTCCGTGGTCTTCGACGAGGACTTCGTACGCGCGGCCGTGGTGCACGAGCCGACCGCCGTGGAGCGCCTCCTTGCCGCGGCGCAGGCCAGAGCCGAGGCGTCCGAGAGCGAGGCCCGCCGCGCGCACGCCCGGGGTGAGCGCTACGACGACGGGTACGGCGGCGACGGGCCGGGCGCTTTCGGCCACGACCCGGACCGCGACATCCTGGACGACCCCGACATCCTCGACGGCCCGCCGTCCGGCGGCTACGGCGGACACGGCCGCTGGCACCGGCCGGTCGCCTGGGTGCTCGCCCTGGTGATGGGCGTCGGGATGGTCGCCCTGGCCTTCGCCGCCGTCTACCGGGGCGCCGCCTCCGGCCGCCAGGACCAGGTGCCGCCGCCCGCCTCGACCGGGCTGGAACAGGGCGGCGCGGCGCGTTCCCCGGCCCCCGCGGACCACTCCGGGCCGGCGGTCCCGGCGGTGCCGCGCACTCCCTGACGGCCGCCGCCGGCCGCCCCGTGAGGGGCCGGGACAAGCCGCGCACAGATGGCTTTCGGCCTGGTGAGCGGCCATCGGAAGTTGTCCGGCGACGGTGCGTTTACCGGGCCGTCGCGAGACCTACCCTGAAGACATGGGCGGGCCTGGAGAACCACCCGAGGGGACGCCCGACGGGTTCCCCAACGGTGCGGAGGACGAGTACCGATCCGTCGTGTTCGACGAGTCGTTCGTCCGTGCTGCCCGCCTCCAGGAGTACTCCGCGCGCGAGCGGCTCGCCGACCACGCGCCCGCCGTCCGCCGCCGCACCTCCGTGCGGCGCGGCCTTTCCCGGCAGGCCCTGATCCTCGTCCTGCTGATCGCCGTCGCCTTCGGCACAGCGGTCTACATGGGCGTGCAGCACCCCACCCAGGGCGGGACCGTCACCGGGCGGCCCACCGCGGAGCCGCTGCGGATGACCGTCGTCCCGCTCGCCCCGCGCGGGCGCGTCCCCGGCACCCACGACCTCGAACGGCTGTACGCCGAGAGTCCGGCCGCCCAGTTCCGCATCGGCGCCGAGGGCATCCCGCTGCCCGCCGCCCGGCGCACCGAGCACTTCTCCGACGGCCAGGTGCTCGCGGCCCTCAGCACCGCCAAGGACTACGTCGTCCGCTCCTCGCTCTACCCCGAGGTGCTCTCCGGGGGGCAGGTCCGCCCCGTGCGGGTGCTCCTCGACCCGGACCAACTCGACCAGTTCGACCGCAGCTTCGACCAGCCCACGGCCGACGGGCAGCACTTCGCGACCGGCTGGCTGGTGCGCTTCGACCCGGCCGCGGCCGAACTCGCCGACCCCGGGATCCGCGTCCGGGGCAGCCTGTACGCGGAGGAGACCGACGCGTCCACCCTGGAGGTCACCGCGGACCACACCTTCGTGTACGCGCTGCGGCCGGCCGGGGCCGGCCGGGCCGCCGAGGCGTCGCTGTTCACCGTCCGCCGCGAGCTGCACTTCCGCTTCGACCGGGAGGACCTGCGGCTGCACCAGGCCCATGTGGTCGGCTCCCAGCTCCAGGCCGGGCCGCTGTCCTGCGCCGAGGACACCGCCGCCCGGCTGCACCCGCTGCTCGCCGGGGAGTCCGCCCGGGCGGGCGGCCCGGCCGGCTCCGACCCGTACGCCTCGGCGGGCGCCACCGCGCTGTGCGGGACGCTGGCGGACAGCGCCCAGCCGAAGGTCTAGAGGCCCTCGGCTAGCCCTTGCTCTCCCCGGGCCCCCTGCCCTCCCCGGTCTCCCCGGGCCCGCCGGTCCCTCCGCTCTCCCCGGCGCCTCCCGTCCCCCCGTCCGGGCCGTCCGTCCTCCCCGTCCCGCCCGCCTTGTCCCCGGGCCGGTCCCCGCGGGCCGTGCCGGTGAAGCCGCCGAAGCCGCGGCGCACCCGGTCGCCCAGGTCCCCGGCGCCCCCGGCGAGGTCCGCGACCAGCTTCATCAGCGGGTCCTTGGAGTCGCGCACCTGGGAGGCGTAGGCCGCCGCGGACTCGCGCAGCGACTCGGAGACCTTGGTCTCCCCGTCCTCGCCCCGCTTCGGGTAGTGGCCGTCCATGAGCCGCTGGTGGTCGCGGGAGGCCGCCCACTTGTTCAGCTCGGCCGCGCGGACCGTGGCGAAGGGGTGGGAGCGGGGCAGCACGTTGAGGATCTTCAGCACCGAGTCGCGCACGTCCCCGCCCGCCTCGTACTCCTCGGCCTGCTCCAGGAACGCGTCCACGTTCATCTCGTGCAGGTGGTTGCCGCCCGCGAGCTTCATCAGGCCGCGCAGCGAGGCCCGCAGGTCCTGCCCGACCAGCAGGCCGGCGCGGTCGGCCGACAGCTCCGACTTGCGGAACCACTCGCGCAGCGCGGTCACGATCGCCATGATCGCGACATTGCCGAGCGGGATCCACGCCACCCGGAGGGCGAGGTTGGTCAGGAACAGCAGGATCGTGCGGTAGACGGCGTGGCCGGACAGGGCGTGGCCGACCTCGTGGCCGATCACCGCCCGCATCTCCTCCTCGTCCAGCAGCTCGACCAGGCCGGTGGTGACCACGATGATCGGCTCGTCCATGCCGACGCACATCGCGTTCGGCTGCGGATCCTGCTGGACGTACATCGGCGGGACCTTCTCCAGGTCGAGGATGTAGCAGGCGTCCAGCAGCATGGTGTGCAGGTGCGGGAACTGCCGGTCGGAGACGCGCACCGAGTCGGACAGGAACAGCAGCCTCAGGCTCCGCTCGGGCAGCAGCCCGCTGAGCGCCTTGAAGACGGTGTCGAAGCCGCTGAGGCGGCGCAGCGCGACCAGGGCCGAGCGGTCGGCCGGATGCTCCCAGGCGCGGGAGGAGATCTCCGGGAAACGCCGGCGCCGCCTGCCGGGCAGGCGCTCGGAACCGGTCTGCGGGTGGTCGTAGGACATCGGGCCCCCAGGTGCGTCGGTGTGCGCGGTCCGGGCGCGTGCCGGGACCGCGGCCGGTCCGTGCCCCCGAGGCGAGGCCCAGCCTAGGCGGAGTTACCGTGGACGGGCAGCACAGCGAAGGGGTCCACGTCATGCAGCACCACGCCGCGTCCGCCTGGCTCATGGCCGCCGCCGAGGAGCCGGGCGGCGGGAACCTGCTCCGGATCCTGCTCGTCGTGATGCTCGTGGGCTGTGTGCTGACCGCCTGGATCCTGCTCCGGGGGTACAGGCGGAAGGACGACTGAGCGCGTCCGATGGTTGCCCGGGGGAGGAGTCGGGGTGATCGTCGCGGAGCCGCCCGCTTACGATGGGCCGACATCTTCATCCCGCCCACACGCGATAGGTCCTGACGACGATGAGCCTCCACACCACCGCCGCCCAGCTGGTCACCCTCGCCTCCGAGGGCGGGGAGCACGGCGGCAACCACGAAAGCCTCAGCCCGCTGCTCACCGGGGGCGGCGCCTTCGTCGTCCTGCTGCTGCTGCTGTGGGTGACCACGCGCTTCAACCGGGACCGCTGACCCCGGGCGACGACTCGGCCGTCAAGCTCCGCCGACCGGGCCGGTAGGGTCTGCACGCATGGGAGAGCAGGACATGCCTACCGGTCCGGTGAACGACACGCCGCGCGGCGCGGGCGGTGGCGGCAAGCGCCGTCTCGGCGTCATGGGCGGGACCTTCGACCCGATCCACCACGGTCACCTGGTGGCCGCGAGCGAGGTCGCCGCGGCGTTCCACCTCGACGAGGTGGTCTTCGTGCCGACCGGCGAGCCGTGGCAGAAGAGCCACCGCACGGTCTCCCCGGCCGAGGACCGCTACCTGATGACGGTGATCGCGACCGCCGAGAACCCCCAGTTCTCGGTGAGCCGGATCGACATCGACCGCGGCGGGCCCACCTACACCGTGGACACCCTGCGCGACCTGCGCGCGCTCAACCCGGACACGGACCTGTTCTTCATCACCGGCGCCGACGCCCTCGCCCAGATCCTCACCTGGCGGGACACGGAGGAGCTGTTCTCGCTGGCGCACTTCATCGGGGTCACCCGTCCGGGACACCACCTGGACGACCCCGGACTCCCCGAGGGCATCGTCTCGCTCGTCGAGGTCCCGGCCCTCGCCATCTCGTCCACGGACTGCCGTGCGCGAGTCGCCAAGGGCGACCCCATCTGGTATCTGGTGCCGGACGGAGTCGTGCGCTACATCACCAAGCGCGAGCTGTACCGCGGCGAGTGAGCCGAGAGGGGCACCGGTGAACGACCGATACGACGCGGGCTACGGGGGCGACGGCCCGTACGAGCTGGTCGGCTACGACGAGTACGGCCGGCCCGTGTACCAGCAGGCGCAGCAGCCGCCGTACGACCCGTACGGGCAGCAGCAGGCGGCCCCGCAGGACCCCCAGGGCTACGGCTACGACCCGTACACCACGGGCCAGCAGCCACCGGCCCCCTCCTACGACCCCTACGGGACGGCCCCGCAGCCCCCGTCGGCCCCCTCCTACGACCCCTACGACACGTCCTACGGCTCCTACCCCGGCCACCAGGGGTACGACGCCTACGGGCAGCAGGCCCCCGCCCCGCAGCAGCCCCGGGTCGCCGAGCAGACGGCGTACATCCCGCAGCAGGCCCGGCCCGCCGAGGACGAGGACGCCCCGGCGCGCGACGCCGCGCGGTGGGACGACGCGCCGGGCGGCGGAACACCGGACGACCGGACCCCGGGCGACGGCGCGCAGCGCGACGACCGTGACTACCGCACCGAGCAGTTCGCGTTCGTGGAGGAACCCGACGGCGACTCCGAGGACGTCATCGACTGGCTGAAGTTCACCGAGAACCGCACCGAGCGCCGCGAGGAGGCCCGCCGCCGCGCCCGGAGCCGGCTGATCGCCCTGGCCGTCGTCCTCGCCCTGGTCGCGGCCGGCGGCGCCGGCTGGCTCTGGTACGCAGGGAAGCTGCCCGGACTGTCCTCCTCCGGCGGCGGGACCGGCACCGGCGTCGCCGCAGGCGCCCAGAAGCGGGACGTGATCGTCGTCCACCTGCACGACACCAAGGGCGGCGGCACCTCCACCGCCCTGCTCGTCGACAACACCACCACCAAGCAGGGCACCACCGTCCTGCTGCCCAACTCCCTCGCCCTGACCGGCGACGACGGCTCCACCACCACCCTCGCCAAGTCCGTCGAGGACGACGGCTCCTCCGGCACCCGCGAGGCCCTGGGCACCGTCCTCGGCACCTCCATCCAGGGCACCTGGCGGCTCGACACGCCCTACCTGCAGAACCTCGTCGACCTCGTCGGCAACATCGAGATCGACACCGACACCGACGTGCCCGACCCGGCCGCCGGGAAGAAGGGCCGGACGCCACTGGTCAGCCAGGGCGAGAAGCAGACCCTCAGCGGCAAGATGGCCGTCGCCTACGCCACCTACCGCGCCCCGGGCGAGTCGCCGAACGCCCAGCTGGAGCGGTTCGGCCAGGTCATGCACGGGGTGCTGCGCAAGATGTCCTCCGACCCCGGGGCCGCGACGACCACCGTGCAGACGCTGGCCCAGATCCTCGACCCGTCGCTCACGGACAAGGACCTCGGCACCTTCCTCGCCGCCCTGTCCGACCTCGCCAAGAGCGGCGACCACAAGACCGCCCTGCTGCCCGTCCAGGACGACGGCACCCTGACCGCCGAGGCCGGCGACAGCGTGGTCAAGGACATCCTCGGCGGCACCGCGAAGAGCCCCGACCAGGGCGCGGCCGTCCGGGTGTCGGTGCGCAACGCCTCCGGGACGAAGGACAACACCGAGAAGGCCCGCGTGGTCCTCCTCAACGGCGGCTTCACCTTCCTGGAGGGCGGCACGGCCTCCACCGAGAGCGCGTCGAGGGTGCTCTACGCCGACCCCGCCGGCCGGCAGGACGCCACCGAGGTCGCCAAGACCCTGGGCCTGCCCGCGAGCGCGGTCGCCGAGGGCGAGGTGTCCGGCAACGCCGACGTCACGGTCGTCCTCGGGCAGGACTACGCGCAGTAGCCGCGGAGGGCCCCGCGTAATGCCGTAGGGCCCCGTCGGCGGTCGTGAGACCCTGGAAGGGACAAACGACCGCCGACGGAAAGCCTTGTAGTGACCGCGACCGACCGCTCTCTCGAACTCATCACCACCGCCGCGCAGGCCGCGGCCGACAAGCTCGCGCACGACGTCATCGCCTACGACGTCAGCGACGTCCTGTCGATCACGGACGCCTTCCTGCTGGCGTCCGCCCCCAACGACCGCCAGGTCAAGTCGATCGTCGACGAGATCGAGGAACGGCTCCTGAAGGAACTCGGCGCCAAGCCGGTCCGCCGCGAGGGCGACCGCGAGTCCCGCTGGATCCTGCTCGACTACGTCGACATCGTCGTCCACGTCCAGCACAGCGAGGAGCGCGTCTTCTACGCCCTGGAGCGGCTGTGGAAGGACTGCCCCGAGATCGACCTGCCCGAGGACGCCCGCGCGACCCGCGGCAAGGCCGCGGAGCACGCCGAGCTGCAGGCCGCCGAGGACGCGGCGGCGGCGGACGGTGAGTGGCGGTGAGCACCACCGGTGAGGTGACCGCCGGCCGGCCGGGCCGCGGCCGTCGCGTCATCCTGTGGCGGCACGGGCAGACCTCGTGGAACGTGGAGCGCCGCTTCCAGGGCACCACGGACGTCGAACTCACCGGGACCGGTGTGGCCCAGGCCCGCCGCGCCGCCCGGCTGCTGGCCTCCCTGGGGCCGGACGCGATCATCGCCTCCGACCTGTCCCGGGCCGCGGACACGGCCGCCGAGCTCGCCGCGCTCACCGGTCTCGAGGTGACCCTCGACGAGGGCCTGCGGGAGACCTACGCGGGCGTCTGGCAGGGCCTGACGCACGACGAGATCATCGCCCGGTACGCCGAGGAGTACGCCGCGTGGAAGCGCGGCGAGCCGGTGCGCCGCGGCGGCGGCGAGCTGGAGACCGAGGTCGCCGACCGCGCGGCCCCCGTGGTGCTGCGGCACGCCGAGAAGCTGCCCGACGACGGCACGCTCGTCGTGGTGAGCCACGGCGGCACGATCCGGACCACCATCGGCCGGCTGCTCGGCCTGGAGGCCCACCACTGGGAGAGCCTGGGCGGCCTGTCCAACTGCTGCTGGTCGGTCCTCGGCGAGAGCGCCCGCGGCTGGCGGCTGCTGGAGCACAACGCCGGCACGCTGCCGGAGCCGGTCCTGGGCGACGACGACTGAGCGGCGCGACCGCCCGGGGGACCCGGATTTCACTTTCCGGCAGGTCGCAGGCTAAAGTTCTTCTTGTTCGCCCGCCGAGCGGGGAGAACGCAAGGGGCTATAGCTCAGTTGGTAGAGCGCCTGCATGGCATGCAGGAGGTCAGGAGTTCAATTCTCCTTAGCTCCACAGGACGAATCCCGTCCCCCTGAAGGGGGGCGGGATTTTCTCGTCCCGTCCTTGAACGCCCGGGGCACGAGTGGCGTATACCTCTACGGGGACCCAGCCGGCCGGTGCCGTGTCCGGACCGGTACGCGGGCGTCGCTGACCGTGTCGGTCCGGTCGTGGCAGAATCAAACGGCCGGAAGGGGGCGCGGCCCGACGGGAGGGAGTAGCGATGCCTTCGAGCATCACTGAGGAGGTCGGCCACCTCCTCGGCGGAGCAGCGTTGATACGGACCACGGCCACCCGGCTCAGCTGCCCTTCCTGCGGTTCCGCGCACGTGGCCCAAGTCCTCGGCGACAACGGCGGAATCTCCTACGTGTGCACGGCCTGCGGCCACAGCTGGAGCTGATCGATGGGTGCCCACAGGCGGAAGTGCGACTGGTGCGGCAGCGGTACGCCGATCGTCCGGGACATGGAACCGGTGAACCCCGACTACCAGTACTGGTGCGAGGAATGCGCGCGGGCGCTGATCATAAAAGGCGACCCCATCGAGACGTACCGCGAACTGGAGGGCGAGCCGATCTACGGCCGCCTCCTGGAGGAGCACTGCACCCTCAAGCGGTTCTACTCGTTTGTGACGGCCTGAACGCGGCGCGCGCCAGGCACAGCAGGAAGGCGCAGCCCGCCGCCGCGTAGAGCCCGGAGAGCAGCAACTCGGCGGCGCCCTGGCGCAGTTCGGGCCGCCCGTCGCCGTGCGGCACCCACCACAGCCCGTACGAGCAGAAGACCAGCGAGGCGGCCGCGGCACCCGCGCGGTGGCCGCGGGCGGCGAGCAGCAGCACCAGGGGCACGCACCACACCCAGTGGTGCGACCAGGACACCGGGCTGACCAGCAGCGCCGTCACCGCGCACCCCAGCACCGCCCAGGCGCGCCGCCCGCGCAGCTCCGCGGCGACCGCGGCGGCGAGTCCGGCGGCACCGACGAGCACCGCCGGCACCACCCAGGCGGCCCCCGGCTCCGGAAGGTGCAGCGCGCGGGCCAGCACACCGCGCAGTGCCTGGTTCGCGGTGTCCTCCGCGTGCCCGACCCGGCCGGCCCGGAAGACCATGCGGCTCCAGAACCGCCAGGAGTCGTACGGCAGGACGGCCGCGGCGAGCAGGGTGGCGCCGGCGAACGCGATCGCCGCCCCGCGCGCGTGGCGCAGCCAGGGGGCGCCGCGGCCGCCCGCGCGGTGCGCGAGGACACCGGTGGCCAGCAGGAACACGGCGAACAGGGCGGGCGTCAGCTTCACCGCGGCCGCCAGGCCGATGCCCAGCCCGGCCAGCCGGTCACCGCGGCGGCGGGTGAGGTCCCACAGGACCAGTACGGCCAGCACCAGGTTGACCTGGCCGTACCGCAGCGTCGTCCACACCGGTTCGCACCACACGGCCGCCGCCGTGACCCACCAGACGGTGTCCGCGCGCGTGTGCCCGACGAGCCGCAGCGACAGCCGGACGAACGCGACCAGCAGGGCGAGGTTGCCGGCCGTCGCCAGGGTGCGCAGGCCCGCGCCGTCCAGCAGGGTCAGCGGGGTGAACAGCAGGGCCGCGAAGGGCGGGTAGGTGGTGGGCAGTTGCGCCGTCGTGGTCCGCAGTGCGTACAGATCGCCGCCCGCGCGGACGGTCGCGCCCTCCGCGCGGTACACCATCAGGTCGATCATCGACACCTGCGCGGCCCGCTGCGCGCTCCAGAACGCCGCGAGGGAGAACAGGCAGACGCCGAGGGCGGCCGGCACGCGGCGGCGGGCCCACGGAAACGCGATCACGGTCACGGGGGCCGACCATAGCGCTCATATTCGGGCAGAACGGAAACGATTTGGTGTTCCGCCGGGGGGACCGTGTAATGTTCTCTGTGTCGCCGCGAGGGAAACCCGCAAGGGAAACGAAGCGGACGGCACACCGCAAGGGGCTATAGCTCAGTTGGTAGAGCGCCTGCATGGCATGCAGGAGGTCAGGAGTTCAATTCTCCTTAGCTCCACAGCACATCCCGCCGGGTCACCGACCCGGCGGGATTTTCGTGTGCCGGCGCGCTCGGCGGCCGCCGGCCGCCGGCTGCTCGGCGCCCGCCGTCAGGCGCCCGCCGTCCGGCGCCCGCGCGGCCGTTCAGCGGCCGAGCGCGCGGCGCCCGCGGCCCTGGGACAGCACCGGCAGATTGCGCGTGGCGGGCTGGGAGCGGGTGTCCTCCTCGATCCGCAGGGCGAGCGCCGGGCAGCGGCGCACCGCGCGCAGCGCCTTCGCCTCCGCGTACCGGGGCACGGCCGCCTGGGCGACGGTCGGGAAGCCGTCGGCGCCCAGCTCGAAGACCTCGGGGAGGATGTCGGCGCACAGGCCATGCCCCCGGCACAGCGTCCAGTCGACGTAGATCTTCTGCCGGCTGGGTCCGTTCTCCTCGGCCGCGCCGCCGCCCGGCACGCCCGTCGGGCCCCTGCCCCCCTCGAAGAGCGGCAGCACGCCCTCCACGGGCCGTCCGCAGCCGTTGCCGAGGACATGGGCGGCGAGGTCGTCGGTGAACGCCTTGATCGTCGACTCCAGGAACATCGCGGAGCCGTCCGGGTGCGAGCAGGCGCCGCGCCGCTTGACGTTCCTGGCGACCTGCTTGAGCGCCTCCAGGGCGGCGGGCCCGCCGCCGTTCAGGATGTCCTCCATGCCGCGCGCGGCGGCCGGCAGGCCCAGGTAGCAGGGGCCGCACTGGCCCGCGCTCTCCTCGGCCAGCCACTGCGCCACCCGCAGCGACTCGCCCAGCGGGCAGGTCTCCTGGCCGATCGGCAGGATCGCCCCCGCGCCCAGCGAACCGCCCACCGCGTCCAGCGAGTTGCGCGAGACGATCGCCTCGTTCACCGTCGCCGCGTCGATCCACTTGCCGTGGTAGCCGCCGGTCAGCACGCCCTGCGGGACCGGCGGGGCGCCGGCCAGCTGCAGGACGTAGCGCAGCGGCACGCCGGTGGGCACCTCGATCACCATGGGGCGGGCGACCGCCCCGGAGACGGTGAGCAGCACGGTGCCCGGCTCGTCGTACAGCCCGGTGTTGCCGTACCGCTCCGGGCCGATCCGCGCGGCGATCGCCAGCTGGGCGAACGTCTCGGCGTTCGACAGCAGCGTCGGGGCGCCACCCACACCGCTGACCGACGCGCTGATCTTGCGGCCGGGCGGGATGGCCGGGCCGCCGTCGATCGAGCGGATCAGGGAGGCGGCGGCGCCGGTGACCATGCGCACGGGATTGCGCTGCACGCGCGCGCGGAGCGCCGATCTGCGCCCGTTGCTCAGACCGCGCTCGGCGAGCGCGGCCTCCATCGAGCGCTGGGTGGACTCCCGGGTGACCCCCACCACCAGGGTGCGGGCGCCCAGGGCCTCGGCGCACAGCAGCGCGCCGTCCAGGATCAGGTGCGGGGCACGGTTGATCAGCACCGTGTCCTTGCGGCAGGCGGGTTCGTCCTCGCTCCCGTTGACCACCACCACCGGCCGCACGCCGCGGCGGATCGCCGACTCGGCGACCGACCGCAGCTTCTTGTGGAAGGGGAAGCCCGCGCCGCCGCGGCCCCTGAGATTGATGCGTTCGGCGAGCTGCGCGAGCTGCTCGCCGCCCATCGGTTCGAGCGGCCCGTGCACTTTCAGGTGCATGGGCAGATCGAGTCGTTCGACAAGGTCGAAGCCCGACGTGAGCTGGGGAAGCCCGACCACGCGGACTTCGGGTACGTCGGGCAGGGCCTCGTTCACTTAAAGCCTCCGGAAGGCATGTTCCAAGGTTCGCCCGAACCCGGTGCGTCGAAGTCGTAGGACGCACCGGGCAGTGTTTCCGTGGCGGGACCGCTGTTGTCGTACGTGTCGTTCGGGTTGTACGTGCCGTGGAGGGTGTTCGACTCAACGGTGCCGAACATCTCGGTGCCCGGGTAGCCGCCGGTGCCCGGATCGCCATAGGCGGGGACGGTGTGTCCGGTGTCCTGGAGCGGGTCGTAGGCCGACCGGGGCGCCTCGCCGACCGGCGGCGGCGACGGGATGGGCCAGGACGGGTCCACGCGCGGCAGCGGGGCGGTGTCCGTCCGGAGCGGCGAGGAGGTGTCCGTCAGGGGCAGCGACGCGGTCGGCCGGGTGTCCGGGGCGGAGTGCTGGGCCCGGCGGGGACGGGACACCGCGCGGTAGGCGGCGGCGAAGCCGGCGGCGGGTTCGGCGGGGCGCTCGCGGCCGCCGCGCGGGACGTCGTAGCCGGGCAGCGGGGAGGGCTCGGCACCCGCCCGCGCGCGGGCGGCGTCCAGGTCCTCGCGGTCGGGCCGCTGCGCGTCGCCGAGCAGTGCGACGAGCCGGTCGGCGACCTGCCGCTTGACCGGGCGGGGCGCCGACCGCAGCGCCAGGGCCGCGATGACGGCGACCAGCGACAGGCCGTAGAGGAACACGAAGACCGGCTTGGCCTGGCGGCCCGCGAACAGGCCGTGCAGCAGCGCCGCGCACCAGGCCGGGTAGGCCAGCATGTGCATGGTCCGCCAGCGGGCGGCGACCGGGGCCGGGGAGGCGAAGGCGCCGCGCAGGGCGCCGGTGATGCCCACGAAGACCATGAGCAGCCCGGCCAGGGAGCCCAGCCCGATCAGCCCGGCGCTGCCGGTGACGCCGAGTGCGAACGGGAGCACCGCGGCGATGGGCCCGACGTGGTCGAGGGCGACCTTGGTGGTGACGTGCAGCAGCAGGAACGCGATCGCGGCGACCGCCGTCACCCGGTGCACCGCCTGCCCGACGATCCGCTGGCGCGCGTTGAGCAGGATCCGGTCCTGGGCCACCAGGCCCCAGATCACCGAGCAGGAGAGCGAGACCAGGCTCAGCACGCCCGCGCCGAAGTTGAGGAACTCGCGGAACGTGTCACCTCCGGCCAGTACGAGCACGGGTATGAGGACCAGCACGGCAGCCGTCGCCGCGCCGTAGGCCGACCGGCCGGGCTGGGCGAGCGAGCTGTTTTTACGACGAGAGTTCATGGGGCAACTCCGAGCGGTTCGGGAAAGCGGTCCCGGGCCGCACTCTAGGTCGCGCCATACCCGCGAGTACGTGGTTTGAGTTATTGCGCTGTTATCAAACGACAATCCGGTTGTTGCGATGCCCTTTAGGGGTTGTTACGCGAAGTAATCATGATCATGATTCAGCTTCCGGGCGTCGTCGCGGCCCGGCCGAGCGCTGCGGTACCCTGACGCCATGCGTGCCGTACGCCTTCTGCTTAGCGGGCCGCGCTGATCAGTCCCGGCCACCGGACGAGTCGAGTGGCCGGAATCGGCGCGGCGTCCCCTCCTGTGCGAGGGGATTTTTCGTTTCTCGACAAGCCGCAGGCAGAGACGATCGATGGAGCTTTGAGGATCATGAGCGAGACGAACCCCGCTGCCACCGCCGAGGTGGCCGCGCCGCACCGCTACACGGCTGCCCTGGCCGCCGAGATCGAGGCACGCTGGCAGGACGTCTGGGACGCCGAGGGCACCTACGCGGCGCCGAACCCCGAGGGCGACCTGGCGGGTGATCCGGAGCTGGCCGCCAGGCCCAAGAAGTTCATCATGGACATGTTCCCGTACCCCTCCGGTGCGGGCCTGCACGTCGGCCACCCGCTGGGCTACATCGCCACCGACGTCTACGCGCGGTTCCAGCGCATGACCGGCCACAACGTCCTGCACACCCTGGGCTTCGACGCCTTCGGCCTGCCCGCCGAGCAGTACGCCGTGCAGACCGGCACGCACCCGCGCGTGTCCACCGAGGCCAACATCGAGAACATGCGGGCCCAGCTGCGACGGCTGGGCCTGGGCCACGACAAGCGCCGGTCGTTCGCCACGATCGACCCGGACTACTACAAGTGGACCCAGTGGATCTTCCTGCAGATCTTCAACTCCTGGTACGACGACGAGGCGAGGAAGGCCCGCCCGATCTCCGAGCTGATCGCCCAGTTCGAGTCGGGTGAGCGGGAGGTCCCCGGCGGACGCCCCTGGAGCGAGCTGAGCGCCGTCGAGCGGGCCGACGTCCTGGGCCGGTACCGGCTGGCGTACGCCTCCGACGCGCCGGTCAACTGGTGCCCCGGCCTGGGCACCGTGCTGGCCAACGAGGAGGTCACCGCCGACGGGCGCTCCGAGCGCGGCAACTACCCGGTCTTCAAGGCCAAGCTGCGCCAGTGGAACATGCGCATCACCGCCTACGCCGACCGGCTGCTGGAGGACCTGGACGCGCTGGACTGGCCCGAGGCCATCAAGCTGCAGCAGCGCAACTGGATCGGCCGCTCCGAGGGCGCCCGCGTCGACTTCCCCGTCGGCGACGACCGCATCACCGTCTTCACCACCCGTCAGGACACCCTGTTCGGCGCCACCTACATGGTGCTGGCCCCCGAGCACCCGCTGGTCGACACGATCATCCCCGGCGCCTGGCCGGAGGGCACCCACGACGTGTGGACCGGCGGCCACGCCACCCCCGCCGAGGCCGTCGCCGCCTACCGCGCGCAGGCCGCGTCCAAGTCCGACGTCGAGCGGCAGGCCGACGCCAAGGAGAAGACCGGCGTCTTCACCGGCGCGTACGCGACCAACCCGGTCACCGGCGAGCGGATCCCCGTCTTCATCGCCGACTACGTCCTGATGGGCTACGGCACCGGCGCCATCATGGCCGTCCCGGCGCACGACACCCGTGACTTCGCCTTCGCGCGCGCCTTCGAGCTGCCGATGCGCTGCGTGGTGGAGCCCTCGGACGGCCGCGGCACCGACCCGTCCACCTGGGACGACGCGTTCGCCTCGTACGACGCGAAGATCACCGGTTCCACCGGCGAGGACATCTCCCTGGACGGCCTGGGAGTCGCCGAGGCCAAGGCGCGCATCACCGCGTGGCTGGAGTCCCGCGGCATCGGCGAGGGCACCGTCAACTTCCGGCTGCGCGACTGGCTGTTCAGCCGCCAGCGCTACTGGGGCGAGCCCTTCCCGATCGTCTACGACGAGGACGGCGTCGCCCACGCGCTGCCCGAGTCGATGCTGCCGCTGGAACTGCCGGAGGTCGAGGACTACAGCCCGCGCACCTTCGACCCGGACGACGCGGACACCCAGCCCGAGACGCCGCTGTCGCGCAACGAGGACTGGGTCAACGTCACCCTGGACCTGGGCGACGGCCCCAGGAAGTACCGCCGCGAGACCAACACCATGCCCAACTGGGCCGGTTCCTGCTGGTACGAGCTGCGCTACCTGGACCCGCACAACAGCGAGAAGCTGGTCGACCCGGAGATCGAGCGGTACTGGATGGGCCCGCGCGAGGGCCGGCCGCACGGCGGTGTCGACCTGTACGTCGGCGGCGCCGAGCACGCCGTGCTGCACCTGCTGTACGCCCGCTTCTGGTCCAAGGTGCTGTACGACCTGGGCCACATCTCCTCGGCCGAACCGTTCCACAAGCTGTTCAACCAGGGCATGATCCAGGCCTACGTCTACCGCGACAGCCGGGGCATCGCCGTCCCCGCCGCCGAGGTGGAGGAGCGCGACGGCGCCTACTGGTACCAGGGCGAGAAGGTCACCCGCCTGCTGGGCAAGATGGGCAAGTCCCTGAAGAACGCCGTCACCCCGGACGAGATCTGCGCCGAGTACGGCGCCGACACCCTGCGGCTGTACGAGATGGCCATGGGCCCGCTGGACGTCTCCCGGCCGTGGGACACGCGCGCGGTGGTCGGCCAGTTCCGGCTGCTGCAGCGGCTGTGGCGGAACATCGTAGACGAGACGACCGGTGAGGTCACCGTCACCGACGCCGAGCCCGACGAGGAGACGCTGCGCGCCCTGCACAAGGCGATCGACGGCGTGCGCGGCGACCTGGAGGGCCTGCGGTTCAACACCGCCATCGCCAAGGTCACCGAGCTGAACAACCACCTGACCAAGGCCGCGGGCCCCGTGCCCCGCCCGGTCGCCGAGGCCCTGGTGCTGCTGGTCGCGCCGCTGGCCCCGCACATCGCCGAGGAACTGTGGCGCAAGCTCGGCCACACCGACTCCGTGGTGCACCAGGACTTCCCCGTCGCCGACCCCGCCTACGTGGTGGACGAGACCGTCACCTGTGTCGTCCAGATCAAGGGCAAGGTCAAGGCGCGGCTGGAGGTCGCCCCCACCATCTCCGAGGAGGAGCTGGAGAAGGTCGCGCTGGCCGACGAGAAGGTCGTCGCGGCACTGGACGGGGCCGGGATCCGCAAAGTCATCGTGCGGGCGCCGAAGCTGGTGAACATCGTTCCGGCGTGAGCGGAACGTGAGCCGGCCGCGAGCGGAACGTCAGCGGGATCCGGGCGGGGCATCGGCCGGTCGGGCGCCGGTCGGGCGCCGGTCGTGAGCCGGCCCGCGCCCCGGGTGCCCCCTAGGGGTGGGCTCGGGGTTCGATACGGGCAGGTTCGGGGTTGTCGCGGAACTCCGGGCCTGCCCGATGCGTTTACCGTGGAGGAGCGGCGCGGCACGTGCCGCGCCGGGCGACGGGCCCGATCGGCGGAGGAGGAGCGCAGTGGAAGCAGTGATCGCGGTGGTGGCCCTGCTCATCGTGCTCTTCATCGCCCTGGGCGCCTACGCCACGGTGAAGGTCGTCGGCGCCGCCAAGCGCGGCGTGGACCGCACGATCGACCAGGCCCGCCGCACGGTCGAGGACCACACCCTGCGCGCCAAGTCCTTCGTCCAGCCCGGCCCGGCCGGCGAGATCGCCCAGCTCCGGCTCCGGCTGCGCACCTCCATGCGGGCCACCCAGGACGCGCTGCACGCCGGCGCCGCCGAGGACGAGTCCCTGAAGGAATCGCTCGCCCTCTTCCAGCGGCTCAGCGTCCACGGGCACGAACTGGACGCCGACCTGCGGCGCCTGGAGTCCGAACCGGACCGGGCCTCGCTCGGCGAGCGGCTGCCCGCCCTGCGGGAACGCACCGAGCGCATCACGCGCTCGGCGGACGCCCTGCGCTGGGCCGCCCGCGACCGCGCCCACCGCTTCGCCGACGACGACCTGGACACGCTCAGCGCCCAGATCGACGTCGAGGCCGGGGCGTTGCGGCACTGGACGACGGAGGAACCCGCGGGCTCCTCGTCCTCCTCCGCCACCCCGCCGCCCTGGCCGGAAGCCCCGGCCGCAGGCGCCGACGCGGCCACGCAGCAGCAGACCTGGCCGGACACCTCCCAGGCGCGGACCGTCGGGGAGCGTCCCGCCGGGGAGCGCCCCGCGATCACCCCGCCCGCCCCGCGCACCGCCTACCCGTGGCAGAAGAAGCCCCGCCCCGAGAGCACCACCTGACCCACCGCCTGCCGCGTCCTCGTTCCGCCGCAGGTGAGAGGGCCGGGCTGCGGTCCCGGCGCTACGCCAGGTAACCTCCAGCTCATGTCCCGCCATGTCGCGATCGTCACCGATTCAACGGCCTACCTGCCGCCGCGGACGATGGAGCGGCACGGCATCACAGCGGTGCCCCTGACCGTCGTCCTCGGCGACCGGGCACTCGAAGAGGGCACCGAGATCTCGACCCGCTCGCTGGCCCAGGCACTGCAGAAGCGACGCCCCGTCACCACCTCGCGGCCCAGCCCCGAACTCTTCGCGCAGACCTACCGCAAGATCGCCGAGACGGGCGCCTCCGGGATCGTCTCCCTCCATCTGTCCGCCGAACTGTCCGGCACCTATGACGCGGCGGTGCTCGCGGCGAAGGAGGCGCCGGTGCCGGTGCGGGTGGTGGACACCGGCATGATCGCGATGGCGCTCGGCTTCTGCGCGGTGGCGGCCGCCGAGGCGGCGGAGACGGGCGGTTCCGTGGACGAGGCCGTCACGGCGGCGGAGAAACGGGCCGCCGGCACTGCCGCGTACTTCTACGTCGACACCCTGGAGTACCTGCGCCGTGGCGGCCGGATCGGCACCGCCCAGGCCCTGTTCGGGTCCGCGCTCGCGGTGAAGCCGCTGCTCCAGCTCTACGGCGGCCGGATCGAGCCGCTGGAGAAGGTGCGCACCGCGTCCAGGGCGATCGCCCGGCTGGAGGAGGTCGTCGCCGAACGGGCGGGAGCCGCGCCGGTCGACATCGCGGTGCACCATCTGGCGGCGGCGGACCGCGCCTCGGCCCTGGCGGAGCGGTTGCGGGCACGGGTGCCGGGACTCGGCGAACTGCACGTGAGCGAGGTCGGGGCGGTGATCGGCGCCCACACGGGACCCGGGCTGCTGGGAGTTGTGGTCGCCTCACGCTGAGGCATCCAGGCCCAGTCCGGTTCAGCCGTGTGAGTGACGGAGTTGTCCACAACCACAGGGTTGTCCCCGGGAAACGAGCAAGATCATCGCGAGGACGCCGGGCTGCTCCATCCTCGTCGCATGGCACTTCGAGCACGCACACGCATCACGTCCGCCACCAGCGGCCCCGGCCGGGCTCCCGCCTCGGACGGGCGCGCCCTTCCCCGCCGTACGCCACCGCGCGGCAGGCCGGTGCGGCAGCGGGACCCGTCGGCCGACGAACTGCGGCGCCGCGCACGGTTGTTGTTCGGCGAGTCGGGAGCCGGTCCGCCCACGCCGGACGGGGCACGCGCCGCGGCGTTCCAGGTCGAGCCGGAGGCTGAGCGGGAGCACGAGGAGGAGCGGGACCTGGAGCAGGGCCGGGACCCGGCGCGCCGGCGGTCGCCGGAGTCCGGTGAGGCGGGGGCCTGGCGGGACCGGGCGCGGCTCGCCGTGCGGGAGCGGATGCCGGTGTGGCTGCAGGCCCGGGTCGGGCTGGAACGACGGAGCGTGCTGGCGCTGACGGTCCTGCTCGTGGTGGCCGCCGGATTCGCCGTGCAGCACTTCTGGAGCGGGCGGACCGAGACCGTACGGGCACCGGAGGTGGTCGAGGCGGCCCCGCACGCCGGGGCGGTCGCGCCGCAGGCGGAGACCGCGGGTGCCCCGGCCGGGACCGGCACCTCCGCGCCGGCGAGCACCCCGGGCCCCGAGATCGTGGTGGACGTCAGCGGGAAGGTACGGGAACCCGGCATCCACCGGCTGCCCGCGGGAGCGCGGGTGGTGGACGCGCTGGAGGCGGCGGGCGGAGTGCGGCCCGGCACGGACCTCGACGGGCTCAACCGGGCGCGGTTCCTCGTGGACGGGGAGCAGGTGGTCGTCGGCGGGCCCGCTCCCGCCCAGGGTCCCGCTCCGGGAGCTGCCGGAGGTGTCCCGGGCGGGGCACCGGCGGGACCCGTCTCCCTCAGCACGGCCACGGTGGAGCAGCTCGACACCCTGCCCGGCGTCGGCCCGGTGCTCGCCCAGCACATCGTCGACCACCGCACCCGCCACGGCGGCTTCCGCTCGGTGGACGAACTGCGCGAGGTCGACGGCATCGGCGAACGGCGCTTCGCCGACCTGCGGGATCTCGTACGGCCATGAAGGGCGGGGAGGAGGTCTCGGCGGGCGGTCGGCGCGGGGCGGCGCCGCTCGGCCCCGGCCGGGGCGAGCGGGCCTCTCCGGAGCCTGGCCGGTCCGAGGAGACGTCCCCGGGGCCCGGTCCCGGTCCCTCCGGGGCGGCGGCGGGGCGCCCCGGACGGTCGGCGGTGCACGCGGCGTCCGGGCGGCGACTGGGCGACCCGCATCCACGGCAGGAGGGACCCGCGGATCTGCGCCTGGTCGTACCGGCGCTCGCCGCCTGGCTGACGGCGGCGCTGCTGCTGGGGGCCCCGCCGGGGTGGGCCGCCGGAGTGGCCGCGGGAGGCTCGGCCGGGGCGGTCGCCCTGCTGTGGGCGGCGCGTCGGACGGGCCGCCCGGACCGTGGGCGAGCGGAGGACGGTGCCGGGCCCGGAGCGCCGGGCGCACGGCCTCGGGTGCGGGTCGCCTGGCTTCGGGTGCCCGTGGCCGCCGTGCTGGTCTGTGTCGCCGCGGCTGCCGCCTCCGCCGGGCTGCACGGGGCGGACCTGCGCCGGGGACCGGTGCCGGAACTGGCACGGGAGTACGCCACGGTGACCGCGGAGGTGGAGGTCACCGGGGACCCTCGGCCGTTTCGGCCGCGGGTCGCCGGCGATCACGCCGCCCGGGTGTCCGTGCTGCTGCGGGCAGAGGTCCGCGCCGTACTGGAGCGGCCGGCACACGGCACGGCGCCGCCCCCAGCGGCTGCTCCGGACCGGACGTCACCGGGCCGCACGGCACCGGCCCCCGGGGCCGGGACGGCGCCGAACCGGGCGTCACAGGACCTCAGGGCACCGGCCCCCGGGGCCGGGACGGCCCCGGACCGCTCGTCGCAGGACTCCACGGCACCCGGCTCCGTGGCCGGCACGGCACCCGACCGCTCGTCGCAGGACTCCACGGCACCGGACCCCGCGGCCGGGACGGCACCCGACCGTCCGGTGCGGGATCACACCGCGCCGGGCCGCACGGCGCAGGCCGTGACCGTGCGGACGGTGACCCGGACGCCGGTGCTGGTGATCGTCGACGCGGGCGGCGGGAGCACGCGGGCGGACGGGGCCGGGCGGCCGTCCTGGCTCGGACTGCTGCCCTCGACACGGCTGCGGTTGACGGGCCGGCTGGCGCCGGCCGTCGTGGGCGGGGACCGGATCGCGGCCGTTCTGCGGGTGCGGGCCCGGGCGGGGCCGGAAGTGGTGCGGCGGCCCACCGGCGCGCAGCGGTTCGCCGGGCGGCTGCGGGCCGGACTGCGGGAGGCGACCGACGGTCTGCCCGCCGACGCCCGGGCCCTGCTGCCGGGCCTGGTGGTGGGGGACACCTCGCGCATCGGGCCCGATCTGGACGCGGCCTTCAAGGAGACCGACCTCGCCCATACGCTCGCCGTGTCCGGCAGCAACCTCACCATCGTCCTCGCTCTGCTCCTGGGCCCGCCCGGACTGGCCCAGCGGGCCGAGCGGCGCGGGCTCGCCCCGCGGCTCGGCGTCTCCCTGCGGGGGACCGCGCTGCTCGGCGGAGTGCTCACCCTGGGGTTCGTCGTGGTGTGCCGGCCGGACCCGAGCGTGCTGCGGGCCGCCGCCTGCGGCGCGGTCACGCTGCTCGCCCTGGCCACCGGGCGCCGCAGGTCCCTGATCCCGGCGCTGGCGACGGCGGTGCTGCTGCTGGTGCTGTACGACCCGTGGCTGTCACGGAGTTACGGCTTCCTGCTCTCCGTGCTGGCCACCGGGGCGCTGCTGACGCTCGCGCCGAGGTGGAGCGCGGCGCTGCGCCGGCGCGGGATGCCGTCCCGGCCGGCGGAGGCACTGGCGGCCGCGGCGGCGGCGCAGGCCGTGTGCGCGCCGGTCGTGGTGGTGCTGTCGGCGCGGGTGAGTCTGGTGGCGGTGCCGTGCAATCTGCTCGCGGAGTGCGCGCTGGCCCCGGCGACGGTGCTGGGGTTCGCCGCGCTCGCGGCGGCGCCGGTGGCGATGCCCGTGGCGGAGGCGCTGGCGTGGTGCGCGGGCTGGCCCGCGGGGTGGATCGCGGGCATCGCGCGGACCGGGGCTGCGCTGCCCGGTGCGGGTGTGGACTGGCCGGGCGGCTGGGCGGGGGCGGGGCTGCTGCTGGTTGTCACGGGGGCCGTCCTGGTGGCCGGGCGGCGGCTGCTGCGGCATCCCTGGCTGTGTGTGGCCGGCGGGCTGCTGCTGGTGCTCGCGGTGGTGCAGCCGCCCCCGCTGACCCGGGTGATCACCGGGTGGCCGCCCCCGGGCTGGCGGCTCGCGCTGTGCGACGTGGGGCAGGGCGACGCGACGGTGCTGGCGGCGGGCGAGGGCACCGGCGTGGTGGTGGACGCCGGGCCGGACCCGGTGCTCGTGGACCGCTGCCTGCGCGGGCTGGGCATCACCCGGATCCCGCTCGTCGTGCTCACCCACTTCCACGCCGACCATGTCGCCGGACTGCCCGGAGTGCTGCGGGGCCGCACGGTGGGGGCCGTCCAGACGACGGGGTACCAGGAACCCGCGGAGCAGGCGGAGTTCGTCCGGCGGGAGGCGGCCGCGCGGAGGGTGCCGGTGACGCGGGCGGCCGCCGGGGAGCGGCGGCGCAGCGGGGGCCTGTCCTGGGAGGTGCTGTGGCCGCCGGCCTCGGGGCCGGTGCCGGAAGGGCCGAACGACGCCAGTGTCGCCCTGCTCGTACGGTCGGCGGGGCTGCGGATGCTGCTGCTCGGCGACCTCGAACCCCCGGCGCAGCGGGCGCTGCTGCGGACGCCGGCGGCGGCGCTGATCGACCGGGTGGACGTCCTCAAGGTCGCCCACCACGGCTCCGCCTACCAGGATCCGGAGCTGCTGCGCCGGGCGGCGCCACGCCTGGCGCTGATCTCCGCGGGCGAGGACAACCCGTACGGACACCCGGCGCCCAGCACGCTGGCGGCGCTGCGGGCCCAGGGCGCGGCGGTGCTCCGCACGGACCGCGGCGGGGCGATCGCGGTGATCGGCGTGGATCGTCACGGTCGTCGGGAGACAAGGGTGGCGCGAGACTGAGGAGATGGAATCGAGTGACATTGACGCGTACCTCGGCCGCCTGGGGGCCGCCCGCCCCGCCCGGCCCTCCCTCGACGCCCTGCGCGAACTGCACCTGCGCCATCTGCGGACGGTCCCCTTCGAGAACCTGTCGATCCATCTCGGCGAGCCGGTCGTGCTCGACGAGAAGCGGCTGCTGGACAAGGTGGTGGGCGCGCGGCGGGGCGGGTTCTGCTACGAACTGAACGGCGCGTTCGCCGCGTTGCTGGACGCGCTCGGATTCGGGGTGACGCTGCTGGCGGCGCGGGTGCACGGCCCGCGGGGGCTCGGCATCCCGTACGACCACATGGCGCTGCGGGTGCGGACGGCGGACGCGGGGGACTGGCTGGCCGACGTCGGGTTCGGGGCGCACAGCCACTATCCGCTGTCGTGGCGGGACCGGGCGGAACAGGACGATCCGGGCGGCTCGTTCCGGATCGTCGAGGCGGGGCCGGACGCGGCGGGGGTCCGGGGCGGCGGTGCGGCGGACACGGCCGACCTGGACCTGCTGAAGGACGGCGAGCCGGAGTACCGGCTGGAGACCCGGCCGCGCGCGCTGGCCGACTTCGTGACCGGCGCGTGGTGGCACACCACCTCGCCCGAGTCGCACTTCGTGCGCTCGCTGGTGTGCTCCCGGGTCACCGAGGACGGCGGACGGATCACGCTGAGCGGGCGCCGGCTGAAGGTGACGGCGGCGGACGGGGCGCGGGAGGAGCACGAGTACGGGGAGGAGGAGGACGAGGCGGTGCTGGCGGTGTACCGGGAGCGGTTCGGGATCGCGCTGGACCGCGTGCCCGTGGTGGGTGAGGCGGACGGGAGGGACCGACCCCGTCCGCAACCCTCGCACTGACCCCGCGCGGCCGAGGGCCGAGCCTCCGCATCGAGCCGGACGTGCAGGTCGGGCCCGGGCACACCTGTTTCTCCGGACACCGCTCCTTCCTGGAAACCCCCGCCGGTCATCATGCGGGGATCGACGCGCCCTTCGACGCGCAGCGGCGGCACCAGGGGTGGCGTCCACACCGGCTGACCCGTGTCAGGCAGGGCGGCCATGATCTGGTCCCAGACTCCACAGTTGCGCCAGGTCTTGTAACGCGAATGGATGCCCTTCCCCAGACCGAACCGCTCAGGCAGCTCCTCCCAGCGGCACCCGGTGCGCGCCTTGTAGAACATCGCATCGAGCATCAGGCGACCGGGGCGCAGCTTGTGATTCGGCGGCTCCCACGCCTTCAGAATCGGCTCGACCAGCGCCCACGCCTCGTCGGTCAGCTCGTCCGGCACCAGCCGACCGTTCGCCTGAAACCACTCGCGCATCGAGCACGCGAGACCGAGACGCGGCTTCGGGAGCGTGAAGGCATGGCAGTTCCCCGTCAGGGACTGTTCGCACTTCGGTGAGTGGCAGGCGTGGCCCCGATTCGGTCCACCCTCGCGGGCCGTCATGCTGCGGCCCGCTCCTAGGCTTCTCCCCGCTCCCCGGCTGCAATCACCCGCCTACAGAAGGCGGGGGGCCGGACAGCTATGAGCCCGTTCTGACACCCAGTAGGCCACGCGATTTCGGCCCGGCACAAGTCCTGTCGGACTTGCGGTTGGAGCAAGTCCCTTGACCTGCTTGACGGGTCTCCGCGGCTGTCACGAGACGTGATCACCAAGCACGAGAGGTTATGGCCGGCTAATCCGGAGGCCGCTGACCCGACGGTCGGAACGCCGGACGGCTAGCACGCGGCACCGGGCATGTATCGTCCCGGCCTCCCGTGGGGTCTCCGGCGGCCTCTCGTACCCGCCCGGGGCGTCCGGCCGTAGATCCCCGGACGAGGCCCCGGGAGGGCCGTCCTCGGCCTACGCTGCCGCCATGGCATTGCAACCATGGGAAGCCACCCTTATTGCCGCGTCCGTAACGTCTGTTGTCTCAACAGCCGCAGTCGTGGCAACACACCTACTGACCCGCAGCCGCGATCGCACGCACCGTGTCTGGGATCGGCGCATGGATGCCTACGCCGAAGTCATCGCAAGGCAGCGACTCATAGAAGCCTCTTGGTCAAGGGTGATGGCAACCAAGAAGCCAGTAGACGCGCTTTTGGATAACTTCGATGAATCTCGATACTGGTTGAACGTGGCTCAGCTGGAAATGTTCGGCTCACCAGCAATCCAGCTGATCAACAACATGGTCGCGCAGTCATCCCTGGAGTGGTTCGGCCTCTACCAAGAATGGAAGCTTCTGGTCGAGACGGCCGAGACCGACCCGAGCGCCGCAGAAGAGGCGGACGCCAGATGGCCGAAGTTGAAGTCGGCACACGAAACAGCCGAATTGGCAGGGAAGCGTCTGGTCGAAGCGATGGTGGCCGAGGCCGACTTTCAATCCGCTGTTCGAATGCCACGGCGATCGGAGCGCGCGCTGAAGCGTCACCTGAGCAGGCGATAGCTGACCCTATGTCAGTTCGCCAACTGCTGCTACACTTAAGAGTGTTGGGCCGCTTGCCAAGCTACAGCCACGATGCACGGTTCGAATCCGGCAGCGGCGCCAATTGCGGTAATTTTTCTACTCTGGGACCTGTTCGAATTGGCTCAGCGGATTAGGGAAAACCGTAAGGCACGTCGAGTAAGTGAAAACAATAAGAAGAATGGCGGTGGTCGGATGCGTATCTTTCTGACAGCAATGGCTACCGCAAGTGTCGCCAACGCAGTGGTACACGTGGCTGAAGCTGGGTAAACGGCACAACGTTGAGAGGGCGCACCGTCCAGGTGCGCCCTCTCGCTTTGCGTGAAGAGCCAGACCAGCCGGAACAGGCGAGGCACCCCTTGGCCGAACAGCACACCGTGCGGATTGACGGTGGTATCGATCCAGAATGGTCCGGGGTTGGCCGCCAAGAAGGTCTCAAGTTCGTTGACCAAATGGTCGTCGAACTGCCGTCGTTCGGCGGCTCGAAGTCGCCCAGCCTGACCACCCGCTGCCAACCGTCGCCGACCCACGCCTCAATGTGTAAGAGCTGCATGGCGACAAGGTCTCACGGCGTGGGTGCCCCCGGCGGCGGCTCCGCCAGTTGTCAGCCAGTCGGATCTCCCGGCTCGATCTGCTTGGCCTGCTGGTCGGGAAGCAGCCGGTCGACCATCGTCTCGGGCTTGGCCTCCATGCCCAGCGCCTTCATCGCAGCGGCCGAGTTGAGTCGGTCCCTCTCCTGCGGATCACCGACACGATCAATGAAGGTCATCGCCACTTCGATGTTGCGATCGCTGTCGATCTTCTTCTCGTTTTCTTCCGCCGCCTTGGCCAGGTTCGCCATGGTGCGCTTCGAGTGGAGCGCCAGCGCGCCACCGACACCGCCTGTCATCAACCCACCCGTCAAGCTCGTCACAAGCCGTAGGTAATCACGGTCGGGTTTCCCTGCGTGCACCAACGCCAGCGCTGCCCCCGTCAAGACGATCGCCGCACCGCCAGCCATGAACCCCACACTCAGGCGGAAGGTCCACTCAGACTGCTTCAGCGTGTGGTTCAGGACGGCGAACTGAAAGTCCTGCCGCTTCTCGGCAAGACCCTTGGGCTGATCGACGAAGACATTCTGGATCTGAACGACCCGTTCGGCCTGCTGCTCACCTCGGGGTTGGCTGATGGTCCGCCACACACGCGAGGCAATGGCTTCCGCTGCCTGCCGAGCCAACTGCGCACCGATGGCGCCTGCGATTTCGTAAGCGACCCCGCTTACCTTCCCCGTCATCGCACCCGCCCCGTTCGCGTGAAGTGACCCTGTATCACACGACTCAGGTTAGCGTCAGGAGCCGATAGCACCGGCCGATCTTCGGACCGGTCGACGTTGGCCGGCCTACTCCGAGTCGGCGACGAACGTGCCGAGACCCAGCTCGGTGCGCACTTGGCCGGTGTCGCGCAGGTGCGCCAGGGCCTTCTGAGCGGTGCTGGCCGCGATCTCGAACTCTGCGCTCAGCTCAACAATGCCCGGCACGCGGCTGCCCGGCGGATAGGTCCCGTCGGCGATCCGCTTGCTGATGACCTCGGCCACCTGGCGCCAGACCGGACGAGAACGGTCAAGATCGACACTCACTCCTCGACCGTACGATCACGCGGTAACCCTCGCTACCGCAGTCTTATGCGATATCGCGATCTCGCGGATATCGCGATACCTGCTGGTCAGGACAACGAGGGGGCCACCATGGCTGGGTTAAGCATTCGGGTGTACAAGTACGACGCCGCCACCAAGGAGATGCGCGAGGTCAGCGCGCAGGAGTGGTCCATCGACACCATGCCGAATCTGCCGCTGATCGACACCCGGTGGCCGCTCTGCGAGTGCTACCGCTGCCGGGACAACGACTTCCCCAACCCGAGCCGGCCAGCGCCCCGGTGACCCGACGCAGAGTCAGCCCCGTCCCAACTCGACTGAGACGGGGCTTTCTTGTGCCCTAAAAGAAGATCACACCGGAATGCGCTACCATCGCCGACTGAGGGCTACGACGATCCTCCGCACCTGGGCGTCCCGACAGCGGTCGGGAAACCAGGACGCATCAGCTGTCATTGACGGGGATGTTTCCGCCAAGGCTCCCCACGACGCGAGTCGGTGAGGGCTGGTGAGGTTCAACCAAGCGCCTAAATAGCACGTCCAGCAGTACCCGTGGGCCGAGAGCACGGTCCACAAACGAGATCATTTGCGCAGAGCGTCAGCGCAGGTGTCTCGACCCGAAGAGAGGAACACCCACTCGGGTCGAGGTGCCTGCGGCACCGGCTTGAGTGCGTGTTCCCATGAACACGAAAGGGAAGTCGGTGGACGGCACCGCCATCATCATTCTCGCCATCACTGGCGTGGCCTCCGTGCTGCTCTTTGCGATCAAGGGCATCCTTGACCAGCTCCCTGACGTCTTCGACTCCGCCAGCCGAGCGCGTGACGCCTGGGAACGCTTCAAGAAGAAGCACGACGAGGCGGTCAAGCCCGACGACACCGAGGGGCAGCCACCCGTGGCGGTCCCGGTGGACGACAAGGAACCTCCAGCAGCCGCCTAGGCCGCCCCACCTAGCCGAGAATCGGTGACATTTCAGCAGCTCAAAGCCCAAATGTCTTTTTGCGGGGCATAGTTCGACGGCAGTGCGCTATCCTCGTGGTCGTGCCCTGAGGAGCTGCGAACTCACTTTGGGCACCAAGCAAGATCACTCTTGCCGTTCTTGGCGGCGTCCGCACCTCTGAGTGCGCGACTAGTCAGTGGGCGGGCTGCTGAGTGGGTTGGTCCCTTCATTCGGAGGTAAGGCCCACTCATCCGATGTCGGCCAGCCGTAGCGGCGTGTGATCTGGGCTTGCCAACTGATGCCTAGTTTTGATCACCGAAGTGTATCCACGGTAGGGCCAGGCCCTGCCGACTGAGATCCCGGCGATACGTCGGCGCGGGGCTTCTCAGTTCGTGTCACAGCAGTTGTTGTTGTGGCCGAGCTGAGGAATGCCCTGCGCATGAGCCCCCAGCTCGGCCACTTGATCCGAGAGGACCGAGACGTGAACGGGGCGACACTCGCCATCCTTGCCATTGCTGGCCTGGCCTCCATCTCCCTCTTTGCCTTGAAGGGGGTGCTGGACCAGCTCCCGGACGTGATCGACTCGGCTGGGAAAGTGCGCGATGCCTTGGAGCGCTTCAAGCAGAAGCAGGACGAGGCCGCCAAGCCCGAGGAGCAGGAACCCCCGGCGGAGAGCGATGAGCCCCCCATGGCCGCGTAGGCCCGTCGTGGGGTCTCCGTCGCTCTCCCTGGACGCAGAGACCGCCCCGGGGCCCGTGTGCCCAGGGCGGTCTTCTGGGCGGCGGGAGGGCCGTCCGTGGGCTCAGGCGGCGATGGCCAGCCGGAACCGGATCGGAGCCTGAGCGGCACCCCCGGAAAGAGGTGTGGGGCGGCCGGTGACGTGGCGGCGCAGCCGTGGCGGAGAATGGTGCCGTGAGCGATGTGAGACATGTGCTGGTGCTGCCCGACCGGGATGCCGCGGAGGAGGCGGCCGAGGCGCTGGGGGAGCGGTTCGGGGTCGACGAGGAGCCGCGCCTGGTGCGGGACGCGCTGGCGGGCGAGGACGACGCCGAGGACGCGCAGTGGCTGGTGGTGCTGCGGGACGAGGCCGCGGTGCTCGACCCGCGGGAGCTGGACGAGTTCGCCGGGGAGTGGGACGGCTGGCGCGAGGAGCCGTAGGGGGCGGCGCATACCGCCTGTCACGCCGGGCTGCCGGCGCCGGGCTTCCGACGCCTGGCACCGCGGGCCGTGGGCGGCCGAGCGCGGGTCCCGCGTCCCCGGGGCCGGCCACGCACCGGCGTCCGGGCGGCGCACCGGGCACACACCGCTGTCAGTGGGGCGTGCCATGCTTGACCCGATGGCCAGGAAAGCTGCGAATGACGACCCTCTCGCCCCGGTGACGCTCGCCGTGGGCCAGGAGGACCTCCTGCTCGACCGTGCCGTGCAGGAGGTGGTGGCCGCCGCGCGGGCCGCCGACGCCGACACGGACGTACGTGACCTGACCCCCGATCAGCTCCAGCCCGGCACCCTCGCCGAGCTGACCAGTCCGTCGCTCTTCGCGGAGCGCAAGGTGGTGGTCGTGCGCAACGCGCAGGACCTGTCCGCGGACACCGTCAAGGACGTGAAGGCCTACCTCGGCGCGCCCGCCGAGGAGATCACCCTCGTGCTGCTGCACGCGGGCGGCGCCAAGGGCAAGGGCCTCCTGGACGCCGCGCGCAAGGCGGGGGCGCGGGAGGTGGCCTGCCCGAAGATGACGAAGCCGGCCGACCGGCTGGCGTTCGTGCGCCAGGAGTTCCGGGCGGCCGGGCGGTCCGCCACGCCGGAGGCGTGCCAGGCACTCGTCGACGCGATCGGCAGCGATCTGCGGGAGCTCGCGTCGGCCGTGTCCCAGCTGGTCGCCGACGTGGAGGGGACCATCGACGAGGCGGTCGTCGGGCGGTACTACACGGGCCGGGCCGAGGCCTCCAGCTTCACCGTCGCCGACCGGGCGGTGGAGGGGCGGGCGGCCGAGGCGCTGGAGGCGCTGCGCTGGTCGCTGGCCACCGGTGTCGCCCCGGTGCTGATCACCAGCGCGCTCGCCCAGGGAGTGCGGGCGATCGGCAAGCTGTCCTCCGCGCGCGGCGGGCGCCCCGCCGATCTAGCGCGGGAGCTGGGCATGCCGCCGTGGAAGATCGACCGGGTCCGGCAGCAGATGCGGGGCTGGACGCCGGACGGGGTCGCCGTCGCGCTGCGGGCGGTGGCCGAGGCGGACGCCGGGGTGAAGGGCGGCGGGGACGACCCCGAGTACGCACTGGAGAAGGCCGTCGTCATCATCGCCAGGGCCGCGCGGTCCAGAGGGCGGGCGTAGCGGGAGCGGAGGAGAATCGGGCGTGTCAGCCGTACATCGCCGATGACGGAGAGGTGGCGATCGCCATGGCTGAACACCCGCACGCCCAAGTCGTACGCAAGGGGTACGAAGCCTTCACCCGGGGCGACATGGACACCCTGCGCGAGCTGATGACCTCGGACTGCACCCATCACGTGCCCGGCAGCCACCCGCTGTCCGGTGACTTCAAGGGGCAGGACGCGATCATCGACATGTACCGCCGGATGCACGAGGAGACCGGCGGGAACATGCAGGTCGACCTGCGCGGCGTCGCCGTGGACGGCCGGGGCCACGCGGTCGGCATGATGCGCTTCACGGCCGACCGCGGCGGCAAGCACATCGACGACGACGGCGCCCTCGTCTTCCGGATCGTCGGCGACAAGATCAGCGACATCGACGAGTGCGTCCAGGACATCGAGGCGAACAACGACTTCTGGTCGTGAGGATGACCCGTGGTCGTGACGGCGACCCCGATCATCCCGCCCGCGGGCATGGCCGAAGGCCCCGCCTCCCGCCCTGGGGAAGGGCGGGAGGCGGGGCCTCCGGATGAAGCTGCTGAGTCCGTTCCCGCGTGGCGAACGCAGGCCGCGAACGGACTCGGGGTGCCGGTCGGGAGCGGATGAGAGAGGGCCCGCTCGGGTCCTACCGGCGATCAGACCAGATGAGGGGTTCAGCCCTGGAGGGACGCGACCTTCGCAGCCAGCGCCGACTTCTTGTTGGCGGCCTGGTTCTTGTGGATGACGCCCTTGGAGACGGCCTTGTCGAGCTGACGCGCGGCAGCGCGCTGGTACTCGGTGGCCTTCTCGACGTCACCCGCGGCAGCGGCCTCGCGGGCCTTGCGGATCGCGGTCTTCAGGGAGGACTTGACGGCCTTGTTGCGCAGCCGGGCCTTCTCGTTGGTCTTGATCCGCTTGATCTGGGACTTGATGTTCGCCACGAATGAGCCTTTTCAGGTTCAGGCACGGGGCGAGAGGGATCCCAGCGGATCCCGCGTCCCGTGCCAGGTGATTTCTTGGGGTCGTGCCTCGCGCTGAGAGGGCATGAGACACAGCCCCCTACACTACCAGCGGCCCTTCCAGTGGCCCAAACCGGTCGCCGCGCCGCTCCCGTGGGACCATGGAAGCTACGTATCGATCCGACCCGAGGCATAAGGCGCCTCAAGAGACAGGACCCTGCGTGCCCGCGACCCCTAACAATGTGCCCGAGCCGAGCCGTACCGACCCGGCTCTGATCCGCAATTTCTGCATCATCGCGCACATCGACCACGGCAAGTCCACGCTCGCCGACCGGATGCTCCAGCTGACCGGTGTGGTCGAGCAGCGGCAGATGCGCGCCCAGTACCTCGACCGCATGGACATCGAGCGCGAGCGCGGCATCACGATCAAGTCCCAGGCGGTGCGTCTGCCGTGGGCCCCGACCCACGACAAGAGCAACACGCACATCCTCAACATGATCGACACGCCGGGGCACGTCGACTTCACCTATGAGGTCTCGCGGTCGCTCGCCGCGTGCGAGGGGACGATCCTCCTCGTCGACGCCGCCCAGGGCATCGAGGCGCAGACCCTCGCCAACCTCTACCTGGCGATGGAGAACGACCTCACGATCATCCCCGTGCTGAACAAGATCGACCTGCCGGCGGCGCAGCCCGAGAAGTTCGCCGAGGAGCTGGCGAACCTGGTCGGCTGCGACCCGAGCGACGTGCTCCGGGTCTCCGCGAAGACCGGTGTGGGTGTCGACGCGCTGCTCGACAAGGTCGTCGCCGAGGTCCCCGCGCCGGTCGGCGTCAAGGACGCGCCCGCGCGCGCCATGATCTTCGACTCCGTCTACGACTCGTACCGCGGTGTCGTGACGTACGTCCGTGTCATCGACGGCCAGCTCAACAAGCGCGAGCGCATCAAGATGATGTCGACCGGCGCCACCCACGAGCTGCTGGAGATCGGCACCAACTCGCCGGAGATGCTGCCGGCCGACGGCCTCGGCGTCGGCGAGGTGGGCTATCTGATCACCGGGGTGAAGGACGTCCGCCAGTCGAAGGTCGGTGACACGGTCACCAGTCAGCAGAAGGGGGCCACGGAGGCGCTCGGCGGGTACAAGGACCCGAAGCCGATGGTCTTCTCCGGCCTGTATCCGCTGGACGGGTCGGACTACCCGGAGCTGCGCGAGGCCCTCGACAAGCTCCAGCTCAACGACGCCGCGCTCGTCTACGAACCGGAGACGTCCGCGGCCCTCGGCTTCGGCTTCCGCGTCGGCTTCCTCGGCCTGCTGCACCTGGACGTGATCCGGGAGCGGCTGGAGCGCGAGTTCGGGCTGGACCTGATCGCGACCGCGCCGAACGTGGTCTACCGGGTGGTGATGGAGGACGGCAGCGAGCACACCGTCACCAACCCGAGCGAGTTCCCCGAGGGCAAGATCAACGAGGTGTACGAGCCGGTCGTGCGGGCCACGATCCTCGCGCCGACCGAGTTCATCGGCTCGATCATGGAGCTGTGCCAGACCCGGCGCGGCACCCTCCTCGGCATGGACTACCTCTCCGAGGACCGGGTCGAGATCCGCTACACCCTGCCGCTCGCCGAGATCGTCTTCGACTTCTTCGACCAGCTGAAGTCGAAGACGCGCGGCTACGCCTCGCTGGACTACGAGCCCACCGGCGAGCAGACCTCCAGCCTGGTGAAGGTCGACATCCTGCTGCACGGCGACAAGGTCGACGCCTTCTCCGCCATCACCCACAAGGACCAGGCGTACGCCTACGGGGTGCGGCTGGTGGCCAAGCTCAAGGAGCTGATCCCGCGGCAGGCCTTCGAGGTGCCCGTGCAGGCCGCCATCGGCTCCCGGGTGATCGCCCGCGAGACCATCCGCGCCATCCGCAAGGACGTCCTCGCCAAGTGCTACGGCGGTGACATCTCCCGCAAGCGGAAGCTGCTGGAGAAGCAGAAGGAAGGCAAGAAGCGGATGAAGATGGTGGGTTCCGTGGAGGTTCCGCAGGAGGCCTTCATCGCGGTGCTCTCCAGCGACGACAGCGCGGGATCGGGCAAGGGCAAGAAGTAACCGCCGGTCACACCGCCGGTCACCGGCGAAACGGACATCTCGGGGCCCGTCGTGCGAAAGCGCGGCGGGCCCCCGGCGTGCCGCGGGCGTCTTCGCGGGGCACGTGACACGAAGTGAGTGGGCGCGGGACCTTACGCAGCGGGCGACCGGGCTCTAACCTGTCCCTGCCCGATAGTTACTCGCGAGTTAAACAACGCCCCGCGAGTGAAAACAAGCCGCACCGTCGCGGGCCCCCGGAGGATGTCGTGACCGACACACAGACCCTGATCGAGAACCGTCCGCCGTCCGTCGCGGGCCTCTTCCTGGAGCGCGTGGCCGCCACCCCGGACGCCGAGGCATACCGCTACCCGGTGCCGCCGGCTTCCGGCCAGGGCCCCGACGCCTGGCAGTCGCTGAGCTGGGCGCAGGCCGCCGAGCGGGTGTACGCCATCGCGGCGGGGCTGATCGAGCTGGGGATCGAACCGGAGCAGTGCGTCGCGCTCGCCTCCGCCACCCGGATCGAGTGGATCCTCGCCGACCTCGGCATCATGTGCGCGGGCGCGGCCACCACCACGATCTACCCGCAGACCAACGCCGACGAGTCGGCCTTCCTCCTCTCCGATTCCGCCAGCCGCGTGCTGATCGCGGAGAACGCCGAGCAGCTGGCCAAGGCGCGGGCCAAGCGCGCCGAGCTGCCCGAGCTGGCCCACGTCGTGGTCATCGACACCACCGGCGTCGAGACCGGCGACTGGGTGATCGGCCTGGGCGAACTCGAGGCCCGCGGCGCCGCCCGGCTGGAGAAGGACCCCGAGCTGATCAAGCGGCGGGTCGGCGCGATCACCAAGGACCAGCTGGCCACCCTCATCTACACCTCCGGCACCACCGGCCGCCCGCGGGGCGTGCGGCTGCTGCACGACAACTGGTCGTACATGGCGAAGGCCATCGCGGCGACCGGCCTGGTCACCCGCGACGACGTGCAGTACCTGTGGCTGCCGCTCGCCCACGTCTTCGGCAAGGTGCTGACCTCCGGGCAGATCGAGGTGGGCCACGTCACCGCCGTCGACGGCCGGGTCGACAAGATCATCGAGAATCTGCCGGTCGTCCAGCCCACGTACATGGCGGCCGTGCCCCGGATCTTCGAGAAGGTCTACAACGGCGTCGTCGCCAAGGCCCGGGCCGGCGGCCCCGCCAAGTACAAGATCTTCCAGTGGGCCGCCGAGGTCGCCCGCGAGTACGCCAAGGTCACCCAGGACAACTTCCGCCGCACCGGCAACGCCACCGCCCCCTTCGCCCTGTCCGCCAAGCACGCGGTCGCCGACAAGCTCGTCTACGCCAAGCTGCGTGAGGCCTTCGGCGGCCGGCTGCGGGCCTGCGTCTCCGGCTCGGTCGCCCTCGCCCCCGAGATCGGCTACTTCTTCTCCGGCGCCGGCATCCACATCCTCGAGGGCTACGGCCTCACCGAGTCCGCCGCCGCCTCCTTCGTCAACCCCGGCGAGGCCTACCGCACCGGCACGGTCGGCAAGCCGCTGCCCGGCACCGAGGTGCGGATCGCCGAGGACGGCGAGATCCTGCTGCGCGGCCCCGGGATCATGGCCGGTTACCACGGCCTGCCCGAGAAGACCGCCGAGGTGCTGGAGCCGGACGGCTGGTTCCACACCGGCGACATCGGCGAGCTGTCCAACGACGGCTACCTGCGGATCACCGACCGCAAGAAGGACCTGTTCAAGACCTCGGGCGGCAAGTACATCGCGCCGACCGAGATCGAGGGCGCGTTCAAGGCGGTCTGCCCCTTCGTCTCCAACATCCTCGTGCACGGCGCCGACCGGAACTACTGCACCGCGCTCATCGCCCTGGACGAGGCCGCGATCCTCGGCTGGGCGAAGGAGAACGGCCTGGCGGGCAAGTCGTACGCCGAGGTGGTCGCCGCGCCCGCCACCGTCGAGATGGTCGACGGCTACATCCAGCAGCTCAACGCCGGGCTCCAGCGCTGGCAGACCATCAAGAAGTTCCGGCTCCTGCCGCGCGACCTCGACGTCGAGCACGGCGAGATCACCCCGAGCCTGAAGCTGAAGCGGCCGGTGGTGGAGCGCGAGTACAAGCACCTGATCGAGGAGATGTACGAGGGGACGCGCGAGAAGTAGCGGCGCCCGCACCCCCGGCCCGCCCGCGCACCTGCATCGGGTGCACCGGCCCACCCACGCCCCTGCACGGGCCCACCGGCCCGCCCGGCACACCGTCCCGGGCAACACGGGACGGTGGGCCTGAGCCAGCGGCATAGTTCGGATGCTCGGATCCGGACCCCAACCGGTCCGGATTCGGCCATGTGCGGAGCAGGCTCCTCACTCAACACGGCCCACTTCGGTAACTCGGCGCGGTCGGACGGGGTCCGTCTGTCACCCTGGCGGCACCACACCGTCCCACTGCCCGGGGAGCTGGACATGGGGGCCATACCGACACAGCGGGAGTCTTTGGCGTACCCGGAGACCGACCCCGTGACCGCGCCCGCGCCGCCCCAGGCGCGCACCACCCTCACCGGGGGCCCGCTCGCCCCGGGCGCCGCCCGCCGGCTGCTGCGCACGTCGCTGCGCGAGTGGGGCGACCTGGGGCTGCCCGGCGCGGACCGGGTCGGCGAGGACGCCGCGGTCGTCGTCAGCGAACTGGTCACCAACGCGGTCGTGCACGCCGGCACCGACGTGGAACTGGAGTGCCGGCTGGAGCCGGACACCGGCGCGCTCGTCGTCGAGGTCTGCGACCGCCACCCCTCCCGCGCCCCGCGCGACGCGGCCGGCGAGCCCGCCCACGGGATCCCCGAGTACGGCCGCGGCCTCCGCCTCGTCGCCGCCCTCTGCGAATCCTGGGGCGTCACCTACCGCCGGGGCGCCAAGACCGTGTGGGCGCGGGTGACCGGCGACGGGCACCCGCGGCAGGAGGACCCCGGCGGGTCCCTGTCGGTCGCCGGACTGCTCGCGCCCGAGCGGCGGCGGGCCGAGCGGGACCGCGCCTGGCTGGGACGCGGTGCCCTGTCCTTCCTAGCCGAGGCGTCCGACCTGCTCGCCGGGCAGCTCGACGAGGACCTGGTGGCCGCCCTCACCGGCCAGCTGCTGGTGCCCCGGCTCGCCGACTGGTGCGCCATCTGGCTGGAGGACGAGGCTATGGGCCGCGCCCGCCGTCCCGACGGCGGCGTGGGCGCGCCCGGTCCCCGCCTGGCCCGCGTCTGGCACGCCAGCGAGGACCACACGGAGGAACTGCGCCGCGCCCTGGAGAAGGAGCCGCCCGGCACGGCCGAGGAGACGGAGACCGGCGGGCCGGTGCCCTACCCCTGGCCGGGGGAGGCCCTGAGCGCCGCCCCCACCGGGGCCGCTGCCCCCGCCACCCCCACCGGGGCCGCCACCCCCACCGGGGCCGCCGCCCCCACCGGGGCCGCCGCCCCCGGCACCGCCATGGCGTTCCGGCTCGTCGCCGGGGGGCGGCCGCTCGGGACGCTGGTCATCGGGCGGGCCGGGGTCACACGGCTGCCCGGCGAGGTGACCGGGCTGGTGGAGGACCTGAGCCGCAGGGTGGCGCTGGCCATCGGGGCGGCCCGGCAGTACGCCCGGCAGGTCACCATCAGCTCCGTCCTCCAGCGCGGACTGCTGCCCGGCACGGTCCCCGAGGTCCCCGGACTGCGCAGCGCCCTGGTGCACGAGCCGTGCGACGTCGGCGGGCCCAGCGGCGACTTCTACGACCTCTTCCCGGCCGGCGACGGCCGCTGGTGCTTCGCCATCGGCGACGTCCAGGGCAAGGGCCCGGAGGCCGCCGTCGTGATCGGCCTGGCCCGCCCCTGGCTGCGGTTGCTCGCCCGCGAGGGCTACCGCGTCGCCGACGTCCTCGACCGCCTCAACCAGCTGCTCCTCGACGACGCCACCGAGGCCGCCGACGCCGCCGCCCGTGCCCTGGCCGGGCCCCTCGCCCCCGGCGACGGCCCGCAGACCCGCTTCCTCTCCCTCCTCTACGGCGAGCTGGCCCCCTTCGACGGCGGCGTCCGCTGCACCCTCGCCGCCGCGGGCCACCCCCTCCCGCTGCTCCTCGGTCCCGCCGGCGACGTCCGCACCGTCGCCCGCCCGCAGACCCTGCTCGGCGTCGTCGAGGACGAGACCTACACCAGCGAGACCTTCGCACTGCACCCCGGCGACACCCTGCTCTGCGTGACCGACGGGGTCACCGAGCGCCGCTGCGGCTCCCGCCAGTTCGACGACGGCGACGGTCTCGCGGCGGCGCTGGCCGGGTGCGCGGGCCTGAGCGCGGAGCTGGTCGCCGAGCGGATCCGGCGGCAGGTGCACGACTTCGGCGACAGCCCGCCCGAGGACGATCTCGCCCTGCTGGTCCTCCAGGCCGAGCGGCGGCCGTAGCGCGGGCGGCGAGGAGACGGCAGTGCCGGGCACCGGACGGGAGTGCGGGACAATGAGGACATGCCTTCCGCACTCCCCGACGGCGAGCCCGTCCCCGCCGACGGCGCGCTGCCCGCGTCCGCGCTCGCCGGGGCGGCCGACCGCCCCCTCGGGTTCTACCTGCACGTCCCGTACTGCGCGACCCGCTGCGGCTACTGCGACTTCAACACCTACACCGCCACCGAGCTGCGCGGCACCGGCGGCGTCCTCGCCTCCCGCGACAACTACGCCGGCACCCTGACCGACGAGATCCGCCTGGCCCGCAAGGTCCTCGGCGACGACCCGCGCGAGGTCCGCACGGTCTTCGTCGGCGGCGGCACGCCCACCCTGCTGGCGGCCGGTGACCTCGTGCGGATGCTGGGGGCGATCCGCGAGGAGTTCGGGCTCGCGGCCGACGCCGAGATCACGACGGAGGCGAACCCCGAGTCGGTGGACCCCGCCTACCTCGCCGAGCTGCGGGACGGCGGTTTCAACCGGATCTCCTTCGGCATGCAGAGCGCGCGGCAGCACGTGCTGAAGGTCCTCGACCGCACCCACACCCCCGGCCGCCCCGAGGCGTGCGTCGCGGAGGCCCGCGCGGCGGGCTTCGAGCACGTCAACCTCGACCTGATCTACGGCACGCCCGGCGAGTCCGACGACGACTGGCGCGCCTCGCTGGACGCGGCCCTCGGCGCCGGCCCGGACCACGTCTCGGCGTACGCCCTGATCGTCGAGGAGGGCACCCGGCTCGCCCGCCGGATCCGCCGCGGCGAGGTCCCCATGACCGACGACGACGTCCACGCCGACCGCTATCTGATCGCCGAGGAGCGGCTGTCCGCGGCGGGCTACGACTGGTACGAGGTGTCCAACTGGGCGACCTCACAGGCCGGGCGCTGCCTGCACAACGAGCTGTACTGGCGCGGCGCGGACTGGTGGGGCGCGGGCCCCGGCGCCCACTCGCACGTCGGCGGGGTGCGGTGGTGGAACGTCAAGCACCCGGGCGCCTACGCGGCGGCACTGGCGGCGGGCCGCTCCCCGGGGGCGGGCCGTGAGCTGCTGTCCGACGAGGACCGGCGCGTCGAGCGCATCCTGCTGGAGCTGCGCCTGCGCGAGGGGGTGCCGCTGGACCTCCTCCGCGAGGAGGGCCTGAAGGCGTCCCGCCGGGCGCTGTCCGAGGGCCTGCTCCAGGAAGAGCCGTACGACCGCGGGCGCGCGGTGCTCACCCTGCGGGGCCGGCTGCTCGCGGACGCGGTGGTCAGGGACCTGGTGGACTGATCACCCCGGTGGGTGCGCTGCCCCTGGCCGACCTCGGCGTCGAGCCGGACGCCGGCGGCCGGGACTTCCCCGGCGTCAGGCCCCACCGCCGCCCGTGACGAAGTCGATCAGCTCCTCCACCCGCCCCAGCAGCTCCGGCTCCAGGTCCTTGTAGGAGCCGACGCGCTTGAGGATCGCCTGCCAGACCGCCCCGGTGTTGTCCGACGGCCAGCCGAGCGCCCGGCACACGCCCGTCTTCCAGTCCTGCCCCCTGGGCACCTCCGGCCACGCCGCGATCCCCAGGGCCGACGGTTTCACCGCCTGCCAGATGTCGATGTACGGGTGGCCGACGACGAGGGCGTGCTCGCTGGTCACCGACTGGGCGAGGCGCCACTCCTTGGAGCCGGGGACGAGATGGTCCACGAGGACGCCCAGCCGCGCGTCCGGCCCCGGGGCGAAGTCCGCCACGATCGCCGGCAGGTCGTCGACGCCCTCCAGGTACTCCACGACCACGCCCTCGATGCGCAGGTCGTCGCCCCACACCTTCTCCACCAGCTCGGCGTCGTGGCGGCCCTCGACGTAGATGCGGCCGGCGCGGGCCACGCGCGCGCGGGCGCCGGGGACGGCCACCGAGCCGGAGGCGGTGCGGGCGGGTCGTGCGGGGGCCGCGGCGGCGGGCCGTACCAGGGTCACCGTCCTGCCCTCCAGCAGGAAGCCGCGCGGTTCCAGCGGGAACACCCGGTGCTTGCCGAAGCGGTCCTCCAGCGTGACCGTGCCCGCCTCGCAGCGGACGACCGCGCCGCAGAACCCGGTCCCCGGCTCCTCGACCACCAGGCCGGGCTCCGCCGGGACCTCCGGGACGGGCGCGGGCTTCTTCCAGGGCGGGGTCAGGTCCGGAGAGTACTGGCGCATTCGAATGACGATATGGACAGCCCTCCACGGGTTCAGCCCGACACGCCGAAGCGGGCCGCGAGGGCGTCGCGCTGGCGGCGCACGAAGGCCGCGTCGACCACCGCGCCGTGGCCGGGGACGTAGAGCGCGTCCTCGCCGCCGAGCGCCAGCAGGCGGTCCAGGGCGTCGGGCCAGCGGGACGGTACGGCGTCCGGGCCGGCCTGCGGCTCGCCGGACTCCTCGACCAGGTCGCCGCAGAAGACCACCTCCGTCTCGCCGGGCACGAGGACGGCCAGGTCGTGGGCGGTGTGGCCGGGGCCGACGTTCGCGAGCAGCACCTGGCAGCCGCCGCCGAGGTCGAGGGTCCACTCGCCGGAGACGTGGTGGCGCGGCGCGACCAGGGTGTCCGCCGCCTCGCCCGCCGACGTCCCGTCCAGGCCGTTGCGGACCGCGTCCCTCCGCAGCTCCTCGCGGGCCCGGCGCGAGGTGAGCGCCGCGTCGACGCCGACCGCGCCGTAGACCTCCGCGCCCGCCAGGGCCGCCGCTCCGAAGACATGATCGAAGTGGGGGTGGGTCAGCGCGAGATGGGTCACACGGTGGCCGGAGAGTTCCTCGGCCTCGGCGCGCAGCCGGGCGCCCTCCGCGAGGCCCGAACCCGCGTCGATCAGCAGAGCCGTGCCCTCACCGAGGACCAGCCCCGCCGTGCAGTCCCAGCCCGGCAGGCGGCACCGGCCGACCCCGGCCGCCAGCCGTTCCCACCCCAGCTCTTCCCAAGTCACCGTCATACCGCGACGCTAACCGTGACGCCCCCGGGCGCACGACCGCACGGGACCGGCCTTGCCCGGGGCGTACCCGACGGCCGTACACTGGGCCGGTAAGGCTGGCACTCGCATGCGGTGAGTGCCAGGGGGAGCGCCAAGGGGACGGACCGCTGGAGGTGTGCGCGGATGCTCAGTGAACGACGGCTTCAGGTACTGCGCGCCATCGTCCAGGACTACGTCGGAACCGAGGAGCCGGTCGGCTCCAAGGCGCTCACCGAGCGGCACAACCTCGGCGTCTCGCCGGCCACGGTCCGCAACGACATGGCCGCCCTGGAGGACGAGGGGTACATCGCCCAGCCGCACACCAGCGCCGGGCGGATCCCCACCGACAAGGGCTACCGGCTCTTCGTCGACAAACTCGCCGAGGTCAAGCCGCTCACCGCGCCCGAGCGGCGCGCGATCCAGAACTTCCTCGACGGCGCCGTCGACCTCGACGACGTCGTGGCCCGCACGGTGCGGCTGCTCGCGCAGCTGACCCGGCAGGTCGCGGTCGTGCAGTACCCCTCGCTGACCCGGTCCACGGTGCGGCACGTGGAGCTGCTGTCGATGGCGCCCGCACGGGTGATGCTGGTCCTGATCACCGACACCGGACGGGTCGAGCAGCGGATGATCGACTGCCCGGCGCCGTTCGGCGAGACGTCCCTGGCGGATCTGCGGGCGCGGCTGAACAGCCGGGTCGCCGGACGCCGTTTCACGGATGTGCCGCAACTGGTGCAGGATCTCCCCGAGGGCTTCGAGGCGGAGGATCGCGGTACCGTGCAGACGGTGCTCTCCACGCTGCTGGAGACGCTGGTCGAGCGGACCGAGGAGCGGCTGATGATCGGCGGCACCGCCAATCTCACCCGCTTCGGACATGACTTCCCTCTCACGATCCGGCCCGTCCTGGAGGCGCTGGAGGAGCAGGTGGTGCTCCTGAAGCTGCTGGGCGAGGCGAAGGATCCGGGCATGACCGTGCGCATCGGTCACGAGAACGCCCATGAGGGACTCAACTCCACGTCGGTGGTGTCGGTCGGCTACGGTTCGGGCGGCGAGGCAGTCGCCAAGCTCGGCGTGGTCGGACCGACCCGCATGGATTACCCGGGAACGATGGGAGCGGTACGAGCGGTGGCACGGTACGTCGGACAGATCCTGGCGGAGTCGTAAGTGGCCACGGACTATTACGCCGTTCTCGGCGTGCGCCGCGACGCGTCGCAGGAAGAGATCAAGAAGGCCTTCCGGCGGCTCGCCCGCGAGCTGCACCCGGACGTCAACCCCGATCCGAAGACCCAGGAGCGGTTCAAGGAGATCAACGCCGCGTACGAGGTGTTGTCGGACCCGCAGAAGAAGCAGGTCTACGACCTCGGCGGCGACCCGCTCTCGCAGAGCGGCGGCGCGGGCGCCGGCGGCTTCGGCGCGGGCGGCTTCGGGAACTTCTCCGACATCATGGACGCGTTCTTCGGCACGGCGTCGCAGCGCGGACCGCGCTCGCGCACCCGCCGCGGCCAGGACGCCATGATCCGGATCGAGGTCGAACTCGACGAGGCGGCCTTCGGCACCACCAAGGACATCCAGGTCGACACCGCGATCGTCTGCACCACGTGCAGCGGCGAGGGCGCGGCGCCGGGCACCTCGGCGCAGACGTGTGACATGTGCCGCGGCCGGGGTGAGGTCTCGCAGGTCACCCGGTCCTTCCTGGGCCAGGTCATGACCTCGCGGCCGTGCCCGCAGTGCCAGGGCTTCGGCACGGTCGTGCCGAACCCGTGCCCGGAGTGCGCCGGGGACGGCCGGGTCCGCTCCCGCCGCACCCTGACGGTGAAGATCCCGGCCGGTGTCGACAACGGCACCCGGATCCAGCTCGCCGGTGAGGGCGAGGTCGGCCCCGGCGGCGGCCCCGCCGGTGACCTGTACGTGGAGATCCACGAACTCCCGCACCCGACCTTCCAGCGGCGCGGCGACGACCTGCACTGCACGGTGACGATCCCCATGACGGCGGCGGCCCTCGGCACCAAGGTGCCGCTGGAGACGCTGGACGGCATGGAGGAGGTCGACATCCGCCCGGGCACCCAGTCCGGCCAGTCGATCCCGCTGCACGGCCGGGGCGTCACGCATCTGCGCGGCGGCGGCCGGGGCGACCTCATCGTCCACGTCGAGGTCCAGACCCCGACCAAGCTCGACCCGGAGCAGGAACGCCTGCTGCGCGAACTGGCCAAGCTCCGCGGCGAGGAACGCCCGACGGGCCAGTTCCAGCCGGGCCAGCAGGGGCTGTTCTCGCGGCTGAAGGACGCGTTCAACGGCCGCTGATCCGGGCGGCCGGTCGCCTGGCGGCCGGTGCGGCCGATCGTGGGGCCGGTTGTCCGGTGGGCGGTGCGGCCGACCACGGGGCCGGTTGCTCGCCAGGCGGTGCGGCGGGCGGCGGCCGGGGGTCCGGGGGTTGCCCCCGGGCGGGCACGGTCAGCCGGGCCGGCAGGGGCTGTTCTCGCGGCTGGAGGACGTGTTCGGCGGCCGCCGATCAGGGTGGCGCCGGGGGCCGTGCCGGTGGCCCGTGCCGGTGCGGCGCCCTGATTCGGACTTGTCCGGAGGACGTGACACCATGCCGTCATGTCCTCTGCACTGACCGATCTCTTCCCCCACCCGATCGTGCAGGCCCCCATGGCGGGCGGCGTCTCCGTGCCCCAGCTCGCCGCCGCCGTGTCCGAGGCAGGGGGGCTCGGATTCCTGGCCGCCGGGTACAAGACGGCCGACGGCATGTACCAGGAGATCAAGCAGCTGCGGGGGCTGACGAGCCGCCCCTTCGGCGTGAACCTCTTCATGCCGCAGCCGGAGTACGCCGAGCCGGCGGCCGTCGACGTCTACGCCCACCAACTGGCCGGCGAGGCCGCCTGGTACGAGACGGAGCTGGGCGACCCGGACAGCGGCCGGGACGACGGCTACGACGCCAAGCTCGCGGTGCTGCTGGACAACCCGGTGCCGGTCGTCTCCTTCCACTTCGGCGTGCCCGGCCGGGACGCGCTCGACGCGCTGCGCCGCGCCGGCACGTTCACGCTGGTCACCGCCACCACCGCCGACGAGGCCCGCGCCGTCGAGCAGGCCGGCGCGGACGCGGTGATCGTGCAGGGCGTGGAGGCCGGCGGCCACCAGGGCACCCACCGGGACATCCCCGAGAACGACGGCTCCGGCATCGGGCTGCTCTCCCTGGTCGCCCAGGTCCGCGAGGCGGTGCGGCTGCCCCTCGTCGCCGCCGGCGGCATCATGCGCGGCAGCCAGATCGCCGCCGTCCTCGCCGCGGGCGCGAGCGCCGCCCAGCTCGGCACCGCCTTCCTCGCCACCCCGGAGTCGGGCGCGCAGGCCGTGCACAAGCAGGCGCTGACCAACCCGCTGTTCACCCGCACCGAACTCACCCGCGCCTTCTCCGGCCGCCCGGCACGCGGCCTGGTCAACCGGTTCATGCGCGAGCACGGACGGTACGCCCCCGCCGCCTACCCGGAGGTCCACCACCTCACCTCGCCGCTGCGCAAGGCCGCCGCGAAGGCCGGTGACGGGCAGGGCATGGCGCTGTGGGCCGGACAGGGCCACCGGATGGCCCGCGAACTGCCCGCAGGACAGCTCGTGGAGGTGCTGGCGGCCGAACTGGCGGCGGCACGCGCCGCGGTCGCGGGAGGTGGCCCGCGATGACGGCACCGGTGTTCGTGGTCGAGCACTTCGCGTCCGGGCCCGGCGGGCGTTACGTCGTCGAGGGCCCCGAGGGGCGGCACGCCGTCTCCGTGAAGCGGCTCCAGCCCGGCGAGGACGTGATCCTCACCGACGGGGCGGGCCGCTGGGCGGACTGCGTCGTGCTCGGCACCGAGGGCAAGGACCGGCTGATCGTCCGGCTGGACTCCTACGCCGAGGAGCCCCCCGAGCAGCCCCGCATCACCGTCGTGCAGGCCCTGCCCAAGGGCGACCGCGGGGAACTCGCCGTGGAGACGATGACCGAGGTCGGCGTGGACGCGATCGTGCCGTGGCAGGCCGCCCGCTGCATCACCCAGTGGAAGGGCGACCGCGGTCTGAAGTCCCTCGCCAAGTGGCGGGCCACGGCCCGGGAGGCGGGCAAGCAGTCCCGCCGGGTCCGCTTCCCCGAGGTGGCGGACCTGGCGTCCACCAAGCAGGTCGCCGCGCTGCTCGCGCAGGCCGACTTCGCCGCCGTACTGCACTCGGACTTCGACTACGGCAGCGAGCCGCTGGCCACCGCCGAACTGCCCGCCGAGGGCGAGATCGTGCTCGTCGTCGGCCCCGAAGGGGGCGTGTCCTCCGACGAGTTGGCGCTGTTCCGGGAGGCCGGTGCCCGGGCCTGTGTACTGGGCCGCTCCGTGCTGCGCACCTCCACCGCCGGTACGGCCGCCGCCGCGCTGCTCCTCGGCCGCACCGGCCGCTGGGACTGAGTCCCGGACGGCAGCCGCGGGCGGCCGGTACCGACCGCCCGCAGCGGCTTCGGGCCCTCCGGGTCCCGGGCGTGGGGCGGCAGCCCGCGCCGGGCCGCCTCGCCGACGAGCGCGCGCACGCTGCCCGGCTCGTATGGGTCGAGGTGGGTGCCGTGTCCGTCGACCACGCGGTGGCCGGGCCGGTGACCGCCCCCGACGGGCCGGCCGGGGCCCCTCCCGGCACGAGGCCGGCCCCCAACCGTCCCCGGCCCACCGGCACTTCACGGGCACACATGGCCGTATGCGCTCTACCGTTGGCGGTCGTACGGTGGCAGCATGCCCTTTCATGGGGGTGTTGAGGCGGATTTGGGGCGGGCCGGGGCGGCGGCCGGCCGGTGCCGTGGTGCTCGTGGCGCTGGCGGTGGGCGGAGCCGTGGCCTGTGAACCGGGCGGGCTCAGCTCGGCGACCGTGGCGTACACCACCGACGAGACGGTGACCCGGGAACTGGAGCGGCGGAAGGCGGACGTGCGGTGGCTGACGTGCACCGCGAGCTTCGGGGACGACGGCGGCTCCGCCCCGGCCGCGAGCGAGGACACCGTCGCCGACGTGGACTGCGAGGGGGAGACCTCCGACGGCAGGGAGATCACCGTCGACGGCAAGGTCACCCGCGCGGTCAACGGCCGGTGCGTGCGCGGCGACCTCGTCGCGAAGGTCGACGGCAGGGAGTGGTTCCACGTCCGGGGCCTCGGCGACTGCGACGCGCCCGGCACGCCGCCCGTGAACCAGCCGCCCGGCGGCCCCGGCCCGCAGGTCACGGTGACGGTCACCAGGACCGTCTGGTGCCAGAGCGATCCCCAGTGCTGGCCCCAAGGGAAGTGAACGGAACCGCTGTTCACCGGGCCTGCCCCTGCATAGGGTGATCACGTGACACAGTCCACGCCGGGGTATCTCCGATTTCCGCATCCGCACGGCGAGTTGGTGGCGTTCACCGCCGAGGACGACGTGTGGCTCGCCCCGCTCGACGGCGGCCGGGCCTGGCGGGTCAGCGCCGACAACGTGCCGGTGACCCTGCCGCGCATCTCGGCCGACGGCACCACCGTCGCATGGACCTCCACCCGCGACGGCGCACCCGAGGTGCACGTCGCGCCGGTCGACGGCGGCCCGTCCAGGAGACTCACCCACTGGGGCAGCCGGCGCACCCAGGTGTGCGGCTGGACCGACGACGGGCAGGTCCTCGCGCTGACCACGCACGGCCAGGCCGGCTCCCGCCGCAGCTGGGCGCACACGGTCCCGCTGGACGGCGGCCCGGCCACCCGGCTGCCGTACGGCCCCGTCGGCGGTGTCGCCCAGGGCCCGCACACGGTGCTGCTGTCGGCGCCGATGGGCCGCGAGGCCGCCTGGTGGAAGCGGTACCGGGGCGGTACGGCGGGCAAGCTGTGGATCGACCGGGACGGCGACGGCGAGTTCGTACGGCTCCACGAGGAGCTGGACGGGAACATCGAGTACCCGCTGTGGGCCGGGGAGCGGATCGCGTTCCTCTCCGACCACGAGGGGACCGGAGCGCTCTACTCCTCCCTCGCCGACGGCTCCGACCTGCGCCGCCACACACCCCTCGGCCCTTTCTACGCCCGGCACGCGGCCGGTGACGGCACCCGCGTCGTCTACTCCTGCGCCGGTGAGCTGTGGGTGCTGGACGACCTCGACGGCGCCGAGCCCCGCCGCCTCGGCATCCGGCTGGGCGGGCAGCGCACCGACCGCCAGCCCTTCCAGGTCGACGCGGCCCGCTGGTTCGGGGCCGCCGCGCCCGACCACACCGCGCGCGGCAGCGCGGTCGCGGTGCGCGGCACCGTGCACTGGGTCACCCACCGCTCCGGCCCCGCCCGCGCCCTCGCCGCCACACCCGGCGTCCGGGCCCGGCTGCCGCGCACCTTCCGGGTGGAGGGCGAGGAGTGGGTGGTGTGGGTGACGGACGCGGAGGGCGAGGACGCCCTGGAGTTCGCGCCCGCCACCGGGCTCGCGCCCGGCGCCACCCCCCGCCGGCTCGCCGCCGGGCGGCTCGGCCGGGTGCTGGGCCTCGCGATGGCCCCCGACGGCAGCCGGGCCGCGGTCGCCGCGCACGACGGGCGGGTGCTGCTCGTGGAGCGGGAGACCGGCGAGGTCCGCGAGGTGGACCGCAGTGAGCACGGCGACGTCTCCGGGCTGGCGTTCTCCCCGGACTCCGCGTGGCTGGCCTGGTCGCACCCCGGCCCCAGCCCGCTCTGCCAGATCAGGCTGGCCCACACCACCGACCTGACGGTCGCCGAGGCGACCCCGCTGCGCTTCCAGGACTACGCGCCCGCCTTCACCCACGACGGCAGGCACCTCGCCTTCCTGTCCACCCGCTCCTTCGACCCGGTCTACGACGAGCACGTCTTCGACCTGGCGTTCGTCACCGGCGACCGGCCGTATCTGATCACCCTCGCCGCGACCACGCCGTCCCCGTTCGGCCCGCAGCGGCACGGGCGGCCCTTCGAGGCGCCGGACAAGGAGGAGACCCCGGACAGCGAGGGCACCCCGGCCACCCGGATCGACCTGGACGGGCTCGCCGACCGGATCGTCCCGTTCCCCGTGGAGGCCGGCCGGTACTCCGGCCTGCGCGCCGCCAAGGACGGGGTGCTGTGGCTGCGCCACCCCGTGCAGGGCGTCCTCGGCGTCTCCCGGGCCACCCCCGACGACCCCGCCCCGCACACCGAGCTGGAGCGCTACGACCTCGCCCAGCAGCGGCTTGAGCACCTGGCCGCCGACGCCGACCACTTCGAGGTCAGCGGCGACGGCAAGCGGGTGCTGCTGTGGACCGGCGGACGGCTGAAGGTCGTCCCCAGCGACCGGCGGGCGTCCGGCGACGACGACAGCGACACCAACGTCACCGTCGACCTGACCCGGGTCCGGCAGACGATCGACCCGGCCGCCGAGTGGCGGCAGATGTTCGACGAGACCGGCCGGATCATGCGCGACCACTTCTGGCGGCCGGACATGAACGGAGTCGACTGGGACGCGGTCCTCGACCGCTACCGGCCCGTCGTCGACCGGGTCGCCACCCACGACGACCTCGTCGACCTCCTCTGGGAGGTGCAGGGCGAGCTAGGCACCTCGCACGCCTACGTGGTGCCGCGCGGCGGCCGCGGGCACGGCGACCGGCAGGGGCTGCTCGGCGCGGACCTCTCCCGGCACCCGGACGGCACCTGGCGGGTCGACCGGGTGCTGCCCTCCGAGACCTCCGACCCGGAGGCCCGCTCCCCGCTCGCGGCGCCCGGTGTCGCGGTGCGCGCCGGGGACGCGATCGTCGCCGTCGGCGGACGGCCGGTGGACCCGGTGACCGGGCCGGGCCCGCTGCTCGTCGGCACGGCGGGCAAGCCCGTCGAGCTGACCGTGTCGCCGGCCGGCGGGGGCGAGGTGCGGCACACCGTGGTCGTGCCGGTCGCCGACGAGGAGCCGCTGCGCTACCACGCGTGGGTCGCCGACCGGCGGGCCCACGTGCGCGAGCGGTCCGGCGGGCGGCTCGGCTACCTGCACGTGCCGGACATGCAGGCGCCCGGCTGGGCGCAGATCCACCGGGACCTGCGGGTGGAGGTCACCCGTGAGGGGCTGATCGTGGACGTCCGGGAGAACGGGGGCGGGCACACCTCCCAGCTCGTCGTCGAGAAACTGGCCCGGCGGATCGTCGGCTGGGCCGTGCCGCGCGGGATGCGGCCGTACAGCTATCCCGAGGACGCGCCGCGCGGACCGGTCGTGGCCGTCGCCGACGAGTTCTCCGGTTCCGACGGCGACATCGTCAACGCGGCGATCAAGGCGCTCGGTCTCGGCCCGGTGGTCGGCACCCGCACCTGGGGCGGCGTCATCGGCATCGACAGCCGCTACCGGCTGGTCGACGGCACGCTGGTCACCCAGCCCAAGTACGCCTTCTGGCTGGAGGGTTACGGCTGGGGCGTGGAGAACCACGGCGTGGACCCGGACGTGGCGGTCGTGCAGCGCCCCCAGGACCACGCCGCGGGCCGCGACGCCCAGCTCGACGAGGCGATCCGCCTGGCCCTGGAGGCCCTGGAGTCGACTCCCGCGAAGGTGCCGCCCGCCGTGCCGTGACCGGAGCGGGTGCCCGCACCCGCCCACGGGAGCGCGGGGATCCCGTGCGACCGGCCGCCAGCGCCCCGCGCCCGGCGACGATACGATGCCCACCCAGACGATCAACGGCCCGAACCCCGGAGGGACCATGGCAGGGGAACCGCAGGACGACTGCCTGTTCTGCAAGATCGTCGCGGGGCGGATCCCCGCGACGATCGTCCGCGAGTCGGACACGACCGTCGCCTTCCGGGACATCAACCCCAAGGCGCCCACGCACGTCCTGGTCATCCCGAAGGCGCACTACGCCGACGCCGCCGAACTCGCCGCCGGCGCCCCGGAGGTGGCCGCCGACGTGCTGCGGGAGACCCGGGCGGTCGCCGACGACGAGAAGCTCGACAGCTACCGCATCGTCTTCAACACCGGCAGCGGCGCCGGCCAGACCGTCTGGCACGCCCACGCGCACGTGCTCGGCGGACGCGGTCTGGAATGGCCTCCCGGATAGGCGGAGCAGCACCGTGTCCGTCCGTGAATTGGTGGTCCTCGGCACCGCCAGCCAGGTCCCGACCCGGCACCGCAACCACAACGGCTACCTGCTGCGCTGGGACAGCGAGGGCATCCTCTTCGACCCCGGTGAGGGCACCCAGCGCCAGATGGTGCGTGCCGGTGTCGCCGCCCACGACCTGAACCGGATCTGTGTCACGCACTTCCACGGGGACCACTCGCTGGGTCTGCCGGGCGTGATCCAGCGGATCAACCTGGACCAGGTGCCGCACCCGGTCACCGCGCACTACCCGCGGTCCGGGCAGCGTTTCTTCGAGCGGCTGCGGTACGCCACCGCCTACCGGCAGACGGTGAGGCTGGCGGAGGCGCCGGTGGACGCCGACGGCGTCCTCGCCCGCACCCGCTCCTACACGCTGGAGGCGTACCGGCTGTCCCACCCCGTCGAGTCGTACGGCTACCGGCTCGTGGAGCCCGACGGACGGCGGATGCTGCCCGAGCGGCTGGCCGCGCACGGCATCGAGGGCCCGGACGTGGGCCGCATCCAGCGGGACGGGGTGCTCGGCGGCGTCACCCTGGACGAGGTCAGCGAGGCGCGGCGCGGGCAGCGGTTCGCGTTCGTGATGGACACCCGGCTGTGCGACGGGGTGTACGCGCTGGCGGACGGCTGCGACATGCTCGTCATCGAGTCGACGTTCCTCGACGAGGACGAGCACCTGGCGGTCGAGCACGGCCATCTGACGGCGGGGCAGGCGGCACGGGTGGCGAAGGCGAGCGATGTGCGCCACCTCGTCCTGACGCACTTCAGCCAGCGCTACTCCGACCCGGCGGAGTTCGAGCGCCAGGCGCGGGCCGCCGGGTTCGAGGGCGAGCTGACGGTGGCGTACGACCTGCTGCGCGTTCCACTCCCGAAACGCAGGTGACCAGGGCGTACGATGCCCTGATGCCCCTCCCCAAAGCTGAACTGCACCTGCACATCGAAGGCACCCTGGAGCCGGAGCTGGCGTTCGAGCTGGCCGCCCGCAACGGGGTGACGCTGCCGTACGCCACCACCGACGAGCTGCGTGAGGCGTACCGGTTCGAGGACCTCCAGTCCTTCCTCGACCTGTACTACGCGCTGATGGCCGTCCTGCGCACCGAGCGGGACTTCGAGGACCTGGCCGACGCCTACCTCGCGCGGGCCGCCGCGCAGGGCGTGCGGCACGCCGAGATCTTCTTCGACCCGCAGGCCCACCTCGCCCGGGGCGTGGCCATGGACACCGTCGTGGAGGGGCTGTGGCGGGCGCTCGCCCGCGGCCGGGCCGACCACGGCGTCTCCACCCGGCTCATCATGTGCTTCCTGCGCGACGAGTCCGCCGAGTCGGCCCTCGCCACCCTGGAGCTGGCCGAGCCGCACCTGGACCGGATCACCGGCATCGGCCTGGACTCCGCCGAGGTCGGGCACCCGCCGGCGAAGTTCCGCGAGGTCTACGAGGCCGCCGCCGCGCTGGGGCTGCGCCGCGTCGCGCACGCGGGCGAGGAGGGCCCGCCGGAGTACATCACCGAGGCACTCGACGTGCTCGGCGTCGAGCGGGTCGACCACGGCCTGCGCTGCATGGAGGACCCGGCGCTGGTCGCGCGGCTGGTGCGGGAGCGGATCCCGCTCACCCTGTGCCCGCTGTCCAACGTCCGGCTGCGCGCGGTGGACACCCTGGCCGGCCACCCGCTGCCCGCGATGCTCGACGCCGGGCTGCTGTGCACCGTCAACTCCGACGACCCGGCCTACTTCGGCGGCTACGCGGACGACAACTTCGACGCCGTACGCCGTGAGCTCGGCCTGACCGACGAGCGGCTGCGGGAGCTGGCCCGCAACTCCTTCCTCGCCTCCTTCCTGGAGGACGACGAGGAGTGGCGGGCGCGCTGCCTGGCCGAGGTGGAGGCGTACGAGTTCCGGTAGGGGGCGGTGTTCAGCGGGACCCCGGGGCGGCCGCCGCCTGCCGGGGGCCCGCGGTGCCGTAGGCGGCGCGTTCCGCGGGGACGGCGGGGGTGTCCACGGGGATCTCCACGACCGGGATGTCCGCGACCGGGACGTCCGCCGCCGCGGTGCGCCGCCGGCCCGTGCGCACGGCCACCGCGGTCATCGGCACGGCGATCGCGAGCAGCCCGGCGGCCAGGACCAGGCCCATGCCGAAGAAGCCCGCCCGCTCCGACAGCAGGCTGCCGGTCAGCGGGCCCGCCGCGGTGCCCAGCGAGGACGCCGAGCCGACGAGCACCGCCCAGCGCCCGCGCGGGTCGAGGGAGGCGGCCAGGCCGATGACGTACGACAGCACCACCGGGTAGAGGGCGTTCCAGGCGATCTCGCCCGTCGCGAAGGCGGGCAGGGTGGTCGCCGAGGCACTGAGCGCGATGCACCCGGCGATCAGCACGGTCCCGCCGCCGATCGGCACGGCCCGTCCGAGGCGCGCCCCGAGCGCCCCGGCGCCCAGCACACCGAGCAGTCCCGCGCCGAGGGCGGCGGCGAAGACGACGCCGACGGCCGCCTCGGTCAGCCCGGCCTGGGTCAGCCCGATCCGGCCGCTGACGCCCCACAGGGCGTTCTGGGCGAGCGACCAGAAGGGCATGGCGGCGGCGAGCAGCAGGCCGCAGCGCGGGTGGGGGAGCCGGGCCCGTTCCGCCCGGGCGGCGGGGACGGCCGGTGACCGCGCGGGCAGCCGGCCGGTCACCGGCCACATGGCCAGGGCGGTCAGCGCGATCGCGGCGAGCGGCAGTCCGTGCCCGGGGCCGAGGTGCGGGACCGTCAGGTACAGCGCTCCCGCGAGGGCGGAGACGCACAGCAGTCCGGCGGTGGAGGCACGGTGCGGGTTCCTCCCGGCGGCGATGCCGGACGCGGCGACCGCGGTGACCGTGCCCGACCCGAAGCCGCCGAGCACCGCGCCCGCGACGACGGCGGGGACGGTGGTGGTCAGGGCGGCGCCGCCGTAGCCGAGGACGGCGAAGGCGAGCCCGGCGCGGGCGAGCGTCCGGGCACCGAACCGCTCCACGCGGGCGGCGAGCAGGAAGCCCGCCGACGCCGAGCCGAGCAGCAGGGCGCTGCCGGTGGCGCCCGCCTGAGTGGCGGTCAGCGGCAGGCCGGCGTCGAGCCGGCCGACGGTGGTCGGCAGCAGGTAGGGCGCGAGGTACCCGGTCGCGAAGAGGGCGACGAGGGGCCAGGGCAGGGGGGTGCGGGGGGAGGACACGGGCGTTCCCGGGCATGCGGAAGAAGCTGAGAAGGGGGGAGAAGCGCAGGCCGTCGACGGACAGGAACGAGCGCGCGGGCAATTTGTATCAAGCACCCGGAGACACGACGAAGCGCGGGGGGTGTGATCCGGGTCACTGCCTGGTTTGGGATACCGGAAGCCGGGTACAAGACGGCGCTCCGCCGGTGGTGGTGGCGGTGGGGCGGCGGAGGCGGGAGGTACTTGACTTGGTCGAGTAGTCCGCGGGTGAACGCGGGACGCGCCGTCAGTGCCGTGGTGCACACTGGCCTGACCCGCACCACGTTCAGGGAGTGCACCGTGAACGCGTCCGCCGCCTCCGCCGCCTCCGCCGTGACGGCCCTCGCCCACGGGAAGGGCCGCGCCGCCCAGATCGACCCGCTCGCCGCGCTGCGCGCCGCCGGCGACCCGCCCTGGGACGTCTACCTCACCGGCACCGTCTTCCTCGACATCATCTTCACCGGACTCGACTCCGCGCCGGTCCGCGGCACCGAGTCCTGGGCGCGCGGCATGGGCTCCAGCCCGGGCGGGGTGGCCAACATGGCGACGGCGCTGGCCCGGCTCGGCCTGCGGACCTCCCTGGCCGCCGCCTTCGGCGACGACCACTACGGCGACTACTGCTGGGACGCCCTGGAGCAGGGCGAGGGCATCGACCTCACCGCCTCCCGCCGGGTCCCCGGCTGGCACTCCCCGGTCACCGTCTCCATGGCCTACGAGGGCGAACGCACGATGGTGTCCCACGGCCACGAGCCGCCCCCGGAGGAACCCGCCCCCGACTGCCCGCCGCGCGCGCGGGCCGCCGTCGCGTCGCTGGTGCCCGGCACCAGGGCGCCCTGGGTCGCCCAGGCCGCCGCGCACGGCACCCGGATCTTCGCCGACGTCGGCTGGGACGACACCGGCGCCTGGGACCTGGCGGGGCTGCCGGACCTCGCGCACTGCGAGGCGTTCCTGCCCAACGCGGAGGAGGCGATGCGCTACACCGGCACGACCTGCCCGCGCGCCGCCGCGCACGCGCTGACCGCGTTCGTGCCGCTCGCCGTCGTCACCCTCGGCGCGGAGGGCGCGTACGCGGTGGACCGGCGCACCGGGGAGACCGCCGAGGTGCCCGCCATCGAGGTCGAGGCGCTGGACCCGACCGGCGCCGGGGACGTCTTCGTGGCCGGCTTCGTCGCCGGCACCCTCGCCGGCTGGCGGCTCGCCGACCGCCTCGCCTTCGCCGGCCTCACCGCCGCCCTGTCCGTGCAGGAGTTCGGCGGCTCCCTCTCCGCGCCCGGCTGGTCCGAGATCGCCACCTGGTGGCGCAAGGTCCGCTCCCTCGACGGCCAGGACCCCGCCGCCCTGGAGCGGTACGCCTTCCTCGCCGGCCTGCTCCCCGAGCAGTGCGCCCGCCCGTGGCCGCTGCGCCGGGCGGTGCCGACCATCGGGTTCCGCCGGCCGGCGTGAGAGCCCCGTCACCTTCGGGCGCCGGGCGGCATAAAAGCGTGCCGTCCGGCGATTGCCCCAGAGGACCGTTCGAAAAGCCCTACGGCTTGGTCAGTACGGCGTCGTACCCTTGGAATCGCGAGGCCGCCCTCAGCTACGCGGCCGTGATGAGGAGGAACCGCAGGCCTTAAGCGCCGGCCCATGACTCAGACACCCACAGCTCACACCCCCGCGCAGGGGCAGGCGAGAGCACAGTTCACCGTCCCCGCCCAGCACCCCATGGTGACCGTGCTGGGATCCGGCGACTCCCTCCTGCGCGTGATCGAGAAGGCCTTCCCGGCGGCCGACATCCACGTCCGGGGCAATGAGATCAGCGCGGTGGGCGACGCCCGAGAGGTGGCCCTGATCCAGCGCGTGTTCGACGAGATGATGCTGGTGCTCCGCACCGGGCAGCCGATGACGGAGGACGCAGTGGAACGCTCGATCGCCATGCTCAAGGCGAGCGACAACGGGGAGAGCGACGGCCTGGAGACCCCGGCCCAGGTGCTGACGCAGAACATCCTGTCCTCGCGCGGCCGCACGATCCGGCCCAAGACCCTCAACCAGAAGCGGTACGTCGACGCGATCGACCAGCACACGATCGTCTTCGGCATCGGCCCGGCCGGTACCGGCAAGACGTACCTGGCGATGGCGAAGGCGGTGCAGGCCCTGCAGTCCAAGCAGGTCAACCGCATCATCCTGACCCGCCCCGCGGTGGAGGCCGGCGAGCGCCTGGGCTTCCTGCCGGGCACGCTCTACGAGAAGATCGACCCCTATCTCCGCCCGCTGTACGACGCGCTGCACGACATGCTCGACCCCGACTCGATCCCCCGTCTGATGGCGGCCGGGACGATCGAGGTCGCGCCGCTGGCGTACATGCGCGGCCGTACCCTCAACGACGCCTTCATCATCCTGGACGAGGCCCAGAACACGAGCCCCGAACAGATGAAGATGTTCCTCACCCGCCTCGGCTTCGACTCGAAGATCGTGATCACGGGTGACGTGACCCAGGTCGACCTGCCCGACGGCACCAAGTCCGGTCTCCGTCAGGTCCAGGACATCCTGGAGGGCGTCGAGGACGTCCACTTCTCCCGCCTGTCCTCGCACGACGTCGTCCGGCACAAGCTGGTGGGCCGTATCGTCGACGCGTACGAGCAGTACGACAGCAAGCACGGCACGGAGAACGGCGGGCACAAGAACCGTGGCAAGTCCTCCGCCGCCAAGGGCTCCAAGGGGAAGTAGACCAGCACGACCATGTCGATCGACGTCAACAACGAGTCCGGAACCGAGGTCGACGAGCAGGCGATCCTCGACATCGCCCGCTACGCGCTCGCGAGGATGCGCATCCACCCGCTCTCCGAACTCTCGGTGATCGTCGTGGACGCCGACGCCATGGAGCAGCTGCACATCCAGTGGATGGACCTGCCGGGGCCCACGGACGTCATGTCCTTCCCGATGGACGAGCTGCGTCCGCCGTCGAAGGACGACGAGGAACCCCCGCAGGGCCTCCTCGGCGACATCGTGCTCTGCCCCGAGGTCGCCGCCCGGCAGGGCGCCGAGGCGCCCACGCGGCACTCCATGGACGAGGAGCTCCAGCTGCTCACCGTCCACGGGGTGCTGCACCTGCTCGGTTACGACCACGAGGAACCCGACGAGAAGGCCGAGATGTTCGGCCTCCAGGCTGCCATCGTGGACGGCTGGCGCGCGGAGAAGGGCCTGACCGGCCCGTCCCCGGCCCCCACCGTGTCATGAGCCTCCCCCTCGTCTCGGGTGCGATCGCCCTGGTGATCGTGGCCTGGCTCGCCGCCTGCGCGGAGGCGGGCCTGGCCCGCGTCTCCAGCTTCCGCGCCGAGGAGGCCGTACGGTCCGGACGGCGCGGCAGCGACAAGCTCGCCCAGGTCGCCGCCGACCCCACCCGCTACCTGAACGTGGCGCTCCTGGTCCGCGTCGCCTGCGAGATGGCCGCGGCCGCGCTGATCACCTACGGGTGCCTGCGCGAGTTCGACAGCGTCACCCAGGCCCTCGTCATCGCCATCGCGGTGATGGTCCTGCTGTCGTACGTCGCCGTCGGGGTCTCCCCGCGCACCATCGGCCGCCAGCACCCCGTGCACACGGCGACCGCGGCGGCGTACGTGCTGCTGCCGCTCGCCCGGGTGATGGGCCCCATCCCGTCGCTGCTGATCCTCATCGGCAACGCGCTCACCCCCGGCAAGGGCTTCCGGCACGGCCCGTTCGCCTCCGAGGCGGAGCTGCGGGCACTGGTCGACTACGCGGAGCGGGAGTCGCTCATCGAGGACGAGGAGCGCCGGATGGTGCACTCGGTCTTCGAACTCGGCGACACCCTGGTGCGCGAGGTCATGGTGCCGCGCACCGACCTGGTCGTCATCGAGCGCTTCAAGACCATCCGCCAGGCCCTCACCCTCGCCCTGCGCTCCGGGTTCTCCCGGATCCCGGTGACCGGCGAGAGCGAGGACGACATCGTCGGGATCGTCTACCTCAAGGACCTGGCCCGCAAGACGCACATCAGCCGGGAGGCGGAGAGCGACCTGGTGTCCACGGCGATGCGGCCCGCGGTCTTCGTCCCGGACACCAAGAACGCGGGCGACCTCCTGCGGGAGATGCAGAAGGAACGCAACCACGTCGCCGTCGTCATCGACGAGTACGGCGGCACGGCCGGGATCGTCACCATCGAGGACATCCTGGAGGAGATCGTCGGCGAGATCACCGACGAGTACGACCGGGAGCTGCCCCCGGTGGAGGAACTGGGCGAGGGACGCCACCGGGTCACCGCCCGCCTCGACATCACCGACCTCGGGGAGCTGTACGGCCTCGACGAGTACGACGACGAGGACGTGGAGACCGTCGGCGGCCTGCTCGCCAAGGCGCTCGGCCGGGTCCCGATCGCCGGGGCGTCCGCCGTGGTGCCGCTGCCCGACGGCCGTGAGCTGCGGCTGACCGCGGAGGCCGCCGCCGGCCGCCGGAACAAGATCGTCACGGTGCTGGTCGAGCCGGTGCCGCCGGCCGAGCGGGCCGGGGAGGAGGCGGCGGAGTGACCCCCCAGGAGCTGCGCGCCCTGTGCCTGTCCTTCAACGCGGCCGTGGAGGACTTCCCGTTCAACCCCGAGACCTCGGTCTTCAGGGTGCGGGGCAAGCTCTTCGCGCTCACCGCCCTGGACGCGCGGCCCCTGAAGGTCAACCTGAAGTGCGACCCGGACGACGCCCTCCGGCTGCGCACCGCCCACCCGGGTCTGATCGTCCCCGGCTGGCACATGAACAAGCGCCACTGGAACACGGTCACCGCCGACGGCGGACTCCCGGACCGCCTGGTCCGGGAGCTGGTCGAGGACTCGTACGACCTGGTCGTGGCGGGCCTGCCGCGCGCCGAGCGGCTGCGCCTGGACCGGTCCTAGGGGGGGCGTCCCGGTCCGGTCCAGGGGAGTCCCTGACCGGTCCCCGGGGGTGTGTCAGGGGCCGGGGAGCTGCAGATCGGTCTGCCACGTCTCGCCGAACTGGTCGCCCTGCTGCTCCGGGTCGTCGACCGCGTAGACGCCCTCGATCCGCAGCTTCTCCCCGGCCGCCGACGACTGCAGCACGTCGCACATGTCGCTCACCGACGTCACGGGCGTGTCCTTGATCGTGGTGATCACGTCGCCCGCGAAGAGGTTGGCCTGCTCGGCGGGTGAGTTGCTCGCGGTGCTGAGGACGAACAGGCCCTGCACCCCGTCCCCGGCCAGCCGCTCCTGGACGTCGGCCACGTCCCGCTGGTCCTGCGGGTCCTGGAAGAAGTCGCTGAGGGCCGGATCCTCCAGGGAGTCGACCGCCCAGCCGGGGGAGTTCTTCATGTCGCCCGCGGCCAGCCCGTCGAGGAGGCTCCGCGCGTGGTCGCTGGTGATCGAGTAGAACTGCCCCTGCGCCTCGGTGTTGCCGAGGGTGTTGACGCCGACCACCTTGCCCTTGGTGTCGAGGAGCGGACCGCCGGAGTTGCCGGGGTTGAGCGTGGCGGAGTGCTGGATCGTCTGCGGGTAGTGCGGCAGGTAGTAGGGGTCCGGGTCGGCCGCGACGCCCGGGGACTGCACCGCGCCGGAGGTGAACACCGGCTTGGCCGAGACCGGATCGTCCGCGAAGGACACCGGGTAGCCGATGGCGGTCACCGTGTCGGCGGCCTTGACGTCACCGCTGTCGCCGAAGTCCAGCTCCTTGAGGTCCTTCTGCGGGCTGTTGAGCTTCACCACCGCCAAGTCCTCGCAGGGGTCGCTCCCGAGCAGCCTGACCGGCACCGGCTCCGCACCGCCGACGGCACCCTTCAGTACCGACTGGCCGTCCACGACATGGGCGTTGGTGACGATGAGCCCTTCGTCGGCGTCATAGACGAATCCGGTGCCGCTGCCGTCCTCCCCCAGGATGTGCACCGTGGCCGGAGCCGCCTTCTCGAAGAGTTCCTGCGGTGACGGATCGTCAGCCGGCAGGCTGTGGGCGGAGGTGGTGCCCAGGGCCAGCAGGAGAACCGAGGCGCACGCCGCAGCGGATTTCGCTTGCACACTCATCAGACGCCGTCCTTCGCATGCGCTGCCTATTCCACTGTAGATCCGCCCGCCGGCCCTGTCCTGCGGGCGGCCGTGCGCAGCCCCAGCCCCGTCAGCACCGCCGCCACCAGCACGATCCCCGCGTCCAGCGCGATCACCGTGCGCACCCCGGCCAGCAGGTCGTCCGTGGTCGTGGCGAGCACGCCCAGCAGCGGGATGCCGACCGTGATGCCGACTTGCTGGGTGGAGGTGACCAGTCCGGTGGCCAGGCCCTGCTCCCGGTCGGGGACGCCGGAGGTCACGGTCAGGCCGTAGGAGATGATCGCGCCCAGGTGGCACATGCTGGCCAGGGACACGGCGGCCGTGGCGAGCCACACGGACCAGCCGCCGTCCCCCAGGCCGAGCAGCGCGCCGGTCAGTACGCCCTGACCGGCCAGCGAGACGGCCAGGGTGCGGCGGGCGCCGAGGCGGGCGATCACCTTCGGGCTGTACGAGCCCGCCACCACCGACAGCACGCCCTGCACACCGAAGACCAGCCCGGTCTCGAAGGCGGACAGCCGCAGGACCTCCTGGAGGTACAGGGTCAGCACGAAGACGACCGTCGACATCATGGAGAAGGTGACCAGGCCGCCCAGGTTCCCCCAGGCGACGGTGCGGCGGCGCAACATGGGCAGGGAGACCAGCGGGGCGTCGGCGCGGGACTCGACCACGACGAACGCGGTGAGCAGGACCAGCCCCGCGGCCAGGCTCACCAGGACGTCCGCGCCGCCGAAGCCGTGCTCGGCGGCCGTGGTCAGGGCGTAGATGAGGGCGAGCAGACCGCCGGTGACGGTGACCGCGCCGGGCACGTCGAGACGCGTCCGCTCCGGGGTGCGCGACTCCGGCAGCAGGGCGGGAGCCAGGGGCAGGACGACGACGGCGCACAGGGCGAGCAGGCCCATCGTGGAGCGCCAGCCGAGCAGGTCGGTCAGCACGCCGCCCGCCACCATGCCGATGGTGAAGCCCAGCGACAGCAGGGTGCCGGAGATGCCGAGCGCGCGGTCGCGGGCCGGGCCCTCCGCGAAGGTGGTGGTCAGCAGGGACATGCCGGTCGGCACGATCATCGCCGCGCCGAGTCCCTGCAGCGCCCGCCCGGCCAGGAAGGACGCCGGGTCCCAGGCGACGGTGGCGAGCACGGAGGCCGCGGCGAACAGGGCGAGGCCGGTGAGGAACAGCTTCCTGCGGCCGTACAGGTCGCCGATCCGGCCGAACAGCAGCAGGAAGCCGCCGGACGGCAGCGCGAACGCGGTCACCGCCCACTGGAGGGCGGACGGGCTCATGCCCAGGTCGGTGCCGAGCACCGGCAGGGCCACGTTCAGCACCGAGAAGTCGAGCGCGACCATGAACTGGGCCGCGCAGAGCACGAAGAGGACGAGTCTGTCGCGCGCCGACAGCCGGGGACGGCCGGGCGCGGGGCCGGCGGGCGGGGTGGTGGAGGGGCTGGGGGACGGTGTGGTGTCGATCGCCATGTGCATGAGCCTGCGGTGATCGGAATACCGCTGGGGAGTCGGTGCTTATGGTGGTGGTGGCACCACCAGCCAACGACCAGGGGGACGAGGGGGATCCGTACGTGTCGGTGGACGCGTTGAACAGGCATCGGCGGCGTGAGCTGCGCGAGTTCCTGATGAGCCGGCGGGCCCGGGTGAGCCCGGCCGAGGCGGGCCTGCCGGACGGCGGCGCGCGGCGCCGTACGCCCGGGCTGCGGCGGGAGGAGGTCGCCGTGCTCGCCGGCGTGGGCGCCTCCTGGTACCAGTGGCTGGAGCAGGGCCGGGACATCTCCGTCTCGCCGCAGGTCCTGGACGCGGTCGCCCGGGTGCTGCGGCTGAGCAACGCCGAACGCCGGCACCTGTACGTGCTCGCCGGCCTCAACCCGCCCGCGCCCGAAGTCGCCCCCGAGAAGCGGGACCGGTGCGACGGGCTGCGGCGGCTGATCGACACCTGGATGCCGTATCCGGCGCACATCATGGACATGTACTACAACTGCGTGATGTACAACGACGCCGCCGCCACGGTGCTCGGCATGCGCCCCGGCCAGACGCAGAACTGCGTCGTCGACTACTTCACCGACCCCATGTACCGATCCCGCGCCCGGAACTGGGAGCGCAACGCGCGCACGGTCGTCGCCCAGTTCCGGGCCGCCTGCTCGGCCTGCCCCGACGACGAGGGGTTCCAGGAGGTGCTGGCGCGGGTCAAGGAGTCCAGCCCCGAGTTCACCCGGCTGTGGGAGGAGCGGGACATCGAGGACGCCGGGCAGATCCGCAAGGAGCTGGACCACCCGCTGGCCGGTCTGCTCGTCGTGGAGTCGACGGCGATGAAGGTCCCGGCCCGCCCCGATCTGACCATCGTGCTGCACACCCCGCTGGACGAGGCGAACACCGCCGCCAAGCTGGAGTGGCTGGCCTCGCCGGAGGGCCGGCGGGGGGCGATGTACCCCGTGGCGGGGTGACCGTCTCGCGCGTACGTATCCTCGAGCCATGACCGACACCAGCGCGCTCGACCCCGAGGACCGCAAGATCGTCACCCTGGCCCGTTCCGCGCGGGCCCGCAACGGCGTGCCCGAGGGAGCCGCCGTACGCGACGAGACGGGCCGCACGTACGTCGCCGGGACCGTGGACCTGGACTCGCTGAAGCTGAGCGCCCTGCGCACGGCGGTGGCGATGGCGGTGGCGTCCGGGGCCAAGTCGCTGGAGGCGGCGGCCGTCGTGACGGAGGCGGAGACGGCGTCGGACGCGGACCGGGCGGCCGTGCGGGACCTGGGCGGCCCGCAGACTCCGGTGCTGGTCGCGGGTCCGGACGGGACGGTCCGGGAGACGGTGACGGCGGGCTGAGCCGGCCGGCGGCGGTCGGCGGCGGTGACGGTACCGGGCGGCGTTCCGCCCCGGGCGCGGCCCGGGTGACCGGGCCGCCGTGGCCGCCCCCGGCACCATGACCGGGGGCGGTTCCGGCCGCGCGCCGCGGGGCCGGGACCGGAGCGCTCCGGGCGGTTGTGCGGCGGGGCCCCGGCGATCAGGGACAATGGGCGCCATGAGCGTTCGCAGCCAGTCATCCGAACAGCCGGCCGAAGAAGTCCACCGGGCCGGTTTCGCGTGCTTCGTGGGGCGCCCCAACGCGGGCAAGTCCACCCTCACGAACGCTCTGGTCGGGCAGAAGGTGGCGATCACCGCCAACCAGCCGCAGACGACCCGGCACACCGTACGGGGCATCGTGCACCGCCCGGACGCCCAGCTCATCCTGGTGGACACCCCCGGTCTCCACAAGCCGCGCACGCTGCTGGGCGAACGGCTGAACGACGTCGTCCGCACCACCTGGGCCGAGGTCGACGTCATCGGTTTCTGCCTGCCGGCGAACGAGAAGATCGGCCCCGGTGACCGCTTCATCGCGAAGGAGCTGGCGGGGATCAGGAAGTCCCCGAAGGTCGCCATCGTCACCAAGACGGACCTCGTCGACTCCAAGGCCCTCGCCGAGCAGCTGATCGCCGTCGACCAGCTCGGCAAGGAGCTGGGCATCGAGTGGGCGCAGATCGTCCCTGTGTCGGCGACCGCGAACAAGCAGGTCGACCTGCTGGCCGACCTCCTGATCCCGCTGCTGCCCGAGGGCCCCGCCCTCTACCCCGAGGGCGACCTCACCGACGAGCCCGAGCAGGTCATGATCGCGGAGCTGATCCGCGAGGCGGCCCTGGAGGGCGTCCGCGACGAGCTGCCGCACTCCATCGCGGTGGTCGTCGAGGAGATGCTGCCCCGCGAGGACCGCCCCGCCGACAAGCCCCTGCTGGACATCCACGCCAACGTCTACATCGAGCGCCCCAGCCAGAAGGGCATCATCATCGGCCCCAAGGGCAAGCGCCTGAAGGAGGTCGGCATCAAGTCCCGCAAGCAGATCGAGGCCCTGCTCGGCACGCCGGTCTTCCTCGACCTGCACGTGAAGGTCGCGAAGGACTGGCAGCGCGACCCGAAGCAGCTGCGCAAGCTGGGCTTCTGAACCCCGGCGACTGCCGGGACCGCGCCTCAGAACCCCAGGTCGAACTCCGAGCCGGGGTTCACCCTGACCGGCAGCCCCAGGTCCGCGACCCGTGCGGCCAGGTCGGCCGGACCTTCGCCCTGCACCACCACCTCGTCGTCGCCCAGCGGCACCGGGGCGACGTCCAGCAGGGTGACGCCGACGGTGGACAGCCTGGCCGCCAGGCCGCCGAGGTCGGTGTCGGCCGGAACGGTCAGGAGCCATTTCATCCACGCCCTCCCGGGCCGCCGGGCCGCGGGGTGCCGAGCCGGTGCGCTCAGGTCTTCCGCAGCAGGAACGAGTACGAAGCCGCCGCGTTCACGATGCCACGCCCGTAGCCGGCGTCCCAGACCTTGCCCGTCGGGTTGACCAGCCCGGCCAGCAGAGCCTCGCGCAGCCCTTCCGGGGTCAGCTCGGGGAACGCGGACAGCAGCAGCGCCGCGACGCCTGCCGCGACCGGTGTGGCCGCCGAGGTCCCGTTGTCGAAGGGCGACCTCGGGGGCGCCGGCTCCCCGCCGGGGCGGCCCGGGCCGAAGTTCCCGAAGAAGTGCGTGTAGCAGGCGAGGTCGGGCTTCTTCTCCTCGAACATCCCGGGTCCTTGCGAGGAGTAACCGACGCGCTCCCCGCGGCTGTTGACCGCGGCGACGGTGATGACCTCCGCGAGGCTGTTGGACGCGTGGACGGAGCGTCCGGGGCCGATGCCGCTGCGGTGGCAGTTGCCGCTCGGGCACTGCGCGCCGCAGTTGCCCGCCGCGAAGAACGCCGCCGCGCCGGACGCCACCACCTCGCGCACCTTGCGGTGGAGCGGGTGGTCGAGGTCCCAGATCTCGTGCCCGGGCACCTGGTCGCGGCGCGGGACGCCGGTGAACCCGTAGCTGTTGTTGGTCAGGTGCGGCGTGCCGTCGAGCCTGCGGTGCTCCAGCACCGCCTGGAACATGGTCAGCGCCTCACCGGAGTCGGGGTGCCCGAGGAAGGGGTAGTCGTACAGCCGCGCCGCGGGCGCGGCGACGAGGATGTCCGCGGCGCACATCGAGCCGTGGCTGGTGATCGGGGCGGCCCCCGGCTGGAGGGCGGCTCCGGGACTGGTGAAGCCGCCGGAGACCGGGTAGACCTGTCCGTTCACGCCCTCGTCGAGGATGCCGACGACGATGTTCTGCCCGCGGAAGCCGTCCTGCCACGGCCGGGTGACGCCCAGCAGGGCCCGGACGGTGTCGATGGAGACCCCCTGCCGGAACGGCCGGCAGTCGAGGCCGGTGACCGAGCGGGCGAGGTCGAACGCCTGTGCCTGGACGTCCGCGCCCGGCCCTCGCTCGTCCTCCGCGTACAGGTGGAGCGGGGAGCTCGGCCATACGACGACACCGTCGCGCTCCCGCAGCTCCGCCAGCCTGGTGGGGGCGACTTCCACGGGGAGGACCACCGAGGTCGGTGCGATGTCCGGGTTGGTCTCCGGGACCGCGAACTCCAGCAGGGCGCCGAGCGGCTCCTGGGGCCCGCCCTCTCCTTGCCGGGGTGCGCTGAACATGGGGACGGGCACGAACCTCTCGTCCGGCTCCACGCCCAGCCCGGCCACCAGGTCGAGCCCGGGGAGGGCCTGGTCGAACGCCGATGTCCCGGATGCGACGGCCTCCCGGAAGGCACCGAAGCCTTCGGGTTGCTCGGCGTGGGGCGGTTCGATCTCGAGCAGCACTTTGATCTTGGCCATGGGTCGGCCTTCCTCTCGACCCGCCGGCGGCCGTGCCGGTGCATCGCGACGGCGGGCCGGACGGTTCCGGCAGCCCCCCTGTGCGTCCCGGCGGGTGCGGACCGGGCCGCTCGGTGCATTTCTCCTCGGAATCGGCGTTTACCACGAATCTATGATTCCCGCCTGTCGGCCGCAACTCGGCCGGTTTCGTTGAGATTTGCACGATTGTTCCCGTCGGACGGCTCCCGTCAGCGCTGCGCCCGCAGCACCTCCCGGAACCAGTGGTACGACGCCTTCGGGGTGCGGGCCAGGGTCGCGTAGTCCACGTGGACGAGGCCGAAGCGGCGGGCGTACCCCTCCGCCCACTCGAAGTTGTCCAGCAGGGACCACACGAAGTAGCCGCGCACGTCCACGCCCGCCGTCATCGCCTCGTGCAGGGCCCGGATGTGGCCGTCCAGGTAGCCGATCCGGTCCCGGTCGTCGAGGCCGTCGTACGAGCAGCCGTTCTCGGTGATGATCACCGGGGGGAGCCGGTCGCCGTAGCGGTCGCGGAAGCCGGTCAGCAGTTCGGTCAGCCCCTCCGGGACCACGGGCCAGCCGAAGTCCGTCCGCGGCCGGTCCTCGATTTCCCGGACCGAGAAGGGCAGTTCGGCGGGCATCCGGACGCCGCCGACGTCGGTCCCGGTGTCCCGCGGGGCACCCACCTTGGTCGGCGCGTAGTAGTTGACGCCGTACCAGTCGACCGGCTCGGCGATCACCTCCAGGTCGGCCGCCACGTCGCCCGGCATCAGCTCGCCCAGTCCCGCCGGGTACGCGCCGAGCAGGACCGGCTCCGCGAACAGCCGGTTCAGCAGGATGTCGTAGAAGTCCGCCGCCGCCATGTCCGCGGGGTCCTCGGACGCGGGCCAGGTGGGACCGTGCGAGTTGGCGATCCCGATGTCGCGGGCGCCGGCCGCGCGCAGGGCGCCGACCGCGAGCCCGTGGGCGAGCAGCTGGTGGTGGGCGGCCGGCAGCGCGTCGAACAGCAGCCGCCTGCCCGGCGCGTGGACGCCGAGGGCGTGCCCCAGCAGGGTGTGCTCGGCGGGCTCGTTGAGGGTGATCCAGGTGCCGACCCGGTCACCGAGCCGCTCGGCGACGACGCCGACGTGGTCGGCGAACCGGGCGGCCGTGTCCCGCTCCAGCCAGTCCAGGCCGAGCGGCAGGTCCCAGTGGAAGAGGGTGGGGACCGGGCGGACGCCCGCCGCGCACAGGTCGTCGACGAGGCGGTCGTAGAAGTCCAGGCCCCGCGGAGCCCGCACGCGTGGCCAGGAGACCGAGAAGCGGTACGCGTCCACGCCGAGGCCGGCCAGGAGGGCGACGTCCTCACGGTGGCGGTGGTAGTGGTCGCAGGCCACCGCCGCCGTCGAGCCGTCCTTCACCCGCCCCGGCTCGGCGGTGAACGCGTCCCACACGGACGGCTCCCGTTCGTCGGCCGCCCCCTCGATCTGGTGGGCCGAGGTCGACACGCCCCACAGGAAACCGGCGGGGAACCGGGGCATCGGGGCCGTCACGGTCACGCGCCCTCCTTCAGGACGCGGGTGACCAGCGCCCGCAGGTCGTCCGTCAGCCGGGGGTCGCTCGCGTGGACCGTCCGGCCGTCCACGGTGATCTCGTAGCCGAAGCCGTCCGGCACGCCCGCCGGGCGGGTGGCGTGCCCGGCGGCCAGCGCCCGCTCGGCCAGGGCCCGCCACTCCTCGGCGTCGGGACGGCCGGTGGTGTCGATCTCGGCGTACCGCTCGATCCCCGCGAAACCGCCCGTGCGCCTCACCTGAATTCGCATGGCTCCCTGTCTAGTACGTCAGCCGTCGGAAGTCACAGGGTGCGCACCCCCACCTGTCCCCATGCCTTGCGCACGGCCTCGTGCTCGTCGCCGCCGTCGCCGTAGCGCTCCCGGGCGGCCCTGACGGTGAGGGTGGCGAAGTCCGTGAACCGGGCCCGCTCGGTCAGGTCCCCGCCGGTCAGCACGTCGTACCAGATCCGGCCGGCCTTCTCCCAGGCGTGGCCGCCGAGGGCGGTGGCCGCCAGGTAGAACGCGTGGTTGGGGATGCCCGAGTTGATGTGCACCCCGCCGTTGTCGCGGCCGGTGCGGACGTAGTCCTCCATGGTGGCGGGCTGCGGGTCCTTGCCGAGCACGTCGTCGTCGTACGCGGTGCCCGGCGCCTTCATCGAGCGCAGCGCCACCCCGTTGACGCCCGGCGCGAGCAGGCCCTCGCCGATCAGCCAGTCGGCCTCGCCGGCGGTCTGGCCGAGCGTGTACTGCTTGATCAGCGAGCCGAAGACGTCGGACATCGACTCGTTGAGGGCGCCCGGCTGGCCGTAGTAGGTGAGGTTCGCCGTGTACTGGGTGACGCCGTGGGTGAGTTCGTGGCCGATGACGTCGACCGGCAGGGTGAAGTCGAGGAAGACCTCGCCGTCCCCGTCGCCGAACACCATCTGCTCGCCGTTCCAGAAGGCGTTGGCGTAGTCCTCGTCGTAGTGGACGGTGGCGTCCAGGGGCAGGCCGTCGTCGTCGATCGAGTGGCGGCCGTAGGCCTTGAGGAACAGCTCGAAGGTGGCACCGAGACCGGCGTAGGCGCGGTTCACGGTGGCGTCCCCGCCCGGCTCGTCGCCCTCGCCGCGCACCTTGGTGCCGGGCAGCGCGGTGCGGTTCCCGGCGTCGTAGACGGTGCGCAGCGGCCGGTCCGAGGGGGCCTTGACGGCGGGTGCGGCGGCGAGGCGGAACTCGCTGGTCACCCGGCGCCGCCCGCGTAGTTCGCTGTCGCGGACCAGGGTGCGGCGGGCCGGCCCGGAGACGGCCGGGTTGCCGGAGCGGGCCAGCTTGTCGAGGAGGTGCGGCGGTACGACGGTGCAGAAGACGGGCTCGTGGCCCCCGAGGGTGCTCATGTCCGGCACCATCGCACTGCGTCATCGACCTGTCACGCGATGCAACTATGATGGGGGAAATGTCCAGCCGACACTCTCCCGTCGCCCCCGCCGAGTGGTATGGTGCACGTTTCGTACCCTTTGTTCCGACGGTCCCGCATACTGAAACGGACCCCCGCGTCCGGGGCGGCTCGGCTAGCATGCTGCGCATCATGCGTTTCGGGCTGCTTCTTCTTAGCTGCCGCGGCGAGGGCCTGTAGTCCAGGTCGACTCCCTCCCCGCGGAGCTTGGCGTTGCCGTCGGCCGTCCTTTCCGGACATCCCAAGGAGCCCCCGCATCATGGCCAACCGCCAGCAGCCCAGTTCCATGCCGATCCACAAGTACGGCCGCTACGAGCAGGTCGACATCCCGGACCGCACCTGGCCCGACCAGCGGATCACCAAGGCCCCCCGGTGGCTCTCCACCGACCTGCGTGACGGCAACCAGTCCCTGATCGACCCCATGTCCCCGGCGCGCAAGCGGGCCATGTTCGACCTGCTGGTCAAGATGGGCTACAAGGAGATCGAGATCGGCTTCCCGGCCTCCGGCCAGACCGACTTCGACTTCGTGCGCTCGATCATCGAGGAGGAGGGCGCGATCCCCGAGGACGTGACCATCTCCGTCCTCACCCAGGCCCGCGAGGACCTGATCGAGCGGACCGTGGAGTCCCTCAAGGGCGCCAGGCGCGCGACCGTCCACCTGTACAACGCCACCGCCCCGGTCTTCCGCCGGGTCGTCTTCCGCGGCTCGAAGGACGACATCAGGCAGATCGCCGTGGACGGCACGCGACTGGTCGTGGAGTACGCCGAGAAGCTGCTGGGCCCGGAGACCGAGTTCGGCTTCCAGTACAGCCCGGAGATCTTCACCGACACCGAGCTGGACTTCGCGCTGGAGGTCTGCGAGGGCGTCATGGACGTCTGGCAGCCCGGTCCGGACCGCGAGATCATCCTGAACCTGCCGGCCACCGTCGAGCGCTCCACCCCCTCCACCCACGCGGACCGCTTCGAGTGGATGCACCGCAACCTGTCGCGCCGTGAGTACGTCTGCCTGTCCGTGCACCCGCACAACGACCGCGGCACCGCCGTCGCCGCGGCCGAGCTGGCGCTGATGGCCGGCGCCGACCGCGTCGAGGGCTGCCTGTTCGGGCAGGGCGAGCGCACCGGCAACGTCGACCTGGTCACCCTGGGGATGAACCTGTTCTCGCAGGGCGTCGACCCGCAGATCGACTTCTCCGACATCGACGAGATCCGCCGTACCTGGGAGTACTGCAACCAGATGGAGGTCCACCCGCGCCACCCGTACGTGGGCGACCTGGTCTACACGTCCTTCTCCGGCTCCCACCAGGACGCCATCAAGAAGGGCTTCGACGCGATGGAGGCCGACGCGAAGGCCAGGGGCGTCACCGTCGACGACATCGAGTGGGCCGTGCCGTACCTGCCGATCGACCCCAAGGACGTCGGCCGCTCCTACGAGGCGGTCATCCGCGTCAACTCGCAGTCCGGCAAGGGCGGCGTCGCGTACGTCCTGAAGAACGACCACAAGCTGGACCTGCCGCGCCGGATGCAGATCGAGTTCTCCAAGATCATCCAGGCGAAGACCGACGCCGAGGGCGGCGAGGTCACGCCGAAGGACATCTGGGCGACCTTCGAGGACGAGTACCTGCCGAACCCGGAGAATCCCTGGGGTCGGATTCAGGTCAAGAACGGCCAGTCCACCACCGACCGCGACGGCGTCGACACGCTCACCGTGGAGGCCACCGTCGACGGCGCGGACACCGTGCTGACCGGCCAGGGCAACGGTCCCATCTCGGCCTTCTTCGACGCGCTCCAGTCCATCGGGATCGACGTACGGCTGCTGGACTACCAGGAGCACACCATGAGCGAGGGCGCGTCCGCGCAGGCCGCCTCCTACATCGAATGCGCGATCGACGGCAAGGTGCTGTGGGGCATCGGCATCGACGCCAACACCACCCGCGCCTCCCTGAAGGCGGTCGTCTCGGCCGTCAACCGGGCCGCGCGCTGAACCGTCCGCACCGTGGGTGCACGGGTCCCGCCCGCCGTCTTCCGGTGATCACCGGCGGGCGGGACCCCGTCACATACCGGCCACCCGGCCGCCCAGGTCACGGAAAGGTCTCGTCCGGGGTGCTGACTAGGGCTCATCCATGTGGCTAACATCACGCCAGCGCGGCGATGTTGCCGCGGGGCTACGGAGGTGCGACGTGCTGCCAGAACGGGGACGAGACGGCCGTGTCACCGGCCTTTCGCGCATGCTGGGCACCCGTACCGCATGGACGCCCGTGGGCGACGGGGAGTTCTTCTGCCCCGGCTGCGGCGGCGACCGCAACTACCAGCGGCTCACCGGACGCCGCCGGTTCACCCTGCTGGGCCTGCCGGTGCTGCCCCGCGGCGCGAGCGGGCCGGTCGTCGAGTGCGCGGCCTGCCGCCGGCACTACGGCACCGAGGTCCTCGACCACCCCACCACCACCCGCTTCTCCGCGATGCTCCGGGACGCCGTGCACACCGTCGCCCTCGCCGTGCTCGCCGCGGGCGGCGCCGGATCCCGCAGCGCGCTGGAGACCGCCGCGCAGGCGGTGCGCGCGGCCGGGTTCGACGACTGCACCGAGGAGCGGCTGGCCGCCCTCGTCGAGGCTCTGGAGGCGGACACCGGCCGGATCACCGGCGAGCCCTGCGGCCCCGGGCTGGCCATAGAGCTGCACGAGGCGCTGGACCCGCTGGCCCCGCACCTCGCGCCCGCCGGACGCGAATCGATCCTGCTCCAGGGCGCCAGGATCGCCCTCGCGGACGGTCCGTACACCACCGCCGAACGCGAGGCGCTGGCCACGGTGGGTGCCGCCCTCACCATCACCGCCGACGAAGTGAACCGCCTGCTCGTGGCGGCGCGCACGCCGTCCTGAGTACTCCCGGGGGAGTAGACCGGCCGCCGGGCCACCCCGCGCGGTAGCCCCGAACTCGCCCTCCGGCGCGACGCGCCGGCCCTCCCGCGCCGGAAGTCTGGAACGCAACCGGACATCCGCTGCGGAGGGAGGGCCCGTTCATGGGGGCCGGACGGACGACAGGCGGACGGCGGCCCGTGCGGAGCGCCCCGGCCGGCCCCGCACCGTCACCCGCCCGCCTCGCCCTCGGCGGGAGGGCGCGGTGGCCCGGCCGGCCGGTACAGGCGCCGGAGCCCGTACCGCCGGTCCGGGAGCCTGAGCGCGTCGACGCCGCCCCGGCCCCGGACGGTCCCACGGACGCCCCTCCCCTCCCGGAGGCGCGTCCTCCTCATGGAGGATGAGCCGGTGCCCGAAGCTGCCCGCAGACCCCGTATCGGCGAACGGATCATGGCGGCGGTCAACCGCGATCCGCGCACCGCCCCGCACGCCACCCGCAACGACATCCTGCTCGCCCTCGCGGTCACCACCCACGCCGTCGTCGTCGCCCTCGTCACCGACCCGGCCCGGCGGCCGGACGCGCTCGGCTGGGCGCTGCTGCTCGCCGCGCAGGTGCCGGTCGTGTGGCGGCGGCGCCACGCGGTGCCGGTGCTGGCCGCGGAAGCCGCCCTGCTGCTGCCGTACCACGCCCTCGACAACAACCACACCGCCCCCCTCGCCGTCTCGGTCGTCGCGGTGTACAGCCTCGCCGTCACCTGCCGGCCCCTGTACACCGTGCTCACCACCGGCGCGGCCCTGACCGTGTCGCTGAGCGTCATGACGCTGGTCAGCAGGCAGCAGGCCGTCGAGGCGCTGCGGATCTCCGGCTGGGTGTTCGCCGTGGTCTTCGTCGGCATCGACGTGCGCTACTACCGGCAGTACGTCGCCGCCATCGTCGAACGCGCCGAACGCGCCGAACGCACCCGCGAGGAGGAGGCCCGCCGCCGGGTCGCCGAGGAACGGCTGCGCATCGCCCGCGACCTGCACGACCTGCTGGCGCACAGCATCACCCTGATCGGCGTGCAGACCTCCGTCGCCGCCCACGTGCTGCACGCCGACCCCGGCCGCCTGGACCGGGCCGCCGTCGCGAAGGCCCTCGACGACATCGCCGAGACCTGCCGCACCGCGCGCGGCGAACTGCGCACCACCCTGGAGGTGCTGCGCGATCCGGGCGGACCCGACGCACGCGATCCGCTGCCCGGGCTGCACGGGCTGGCGGACCTGGCGGAGGCGGCCCGGGCGGCGGGTGCGAAGGCGGAACTGGACGTGCGGGCCGGTCAGGTGCCGCCCGCCGTCGGGGCCGCCGCCTACCGGATCGTGCAGGAGGCGCTGACGAACGCCGTGCGGCACGGCGGACGCGCCGGTCTCACCGTGGGCGTCCGGGTCTGGGACGACCGGCACGCCCTGCACGTGCGGGTCACCGACGACGGGGCGGGCGCCGGGACGGGCAGCCCCGGGTTCGGGCTCGTCGGGATGCGGGAACGGGCCCGCAGCGTGGGTGGCACCCTGGACGCCGGGCCCGGCCGGGAGCGGGGCTTCGAGGTACGGGCCGTACTGCCGTTGCGGACGGCGGGAGAGCGCCGGGAGCCGGAGGAGCGTTGAGAAGCGGGGGGAGCACATGGTGAGCCGGGGAGCGTCGAGTGCCGGGGGAGTCCGTGGGGGGCCGGGGGAGCGCCGGGGACGGGAAGTCCGTGGGGGGCCGGCGGAGACCGTCGAGAAACGGGGGGAAACGGTGATCCGAGTCCTGCTCGCCGACGACCAGACCCTCGTGCGGGCCGCGTTCGCGATGCTCGTCGAGTCCGCGCCGGACATGGAGGTGGTCGGTCAGGCCGGCACCGGCCGGGAGGCGGTGGAGCTGGCCCGCAGCGAACGCGCCGACCTGGTCGTGATGGACATCCGGATGCCCGACCTGGACGGCATCGAGGCGACCCGGCTGATCGCCGCCGACGAGGACCTGGCCGGCGTGAAGGTGCTCGTGCTGACCACCTACGACACCGACGAGCACATCGTCGAGGCGCTGCGCGCGGGCGCCTCCGGCTTCCTGGTCAAGGACACCAGGCCCGCCGAACTGCTCGACGGGATCCGCACCGTCGCGGCGGGCGAGGCGCTGCTGTCGCCCGGCCCGACCTCGCGGCTCATCGCCCGCTTCCTGCGCGGCCCCGCGGCCGGACCGCCGGTGGCCGGCCCCGACTGCCTCTCGGAACGGGAGCGGGAGGTGCTGACCCTGGTGGCGCGCGGCCTCAACAACACGGAGACCGCCGAGGCCCTGGGCCTGAGTCCGCTGACCGCGAAGACCCACGTCAGCCGCATCATGGGCAAGCTGGGGGCCCGGGACCGGGCCCAGCTGGTGATCGTGGCGTACGAGTCGGGGCTGGTGACACCGGGGAGCACGTGACGGGCGCCCGGGCGGTACCGACCCCTGTACGGTACCGCCCGCGCGCCGCCCCTCACGGGTCGTCAGGGCAGGTCGGCCAGGTAGTACTTGTCCTGGTCGGAGTCGTAGACCTGGCGGCCCGCTGCGTCGTAGCCCTTGATGTGCGGCGCCCGGGTGACCTGCTGGTCCAGGACGCCGGTGGCGACGAACCAGCCGTGGTCGATGACCGCGGTCCGCGGCTCCGCGTCGCCGTAGGAGACGGTCACCCTGGCGACCGAGGGGTGGACGGCGCCGATGCTGCCCCAGCGGAACGGCAGCCGCCAGTCGCCCTTGTCGAGGAACGACTGCGAGTACAGCTTGTGGGCGTTGACGTCCGGCATGACCTTGCCCTGGTCCGGCAGGGCCGTGTCCGCAACCCCGACGTTCAGCCCCGCGACCTCGCCGTCCTTGAGGTTGCAGATCACCCGGGTCCGGGGGGCCTCGTCGCGCACCGCGACCACGAACCGGCCGTCGCCGGGCGCGTTGCTGTCGCCGGTGCTGCGCATGCCGAGCAGGATCCGGTACTCCTCCGCCGCGCCCAGGTCCTGGAGCGAGCCGCCGCCCATGTCGGAGGCGAGGCAGTCCTCCAGCATGGCCGCCGCGGACTCGCGCGTCACACCGTCCAGCAGCTGCGCGTCGCTCGCCGGACCGGCGGGCCCGGCCGGAGCGGCAGGCGTCGGCGTCGGTGACGGCGTCGGTGTGGCGGACGCGGCGGGCGACACGGCCCGGCCGCCGCCCTCCGGACCGGTCAGCGCAGCGGCTCCCACCGGCACCACGGCCAGCGTCACCAGCGCGGCCCCGACCGTCGCCGCCCGCCGGCGCCGCTCGGCCACCCCCCGGCGCCGGATCGCCGGATAGGGCGCCGCCGAGGGCCGGATGGTGAAGGCGTCGTCGGCGAGCAGCGCCCGCACCCGCTCCTCGAACTCCCGCTCGCCGTCCCCGTGCCGCGCGGTCTCCTCGTGCTCTTCCCCGCTCACCTGCTGTCTCCCTGCCTGGACGGCACACCCATGGCCTGGGCGAGCCCCGGATACGTACGCAACTTCGCCAGCCCCTTGGACGCCTGGCTCTTCACCGTGCCCGGCGAGCAGCCGAGCACGTCGGCGACCTCCGCCTCGGACAGGTCCTCCCAGTAGCGCATGACCACCACCGCGCGCTGCCGGGGCGGCAGTCCGGCCAGCGCGGTCAGCAGCGAGCTGCGCTCGTCCACCCACGCCACGGCCGCGTCGCTGCCCGCCCGCTCCGGCGGCGAGGCGGTCAGCGCCTCGGACACCCGCCGCTTGCGGAACCGGTCGCTGTTGCAGCTGACGAGCATCCGGCGGACGTACGCCTCCGGGTTGTCGCTGCGCGCGATCCGCCGCCAGGAGCGGTAGGCCTTGGCCAGCGCCGTCTGGGTCAGATCCTCGGCGTGGTGCGGGTCGCCCGTCAGCAGATAGGCGGTCCGCACCAGATGGGACCACCGCGCTCTGACGAACTCCTGGAACTGGGCCTCTTGCTCGGCCTTCATCAAGCACCCTCCTCGCCCTCCAGACCACCGGTCGGACGGAATCGGTTGCCCGGCGGGCGCGGCGGATTCCGGCGAGGGCGGAGGCAAGGGGGAGGGTGGGGGCGGGGACAGGGACGGGGGCGGGTCAGGCGAGGGCGTCCGTCAGGACCTTCGCGGTCCGCGCGATGAGGGTGTTGTCCCTGACCGCGGCCGGGTCGAACATGCGGGACAGGACGGCGAGGACGACCGGTGTGCCGTCCGGGGTCCAGGCGACGCCGACGTTGTTGTTGACGCCGTAGTCGCCGCCGCCGGTCTTGTCGGCGACCGTCCAGGTCGGCGGGACGCCGGCGCGCAGCCGGTCGGAGCTGGTGGTGTTGTTCAGCAGCCAGTGCCCGAGCAGCTCCCGGTCGGCGCCGGGGAGCGCGTCGCCGAGCACCAGCCGGGCGTAGGTGCGGCCGATCGCGCGCGGGCTGGTGGTGTCCGTGACCCGCCACGGCTCCGCCGAGTTCAGCTCGGTCTCCCAGCGGTCCAGCCGGGTCACCGGGTCGCCGAGGGAGCGGGCGAACCGGGTGATCGCGGTGGGGCCGCCCAGCTCCCGCAGCAGCAGGTTGCCGGCCGCGTTGTCGCTGTAGCGGATGGTGACGTCGCACAGTTCGGCCACGGTCATGCCCTCGGCCAGGTGCTTGCGCGTCTCGTCGGAGCCGTCGACCAGGTCGGCCTCCGTGTAGTGGATCCGGCGGGCGAGGAACTCGCCGTCCCGGTCCAGGTCGCGCAGGACGGCCGCGGCGGCCAGGGTCTTGAAGAGGGAGCAGATCGGGAACAGGTCGTCGGCGTGGTGCCGGATCGTCCGTCCCGTGCCGACGTTGTGCGCGTAGACGCCGAGCTTGGCGCCGTACTCCCGCTCCAGGGCGCGCAGCCGTCCGGTGACACCGGCCGGACCGCCGGTGGCGTGGGCGGCGGCCGGGGCGAGCAGGGCGGCGGCGCCTGCCGCGCCGGCGGTGAGGAGGGTGCGTCGGGTGAACACTGGGGCTCCTTTTGCTCCGGGACACCGGTCACTCGGGTCGCACGAGTGACCTTCTCTCCCCTGACCGACGCAGCCGCCTCACTCCCCGGTTGCGGTGGGGCCCTCCCCCCGGCCGCAGTACACGTCCCGCTCCGGGCGCTCGCCCGTCGCCAGGAAGCGGGAGACCGTCGCGTCGCCGCAGGCGTTGCCGTTGGCGAGGTAGGCGTCGTGGCCGGTGGAGTCGACGGTGACCATGCGCGCGCGGTCCCCGAGGGCCGCGCGCAGCCTCAGCGCGCCCGCGAGCGGGGTGGCCGGATCGCGCTCGTTCTGCAAGAGCAGCATGTTCGACGGGCCGGCGGCGGTGATCCGCACCGGCGGTTCCTGCGGCTCGAACGGCCAGGCGGCGCACATCATCGCGTTCCGCGGCATGCCGGCCGTCAGCGGGTACGCCGCCCGGCTCGCCGCGACCCCCTCGGCGTACACCGCGGCGTGACGGGGCCACGCGATGTCGTTGCAGAGGGTCGCGGCGCCGACGGCGAGCGAGTTCTGCAGGCCGGCCACCTGCTGCGGCGAGGGCGCCGTCACGGGCGGGACCCGTCCGTCGAGGGCGCCGTCGATCAGCCGGGCCAGCCGCTCGAAGCCGTCCGGGTCGTACATCGTCTGCAGCATGGACTGGCGCAGCACATTGCCGTTCAGCTCGGCGGGACCGGCGTTCGGCCACGGGATCGGCTCGCGGTCGAGGCGGTCCGCGAGCCGCAGGAAGAGCGCGCGCACCCCGGCGGGCGTATCGGCGAGCCGCACCGGGGAGTCCGGTGCCGACGCCCACGCGGCGAACTCGGGGAAGGTGTCCTCCACGCCCCGCTCGTGCGCCGCGATCCAGCCGCGGCCCACCCGGCGGGGGTCGGGGTCGTCGTTGCTGTCGAGCACGATCCGGTCGGTGCGGTGCGGGAACATCCGGCTGTAGACGGCGCCGGCGTACGTGCCGTACGACACGCCCCAGGCGGACAGCTTCCGCTCGCCCAGCGCGGCCCGGACGCGGTCCAGGTCGCGGGCCTCGTTGGCGGTGCTGATGTGCCGGATCAGCTCCCCGCCGTTGCGTGCGCAGGCGTCCGAGACGCGCCGCGCGACGGCCATGGCGGCGTCGACGGACCCGTCCGGCGCCGGATAGGGGCGGGCGACCCGGGTGACGGCCAGGTCCTCGTGGGCGAGCCCGCAGCTCACCGCCGTGGACGGGGCCAGGCCGCGCGGCGCGAACCCGATCAGGTCGTAGGCGTCCCGCACCTCCTGCGGCAGCTTCCGCCCCCGGCCCGAGGGGTCGTGGAGGCTCGAGTTCCCGGGGCCGCCCGGGATGAGCAGTAAGACGCCCCGCCGCCGCGCCGGGTCCTCGCTGGGGATGCGGGAGACGACGAGCTCGACGGTCCCGGCGCCCGGGTCGGAGTAGTCCATCGGCACCTCGACGGTGGCGCACCGCTGCCGGGGGTCGGGGGCGGGGGCACTCCCGGCGCACGCGCCCCAGTCGAGGGAGGGCGCGGCGGCGGAGGCGGCGGACGGCACGGTGAGCCCGGCGGACAGCAGGGCGGCGGAGGCGGCGAGCAGGCCGGCGGTGCGCGTGGTCTTCTTCATGCCCACGAGCCTCGCCGCACCCCGCCCGCCCCCACATCCGGGCCGCACCCTCGAAGAAGCGGGGGTCACCCCGGTATCCCGTCTCAGGGTCATCCCCGGCACGGACCGGCTCACGGGCCGCACCGGCAGCGGCGGTCCGGTTCCCGCCGGGGCAGCCGCGCGCGTAGGCGAGAATGGGCCCATGAGTCTGTTCCGCGACGACGGCATCGTGCTGCGCACCCAGAAGCTGGGTGAGGCGGACCGGATCATCACCCTGCTCACCCGCGGTCACGGCCGGGTACGGGCCGTGGCGAGGGGCGTGCGCCGCACGAAGTCCAAGTTCGGTGCGCGTCTCGAACCGTTCTCCCACGTCGACGTGCAGTTCTTCGCCCGCGGGAGCGAGCTGGTGGGGCGGGGGCTGCCGCTGTGCACGCAGAGCGAGACCATCGCCCCCTACGGAGGCGCGATCGTCACCGACTACGCCCGGTACACGGCCGGCACGGCCATGCTGGAGACCGCCGAGCGGTTCACCGACCACGAGGGCGAGCCGGCGGTGCAGCAGTACCTGCTGCTGGTCGGCGCCCTGCGCACGCTCGCACGCGGGGAGCACGCGCCGCACCTCGTGCTGGACGCGTTCCTGCTGCGCTCCCTCGCCGTCAACGGCTACGCCCCCAGCTTCAGCGACTGCGTGAAGTGCGGGATGCCCGGGCCCAACCGGTTCTTCTCGGTGGCGTCCGGCGGTACGGTCTGCGTGGACTGCCGGGTGCCCGGCAGCGTCGTGCCCTCGCCGCGGACCCTGGAACTGCTCGCCGCGCTGCTCACGGGAGACTGGGAGACCGCGGACGCGTGCGAGCCGCGGTACGTGCGGGAGGGCAGCGGACTGGTGTCCGCCTATCTGCACTGGCATCTGGAGCGCGGACTGCGCTCGCTCCGATACGTCGAGAAGTGACTCCGGCGAGAACGAGCACGGCGAAGAGAACTAGGGAGACGAGAAGCACATGGTCGTACGCGGGTTCCTGGGGCGTCAGCGCCGCGAGTACAGGACGCCGGAGCCGCACCCGTCCGGTGCGCGGCCGCCCAGGCTCCCCGGCGAGCTGGTGCCGAACCACGTGGCGATCGTCATGGACGGCAACGGCCGCTGGGCCAAGGAACGCGGCCTGCCGCGCACCGAGGGGCACAAGGTCGGTGCCGAGCGCGTGCTGGACGTGCTGCAGGGCGGGATCGAGATGGGCGTCGGCGCGATCTCGCTGTACGCCTTCTCCACCGAGAACTGGAAGCGCTCGCCTGACGAGGTCCGCTTCCTGATGAACTTCAACCGCGACTTCATCCGCAAGACCCGCGACCAGCTCGACGAACTGGGCATCCGGGTGCGCTGGGTGGGGCGGATGCCCAAGCTGTGGAAGTCGGTCGCCAAGGAACTCCAGATCGCCCAGGAGCAGACGAAGGACAACGACCGGCTCACGCTGTACTTCTGCATGAACTACGGCGGCCGGGCGGAGATCGCCGACGCGGCGAAGGCGCTCGCGGAGGACGTGCGGGCGGGCCGGCTGGACCCCGCCAAGGTCACCGAGAAGACGCTCCAGAAGTACCTGTACTACCCGGACATGCCGGACGTGGACCTGTTCCTGCGCCCGAGCGGCGAACAGCGCACCTCGAACTACCTGCTGTGGCAGAGCGCGTACGCCGAGATGGTCTTCCAGGACGTGCTGTGGCCCGACTTCGACCGCCGTGACCTGTGGCGCGCCTGCCTCGAGTTCGCCTCCCGCGACCGCCGGTTCGGCGGCGCCGTCCCGAACGAGGAACTGCTGGCCATGGAGGGCAGGCAGCAGGGCTGAGCACGGCCGGCGGGCCGGGTCCGCCCCACGGTCATGGACGTGATCATGGGCTTGGGGCGGAGCGGCTCACCGCGTCCTCGGGCGCGCTCAGTCCTCGGTGGCCGCCCGTGCGCAGTCCGCGCAGGTGCCGAAGATCTCCACCGTGTGCGCCACGTTCACATAGCCGTGCTCGGCAGCGATGGCGTCCGCCCACTTCTCCACCGCCGGGCCCTCCACCTCGACCGCCTTGCCGCACACGCGGCAGACCAGGTGGTGGTGGTGCTCGCCGGTGGAGCACCGGCGGTAGACGGCCTCGCCGTCGGAGGTGCGCAGCACGTCGACCTCGCCGGCCTCGGCGAGGGACTGGAGGGTGCGGTAGACCGTGGTCAGCCCGACGGAGTCGCCCTTGTGCTTGAGCATGTCGTGCAGGTCCTGCGCGCTGCGGAACTCGTCGACTTCGTCGAGGGCTGCCGCCACGGCGGCACGCTGCCGGGTGGCGCGGCCCTTCACGGGCGGTCCAGCGGTCGTCACCGTTGCCTCCTCACGTCTTGCTGCGGTCCGGGCCATTGTGCCAGCCCGGACCGGCGGCGGTCAGACGCCGATCTGGTCCCCGGTCGGACGGCTGGCCGGAATCGTGCACTCCGCGGGGTCCGCGGGCGGCCGGGCGGCAGCCGCCGCCCGGGCCCTGCGCCGGGCCAGCGGAGCCGCCAGCGCGGTCAGCACCACGAACGCGCCGATGGTCAGCAGCACGATCGTCGCCCCGGGCGGCACGTCCTGGTAGTACGAGGTCACGGTGCCGCCGAGGGTCACGGCCACCCCGATCGCCACGGCGATCGCGAAGGTGGCGGCGAAGCTGCGGCTGAGCTGCTGGGCGGCGGCCACCGGCACCACCATCAGCGCGGACACCAGCAGCAGGCCGACCACGCGCATCGCGACCGTGACCGTCACGGCCGCGGTGACGGCCGTCAGCAGGTTCAGCGCCCGCACCGGCAGGCCGGTGACCCGCGCGAACTCCTCGTCCTGACTGACCGCGAAGAGCTGGCGGCGCAGCCCGAGGGTGACCAGCACCACGAAGGCCGCCAGCAGGCAGATGGCGGTGACGTCCGACTCGGAGACCGTCGACAGGGAGCCGAAGAGGTACGAGGTCAGGTTGGCGTTGGAGCCCGCCGGCGCGAGGTTGATGAACATCACACCGCCGGCCATGCCGCCGTAGAACAGCATCGCGAGCGCGATGTCGCCGCGGGTCCTGCCGTACCAGCGGATCAGCTCCATCAGGACCGCGCCGAGCACGGAGACCAGCGTGGCCATCCACACCGGTGACCAGGACAGCAGGAAGCCGAGGCCGACGCCGGTCATGGCGACGTGGCCGATGCCGTCCCCCATCAGGGCCTGGCGGCGCTGCACCAGGTAGATGCCGACCGCGGGCGCGGTGATGCCGACCAGGACGGCGGCGAGCAGCGCCCGCTGCATGAAGTCGTAGTTCAGGAATTCCATCAGCTCAGCAGTCCCGTCCGGATCGGTTCGGCGTCGTGAGCCGCGTGCGGATGGACGTGGTCGTGGCCGGGCAGCGCGTGCTGGCCGACCGCCTTCGGGGGCGGGCCGTCGTGCAGCACGCAGCCGTCGCGCAGCACCACCGCCCGGTCGATCAGGGGCTCCAGCGGGCCCAGCTCGTGCAGCACGACCAGCACGGTCGCGCCCTGGGCGACCTGCTCGCGCAGGGTCGAGGCCAGCACCTCCTGGCTGGCCAGGTCGACGCCCGCCATCGGCTCGTCCATGATCAGCAGCTCGGGGCCGGCGGCGAGCGCGCGGGCGATCAGCACCCGCTGGTGCTGGCCGCCGGAGAGCGCGCCCACCGCGTCCCCGGCCCGGTCCGCCATGCCGACCAGGTCCAGGGCGCGGCGGACGGCCTCGCGGTCGCTCTTGCGGAAGACGCCGAAGCGGGTCCGGGACAGACGGCCGGACGAGACCACCTCGTTCACGGTCGCCGGGACGCCGCCCGCGGCGGTGGTGCGCTGCGGGACGTAGCCGACGCGCGCCCAGTCGCGGAACCGCCGGCGGGGGGTGCCGAACAGCTCGATCTCGCCGGCGCTGACCGGCACCTGGCCGATGACGGCGCGCACGGCCGTGGACTTGCCGGAGCCGTTCGCGCCGAGCAGCGCGACCACCTCACCGCGGGACACGGTGAGGTCGATACCGCGCAGGACGGGGCGCGAGCCCAGCTCGGCACGTACGCCGCGCAGGGATATGACGGGCTCGCTCACAGGGGCCTCCGTAACGATCACTTGGCGCCGAGGGCCGTCTTCAGCGCGCTGAGGTTGGACTCCATGACCTGGAAGTAGTCGTCGCCCTCGGACTTGTCGGTGATGCCCTCGAGCGGGTCGAGCACGCCGGTCTTCAGGCCGGCGTCCTTCGCGAGCGTCTTCGCGGTCTTGTCGCTCACCAGTGTCTCGTAGAACACCGTGGTCACGCCGTCGGCCTTGGCCTCCTCCTGGAGTTCCCTGATCCGGGCGGGGCTCGGCTCGGACTCCGGGTCGAGGCCGCTGATGGCCTCCTGGGTGAGGCCGTAGCGCTCGGCGAAGTAGCCGAACGAGGCGTGGTTGGTGAAGAAGACCTTGGTCTCGGTGTTCTTCAGCCCGTCGCGGAACTTGGTGTCCAGGGCGCCGAGCCGGTCGACCAGGGCGTCGGTGTTCTTCCTGTAGTCGGCGGCGTGGTCCGGGTCGGCCTTCTCGAAGGCGGCGCCGACGCCCTCGGCGATCTCGGCGTACTTCACCGGGTCGAGCCAGACGTGGGGGTCGAGGGCGTGCTCCTCCTCGGCGTGCTCCCCGGCGTGCTCCTCGCCCTCGTGGCCGTGGTCGTGCTCGACGTCGCCGTGGTCGGCCAGCTCGGTGAGGGAGGCCGCGTCGATCTTGGTCTTCACGTCGGCCTGGCCGACGGCCTCGTCGACGGCGGGCTGGAGGGACTTCAGGTAGAGGACCGCGTCGGCTTCCTGGAGTTCGGCGGTCTGCCGGGTGCTCAGCTCCAGGTCGTGCGGTTCCTGGCCGGGCTCGGTGAGGGTGGTGACGTGCACGTGGTCCCCGCCGATCTGCTCGGCGAGGAACTGCATCGGGTAGAACGACGCGACGACATCGAACCTGTCGGTGCCGCCCGCGCCGGCGGAGTCGCTGGAGCAGGCGGTCAGGGCGGCGAGACCGAGGGCGGTCACCGCCGCGGTGGGTATGAGGCGTCGTCGTACGTTCATGAGAGTCATTTTCAACAAAAGTGGAAACCGTTGTCAACAAAGCCCTCATTCGGGACAGGGGGGATCCCGATTTGGTTCAGGGGGAGTCCGCGCCGGTAACCTGAAGCATTCGCTGGAAGCACCTCGCTTCGTCGCCCGTCGTCGTAATGAAGAGAGCACCGTGGCCGCCGACAAGATCGACACCATCGTCAGCCTGAGCAAGCGCCGTGGCTTCGTTTTCCCGTGCAGTGAGATCTACGGCGGTCAGCGTGCCGCCTGGGACTACGGGCCGCTGGGTGTCGAGCTCAAGGAGAACATCAAGCGCCAGTGGTGGCGCTACATGGTGACGTCGCGCGAGGACGTCGTCGGCATCGACTCGTCCGTGATCCTCGCCCCCGAGGTCTGGGTCGCCTCCGGCCACGTCGCCACCTTCACCGACCCGCTCACCGAGTGCACCTCCTGTCACAAGCGGTTCCGCGCGGACCACCTGGAGGAGGCGTACGAGGAGAAGAAGGGCCGCGCCCCCGAGAACGGCCTCGCCGACATCAACTGCCCGAACTGCGGCACCAAGGGCCAGTTCACCGAGCCCAAGCAGTTCTCCGGGCTGCTCTCCACCCACCTCGGCCCGACCCAGGACTCCGGCTCGGTCGCCTACCTGCGCCCCGAGACCGCCCAGGGCATCTTCACCAACTTCGCCCAGGTGCAGGTCGCCTCGCGCAAGAAGCCGCCGTTCGGCATCGCGCAGATGGGCAAGTCCTTCCGCAACGAGATCACGCCCGGCAACTTCATCTTCCGCACCCGCGAGTTCGAGCAGATGGAGATGGAGTTCTTCGTCAAGCCGGGCGAGGACGAGCAGTGGCAGGAGTACTGGATGGAGCAGCGCTGGAACTGGTACACCGGTCTCGGCCTGCGCGAGGAGAACATGCGGTGGTACGAGCACCCGCAGGAGAAGCTCTCGCACTACTCCAAGCGCACCGCTGACATCGAGTACCGCTTCCAGTTCGGCGGCAGCGAGTGGGGCGAGCTGGAGGGTGTCGCCAACCGCACCGACTACGACCTCGGCGCCCACTCCAAGGCCTCCGGCCAGGACCTCTCCTACTTCGACCAGGAGGCCGGCGAGCGCTGGACGCCGTACGTCATCGAGCCCGCGGCCGGTGTCGGCCGCACCATGCTGGCCTTCCTCCTCGACGCCTACGTCGAGGACGAGGCGCCCAACGCCAAGGGCAAGATGGAGAAGCGCACGGTGCTGCGCCTCGACCACCGCCTGGCCCCGGTGAAGGTCGCGGTCCTGCCGCTGTCCCGCAACGCGGAGCTGTCCCCGAAGGCCAAGGGCCTCGCCCAGGCGCTGCGCCAGCACTGGAACATCGAGTTCGACGACGCCGGCGCCATCGGCCGCCGCTACCGCCGCCAGGACGAGATCGGCACCCCGTACTGCGTCACCGTCGACTTCGACACCCTCGACGACAACGCGGTCACCGTCCGCGAGCGCGACACGATGAAGCAGGAGCGCGTCTCCCTCGACCAGATCGAGGGCTACCTGGCCGGCCGCCTGATCGGCTGCTGACCTCCGCCCGCGCCGTCGGCCCCCGGCGCCGGACCCGAAGCGGTCCGGTGCCGGGGGCCTTCGCCGTCCGGGGCGCGGGGACCTTCGCGTCCCCGCCGCCATGGTGCGCGGCGGGCACCCCGCGTCCCCGTGCGAACCGGCGGCCGGTCAGCGGCCCTGGAGTGCCTTGACGTTGTCGCCGAAGGTCCAGTTGCGCGAGCCGTCCCAGTTCAGCGACCAGGTCATCAGGCCCTTGAGGGACGTGCCGTAGTGCCGCCAGGCCTGGGCGACCTGGGACGGCGACAGGTAGCCGCCGCCCGCGCCGGGCTGGGCGGGCAGACCCGGGACCTGCTTGTCGTAGGGCACCCGGATCGTGGTGCCCTGCACGACCAGGCCGCGGTTCAGGCAGTCGGTCTGGGCGGTGAACCCCTGGACCGTGCCGGCCGCGTAGGAGTCGCCGGAGCAGCCGTACATGCTGCCGTTGTAGTACTGCATGTTCAGCCACCACAGGCGGCCGTTGTCGGCGTACTTCTTGATGATGGGCAGGTACGCGCCCCAGATCGAGCCGTAGACCACGCTGCCGCCGGTGACGTACGCCGTCTCCGGGGCCATGGTGAGGCCGAAGCCGGCCGGCATGCGCGCCAGGATGCCGTCGATGATCCGGATCAGGTTCGTCTGGGACGGGGACAACTGGGTGATGCTGCCGCTGCCGACCAGACCGGTCTCGATGTCGATGTCGATGCCGTCGAAGTTGTACTTCTGCAGGATCGGCACGATCGTCGCGACGAACCGGTCGGCCACGGCGGCGGAGCTGAGGTCGATGCCGGCCGCGGCGCCGCCGATGGAGAGCAGGATCGTCTGCCCGGACGCCTTGGCCGCGCACATCTCGGCGGGGGTGGCCACCTTCACGCCGGTGTCCATGCCGTCCTCCCACAGCGCGGTGCCGTCGGAGCGGATCACGGGGAAGGCCGCGTTGATCACGTTGTAGCCGTGAGCGCGGATGCGGGAGTCGGTGATCGGTGTCCAGCCGAAGGGCGGGTGGACCCCGTTCGCGGCGCCGTCCCAGTTCTCCCAGTAGCCCTGGAGCACCTTGCCGGCGGGTTTGGGGTTCAGTACGCAGGTGTCGGCGGCCGACGCGGTGGGGGCGGCGGCCAGGGAGAGGGGGGCGAGGAGGGCGGTGCCGAGCGCGGTGGTGAGCAGGCGGCGCAGGGTGCGGCGGAGCATGCGGGCCTCCCGGTGGGGGTGCGGTGAGGTGTCGTAGGCATGACAGTGCGCGGTCCCCTGACGATGCGCTTGGTCCAGACCTTTCGTCAAGAGGTCTGGACCAAAGAGGAGGGGCGGGTCCGGCCGGAGCCCGGATCGCTGACAACTGACGACTGACAGATATTGAAATCTGTCAGTCGTCATGCCAGGCTGGTGTCATGACGATCCAGACACGCACCCTCGGCACCACCGGCCCCCAGGTCTCCGCACTCGGCCTCGGCTGCATGGGCATGTCCGCGCTCTACGGCGACACCGACCGCGCGGAGTCGCTGGCGACCATCCACGCGGCGCTCGAAGCGGGCGTCACCCTCCTCGACACCGGCGACTTCTACGGCATGGGCCACAACGAACTGCTGATCGGCGAGGCGCTGCGCACCGCACCCGCCGCCCGCCGGGAACAGGCCCTGGTCAGCGTGAAGTTCGGCGCGCTGCGCGGCCCCGACGGCGGCTGGCTCGGCTACGACGGCCGGCCCGAGGCGGTGCACAACTTCGCGGCGTACTCCCTCCAGCGCCTCGGCGTCGACCACATCGACGTCTACCGCATCGCACGCCTCGACCCGGCCGTCCCCGTCGAGGAGACCGTCGGCGCCATCGCCGAACTCGTCGAGCGGGGATACGTCCGGCACATCGGCCTCAGCGAGGTCGGCGCCGACACCGTCCGCAGGGCCGCCGCGACCGCGCCCATCGCGGACCTCCAGATCGAGTACTCGCTGATCTCCCGAGGCATCGAGGCGGAGATCCTGCCCGTCACGCGCGAACTGGGCATCGGCGTCACCGCGTACGGCGTCCTCTCCCGGGGACTGATCTCCGGCCACTTCACCGCCGACCGGCAGCTTCCCGCGAACGACTTCCGGGCCCTGTCGCCCCGCTTCCAGGGCGAGAACCTGCGCCACAACCTGGCGCTCGTGGAGGCGCTGCGGAAGATCGCCGAGCAGAAGGGCGCCTCCGTCGCGCAGATCGCCATCGCCTGGGTGCTGGCCCGCGGCGAGGACATCGTGCCGCTGGTCGGCGCACGCCGCCGGGACCGGCTCACCGAGGCGCTGGGCGCGCTGGAGGTCACCCTGGAGGCCGCCGACCTCGCGGCGATCGAGGCGGCCGTACCGGCGGACGCGGCGGCCGGCGAGCGCTACCCCGCCTCCCAGATGGCACACCTCGACAGCGAGCGGTGAACCACCCGCCGGGTACCGTCACCCCATGGCACCGAGCAGTGAGACCCTGACCGCCGAGCGCATCCTCGAGGCGACCGAGGAGGTGCTGCGCCGCCACGGCCCGGCCAAGGCCACCGTGGTCGACGTGGCCCGCGCGCTCGGCGTCAGCCACGGCAGCGTCTACCGGCACTTCCGCACCAAGGCGGCCCTGCGCGAGGCCGTGACGAAGCGCTGGCTGGACCGTACGTCGCTGGAGCTGGCCGGCATCGCCGCCGAGCGGGACCGCGACCCGGAGCAGCGGCTGCGCGCCTGGCTGCGGTCCCTGTTCGACGCCAAACGCCGCAAGGCGGGCCAGGACCCGGAGCTGTTCGCGACGTACATGGTCCTGACCCGCGAGAGCGGCCAGGCGGTCCCCGAGCACATCGCCGACCTCACGGCCCAGCTGACGGACATCGTCCGCGCGGGCCTCGACGCGGGCACCTTCACCGCCTCCGACCCGGCCGTCACCGCCCGCGCGGTCTTCCACGCCACCGGCCGCTTCCACGACCCGTGCTACGCCGAGGAGTGGGCGGCCCCCGGCGTCGAGGCGGAGTTCGAGGCGCTGGTCGACCTGGTGGCGCGGGGACTGCGGGCCGGGCACTGACGGAGCGGCGGCACGTCAGTCCCGCTCGGGGCGCGGAGCACCGCCCGGCCGGCCCCCGGCCACTCCCCGGGTACGGCCCGCCGCCCCCACGGCCTCCCGCGTCCCGTCCCGCTCCAGCCGCGCAGCGGCACGCTCGGCCGTCCCGCGGGCCCACCGGCCGCTCGTGAGGGCACCCAGCACCAGCACCACCGCGCCGCAGCCCGTGAGGATCCACCAGCCGGGCACGGCCGCCGCGACGAACGCGTCCCGGGGTTCCGACGTGCCCAGGCCCGCCGCCAGGACGGCGCCCACCACGGCGACACCCAGGGTCTGCCCCAGTTGCCGGCTGGTGGAGGCGACGGCGGCGGCCACGCCCGCCCGGGCGCGCGGCATCCCCGACACGGCCGTGTTGGTGATCGGCGCGTTCACGAAGCCGAAGCCCACGCCGAACAGCACGTATCCGGTGAGGAGCCCCGCGTTCGACGTCTCCGCCCCGGCCACCGCGAACAGCGCCGCGCTCGCCGTCATCGCGACTCCCGCGACCAGCAGCGGCAGCCGTGGTCCCCGGCTGCCCACGAGGCGCCCGGACAGGGGCGCGCAGAGGAAGGTCGGTACGGCCATCGGCAGCATCCACAGTCCAGCGTGCAGCGCGTCCAGGCCGCGCACGTTCTGCAGGTACAGCGTGGACAGGAACAGGAAGCCGCCCAGCGCGGCGAACGCCGCGATCGCGATCACGGTGGCCCCGCTGAACGGCGCCGACCGGAAGAACCGCAGGTCGACCAGTGGGTCGGCGCGCCGCGGCTCGTACACCAGCAGCGCAGTCAGCGCGGCCGCCGCCACCAGCGCGAACGGCAGTACCGCCGGGAGTCCGGCGGCGGGCGCCTCGATGATCGCGTACGTCAGTCCGCCGAACAGCAGGATGACCAGCGTCTGCCCGACCGGGTCGGTCCGGCGGGCCCTGGCCGCGCGGGACTCGGGCACGTACCGGAGGGTCAGCAGCAGCGCGGCGAGGCCCACCGGGAGGTTGACCCAGAAGATCGCCCGCCAGCCGACCGACTCCACGAGCAGGCCGCCCACGAGCGGGCCCGCGGCCATCGAGATCCCGACCACCGCCCCCCAGGCGCCGATCGCGCGGGCGCGTTCACGGGGGTCGGTGAAGGTGTTGGTGATGATCGACATGGCGACCGGGTTCAGCATCGAGCCGCCCACCGCCTGCACCATCCGGAAGGCGATCAGTGCGTCCAGTCCGGGGGCCATGGAGCACAGGGCCGAGCCGATGGTGAAGACCACCAGTCCGGCCATGAAGACCCGTTTGCGGCCGATCCGGTCGGCCGTCGACCCGGCGAGCATCAGCAGCGAGGCCAGCACCAGGGTGTACGCGTCGATCGTCCACTGGAGGCCGGACGTGGTGGCGTGCAGGTCGTCCTGCATCGCCGGGAGCGCCACGTTCAGCACGGTGTTGTCGAGGCTGACGATGAGCAGGCTCATGCAGCAGATCGCGAGCACGAGGAGGCGCCGCCGGTGGCTGAGCTCGGGCATGTTCCCATCGTACGCCGACATCTGTAGTGCGCCTAACTAAAGAACTCTCCCCGTTCATCGCGCGGCACAATGGAGGAATGCCCACGCCCACGCCGCCGCCCGCACCGCCCCTGCAGATCGGCCCCCACACCGTCCGGCCGCCCGTCGTCCTCGCCCCCATGGCGGGGATCACCAACGCCCCCTTCCGCACCCTGTGCCGGGAGTTCAGCGGCGGCAAGGGCCTGTTCGTCAGCGAGATGATCACCACGCGGGCGCTGGTGGAGCGCAACGAGAAGACCATGCAGCTGGTCACCTTCGACCCCACCGAGCAGCCCCGCTCGATCCAGCTCTACGGCGTGGACCCGGTCACCGTCGGCAAGGCCGTCCGCATGATCGCGGAGGAGGACCTCGCCGACCACATCGACCTGAACTTCGGCTGCCCGGTCCCGAAGGTCACCCGCAAGGGCGGCGGCTCCGCCCTGCCCTACAAGCGGAACCTGCTCCGCGCCATCCTCCGCGAGGCCGTCGCCGGCGCCGGGGACCTTCCCGTCACCATGAAGATGCGCAAGGGCATCGACGACGACCACATCACCTACCTCGACGCCGGCCGCATCGCCGTCGAGGAGGGCGTCACCGCCATCGCCCTGCACGGCCGCACCGCCGCCCAGCACTACGGCGGCACCGCCGACTGGGACGCCATCGCCCGGCTGAAGGAGCACGTCCCCGAGATCCCCGTGCTCGGCAACGGCGACATCTGGTCCGCCGAGGACGCGGTCCGCATGGTCCGCGAGACCGGCTGCGACGGCGTCGTCGTCGGACGCGGCTGCCTCGGCCGGCCGTGGCTCTTCTCCGACCTGGTGGCCGCCTTCGAGGGGCGCCCCGACGACATCGCGCGCCCCGCCCTGCGCGAGGTCGCCGACGTCATGGTGCGGCACGCCCGGCTGCTCGGCGAGTGGATCGGCGACGAGTCCAAGGGCGTCGTCGACTTCCGCAAGCACGTCGCCTGGTACCTCAAGGGCTTCGCCGTCGGCTCCGAGATGCGCAAGCGGCTCGCCGTCACCTCCTCCCTGGAGGAGCTGCGCGCCGGGCTCGACGAGCTGGACCTGGACCAGCCCTGGCCGGCCGGCGCCGACGGCCCCCGCGGCCGTACCTCGGGCAACAACCGCGTCGTCCTGCCCGACGGCTGGCTGAAGGACCCCTACGACTGCGCGGGCGTCGGCGAGGACGCCGAGCTGGACACCTCCGGCGGCTGATCAGCCCTTCCGGCCCGAGGGCGTGGAGCCGTAGGCGGTCAGGAACCGGTCCCGGAACGCGTCCATCCGCCACACCGGCGCGTCCCGGGCGGGCTCCAGCCCGTCCGACCAGCCCCAGCCGTCGATCTTCTCCAGGACCTCCGGGTCCTTGGCGACGATCGACACCGGCACGTCCCGGCCGGCGCCCTCGCCGCTGACCCGGGCGATCGGCTGGTGGTCGCCGAGGAAGACCAGGACGGTGTCCTCGTCGCCGTAGCGCCGCAGCCACTGGGTGAGGCTGGTGACCGAGTACTCCACCGACCGGCCGTACGCCGCCTTGGAGCGGGCGGAACTGGCCACCACGTCCGCCGGGTCCTCGCCCTTCGCCTCGATGCCCTCGAAGATCCGCCCGTCGCCCAGCTCGTCCCAGCCGACCAGCTCGGGCAGCGGGGCCCACGGCTGGTGGCTGGAGGTGAGGATGACCTCCGCCATCAGCGGCTTGTCCCGCTCCTTCCCGTGCTCCAGCCGCTGGAACGCCTCCAGCGCGTACTGGTCCGGCATGGTCGACCAGCTGAACTTCGGACCCCGGTAGCCCAGCCGGTACGCGTCGTAGACATGGTCCAGGCCGTAGAACTCCGCCTCCGGCCAGCCCTTGCGCACCCCCGGCATGACCCCCACCGTCCGCCACGCCCCCGTCTTGCGGAACGCCTTGGTGAGGGTGAGGTGGTCGCTGGAGGTGACCGTGCGGTACCGCTGCTGGTTGGCGATCCACAGCCCCGACAGGAACGTGGAGTGCCCGAGCCAGCTGCTGCCCCCGTACGTGGCCGAGGTCAGCCAGCCGCTCCTCGCCCGGAACCCCGCCCTCGCCAGCGCCCCGGTGCTCGACTCCAGGGTGCGGTGCACGCCCGGGCGGATCGCCGGGTCCTCGATGGCGCTGCGGCCGTAGCTCTCGATGAACGCGAAGATCACGTCCTTGCCGCGCAGATCGGGGACGAGCCGCGCGGGCGGGGTCGCCCGGAACGCGTCGTTCCTCGCCTCCCTCGCGAACGCCGCCTCGTCCCGCAGGGTGGCCCGCACCCGCTCCGTCTGGAGCCACACCAGCGCCGACGCGTGGTCGGAGGCCACCGGCAGCCCGGCGAACTGCACCCCCAGCGCGGCGGTCGTCGTCCACACCACCGCGGCGGCGAGCGTCGAGCGCACGGCCACCGGGCGGTGACGGGCCAGCAGTTCGCCCAGCCGGACCGTGGCCAGTGTCAGCAGCGCGCACAGCAGCAGCGCCAGCACGACCGCCCCGGCCGTCAGCCCGAACGCACCCGCCGAGCCCATCGTGTCCCCGGCGTACGCCTGCGCGTCGTCCAGCAGCTCCCAGTCCAGCACCAGGTTGAAGCCCCGGCCGAGATACGCGTGGAACCCCATGTCCAGCAGGTTCAGCACCGTCAGCGCCCCCAGCGCCAGCCCGGCCAGCACCGCCACCACCCGCCGCCACCGCCCCGGCAGCGCCAGCAGCAGCGCCGCCCCGGCCACCGCCTCCACCGGGATCCGCAGGAACTTGTCCGGCGTGAGCGTGTGCAGGGTGTTCGGCAGCAGCAGCGCGCACAGCACGAGCAGGGCGGACAGGGCAGTGAGCACACGATTGAGCGCGGACACCCGGGGGCCTTCCGTACGGAGCAGGGGGAAGGCGGACCCGCAGTGGGGGAGCGGGTCCGCCACCCTGACGTACGGCCCGGCCGGACCCACTGTTCAACGCGCTCCGCCGCTCGGACGGGACCGGCCCCCGGCCCGCGCCCGTGCGACGGGCCCGCGCGCACCGCCGGTCAGGCGCCCCCCACCGCGGTCAGCAGGGCGAGCGGCGCCGCCGCCGACCGGGCCTCCCGCACGCACGCGTGCGGATGGGGCACCGGCTCGGGATGAACGGCCCGGCCGTACCCGGCCAGCACCTCCGGCAGCCGGTGCCCGGAGGCGTTCGCCGCGTCCACCAGCGCGTGCGCGACCGTCCGGGCCTCGTCGTGCAGGCCGTAGCGGGCCAGGCCGAGCGCGATCAGCGCGTTGTCGTGCGGCCACACCGCACCGCGGTGGTACGACAGCGGGTGGTACGCCGGCTGCCCGGCGGCCAGCGTGCGCACGCCCCAGCCGGAGAAGAAGTCCCCCTCCACCAGGCGCCGTCCGACGACCTCCCCGTACTCCTTGTCCAGCAGCCCCGACCACAGCAGGTGCCCGGCGTCCGAGGCGAGCGCGTCCACCCGGCGGCCGGCGCCGTCCAGGGCGAGGGCCGGGAAGGACCGCTCCGCCATCCAGAAGTCCCGCTGGAAGCGGTCCCGCAGGTCCCCCGCCGCCTGTTCCAGGAGTGCCGCGTAGGTGCCGTCCGCCCAGACCGAGCGCGCCAACTGGGAGGTGCGGCGCAGGGCGTCGTACGCGTACCCCTGCGCGCCCGCCGCCGCCACCGGGCCGCTCGGCCGGGTGCCGTCCGCCCAGCAGATCGCGCCGGGGGAGTCCTTCCAGTTCCGGTCGGCGAGGCCGCCCCGGTCGGCGCGGTGGACGAGATAGCCGCGCGAGGTCAGCCCGCCGTGGTCCAGCATCCAGCCGACCGCCGCCCGGGCGTGCGCCTCCAGCCGGCGGGCCAGGGCGGTGTCCCCGGTCTGCTCGACGTAGGCGCCGAGCAGCACCAGGAAGAGCGGGGTGGCGTCCACCGAGCCGTAGTACCGGCCGTACGGCACCTGCCCGAAGTGCGCCAGCTCGCCGTACCGCACCTCGTGCACGATCTTCCCGGGCTGCGCCAGCGCACCGGGCTGCGCCTCGGTGGCCTGGGCCGCGGCGAGCGCGGGCAGCACGGCCGCGGCGAGCTGCGGCCGGTAGGGCAGCGCGAACAGGGCGGTGAGCAGGGCGTCGCGGCCCAGCAGCGCCAGGAACCAGGGCGCCCCGCCCGCCGGTACGCGCAGGTCCTCCCCGTCCGGGCCGGTCGCCGGGATCTGCAGCGAGGCCAGATCGGCCAGGCCGCGCGCGCAGGCCGCCGCCAGCTCGGGCCAGCCGGTGGGGAACGCCACGCCCTCCATGAACCGGCCCTCCCGGGCCAGCAGGTCCTCGCTCACGGCGGCGGGGGAGCGGGGCACCCGCAGCGTCCGCTTCTCCCCGTGCGGCCGCGCGATCACCCGCAGCGTCAGCTCGGCCGTGCCGTGCGGCTCCAGGCCGAGCGTCCACACCAGGCGCCGGGCGCCGGTGCCGGTCTCCTCCACGGAGTCCGGCGCGGGCTCGGTGGTGACCGTGGTGCACGACCGCCACTCGCCGCGCTGATAGGTGAACTCCAGCCCGTGGCGGAGGACGTGGCGGCGGCGGACCGCGCCCGGCTTGTCGTAGGTGCGGTGGTCGGCGCGGAGTTCGAACTGGTCGGTGAAGTCGGCGTCGGCGGTGACGGCGAGCCGCACCGTGGTGGGCACCGGCCGGTTGCTGGTGACCCGCAGCCGCTCCACGAACGAGCTGTCGCCGACCGCCTGCTCCCGGAAGACCGTGCAGGCGGGCGGTTCCTGCCGGCCGCCGCGCGGGACGAGCACACACCGCGCGGTGTCCCCGCCGGCCACCGGGGACAGCGTCTCCGGCACCGCGCCGTCGACGGTGAGCTGCCACCGGCTCAGGTGCCGGGCGTCCCGCACGAAGAACCCGTCGGGCAGGCTCGCGCGCCCCGCGCCGCCGGTCCGTACGCCGCTGATGTCGCCGCCGTCGCCCACGGCGGCGTAGGTGCCGCCGTGCACGAGCGGATGATGCCGGTCCGTCATCCCCGGTCCCCTCCCCTGAGTTCACTGCTGGCGGTGGTCTGGTCGTGCAAGGGCCGCTCCGCCGTCCGGCCGAGCGGATCGTGCGGGTGGCGCCGGCCGTACGGGGCGCGCGGGTGCTGCGGGTCGTACGGGCCGTAGGACAGGTCGAGGGCGAGGGCGGCGGTCCAGCCGAAGCCGGTCGCGCCGCAGGCCTCGCCGGTGTACGGATCCACGTACTCCGCGAACCCGGAGGTGTCCGCGAGGGCGAGGACCGCCGAGCGCAGCGCGTCGGCCCGTGCCCGCTCGCCGTGGGTGCGCAGCCCGCGCTCCACCAGCCAGGCGGTGTTGAACCAGGCCGGGCCGCGCCAGTACCGCTGCCGGTCGAAGGACTCGCCGAGCAGGTCGTAGCTCGGCACCAGGCGGGTGCTGACGCCGAGTCCGAAGTGCGGGCCGGTGAGGGTGCGGACCAGGGCGTCGGCGACCTCGCGGGGCAGGGTGGGCAGCAGCAGCGGGATCAGGCCGCCGACACCGCGCTCGGGGATCGGCTCGCCGGAGCGCACGTCCCGGCAGAGGAACATCCCCTTCCGCTCGTCGAACAGACGGTCGATCAGGACGTCCGTGAGCCGCTCCGCGCGCGCCTGCCGGGCCGTGCCGGCCGCGCCCAGTTCCCGGGCGATCCGGGCGAGGGCGTGCTCGGAGGCGATGAGCAGCGCGTTGAACGCGGGGTCCTCGACGGCGAAACCGCCCCGTCCGGCGCCGTGCCCGCCACCCGGCGCGTCCCGGTAGCCGCGGTCCCGGTAGGCGGCGGCGAGCCGTACGTACCGGCCGTAGTCCAGGTCCGTCGGACGGTCCTCGGGGGCGCCGTGGGCGAGGTCGGCGCGGCGGAAGGAGCGGGCCGGGGCCGGGGTCACGCGGGCCAGCGGGCCGTCCCAGCACGGGCTGTTGTCCATGCCCTGCTCCCAGGGGTGGACGACCGCGGCCAGCCCGGCGCCGCCCAGGTCACGGCGGTGCAGCAGATAGCGGTGCCAGGCGGCCAGCCGCGGATGGACCCGGGCCAGGAAGCCGCGCGCCCGGGACAGGCCCGGATCCGCCTCGTGCACCAGCCAGGCCGCCAGCGCGTGCACCGGTGGCTGCACGATCCCCGACGTCTGTACGGTGCGCGGGGCGCCCGCGGCCCGGCCCGCGCTGACGGACCGCCAGAAGTCGGGGCTGGGGAAGTAGGCGTCCAGCGGGACGGAGGGATTGAACACGATGTGCGGCACGCGTCCGTCGCCCCACTGCGCGGCGAGCAGGGTCTCCAGCTCCGTCTGGGCCCGTAACGGCGACAGGTGGCGCAGGCCGATGGCGATGAACGCCGAATCCCAGGACCACTGGTGGGGGTACAGGCCGCGGGACGGCACGGTGGAGGTGCCCGTCCAGTTGGCCTCGAGGACCCGTACGGCCTTGGTCCTGATGCCGGTCCGCGCCCCGTCGGGGCCGCGCGGCGGAACGTGTGCGAGGGCGCTTTCGGCGCCGGGGAAGGGCAGTTGGGCGGTGCGGTCCACTCGGGGCTCCCCGCGAGGCGTCCGGCCGACCGGTTCGGTCTTGGCCACCATGGAGTTACGTCTATTTAACACGCAAAACTCAATATGTAATGCAGGCTTGGGAAACACAAGGGGGTGCGCATGACCGGACGTCCGGGAAGGCCCGGCAGAACCGCGCGGACCGCACGGACCGCGGGCACCGGCAGGAGCGCGGGTGACGGCGGGGCCACGGCGAGCGGGAGGGGCGGCGGCCAGGCGAGCGCCGGCGAACTGCTCGAACTGGTGCGCAGCGGACGCGCCACCACCCGCGGCGCGCTCCAGCAGGTCACCGGGCTCTCCCGGGCCACCGTCGGACAGCGCCTGGACCGGCTGTTCCGGGCCGGGTGGCTGCGCGAGGGCGCCGGCGGCCCGGTCGGCTCGCCGCTCGGCGGACGGCCCTCCATCACCCTGGAGTTCGACGACGAGCACGCGGTCGTCCTCGCCGCCGACCTGGAGACCCGGCACGCGCGGGCCGCCGTCCTCTCCCTCACCGGTGAGATCCACGCCGAACACACCGGCACCCTCCTCGTCGAGGACGGTCCCGACGCCGTCCTCGGCGAACTGGGCCGCTGGTTCGCCGGGCTGCTGGACGAGGCCGGACACCGCGCCGAGGAGGTCTGCGGCATCGGCCTCGCGGTGCCCGGCCCGGTCGACAGCGACACCGGCCGGGTCGTCCAGCCGCCGATCATGCCCGGCTGGGACGGCTACGACATAAGGAGCCGCCTGGCCCGCGCGTTCACCGAGCACACCGGAGCCGCCGGGGTCCCGGTGCTGGTCGACAACGACGCCAACCTCATGGCGTACGGCGAGCAGCGCGCCTCCCACCCCGACTGCTCGGCCTTCGTCCTGGTCAAGGTCTCCACCGGCATCGGCGCCGGGGTCGTGGTCGACGGTTCGCTCTACCGCGGCATCGACGGCGGCGCCGGGGACATCGGCCACATCCGGGTGCCGGAGGGCGCGGGCGCGCTGTGCCGGTGCGGCTCCTACGGCTGTCTCGCCGCGGTCGCCAGCGGCGGTGCCGTGGCCCGGCGGCTCACCGAGAGCGGGGTGCGGGCGGCGTCCGGATCCGACGTGCGCGCCCTGCTGGCGGCCGGGCACCCGGAGGCGGTGGGGCTGGCCCGGGAGGCCGGGCGCCGGGTCGGCGAGGTCCTCGCGACGGTCGTGACCCTGCTGAACCCCGGGGTGCTGATGATCGCGGGCGATCTGGCCGGGACCCCCTTCCTCACCGGTGTGCGGGAGCTGCTGTACCAGCGGGCCCTGCCGCGCTCCACCGCTCATCTGGAGGTCGTGACCTCCCGGCTGGGGGAGCGGGCCGGCCTGCTGGGTGCGGGTGCGCTGGTCGTGGACCACCTGTACGCGCCCGAGCGGGTGGAGGAGCGGCTGCGGGCGATGGGGGTGTGACGAGGGGGTTTCCGTAGTGGGGGTCCGTCTTGGGGACCCGTCCGCATGGTGAAATCCCGTCGGCTGTGGCAGCGTGATTCTCGCCACCCTTGATAAGGGTTGCGCTCAGATGAGCGGATCATGGGCGACTGCACTTCTCCAAAGGGTGGCACTCAGTGCCACCCTTTGATCGTTCATCGACCGAACTCATACGCGCCAGAGGTTGCTCATGTGAGCGGCAATTCCGGTCTACGGGGGTTGCTGCGTTCAAGAAATGAAAACATCGCCCGTCGGTGGCTTGCCAAGCTTTGACTTTCGATCCGCTGGCGGACGGGTGGTTACAGGCGCATGACGCGCAAGTGGACGTACCCAGCAGCCTTCGATCTGGGTATGTTCCTCGCCGTCAGGGCAGCCACCGCGGCCTCAAGGAGTCGAGACCCGTGTCGGAAAACAAAGATCCTCAGGTAGCCGAGCCGGTCGGCAGCGTTGAGGGCGTGAAGTTCGTCTACGACTTCACCGAGGGCAACAAGGACCTCAAGGACCTCCTCGGCGGCAAGGGCGCGAACCTCGCCGAGATGACCAACCTGGGCCTTCCCGTCCCGCCCGGCTTCACCATCACCACCGAGGCCTGCAAGGTCTACCTGGACAGCGGCGAGGAGCCGGCGGCACTGCGTGACGAGGTGAGTGCACACCTCGAAGCGCTGGAGCAGCGGATGGGCAAGAAGCTCGGCCAGGCCGACGACCCCCTCCTCGTGTCGGTCCGCTCCGGAGCCAAGTTCTCCATGCCCGGAATGATGGACACGGTCCTCAACATCGGCCTGTCCGACAAGTCGGTGCAGGGCCTCGCCCGGCAGGCCGGCGACGAGCGGTTCGCCTGGGACTCCTACCGCCGCCTCATCCAGATGTTCGGCAAGACCGTCCTCGGCGTCGACGGCGACCTCTTCGAGGACGCGCTGGAGAAGGCCAAGGAGGCCAAGCAGGTCACGGTCGACACCGAACTGGAGGCCGCCGACCTGAAGAAGCTGGTCACCGCCTTCAAGAAGATCGTCAAGAAGGAGGCGGGCCGCGACTTCCCGCAGGACCCGCGCGAGCAGATGGACCTCGCCATCAAGGCGGTCTTCGACTCCTGGAACGGCGACCGCGCCAAGCTCTACCGCCGCCAGGAGCGCATCCCGCACGACCTCGGCACCGCGGTCAACGTCTGCTCCATGGTCTTCGGCAACCTCGGCCCGGACTCCGGCACCGGCGTCGCCTTCACCCGCGACCCCGCCTCCGGCCACCAGGGCGTCTACGGCGACTACCTGCAGAACGCCCAGGGCGAGGACGTCGTCGCGGGCATCCGCAACACGGTCCCGCTCGCCGAGCTGGAGTCGATCGACAAGAAGTCGTACGACCAGCTCATGCAGATCATGGAGACCCTGGAGAACCACTACAAGGATCTCTGCGACATCGAGTTCACCATCGAGCGCGGCCGGCTCTGGATGCTCCAGACCCGCGTCGGCAAGCGCACCGCCGGCGCCGCCTTCCGCATCGCCACCCAGCTCGTGGACCAGGGCCTCATCGACGAGGCGGAAGCCCTCCAGCGCGTCACCGGCGCCCAGCTCGCCCAGCTGATGTTCCCCCGCTTCGACGAGAAGGCGAAGGTCGAGCAGGTCGGCCGGGGCATCGCCGCGTCGCCGGGCGCGGCCGTCGGCAAGGCGGTCTTCGACTCGTACACCGCCGTCAAGTGGTCCCGCTCCGGCGAGAAGGTCATCCTGATCCGCCGCGAGACCAACCCCGACGACCTCGACGGCATGATCGCGGCCGAGGGCATCCTCACCTCGCGCGGCGGCAAGACCTCCCACGCGGCCGTCGTCGCCCGCGGCATGGGCAAGACCTGTGTCTGCGGCGCCGAGGAACTGGAGGTCGACACCAAGCGCCGCCGGATGACCGTGCCCGGCGGGCACGTCGTCGAGGAGGGCGACCTCATCTCCATCGACGGCTCGACCGGCAAGGTCTACCTGGGCGAGGTCCCCGTCGTCCCGTCCCCCGTCGTCGAGTACTTCGAGGGCCGGATGCACGCGGGCGCCGACGACGCCGACGAGCTGGTCGAGGCCGTGCACCGCATCATGGCGTTCGCCGACCGCAAGCGCCGGCTGCGGGTCCGCGCGAACGCGGACAACGCGGAGGACGCGCTGCGCGCCCGCCGCTTCGGCGCCCAGGGCATCGGCCTGTGCCGCACCGAGCACATGTTCCTCGGCGACCGCCGTGAACTGGTCGAGCGCCTGATCCTGGCGGACACGGAGGCGGAGCGCGAGGAGTCCCTGAAGGAGCTGCTGCCGCTCCAGAAGCAGGACTTCGTGGAACTCTTCGAGGCGATGGACGGCCTCCCGGTCACCGTCCGTCTCCTCGACCCCCCGCTGCACGAGTTCCTCCCCGACATCACGGAACTCTCGGTCCGCGTCGCCCTCGCCGAATCCCGCCAGGAGCCGCACGAGAACGAGCTGCGCCTGCTCCAGGCCGTCCACCGCCTGCACGAGCAGAACCCGATGCTGGGCCTGCGCGGCGTACGCCTCGGCCTGGTCATCCCCGGCCTGTTCACCATGCAGGTCAGGGCCATCGCCGAGGCGGCGGCCGAGCGCAAGGCGGCCAAGGGCGACCCGCGCGCGGAGATCATGATCCCGCTCGTCGGCACCGTCCAGGAGCTGGAGATCGTCCGCGAGGAGGCCGACCAGGTCATCGCCGAGGTCCAGGAGGCCACCGGCACCGAGCTGAAGCTGGCCATCGGCACGATGATCGAGCTGCCGCGCGCCGCCCTCACGGCCGGCCAGATCGCGGAGGCCGCGGAGTTCTTCTCCTTCGGCACGAACGACCTGACCCAGACGGTGTGGGGCTTCAGCCGCGACGACGTCGAGGCCTCCTTCTTCACCGCGTACCTGGAGAAGGGCATCTTCGGCGTCAGCCCCTTCGAGACCATCGACAAGGACGGCGTCGGCTCGCTCGTCGCCGCCGCGGCCAAGGCGGGCCGCGCCACCCGCCCCGACCTCAAGCTCGGCGTCTGCGGCGAGCACGGAGGCGACCCCGAGTCCGTGCACTTCTTCCACGAGGTGGGCCTGGACTACGTCTCCTGCTCCCCGTTCCGCATCCCGGTCGCCCGCCTGGAGGCCGGCCGCGCGGCCTCCACCTCGGAGGGCAGCGACCACCGCTGAGCCCTCCGGGCACGGCACCGAGGCTCCGAAGCCGCCGCTTGTCACCCGACCCTCACCGATCGGCGGCGGCTTCGGTCTCTCAGAAGAGGGCGGCACCCTGTGCGGGGGTGCCGCCCTCTCGCGCATTGCGCTCTCTGACGGTGCCGGGGGACGGCCGGGCGGGGTGCCGGGCCGTGCGGATCGTCAGCCGCAGGCGCATCCGGCCGCTGCCGGGGTGTCCTCGGTGGTCCGGCTGGTGCAGCATCCGTCGGCGGTGGCGTGGGGGCCGGCGCTCTTGCCGAGCGTGCCGGCGTCGGCCTTCACGACGTAGACCTCCCAGGGCTCCCGGCCGGGGCCGTGGACCCACACCTTGTCCTGGACGGCGTAGCAGCAGGAGGTGTCGTTCTCCTCGAAGGTGGCCAGGCCGGCGTCCTTGAGCCGGGTGGCGGCGGCGTCGACCTGCTCGGTCGACTCCACCTCGACGCCGAGGTGGTCGAGGCGGGTCTCCTGGCCGGGCTCACCCTCGATCAGCACGAGCTTGAGCGGGGGCTCGGAGACGGCGAAGTTGGCGTAGCCCTCGCGCCGCTTGGCCGGTTCGGTGCCGAACAGCTTCGAGTAGAAGGTGATCGACGCTTCCAGGTCACTGACACGCAGGGCGAGCTGAGCGCGGGACATGACGGGCTCCCATCCGGTTGTATTGATGTCCGTCGATGCAAGATTGCGCGCTGGATCGAAGGCTGTCAACATAGAGACGCATCTAATCAGGATGGTGTCCGCGCTGACCGGTTCCGCGCACGTCGCCCTGTACGCCCGCCGCCGCTTCGCCGCCCCTGTCGTCCCCGCCCGCCCGGAGGATCCCGCCCGTGCCTGACACCGCCACGCCGTCCGTGCTCTTCGTCTGCGTCCACAACGCCGGACGCTCCCAGATGGCCGCCGCCTTCCTCACCCGCCTGGCGGGCGACCGCGTCCAGGTCCGCTCCGCGGGCTCCGCTCCCGCCGACACCGTCAACCCCGCCGTCGTGGAAGCCATGGCGGAGGTGGGCATCGACATCGCGGCGGAGGTGCCCAAGGTGCTCACGGTGGACGCGGTCCGGGCGTCCGACGTCGTCATCACGATGGGCTGCGGCGACACCTGCCCCGTCTTCCCCGGCAAGCGCTACCTCGACTGGCAGCTCCCCGACCCGGCCGGGCGGGGCGTCGAGGCGGTCCGCCCGATCCGCGACGAGATCGAGCAGCGCATCCGCGGCCTGGTCGGCGAGATCGCCCCGGAGCGCTGAACCTGGGCGCGGCCGGCCGGTACCGCGCCGCCGCGGTGACCGCTCCGCCGGTGCCGAGTCGGCAGCCGGTCAGGGCCCGCCGAGGTGACGCGCCTTCGAGCCGGCGGGCGGTCCCGGCCGGCCCGCGTCGTCCGGGCTCAGGTGTCGCAGGCCGTGCCGTCGTTGTCGCGGTCGAGGTGGGAGGCGTAGCCGGGTTCACCGCGGTGGATGGGGGCGGCACCGGCCGCGCGGGCCTCGCTGCAGTTGGCGTAGTGGACGTCGGTGCCGGTGTCGGTGTCCGTCTCGACGGAGGTGCCGGAGTCGCCGGTGTCCGCGCCCGCCGGCGGCTGGGCGGTGACCGTCGTCGTGGCCCGGACCGTCCGGGTGGCGGTGACCGTCGGGACCGGCTGCGGCTCGGGTGACCGGGTGACCGTCGCGGTGGCCGTCACCGTCCGGGTGGGGGCCGGTCCGGTGGCCACCGGCTCGGCGTCCGGCGCGGTCCCGTCCTCGCCGGCGCCCGCTCCGAGACCGATGAGGAAGGCCAGGGCCAGGGCGGGCAGCACGAAGCGTTTGCGGGCCCAGCGCGGGGCCGGGCGCGGGGCCGGGTGGCCGGGGCTCGTGGGTGGTGTGGTGTACGGGTTGCTCATCTCGTCCCCCCGGACGTCCGGTGCGTGGGGGACGAAGGTAGTGCCCGGGCCGCACCCCGGGTGGCGAGTGTGGCCGTTTCGTGATGGTGGCGTGGAGGGCCGGTGCGGGAGGACGGGTGCGGGGGGTGGCGCCGCCCGGTGCGGGCCACCCCCGTTCGTGCCGGCCGTGCCGGTGTCACGCCCGGAAGGGGCCCGTCACCTCGTACGTGATGCCGCCGGACGAGCTGCCCGTCGTGCCGCGCTGGCTGGAGAAGTACAGGCGGCGCCCGTCGGGGGAGAACGCGGGGCCGGTGATCTCGGAGGCGGACTGGTTGTCGATGCGCAGGAAGGGGGCGATGACGTCGTCGGGGGTGATGACGCAGATCTCCATGTTGCCGCCGTCCTCGGCCACGAAGAGGTCGCCCGAAGCGGTGCCCGTGACGTTGTCGACGCCCGTGAGCGGGGCCGTGCCGCCGGTCACCAGGGAGTCGTCGTAGGCCAGTTCGATCGTCTGGGCCGCCGCGTCGTACTGCCAGACGCGGTTGTCGCCCTTGGTGGTGAACCAGCAGGTGTCGTCGGCGTAGTAGCAGCCCTCGCCGCCGTTGAAGCGCTTGGCGCCGGCGACCTGGTTGCGGGTGGCGGTCGCGCCGGTCGGGTCGGGGACGCGGGCCCAGGTCACGGGTCCCGAGGTGCCGGTGCCCGCGACCAGGACCTCCAGGGTGCCGGAGGAGAGGTCGCCCCAGGTGGTGGGCCGGAAGCGGTAGAAGCAGCCGTCGGTGACGTCCTCGGTCAGGTAGACGACCTTGCGGACCGGGTCGGCGGCGGCCGCCTCGTGCTTGAAGCGCCCCATGGCGTCGCGGCGGACGGCGGCCTTGGTGCCCCAGGGGTCGGTCTCGTAGACGTAGCCGCGGTCCACCTCCTCGCAGGACAGCCAGGTGTTCCACGGGGTCTTGCCGCCCGCGCAGTTGGTGCGGGTGTTGGAGAGGATGCGGTAGGCGCCGGTGATGGCGCCCGTCGCGGAGAACCTCACCGCGCTCGCGCCGCCGCCCGGGTTGATCTCCGAGTTGGAGACGTAGATCCAGCCCGTGCCGTCGGCGTAACAGGCGCCGCCGTCGGGGGCGTCGTGCCAGGTGTACGAGGTGCCCGCCACCCGCTGTCCGGAGCGGGCGATGACGCGGCTGGTGAAGCCGCCGGGGAGTCTGATGCCGTTGGCGTCCGGGCTGCCCAGGGGGCCGTAGGGGCCGGTGCCGGGCTGGGCGGGGGCCGCGTACGCGGCGCCGCGCCACAGGGTTCCGCCGAGGGCGGCGGAGGAGCCGCCGATGAGGGCCGCACGCAGGAGGCTACGACGTTCCACTCTCACTCCAGGAGTGCCGTGTCCGCCCCGCCGCCGGTCGGTGGCGGGGTCGCGCGTTCCGGGACCCTAGGGGAGATGGGTGGACGGGCCGTTGATTCGCCGTGACGCGTCGGCGTACGCGGGAAGGGGGCCGTGCGGCGGACGGTCCGGGAGCGGTGGTCGGGGGCGCCGGGCCGGCCGGTCCTCCCGCGGCGGGCGGCAGGCGGCGGCAGCAGGCGGGAGGCGGGCTGCGGGAGCCGACAGGCCGGAGGCGAGAGCCGGAAGGCGGCAGGCGGCAGGCGACTCGTGGCACGTGACCGCCACCGTCCGCCGGTCCCGGGCGGGCAGGCCGGGCGGGAGCGGCGGACGGTGGCGGGCGGGGCTGCGGGAGGGCTCAGGCCGTCCGCACCTCGTACGCCGTCACACGTACGGTCTCGTCGTCCAGGCACTGCCCGGACAGCAGGTCGAAACGCTGCTTCAGCAGCGGGGAGGCGACGAACGGGCGGCCCTGGTGGGTGCCGGTGAGGCCGCGGGACAGGACGGCCGCGCCGGTGAACGGGTCACGGTTGTCGATGGCGTACAGGCTGCCCCGGCGGTCGCGGAAGACGGCCACCTGGCGGCCGTCCGGGAGCAGGGCCGCCACACCGCGGCCCGGCAGCAGGACGTGCAGGTCGCAGACGGTGAACCAGTCGTCCTCGGTCAGCCGGAGCTGGACCTTCAGATCGGTCGTCTCGGGTGCCAGGGTCATCGCTGGGCGCTTCCTTCCAGAACGTCTTCGCCGGCGGGGCGGCGCAGGCCGATCGAGAGCAGGGGCAGGTCCGGCTTCATCTGGTCGCGCTCGGGGACGAAGGCCACCACCGGGTCCGGGGTGTCGGGCGCGTTGACGAAGGACACGAACCGGGCGAGCTTCTCGGGGTCGTTGATGGTTTCGGCCCACTCGTCGCGGTAGTGGGAGACATGGGCGGCCATCAGGGCCTCCAGCTCGTCGCAGATGCCGAGGGAGTCGTGGACGACCACGTCGCGCACGTGGTCCAGGCCGCCGGGGATCCGCTCCAGCCAGGTGCTGGTGCGCTCCAGTCGGTCGGCGGTGCGGATGTAGAACATCAGGAACCGGTCGATGAGGCGGATCAGCTCGGCGTCCGAGAGGTCCTGGGCGAGGAGGTCCGCGTGGCGCGGGGTGGCGCCGCCGTTGCCGCCGACGTAGAGGTTCCAGCCGTTGGACGTGGCGATGACGCCGAAGTCCTTGGACTGGGCCTCCGCGCACTCGCGGGCGCAGCCCGAGACGGCCGACTTCAGCTTGTGCGGGGAGCGCAGGCCCCGGTAGCGCAGTTCCAGGTCGATCGCCATCCGGACGGAGTCCTGGACGCCGTAGCGGCACCAGGTCTGGCCGACGCAGGACTTCACGGTGCGCAGCGACTTGCCGTAGGCGTGGCCGGACTCGAAGCCGGCGTCGACGAGGCGGGCCCAGATCGAGGGGAGCTGTTCCACGCGCGCGCCGAACATGTCGATGCGCTGCCCGCCGGTGATCTTGGTGTAGAGGCCGAAGTCCCGGGCGATCTCCCCGATCACGATGAGTTTCTCCGGGGCGATCTCACCGCCGGGGATGCGGGGGACGACGGAGTACGACCCGTTCTTCTGGAGGTTGGCCAGGAAGTGGTCGTTGGTGTCCTGGAGTGCCGCCTGCTCGCCGTCCAGGACGTAGCCGTCGGCGCCGATGGCGGGGGCGAGGGAGGCGATGATCGAGCCGACCGTGGGCTTGCAGACCTCGCAGCCGTCGCCGCCGCGCGCCTCCTCCCGGCCGTAGCGGTCGAGCAGGTCCTGGTACGAGGTGAGGCGCAGGGCGAGGACGATCTCGTACAGCTCCTCGCGGGTCTGGGCGAAGCAGCCGCACAGGCCCTTGTCGACCTCGATGCCGCCGGCCTCCAGCTCGGCGGTGACGAGCTGGCCGAGGACCTTGACGCAGGAGCCGCAGCCCGTGCCGGCCTTGGTGCACTTCTTCACCTCGGGCACGGTGGTGCACCGGTGGTCGGTGACCGCGCCGCGGATGGTGCCCTTGGTGACGTTGTGGCAGGAGCAGACGACCGCGTCGTCGGGCAGCGCGGACGGGCCGAGCTGGGCCGGGGCGCCGGCGCCGGCCGGGAGGACGAGCTGCTCGGGGGAGACGGGCGGGACCGAGCCGGTGAACGCGCGCAGGGTGCCGTAGGCCTCCGCGTCGCCCACCAGGATGCCGCCGAGGAGGGTGCCGTCACGGCCGATGACCAGCTTCTTGTACAGGCCGGAGCGGGAGTCGGAGTAGACGACGTCGAGGCAGTCCTCGGCGGTGCCGTGCGCGTCGCCGAAGGAGGCCACGTCGACGCCGAGCAGCTTCAGCTTGGTGGACAGGTCGGCGCCGGTGAAGGACGCCTCGGCGGCGGCGATGGTCGCGGCGGCCGTCTCGGCCTGCTCGTAGCCGGGTGCGACCAGGCCGTACACCCGGCCGTCCGCCGCCAGCGCGCACTCGCCGATGGCGAAGACGTGCGGGTCGCTGACCGTGCGGCACTGCTCGTCGACCGCGATGCCGCCGCGCTCGCCGACCGTGAGGCCGCAGTCGCGGGCCAGCTGGTCGCGGGGGCGGACACCGGCCGAGAAGATCACCATGTCGGTGGCGAGCTCCGAGCCGTCGGACAGCTTCATGCCGGTGACGGCGCCCGCGGCATCGGTGAGGATCTCCTGCGTGCCCACCCCCGTGTGCACGGACAGGCCCATGTCCTCGATGGTGCGCAGCAGTGCCGCGCCGCCGCCGTCGTCGACCTGCACCGGCATCAGCCGCGGCGCGAACTCCACGATGTGCGTGTCGACCCCGAGGCCCTTGAGGGCGCCCGCGGCCTCCAGTCCGAGCAGGCCGCCGCCGACCACGGCACCCGAGCCGGCCCGGCCCTTCGCGTACTCCTCGATGGCGAGCAGGTCCTCGATGGTGCGGTAGACGAAGCAGCCCTCGGCGTCCTTGCCCGGGACCGGCGGCACGAACGGGTACGAGCCGGTGGCCAGGACGAGGACGTCGTAGCCGACGACGAGACCGGAGCGGGCGGTCACCGTGCGGGAGTCGCGGTCGACCGTCTCCGCCGGGTCCCCGAGGTGCAGCTCGATGCCGTGTTCCCCGATGAACGCCAGGTCCGTCAGGGACAGTTCCTCGGGCGACCTGCCTGAGAAGTACGAGGTGAGCTGCACCCGGTCGTACGCGGGACGCGGCTCCTCACAGAGCACGACCACACGGTGCGTGGCGGTCAGGCCGCGCTCGGCGAGTGCTTCGAGGAAGCGCTGGCCGACCATGCCATGGCCGACGAGCACGATCGTGGGGCGCTCCCCGGCAGCAGGTGCGGTCGTGGACATCAGGAGCCTCCGTCATGGGTGAGCAGGTGGAGCAGGGGGCTGCCGTCGGAGGGGAGCGGCTCTGCTCCCTCCCAGGCGCGGGCGAGCGCGCCGACGGTGCCGAGTTCGCCGACGAGGACCCCGCCGACCAGGCGGTCGTCGCGGACGACGACCTTGCGGTAGGTGCCGCGGGTGGCGTCGGCGAGCTGCACGACGTCGTCTCCCGGGCGGGGCTGCGTCTCGCCGAACGCGGCGAGGTCGAAGGGGGCCTGACCGGAGAGGGTGAGGCGGGTGAGGGAACGGGTGCCGGTGTAGCGGGCGGTGCCGTCGCCGGCGAGCAGCCGGGCCAGCACGTCCGCCTGTTCCAGCGCGGGGGCGGCGAGCCCGTACACGGTCCCGTCGTGCTGGGCGCAGTCCCCGATCGCCCGGATGTGCGGGTCGGAGGTGCGCAGCTCGTCGTCGACCAGGACGCCCTTGTGCACGGCGAGCCCCGCCGCCCTGGCGAGACCGGTCCGCGGGTGCACCCCGCAGGCGAGGACGACGAGGTCGGCGTCGAGGGCGTAGCCGTCGGCCATCTCCACCGAGCGGACCGCGCCGCCGACCACCCGCACGTCCCGCACCCGCAGGTCGGTGTGGACCTCCACGCCGAGGTCGACGAGGTGGCGCCGGACCAGCCGGGAGGCGGCCGGGTCGAGCTGGCGTTCCATCAGCCGCTCGGACTGCTGGGCGAGCACGACCTGCGCGCCCCGCACGGCGAGGGCACGGGCCGCGGAGACGCCGAGCAGACCGCCGCCGATGACGACCGCGCGGACGCCCGGCCTGACCGCCTCGGACAGGCCCAGGCAGTCGTCCATCGTGCGGAAGGCGTGGACGCCCCGCGGCAGTTCGTGATCCGGGGTGAACAGTCCGCGCAGGGGTGGCAGCACCGGGTTGGAGCCGGTGGCCAGGACCAGCGTGCCGTACGCGATCCGCGAGCCGTCCGCGCAGTGCAGGGTGCGGCCCTCGCGGTCGATGCCGGTCACCCGGGCCCGGGTCAGCTCGCCGGGCGCGGGCAGGGCGATCACCTCGGGGCCGTAGCGTCCGGCGAGCACTTCGGCGAGCAGCACGCGGTTGTAGGGCCGGTGCTCCTCCTCGCCGACGAGCAGCGCGGGCGTGCCGAGCTCACCGAGCCGCCGGGCGAGCCGTACGCCCGCGAGGCCGGCGCCGATCACCACCACACGCTTATTCGAGGTCATGCCCCTGAGCGTGCGGCGCGGGTGTTACCCGGCCGCATCGCGGCTGTTTCACGCGCGGAACTCTGCCCTCAGCGGGGGCGGGCGAGGAGTGTGAGGCGGGCGCGCGGACCGCTGGGCGGGCTGCGGGGGCACCGCTGACGCGTTCCGGTCCGACGGGTGGCCTGCCTCCTGCGGCCTCCGGCCTGCGGGTTGCGGCCTGTGGCCTGCGGCTGCCGGTCGTGGCGCTCGGCACCGCCGAAGGCCCGTACGCGGCACCTGCGACGGCCGTGCCGCGCCGAGGCGGGTACGACGGCCCGTGCCGAGGCGGGTACGACGGCTCCTCCGCGCCGCAGCGAGCCCGACGGCCAATCAGTCCCCGAGGCTGCCGGGCGGGCCGTGACCGGCGGCCGGCTGCTCCAGGTGTACGGCACCTGGCTCCGGGGCGGGCGGCCGGGTGATCGGGTCGGGTGGCACCTGGGTTCGGTGCGGGCGGTATCGGGCGGGGCGGTTCCGATGGGGGGCGTTGGCCCCGGCCGGGTCGGGTGGCACCTGGGTCCGGGGCGGTTGGCGGGGCTGATCGAGGCGGGCGGGCGGCCCGGGGCGGGGACGAGAGCTCGGCCCTGTCCGGATCGGGGGAACCGGGCTCCGGGGCGGGTGGCCCGGCTGATCGGGGCGGGTTGGCGGCACCGGGTGGGACGGCCCCGGCGGGTGCGGTGGCCCGCCCGTGCTCCGGGCTCAGGTCGTGCTTCGGCTCAGGCCCCGGCGGGTGCGGTGGCCCGCCCGTGCTCCGGGCTCAGGTCGTGGCGGGACGCGCGGTGAGGAGGTCGACCAGGCCCGTGGTGTCCTCGTCGCCGTGCCCGTCGTCGAGCCGCCGCCGCATCAGCCGCATGACCGGCTCCAGCAGCTCACGGCTGACGCCCTGTTCGTCCGCCGTGCGCAGCAGGGTCCGCTGACCGGCCTGCACCTGCATGGCGAGGTTGGAGACCACCCCGGTCGTGTAGTCGCCGGTGCTCAGCCGCTCGGCCGTCTGCGGCACCGAGGCCGCCATGGCGTGCAGCCAGCCCTCCAGCAGCGGGGCGAACTCATTCAGCGGGATGTCCTCCCCGCGCACCAGCGCGAAGGCGTGCGAGATCCCGGCGAACATGCCGTACATCCCGCTCAGCAGCGCCACGTCGTGCAGCGCGGCGAAGCCCGGGTCGGTGCCGACGAACCGGGTGTCCGCCGGGACGGCGAGGGTGTCCCGGTGCTCCTCGAACAGCTCGGACGAGCCGCTGTAGAAGACGTACGCCCCGGAGCCGGGCTGCCCGATCATCGGCGGTACGGCCATGATGCCGGCGTCCACGAAACGCGCCCCGCGTGCCTCGGCCCAGGCGGCGCGGGTGCGGCCCTCGGCGGGGGTGCCCGTGGTCAGGTTCACCAGGTCGCGGCCGGACAGGCCGGCGTCCTCGAGCGCCTCCCCGAGCGAGGCGTCGTCCAGCAGGCAGGCGACGACCAGCCGGTTGGCGGCGACCGCCTCGGCGGCGGTCGCGGCGACGGCCGCGCCCTCGGCGGCCAGCGCCTCGGCGCGGGCGGCCGTACGGTTCCAGACGGTCACGGGGTGTCCGGCGGCCAGCCAGGCGCGGGCCAGGGCGGTGCCCATGGCGCCGGTGCCGAGCAGGGTGAGTGGCGTGCGGGGGGTGCGGGAAGAGGCGTTGTCGGTCATGGCGTTTAGCCTCATGGTGGTGAACGGCCTGCTCAAGTACGCACTTTCGAGTGGGTGGTTACCGCCGGGGAAGGGTCCAGGCAGCAGGAGGGGCGGGTGTCGGGCATGGCGGTCGGACGGCGGGCCGGGTCGTACGTCTGCGGGGTGGACGCGGCGATGGACGTGATCGGCGGGAAGTGGAAGGTGCTCATCCTGTGGGCGCTCAGCGAGCGGCCGCACCGGTTCGGGGAGCTGCGCCGCGCCGTGCCCGGCGTGACGGAGAAGGTGCTCGCGGCGCACCTGCGGGAACTGGAGGCCGACGGGATCGTGCACCGGCGGGAGTACGAGGAGGTGCCGCCCCGGGTGGAGTACTCGCTGACGCCGCGCGGTGTCGCGCTGAACGAGGCGCTGGAGCCGCTCGGCGCGTGGGGGAAGGCGAACGTGCTGGGGCAGGCGCCGGAGCCGGTGGCGTGACCCGGGGTCAGCGGCTGCCCGTCAGATGGGCGAAGACGACCACGTTGCCCTGGTAGCCGGTGGCGCGCGAGTAGCCGCCGCCGCAGGTGATCACCCGCAGCTCGGGCCGGCGGGCCGGGCCGTAGACCTTCTCGTCGGGGAAGTCCTTCGCCTGGTACACCTCGACGGCGTTCACGGTGAACACGGCGACCGAGCCGTCCCGCCGGTCCACCTCGATCGTGCCGCCGCGCTTGAGGGCGCCGAGGCCGTAGAAGACGGCCGGCCCCTCGGCGTTGTCGACGTGCCCGGCGACGATCGCGGTGCCGCGCTCGCCGGGAGTGGTGCCCGCCTCGTACCAGCCCGCGAGATTGGGCTGCCCGGCCGGCGGCACCTCCAGGCTGCCGGTGGGGGTCAGGCCCAGGCCGGTCAGCGGGGCGTCCACCCGGATCGCCGGGATGCGGATGCGGTCGGGCGGTGACGGCGGCAGGGCCGGGGCGGCCGGACGTCCCGCGGCCGGGTCGGCGTGCGCCTCGGCGGCGGACGGCTGCGGCGGGGCGTGCGAGGCGGTGCCGTCGCGCAGCAGCCAGGCGCCCGCGCACAGGGCGACGGCGGTCACGGCCGCCATGGCGGTGTTGCCGTACCTGCGCATCGGGCCTCCCTGTGACCGAGGGGACGGGGCGGGGCCCCGAACCCCCTCCGGGCCGCGAGGGGCATCGGACCCGGAGGGGGAGGGGCGTGCGGTACCGGCGGACGGACAGCGGAGGGTGCCCGTCAGATCCCGTCGCCTCTCGCCCGGCGATGCAGGAGCCAGGTACCGCCCGCGGCGGCGACGGCGAGGGCCGCCACGCCGGCCGCGGTCTGCACGGGGTCGGGGCCCAGGGCGCCGCCGACCCCCGTCTTCACACTCCCCCGGGGATGCGCCGGCCGGGCCGCGGTCAGGGTGACCACCAGGTCGCCCCTGACCTCCCGGCCGTCCCCGGAGCACCGGGCGACGACCTCGTACGTTCCGGGGTGCGCGCTCGGCGGCACCCGGAACTGGCCGATGGCGTTGCCCTCGTGGGAGCTGGGCGCCAGCGTGAAGGGCCCGGCGCCGACGGCGCTGGCGTCGCCCGCGGCGGCGCCGTCGGCCCCGCACGCCGTCGTGTTCACGCTGACCGAACCGCCGGGCAGCACGGAGGACGGGTACACGTCCAGGGCGCCGGTGTCGCCGCCGTGCGCGGGCGCGGCGGTGGCTGCCGCGGCGGCGACGGCGAGCGCGGTACCGGCCAGCAGCCGGGCGATACGTCGCATCGGTGTTCCCCATCGATCGAGTGAGCGGTTCGGTCCCTGTTCTTCTCCGTTCCTCTCCGAGGTAAGTGGCAGCGGCGCGAGCCCGCTTCCTGAGTGACCGTCAGAAATACGGAGAACGGGTGCCGCGCCGCACCGCCCCTCTGTCGCTGTCCGTTCCGTCTGCCCAGGTCAGAGGCGTGTGAGGGGGTGTCACGGAAGAGGACCCGAAGGATGCGCGGGGAAGGTGTGAACGGGTGACCGGGGCAACCGGAGCGCCGGGACTTGACCTCGATCAAACTTGAGGTACGAGCCTGTGCGGCATGGAGAACACAGCCTTCGAGACACCTCTGCGCGTGACCGTCGTCATCGGCAGCAACCGCCACGGCCGCTTCGGGCCCGTCGTCGCCGACTGGCTGCTGGAGCGGCTCCGGGAACGGGACGAGCTGGTCGTGGACGTCGTCGACGTCGCCGAGGTCACGCTGCCCACCACCATGGAGCGCACCGCGCAGGCCACCGGCCCGGTCGGCGCCAAGCTGGCGGCGGCGGACGCGTTCGTCGTCCTCACCCCCGAGTACAACCACTCCTTCCCCGCCGCCCTGAAGAACCTCATCGACTGGCACTTCACCGAGTGGCAGGCCAAACCCGTCGCCCTGGTCTCCTACGGCGGCATCTCCGGCGGCCTGCGCGCGACGGAACACCTCCGCCAGGTCTTCGCCGAACTGCACGCCGTCACCGTCCGCGACACGGTCTCCTTCCACAACGCCGCCGCGTCCTTCACCCCGGAGGGCCGCCCGAAGGACCCGTCCGGCCCGGACGCGGCGGCGAAGACGATGCTGGACCAGCTGACCTGGTGGGCCCGCGCTCTGAAGGAGGCCAAGGAGCGCCGCCCGTACGGTGCTTAGGCCCCGTACGGGGCTCGGCGCACGCCCGCCGTGCGCCGGGCCGCGGGCATGCCGGGGGCCGGGCGGAGACGTGCGGGTGCGCGGGGGACAGAATCGCTTCCGTGAGTTCCGTGCGGTCCCCCTCCCCCCTGCCCTTCTTCGTCTACGGCACCCTCCGCCCCGGCGAACCCAACCACGACCTCCTGCTGCGCGGCCGCACCCGCGCCGAGGAGCCCGGCCGGCTCCCCGGCGCCGTCCTCTACGACGGCCCCGGCTATCCGTACGCCGTCGACGAGCCCGGCGGCTCGGTGCGCGGCGATCTGGTCACCCCGCTGCCCGAGGCGTACGGCGAACTGCTGCTCGCCCTCGACCGGCTGGAGGAGTGCGAGACGCCCGGCGACCCCCGCAACCTCTACGAGCGGGTCGCCCGCGATGTCGTCCGCACCGCCGACGGGGCGGTCCGGCGGGCCTGGGTGTACCTGGCCGCGCCGCCCGTCGCCGCCCGCCTGCGCGCACGGGGCACCCGCATCGAGGGCGGGGACTGGCGGGCACGCCGGTCCTGACGCCCGGCTCGTCCCCGTGCCCGGCACCGCGCTCCGCGCACGTCACGGCGACGCGGCGGCCTCCCGTCCGGGCGGGCGGGCCTCCTCGGCGGGTGGTGTGCTCCCGCGCCCGGGAGACGGGTCAGTCCTGTGCCGCCCCGGCCGGGGGCACCGCCTCCACCCGGACCGCGCACGCCTTGAACTCCGGCATCCGCGAGGTGGGGTCCAGCGCCGGGTTGGTGAGGGTGTTGGCGCGGCCCTCGCCCGGCCAGTGGAACGGCATGAACACGGTGTCGGGGCGGATGGCGCGGGTGATCCGGGCCGGTGCCACGGCCCGCCCGCGCCGCGAGACCACGGCCACCGGGTCGCCCTCGGCGGCGCCCAGCCGGGCCGCGAGCCGCGGGTGCAGCTCGACGAACGGGCCCGGCGCGGCGGCGTTCAGCTCGTCGACCCGCCGGGTCTGCGCGCCGGACTGGTACTGGGCGACCACGCGGCCGGTGGTCAGCAGCACCGGGTACTCGTCGTCGGGCTCCTCGGCGGCCGCCCGGTGCGCCACGGGCACGAACCGGGCCCGCCCGTCCGGGGTGGCGAACCGGTCGAGGAACAGCCGCGGTGTACCGGGGTGCGCCTCCTCCACCCCGCCCTCCCGGTTCGCGGCCTGCGCCACCGCGGTTTCCCGCGTCTCGCCCTTCCGGTTCCCGTCCGCCGCCACGCCGCCCTCCCGGTTCCCGGCCGTTGCCACCCCGGCCTCGCGCGTCCCGCCCTGCGGCACCCCGCCCTCCCGCACCCCGTCCCCCCGCGCCGGTCCCCGCGGCGTCACGGTCGGCGGGCCGTCCCCGGAGTGGGGGCCGGGCACCGGGTCCGCGGGCCGCGGTGCCGGGCACGGCCAGAACACCCCGTTCTCCTTCGCGAGCCTGCGGTAGGTGATGCCGGAGTAGTCGGCGGGCCCGCCCGCGCTGGCCCGGCGCAGCTCCTCGAAGACCTCCTCGGGGTCGGTCGGGAAGCCCTTCTCCACTCCCAGCCGCGCGGCCAGTTCGTGCATGACCTCCAGGTCGCTGCGGACACCCTCGGGCGGCGTGACGGCCTGCCGCCGCAGCAGCACCCGCCCCTCCAGGTTGGTCGTCGTGCCGGTCTCCTCGGCCCACTGCGTCACCGGCAGCACCACGTCCGCGAGTTCCGCCGTCTCCGACAGCACGACGTCGCAGACCGCCAGGAAGTCCAGCGATCCGATCCGCTCCTCGACGTGCGCGGCGCGCGGCGCCGACACCACCGGGTTGGAGCCCATCAGCAGCAGCGCCCGGATGTCCGTGCCGAGCGCGTCCAGCAGCTCGTAGGCGCTGCGCCCCGGCCCGGGCAGCGAGTCCGGGTCGACGCCCCACACCTCCGCCACGTGGCGGCGCGCGGCCGGGTCGTCAAGCTTGCGGTAGCCCGGCAGCTGGTCGGCCTTCTGGCCGTGCTCGCGCCCGCCCTGCCCGTTGCCCTGCCCGGTGAGGCAGCCGTACCCGCTGTGCGGCCGTCCCGCCCGGCCGGTGGCCAGGCACAGGTTGATCCAGGCGCCGACCGTGTCGGTGCCCTTGGACTGCTGCTCGGGCCCGCGCGCGGTGAGCACCATGGCGGTCTCCGGATCGCAGAACATCCGCACCGCCTCGCGCAGTTGCGGCACCGGCACCCCGGTGATCCGTTCCACGTACTCCGGCCAGTGCGCCATGGCCGCGGCCCGCGCGTCCTCCCAGCCGGTGGTCCGCTCGGCGATGTACGCCTCGTCGGTGCGGCCCTCGGCGACGACCAGGTGCAGCAGGCCCAGCGCCAGCGCCAGGTCGGTGCCCGGGCGGGGCGCGAGGTGCAGATCGGCCTGCTCGGCGGTCTTGGTGCGGCGCGGGTCGACGACGATCAGCGTGCCGCCGTTCTCCCTCAGCTCGGTGAGGAAGCGCAGCGACGGCGGCATGGTCTCGGCGAGGTTGGAGCCGACGAGGATGACGCAGCCGCTCTTCGGGATGTCCTCCAGCGGGAAGGGCAGCCCGCGGTCGAGCCCGAAGGCCCGTGTCCCGGCCGCCGCGGCGGACGACATGCAGAACCGGCCGTTGTAGTCGATCTGCGAGGTGCCGAGCGCGACCCGGGCGAACTTGCCGAGCGCGTACGCCTTCTCGTTGGTCAGCCCGCCCCCGCCGAACACGCCGAGCGCGTCCGCGCCGTGCTCGGCGCGGATCCGGCCGAGCGCACCGGCGATCCGGTCCAGGGCCTCGTCCCAGCCGGCGGGCACGAGCGCGCCGCCCTCCCGGACCAGCGGGGAGGTCAGGCGCACCCGCGACGAGAGCACCGCGGGCGCCGTGCGGCCCTTGCCGCACAGCGCTCCCCGGTTCACCGGGAAGTCGGCGCGTTCCAGCACCTCGACGCCCCCGTCCGGCGTGGGCGACAGGTTCATCCCGCACTGCAGGGCGCAGTACGGGCAGTGGGTGGGCGTCGGGGTGCTGTTCATGCCCTTCAGGGTGAATCGGCCGTGTTACGTGCCGGGACGGCTCCCTGTTACACGGCCGGGACGGTGACCTCCCCGCCGCCACCGGGCCACGGTGAGGAGTCCTCGCCGCAGGTCAGCGCCCGGCGGCCAGCGCGCGCCGCACTCCGGGCTCCTCGGGTCCGAGGAACCGCGGATCGGGTTCGAGGACCGCGTCCAGCGCCGCCTTGCCGCCGGCGAAGACCTCCCGCACCCCGCCGTAGTACCAGGTCGCGTCCCGCCGGGCGGGCACCCCGACGCCGTACGACGCCACCCCCGCCTCCCGGCACAGCGCGACCGCCCGCCGGATGTGGAAGTCCTGGCTGATCAGCACCGCCTCGTCCACCCCGAAGATCCGCTTGGCGCGGACGCAGGAGTCCCAGGTGTCGAAGCCCGCGTAGTCGCTGACGATCCGCGCGTCCGGGACGCCGTGCCGGGTGAGGTAGGCGCGCATCGCGTCCGGCTCGTCGTAGTCCTTCCGGCTGTTGTCGCCGGTCACCAGGACCACCTCGATCCGGCCCGTCCGGTACAGCTCGGCCGCCGCGTCGAGCCGGTGGGCGAGGTACGGGGACGGCGCGCCGTTCCACAGGCCGGCGCCGAAGACGACGGCGACCTCGGTGCGCGGCACGTCGGCGGTGGTGCGCAGCCGGTCGCCGGTCGAGACGTACAGCCAGGTCGACGGCAGCAGCGCGAGCACGCAGGCCGCCATCACGGCCTGCACCAGCCGCCGGCGGCCGGCCCGGGTACGCGGCGGACGAGGTCGTACGATCTTCATACGGAAAGGGACGGTCTGTGCGGCGCCCCGGTTGCGTCCCCCTCACACCCCGCCCGCCCCCCGCCGTGAACCCACGGAAAACGCCCGTGACCCTCACGCAACGGGCCGGCAACGTCCTCCCGGCACCCTCGGAGCATGGACAGCCAGCGCAGCCACCGCCCCGGACCCCCCGCGCTCGTCGTCGTGGCCCACGGCAGCCGCGACCCGCGCGCCCTCGCCACGGTCCGCGCCCTCCTCGACCGCGTCCGCGCCCTGCGCCCCGGCCTGCCGGTCCACCTCGGCCACATCGAACTGAACCAGCCCCTGCTGCCCGGCACCCTCGCCGCCCTCGGAGACCGCGAGGCCGTCCTCGTCCCGCTCCTCCTCAGCCGCGGCTACCACGTCAAGCAGGACATCCCCGCGATGGCCGCCGCCGCCCCGGCCCGCACCCGCCTGGCCGCCCCGCTCGGACCGCACCCCCTCCTCGTCGACACCCTCCACACCCGCCTGACGGAGGCCGGCTGGCGTCCCCCGGCGACGGACGCCGAACGCCGCGCCACCGCCGTGATCCTCGCCGCCGCGGGCTCCCGCGACCCCGACTCGGCGACGGACACCGGCCGCACGGCCGCACTCCTCGCCGCCCGCCTCGGCGTCCCGGTGCTCCCCGCCTACGCCTGCGCCGCGACCCCGACGGTGGACGCGGCCGTCCGCTCCCTGCGGGCCCGCGGCCGCCACCGCATCGCCGTCGCCTCCTGCTTCACGGCCCCCGGCCGCTTCGCGACGGAGTGCGCGCAGGCCGCCCCGGGCATCGCCGCCGACCCCCTGGGCGCCCACCCGCTGATGGCCGAACTCCTCCTGCACCGCTACGAAGAGGCGAGGGCGACCCGGCGGGCGACGGAGCCGGCGCTCGCCGCGACTCGCTGAGGGCCGCGGGGAACCGCACGGCCGCAGCCGGAAACAGCCCGTGCCCGCGGGCGAACACCGGCCCGCCGCCGCCCCAGCGCTTACTGTCGACACATGGAAGGCACCACACCCCCCGGTTACGACCCGACGTCAGTCGCCCGCTGGGCCCCGGAACCGGACAAACGCCCCGGCCGCACCGCCTTCCAGCGCGACCGCGCCCGCATCCTCCACTCGTCGGCCCTCAGGAGACTCGCCGGCAAGACCCAGGTGGTCACCCCCGGCACCACCCACCAGGCCTGGGACCCCAGCCCCCGCACCCGCCTCACCCACTCCCTGGAGTGCGCCCAGGTCGGCCGCGAACTCGGCGCGGCCCTCGGCTGCGACCCCGACCTCGTCGAGGCCGCCTGCCTCGCCCACGACCTCGGCCATCCCCCCTTCGGCCACAACGGAGAGAAGGCGCTGGACGAGTTGGCCGGGGACTGCGGCGGCTTCGAGGGCAACGCCCAGTCGCTGCGGCTGCTCACCCGCATCGAGCCCAAGCGGTTCACCCCGGAGGGCTCCGTCGGCCTCAACCTCACCCGCGCCACCCTGGACGCCGCCACGAAGTACCCGTGGCCGCGCGGCGCCCACCCCACCGACCCGCACTCGCGCAAGTTCGGCGTCTACGAGGACGACCGCCCCGTGTTCGACTGGGTCCGCCGGGACGCCCCCGGCACCCGCACCTGCTTCGAGGCACAGGTCATGGACTGGGCGGACGACGTGGCGTACTCGGTGCACGACGTCGAGGACGGACTGCACGCCGGGCACATCGACCCCAACTGCCTGCACGCCGAGCCGGAACGCCAGGAGATCTTCCGGGTCGCCATCGGCCGCTACGTCCCCGCGGGCACCGACCCCGCCGAACTCGCCGCCGCCCTGGACCGCCTCCAGGACGCGCAGTGGTGGCCGCACGGGTACGACGGCTCGGCCGTCGCACAGGCCCGCCTGAAGGACGCCACCAGCCAGCTCATCGGCCGCTTCTGCCTCGCCGCGGAGAGCGCCACGCGCGCGGCCCACGGGGGCGGCCGGCTCACCCGATACGGCGCCGAGCTGGTCGTACCGCGCGAGACCCGCATGGAGTGCGCGGTGCTGAAGGCGGTCGCCGACCGCTACGTCATGCAGCGCGCCGAGCAGACCCGGCTCCGCGCCGACCAGCGGATCGTCGTCGCCGAACTCGCCGAGGCGCTGACCGCCCGCGCCCCGGACGGCCTGGACCCGCAGTTCCGCGCGCTGTTCGACGCGGCCCCCGACGACCGGGCCCGCAAACGGGTGATCGTCGACCAGATCGCCTCCCTCACCGACGCCTCGGCCCGCTCGCTGCACGCGAGACTCACGGGACGGATGTGACACCGATGTGACCGTGCGTGGCCTGATCGGGTCACCCCCTCTTCCCCCCTCACGCTCCGTGCGGGAGGCTCGCACCTGGCGGAACAGTGACGAGGAGGCAACAAGTGGTCGACGCGGATCAGACATTCGTCATCGTCGGAGGAGGACTCGCCGGGGCGAAGGCGGCCGAGACGCTCCGCGCGGAGGGCTTCAGCGGGCGGGTGATACTGATCTGCGACGAGCGCGACCACCCGTACGAGCGCCCGGCGCTGTCCAAGGGCTTCCTGCTCGGCAAGGAGGAACGCGACAGCGTCTTCGTGCACGAACCCGCCTGGTACGCGCGGCACGACATCGAGCTGCACCTCGGCCAGACCGTGGACGCCGTCGACCGCGCCGCGAAGACGGTCCGCTTCGGCGAGGACGGCACGGTCGTCCGCTACGACAAGCTGCTGCTGGCCACCGGCGCCGAACCGCGCCGCCTGGACGTCCCGGGCACCGACCTGGCCGGCGTGCACCACCTGCGGCGCCTCGCCCACGCCGAACGCCTCAAGGGCGTCCTGACCCACCTGGGCCGGGACAACGGCCACCTGGTGATCGCCGGCACCGGCTGGATCGGCCTGGAGGTCGCGGCGGCGGCCCGCGAGTACGGCGCCGAGGTGACCGTGGTGGGGCCGGACCCGACCCCGCTGCACGGGGTGCTCGGCCCCGAGCTGGGCCAGCTCTTCGCCGAGCTGCACCGCGAGCACGGGGTGCGCTTCCACTTCGGCGTCCGGCTCACCGAGATCGTCGGGCAGGACGGCGTGGTCCTCGCGGCCCGCACGGACGACGGCGAGGAGCACCCGGCGCACGACGTGCTCGCCGCGATCGGCGCCGCGCCGCGGACCGCGCTCGCGGAGGCGGCGGGGCTGGAGATCGCGGACCGCGCGCACGGCGGGGGCATCGTGGTCGACGAGCGGCTGCGCACGTCCGACCCCGACATCTACGCGGCCGGCGACGTCGCCGCCTTCCCGCACGCCCTCTTCGGCCTCCGGATGCGGGTCGAGCACTGGGCGAACGCGCTGAACGGCGGCCCGGCGGCGGCGCGGGCGATGCTGGGGCAGGACGTCGTCCACGACCGGGTGCCGTACTTCTTCACCGACCAGTACGACCTCGGCATGGAGTACTCCGGGTGGGCCCCGCCCGGGTCGTACGACCAGGTGGTGATCCGGGGGGACGCGGGCAAGCGGGAGTTCATCGCGTTCTGGGTGCGGGAGGGGCGGGTGCTGGCCGGGATGAACGTGAACGTGTGGGACGTCACAGAGCACATCCAGCGGCTGATCCGGTCCAGGGCCCGGGTGGACGTGGAGGCCCTGTCGTCCCCGCACGTGCCGCTGGAGAGCCTGGGCGCCTGAGGCCTGTCGTTCGGGGCAGGCCGGCTGTGAGGTGCGGCGCCTCCGGCCGACCCCGCGGGGCCGGGATGATCCGAACGACGGGCCCCCGGCCGCCCGCCGCGGCCCCGGGCATGCCCGCGCCGCCCCGTAGAATTCACGCGTGGCTGGACGGATCAACGACGAGGACGTGAAGGCGGTACGGGACGCGGTCCCGATCGACGCCGTCGTGTCCGAGTACCTCCAGCTGCGCAACGCGGGCGGCGGCAACCTCAAGGGGCTGTGCCCGTTCCACGACGAGAAGTCGCCGTCCTTCCAGGTCAGCCCGAGCAAGGGACTCTTCCACTGCTTCGGCTGCCAGGAGGGCGGCGACACCATCACCTTCGTGATGAAGGTCGACCACCTCTCCTTCTCGGAGGCGGTCGAGCGGCTGGCCGCCCAGGCCGGCATCACGCTGCGCTACGAGGAGGGCGGCTACAACCCCGCCCACCAGCGCGGCGAACGCATCCGCCTGGTCGAGGCCCACAAGATCGCCGCGGAGTGGTACGCGGAACAGCTCGCGACCTCCCCCGAGGCCGAGACCGGCCGGATCTTCCTCGCCGAGCGCGGCTTCGACCAGGCCGCCGCCGTCCACTTCGGCGTCGGCTACAGCCCGCAGGGCTGGGACCACCTCACCCGCTACCTGCGCGGCAAGGGCTTCACCGACAAGGAACTGATCCTCTCCGGGCTCAGCCAGGAAGGCCGCCGCGGGCCCATCGACCGCTTCCGGGGCCGGCTCATGTGGCCGATCCGCGACATCGGCGGCGAGGTCGTCGGCTTCGGCGCCCGCAAGCTCTACGAGGCGGACAACGGGCCGAAGTACCTCAACACGCCCGAGACCGCGATCTACAAGAAGTCCCAGGTCCTCTACGGCATCGACCTGGCGAAGAAGGACATCGCCAAGTCGTCCCGCGCGGTCGTCGTCGAGGGCTACACGGACGTCATGGCCTGTCACCTCGCCGGGGTCACCACCGCCATCGCCACCTGCGGCACCGCCTTCGGCGGCGACCACATCAAGATCCTCAGACGGCTGCTGATGGACAACGGCTCGGCCCGCGTGATCTTCACCTTCGACGGGGACGCGGCCGGCCAGAAGGCGGCCCTGCGCGCCTTCGAGGACGACCAGAAGTTCGCCGCCGAGACGTACATCGCCATCGCCCCGGACGGCATGGACCCCTGCGACCTGCGGCTCGCCAAGGGCGACGAGGCGGTGGCCGACCTGGTCGAGCCGCGCACCCCGCTGTTCGAGTTCGCCCTGCGCCAGATCGTGCGCCGCTACGACCTGGACACCCCGGCCGGCCGGGCGGCGGCGCTGGACGAGGCCGCGCCGGTCGTCGCCCGCATCAAGAACAGCGGCGCCCAGCACGAGGTCGCCGTGCAGCTCGCCGGCATGCTCGGCATCCTCGACACCCAGTTCGTGGTCAAGCGGGTCGCCCAGCTGGCCCGGTGGGCGCGTGACCGGGGCGGCAAGGGGCCCGCCCCCGCCGGGCGCCCCCGGCAGCCGTACGAGGCCGCGCCGCGCCCGGCGGTGTCCGGCCCCGCCCTGACCCTGCGCAACCCGGTGTACGCGACGGAACGCGAGCTGCTGAAGCTCGCCCTCCAGCGCCCGGAGCTGGTCTGCCCGGCGTTCGACGCGTACGGCGTCGACGAGTTCACCGCCGCCCCCTACGCCGCCGTGCGGCAGGCGATCCTCGACGCGGGCGGCGTCGAGTACGGCGTCCGGGACCCGCAGGAGTACCTGGTCCGGGTCCGCGAGGCGGCCCCCGACGACACGGTCCGCGCCATGGTCACCGAGCTGGCCGTGGAGGCGATCATGCGCCGCACGGTCGACGAGGCGTACGCGGGCGAACAGCTCGTCTGGGTCCGGCGCCGCGCGGTCGACCGCCGCATCGAGGACGTCCAGTCCACCCTGACCCGTCTCGCCAACGGCGGCGACCCGGCCCAGCTGGCCGCCGTGCAGAACGAGCTGTGGGTCCTCCAGCAGTACGGCCAGGCGTTGCGGGAGCGCGGCGCGGCGGCCCTGTGAGCCGTCCCGGTCCGGCACGGTAACCACCCGGTCACGCACCGAACTCAAAAAGTGCACGCACGCCCCTCGTGGCGAGGATGTGTCTTCCCCCACACTGGGTGCGGTGCCTGAGTCCTCGGAGCGCGGCCGGCCCGTCCCCCCACGGGTCATCCACCGCCGCCGTTCCGCCACCTCAGCAGCGATTCCCCCCTGGAGGTCGCCCCCGTGCAGACCCAGACCCTCGTCCCTACCGACAGCCGCACCCCGGCGGAGCCGGACGCGGCACCGGACGTGCTGGCGGCCCTGCCGCCGCAGAGCCGTGCGGCGCACCACCCGGAGACACGGACGGAGACGCAGACGGAGACCGAACCGGAATCCGAGCCGCCCGACGCCGGGGCCGGCACCGAACCGGAGTTCGTCGAGCCCGGGCCCGTCGAGCCGCCGCCCGGCCGGGCCGTCGACACCAGCGGTCCCTCCTCCGACCTGTTCCGGCAGTACCTGCGCGAGATCGGCCGGGTGCCGCTGCTCACCGCCGCCGAGGAGGTGGAACTCGCCCGCCGGGTCGAGGCCGGCCTGTTCGCCGAGGAGAAGCTGCTCAACACCCCCGACCTGGACAGCCAGTTGGCGCTCGACCTGGACCGGCTCGTGGTCATGGGCCGGATGGCCAAGCGCCGGCTGATCGAGGCGAACCTGCGGCTGGTGGTGTCGGTCGCCAAGCGGTACGTCGGCCGCGGACTGACCATGCTCGACCTCGTGCAGGAGGGCAACCTGGGCCTCATCCGGGCCGTCGAGAAGTTCGACTACGCCCGCGGCTTCAAGTTCTCCACCTACGCCACCTGGTGGATCCGCCAGGCCATGTCCCGCGCCCTCGCCGACCAGGCCCGCACCATCCGGGTCCCGGTGCACGTCGTCGAGCTGATCAACCGGGTGGTGCGGGTGCAGCGCCGGATGCTCCAGGAGCGCGGCCACGAACCCACCCCCGAAGAGGTCGCCGCCCATCTCGACCTGCCGCCCGAGCGGGTGAGCGAGGTGCTGCGGCTCGCCCAGGAGCCCGTCTCCCTGCACGCCCCCGTCGGTGAGGAGGACGATGTCGCGCTGGGCGACCTGATAGAGGACGGCGACGCCGCCTCGCCCGTGGAGTCCGCCGCGTTCCTGCTGCTCAAGGAGCACCTGGAGGCGGTCCTGTCCACTCTCGGCGAGCGCGAGCGCAAGGTGGTCCAGCTCCGCTACGGGCTGGCCGACGGCCGCCCCCGCACCCTGGAGGAGATCGGGCGCATCTTCGGCGTGACCCGCGAGCGGATCCGCCAGATCGAGTCCAAGACCCTCAACAAACTCCGCGACCACGCCTTCGCCGAGCAGCTGCGGGGCTACCTGGACTGAGCGGGGGCCGCCGGCCGGCGGCCCCCCTCCGGTGTCAGTCCACCTCGGCCACGGCCTGTGCGAACTGCGCCTGGTACAGCCGCGCGTACGCCCCGCCCGCCGCCAGCAGTTCGGCGTGCGCGCCCTGTTCGACGATCGACCCGTTCTCCATCACCAGGATCGTGTCGGCGTCCCGGATGGTCGACAGCCGGTGCGCGATGACGAACGACGTCCGCCCGTGCGCCAGTTTGGCCATCGCCTTCTGGATCAGCACCTCGGTACGGGTGTCGACGGAGCTGGTCGCCTCGTCGAGCACCAGGATCACCGGGTCCGACAGGAACGCCCGCGCGATGGTGATGAGCTGCTTCTCGCCGGCGCTGACGCCCGAGCCCTCGTCGTCGATCACGGTGTCGTAGCCGTCCGGCAGGGTGCGGATGAACCGGTCGGCGTGGGCCGCCCGCGCCGCCTCCTCGATCTCGCCGCGGGTGACCTTCCGGGCCGCCCCGTAGGCGATGTTCTCCGCGATGGTGCCGCCGAACAGCCAGGTGTCCTGGAGCACCATGCCGATCCCGGCGCGCAGTTCGTCCCGGGACATCGTCGCGATGTCGACCCCGTCGAGTGTGATCCGCCCGCCGGACACCTCGTAGAACCGCATGAGCAGGTTCACCAGGGTGGTCTTGCCCGCGCCGGTCGGGCCGACGATCGCCACCGTCTGCCCCGGTTCCACGGCCAGCGTGAGGTCCTCGATCAGCGGCTTCTCCGGGTCGTAGCGGAAGGACACGCCCTCCAGCGCGACCCGCCCGCGCAGCTCCTGCGGCCGCACCGCGGGCACCGGGTCCGCCGACTGCTCCTCCGCGTCGAGGAGTTCGAAGATCCGCTCGGCCGACGCCACACCGGACTGCACCAGGTTCGCCATGGACGCGATCTGCGTCAGCGGCATCGAGAACTGCCGCGAGTACTGGATGAACGCCTGGACATCGCCGATCGACAGCGACCCCGAAGCGACCCGCAGCCCGCCGACGACCGCGACCAGCACGTAGTTCAGGTTGGACACGAACATCATCAGCGGCTGCATCACGCCGCTGTTGAACTGGGCCTTGAACCCGGCCTCGTACAGCGCCCGGTTCTGCTCGGCGAACTGCTGCGCCGACTCGTCCTGCCGCCCGAACACCTTCACCAGCGTGTGCCCGGTGTACATCTCCTCGATGTGCGCGTTGAGCGTGCCGGTGGAGCGCCACTGCTGCACGAAGTGCGGCTGCGACCGCTTGCCGACGTAGGTCGCCACGTACAGCGACAGCGGCACCGTCACCAGGGCGACCAGCGCGAGGATCCACGACACCCAGAACATCATCGCGAGCACGCCGATGATGGTCAGCAGCGAGTTGATGAGCTGGCCCATCGACTGCTGGAGGGTCTGCCCGATGTTGTCGATGTCGTTGGTGGCGCGGGACAGCACCTCGCCGCGCTGCCGCCGGTCGAAGTACGACAGCGGCAGCCGGGACAGCTTCGTCTGCACGTCCTCGCGCATCCGGTACATAGTCCGGTTCACCACCCGGTTCACCAGCCGGGTCGCCACCGCCATCAGCAGCCCGGCGACCGCGAACACGGCGAGCGCGAACAGCAGTACGTTCCCGACGGCGGCGAAGTCGATGCCCTCGCCGGGGGTGAAGTCGGTGGAGCGGAGCATGTCGGCGATGTCCCCGTCGCCGCGTTCCCGCATCGCCTGGAGGACTTCCTCCTTGGTGGCGCCCGGCTCCATCCCGCGGCCGACGATCCCCGCGAAGACCAGGTCGGTCGCCTCACCGAGGATCTTCGGGCCGGCCACCGACAGGCCGACGCTGATCACCACGCAGAGCAGGAGCACGCCGAGGGTGAACCGCTCCGGCCGGAACCGGGCGGCGAGCCGCCGGCCCGACCCCTTGAAGTCCAGCGAGCGGTGGTCCGGTCCGGTCCCGGCCATCATCCGCCCCATGGGCCCGGCCATCAGGCTGCCTCCGCTTCCGTCAGCTGGGAGAGCACGATCTCCCGGTAGGTCTCGTTGTCCGCCATCAGCTCGTGGTGCCGTCCGGTGCCGACCACCCGTCCCTCGTCGAGGACGACGATCCGGTCGGCGTCACGGATGGTGGCCACCCGCTGGGCGACGATCACCACGGTCGCGTCGGCGGTCTCCCGGGCGAGCGCGGCGCGCAGGGCCGCGTCGGTGGCGTAGTCGAGGGCGGAGAAGGAGTCGTCGAAGAGGTAGATCTCCGGGCGCTGGACCAGGGTGCGCGCGATGGCGAGCCGCTGGCGCTGGCCGCCGGAGACGTTGGTGCCGCCCTGCGCGATGGGGGAGTCGAGGCCGTTCTCCAGCCGCTCCACGAAGTCCCTGGCCTGCGCCACCTCCAGCGCGTGCCACAACTCCTCGTCGGTGGCGTCCGGGTTGCCGTAGCGCAGGTTGGTGGCGACCGTGCCCGCGAACAGGTACGGCTTCTGCGGGACCAGGCCGACGGTCCTCGCCAGCACCTTCGGATCGATGGTGCGCACGTCCTCGCCGTCCACCAGGACCGTTCCGTCGGTCGCGTCGAACAGCCGGGGCACGAGGCCCAGCAGGGTGGACTTGCCGCTGCCTGTCGAGCCGATCACCGCCGTGGTCTCGCCCGGCCGGGCGGTCAGGTCGATGGCCTTGAGCACCGGCTCCTCGGCACCGGGGTAGCGGAAGCCCGCCCCGCGGATCTCCAGGTGCCCGTGCCGTCGCAGCTTCGTCACCGGCGCCGCCGGCGGGACGACGCTGGAGGAGGTGTCGAGCACCTCCTGGATCCGCTCGGCGCAGACCTCCGCGCGCGGCACCATCATGAACATGAAGGTGGCCATCATCACGGACATCACGATCTGCATGAGGTAGGCGAGGAACGCGGTCAGGTCGCCGATCTGCATCCCGCCGCTGTCGATCCGGTGCGCGCCGAACCACACCACCGCGATGGACGACAGGTTCACCACCGTCATGACGATGGGGAACATCAGCGCCAGGAGGTTGCCGGTGGCCAGCGACATGTCGGTCAGCTCGGCGTTCGCCTTCCGGAACCGCTGCTGCTCGTACTCGTCGCGGACGAAGGCGCGGATCACCCGGTTGCCGGTGATCTGCTCGCGCAGCACCCGGTTGACCGTGTCCAGCCGCTCCTGCATGGTCCTGAACAGCGGCCGCAGCCGGCGCACGATGAGGGTCACCGCGATGCCGAGCACCGGCACGACGGCGACCAGCACCCCCGACAGCGGCACGTCGAGCCCCACGGCCAGCACGATGCCGCCCACGCACATGATCGGCGCGGACACCATCAGGGTGAACGTCATCAGGGCCAGCATCTGCACCTGCTGGACGTCGTTGGTGGTCCGTGTGATGAGGGAGGGCGCGCCGAAGTGGCCGACCTCCCGGGCGGAGAAGGACTGCACCCGGTCGAAGACGGCGGCCCGCACGTCCCGGCCGAGGGCCGCGGCCGTGCGCGCGCCGTAGTACACGGCACCGATGTTGCAGATCACCTGCGCCAGCGAGATGCCGATCATCAGGGCGCCGTAGGACAGGATGTAGCCGGTGTCCCCGAGCACGACGCCGTTGTCGATGATGTCCGCGTTCAGCGTCGGCAGATAGAGGGTCGCGCAGGTCTGCAGGAACTGGAGCAGCACCAGCAGGGCGATGGGTTTTCGATACGGCCTGAGGTAGGTCCGCAGGAGTCGTATGAGCACACTGGTCTCTCGGAGTCGGCGGGAGGGGCCGGAAGGTTGCCCCTGGCCCCTATCGTCGAACACTCCACCCGCGTTACCTCAACCGATTAACCCAACAGGCGGGCCGTTACGCCCGGAACGCCCCCGGATGGGTCTGCTCCCGCACCGACACGAACTGCTGCCGCACCGCCTGCCCCACCGCCAGCTCCTCCCCGGGCTCCAGCACCTGCGCCACCGCGCCCTGCCAGGCCGGCGGGGTGCGCGGGTCGAGCGTGCCCTGCGACACGCCCAGCGCCCACGCGGCCTGCCGCGCGGCACCGAGCGCCGCGTAGTCGGCGGGCTGCGGCACGACGACCTGCGCGCCGAACAGGGACGGCGCCGAGGCCTGCACGGCGGGCAGTTCGGCCGCCGGGCCCAGCAGGAAGATCCGCCGCACCTCCACGCCCCGCCCGCGCAGCACGTCCAGCGCGTCGGCCAGCCCGCACAGCATGCCCTCGAACGCGGCCCGTGCCAGGTGCTCCGGCCGCATCGACTCGCGCCGCAGGCCGGCCAGGGTGCCCGCCGTGTGCGGCAGCGCCGGTGTCCGCTCGCCCTCCAGGTACGGCAGCAGCACCAGCCCGTGGGCGCCCGGCGTCGACTTCAGCGCCAGATCGGACAGGCTCTCCAGATCCGGCAGGCCGAGCAGTTCGGCGGTGCCGCGCAGGGCGCGCACGGCGTTCAGCGTGGTCACGACCGGCAGGTGCATCCCGGTCGCGTCGGCCAGTGAGGTGATCGTCCCCGTCGGATCGTGCAGCGCCTCGGGGTGCACGGCCATCACGGAGCCGGACGCGCCGAGCGAGACGACCGCGTCCCCGAGGCCCAGCCCCAGCCCGAACGCGGCGGCCATGGTGTCCACGGTCCCGGCGGAGATCAGCAGCCCCTCGGGGGTCGTGCCGGCCGCGTCCGACGGCCCGATCACCTCCGGCAGCAGCGCCTGGTGGCCGAGGGCCAGTTCCACCAGCTCGGGTCGGTAGCCGCCGACGGCCGCCGACCAGTAGCCGGTGCCCGAGGCGCCGCCGCGGTCGGTGGTCCGGCGCACCGGCCGGCCGAGGAGCTGCCAGACCAGCCAGTCGTGCGCCTGGAGCAGCACGGCGGTGCGCGCGGCGGCCTCCGGCTCGGTCTTCGCCAGCCAGCGCAGCTTGGTCACCGGGTGCGCGGCCTGCGGGACACAGCCCACGGCCTGCGCCCAGACCTCCCGGCCGCCGAGCGCGTCGATCAGGTCGGCCGCCGCGACCTGCGCCCGCTTGTCCCCGCCGACCAGGGCCGGGCGGACGGTGTTGCCCTGCGCGTCGAGCGGCACGACCGCGTTCGCCTGGGCGGAGACGCCGATCGCCTGGACGCCCTCCAGCAGACCGCCGCCGGCCGCCTCGCCGAGCGACAGCAGCCAGGACTGGGGGTCCACGTCACTGGGGCGGCCGCCGTCGGGGCTCTCCAGCGGGTGCGGGGCATAACCCTGCCTGAGCACGGCCCCCGTGTCCGTGTCGCAGACGACGATCCGCGTGAAATCGGGTGAACTGTCCAGCCCGGCGACTATCCCCATGCAACAGATTGTGCCGTAGCGGTGCCAGTGGTCCGACGGGGCGCGGGTGGCGCGTGGTTGCCCGGCCGTTCCCGCGCCCCTCCCGCGGCGTCTAGGTGTTGCTGGTGCCCCAGTCGTCGTCCTGGCCGTTGTGGCGGAAGCGGTCGGGGACGCGGTCGCCGACCTTGTCGCTGACCACGTGATAGGCCTTGCCCGCGAACTGGCGGCCCTGCTGGGCGGCGCTCTCCGCGGTGTTGCGGACCGCCGGGTTCTGTGCGATCTGCCGGGCCGACTTCATCAGCTGTTCGTAGCGCTCGCGCCCGGCGCGTGTGCCGAGCACGTAGCCCACAGCGAGTCCGACGACGAACGTGAGCCGGTAACGCATGGCGGCCACCCTTTCCTTGCGTAGTCCCTGGCACGGTTCCGGTGCGGCATCGGGCCCGGAGGTACCGATTGGCAAAGCACCCCCCTGCTTGCGCTAATGTATGTGTCGCAGCGAGCGGGCGCCCCCTGGCGGATACCCAGGGAGGTACGTTCGATGCAACGAGGCATTCCTCCGTAGCTCAATTGGCAGAGCAGCCGGCTGTTAACCGGCAGGTTACTGGTTCGAGTCCAGTCGGGGGAGCTCGGTCCTCCGTAGCTCAATTGGCAGAGCAGCCGGCTGTTAACCGGCAGGTTACTGGTTCGAGTCCAGTCGGGGGAGCATGCTGAACGAGGGCCCTTCGGGGTCCTTTTTCATGTCCGGTGGAACCGCGCGGGCCGCGGCGGAGTCCTCATGGTCGTGCGAAGCCGACCATGCCGGAGCAGGAGATCGTATGAGCGGCTATGCTGCGGCAGACGGCGCGCACAAATGTGCGCGACGCGCCGTGAGGGGCGGTAGCTCAGCCGGTTAGAGCAGCGGACTCATAATCCGTCGGCCGTGGGTTCGAGTCCCACCCGCCCCACCAGTAGCTTCCGCGACCTGCGGAAACGTATCGTCGGCGGCCCTGAGCGCCCCCTCGCGGGCTTCCGCCTCCAGGCCCGGGCCGTGCGCGCGGGCGGGGCCGCACCCTTCGAACCGGGCGCCGGGGCTGCGACACGCCCGGGAGCGTCCGCTCCTGCCGTGCCCGTCCGCGGCGCGCACGGTGTGACCCCGCACACGCGTCCTCATCCCCTCACGCGCGCGATCGCCGTCCGCAGGGCCCTGTCGACCTCCTCCGGTGGCGCCGCGGACGCGTCCTCCGCGCTGGCGGTGACCGACGCGGCGACCGTGCGGAGCTTGGTGTTGGACAGCTGGGAGGCCTCGCGCAGGATCTCCCACGCCTCATGGGAGGTGCAGGCGTGGGTGGCCATCAGGATGCCGCGGGCCTGGTCGATGACCGGGCGGGTCGCCATCGCCCGGCGCAGCTGCTCCACCTCCCGGCACAGCTCCCAGAAGTCCCGTGGCTGGCCCCGCCAGTTCACCGCCGCCACGGGGATCATGTGGCGCTCGCCGTAGTCCCGCAGCAGGTCCAGGAAGCGGCGGCCGGCCGTGTCCATGAAGTCCACGCCGGACATGTCCACTTCGACGCGGCGGATGCCGGCGGGCAGCCGGGCCAGCGCCCGGGCCAGCGCCTCGTCGCAGCCGTGCACGAGCTCGCCGCGCACGGCGAGCAGGGCCCGGCCGGTGTCGTCCGTACGGCTCTCGATGACCAGCGGGTTCGGCTCGGCAGTCCTCACAAGCGTCCTCGACTCAACCGTTCTCGTCCGTTCGGCTCAATCGTTCTCGACCGTGGGCGTCTCCCCTCGCGGTACCGTGCGGCTTCCCGGCGCGGGGCGCGGTACACCCGTCTCCGGCGCCCGGCCGGGAATGGCCCAGGCCGCGCGCGGGTACGAGCGTTGCCCGCCCCGGCGCAGGGGCGGGGAGACGCGCCGTGCGGAGCCGCCGGCGCGGGCCGGGCGACGCCGCCGCGGACCTGCGGCCGCTCGGCGCGCGCGGGGCGGGCCGCGGCCGGATCGTCCCCGGCGCGCGCCGGTCCGGGCGGCCGGGCCGCCATCGGGTGACCGGCCCGCGTCCGGCACGAGGCGGGGATCCACGCCGCCTCCACCGGCCACGCCGTGACCGTCTGGTGCCGTACGACACGACATGGGCCGTCGCGACGCCGGTGCGCTCCCCGGCGCCTGCGCCGCCCACCGCCCGGTCGTGCAGGCGGGACCCGCGCGACGGCCGGACGGGCCGGGGGCCGCGTTCGTCGTGACCGCCGGATAGGCCGGACAGGCCGTCGGGTCGTCACCGCGCGACGGCCGGACGGGCGGGGGCCGTGCCCGTCGTGACCGCCGGATCGGTCGTCGGGTCGTCACCGCCGGAACTGGCACCGGGTCGTGACCGCCGGAACCGGTCATCGGGTCGTGACCGCCGGAACTGGCACCGGGTCGTGACCGCCGGAACCGGTCAGGGTCGTGACCGCCGGAACCGGCCACCGGGTCGTCACCGCAGGCCCGCTCACCGGCGGTGTGGCGTGCGGCGGTGGTACCGGCACCGTGCCGGGGCGGGGCGCGGTCGTGCAGGCGGGCACCCGCGCGGCGGCCGGACGGGCGAGGGCCGAGCCCGTCGTCACTGCCGGACCGGCTACCGGGGCGTCACGGCAGGCCCGCTCACCGGCGGTGGGGCGCGCGGCGGTGACACCGCCACCGTGCCGGGTGGGGGCGCAGGGCCGGTAGGTGGTGGCGTGCGAGGTGCGTGACGGGGGGCCGCCTCGTGGAGCGGCGGGCCGGACGCCGGCCCGCCCCCGGGACCGGCGCGCGGCGGACGCGGACCGCTGCCTGCGCACCCCGTCGCCGATCCGGGGCGGGCGCGCTGCGGGGGCGCGGCCGTGCGCCGCCGCCCGGACCCCGCGCCGGGACGCGGCGGTGCCTCAGGTCGCCAGCGGGTCCAGGACCAGCGGCTCGATCTTGCCCTCCAGCATGGCGCCCAGCCCCTGCACCGCGCACACGTCGGGCCGCTCCGCGATGTGCACCGGCATCCCCGTCGCCCGCCGCAGCATCTGGTCGAGCCCCGGCAGCAGCGCGCTGCCGCCGACCATCACGATCCCCCGGTCGGCGAGGTCCGCGACCAGGTCCGGCGGGCAGTCCCGCAGCACCTTGCCGATCCCGTCGAGCACCGCGGTCAGCGGGGTCTGGATGGCGTCCCGTACCGCCGCGGTGTCCACCTGCACCGACCGGGCGAGACCCGTCGCCACGTCCCGCCCGTGGATCTCCGTGGACGCCGGGCCGTGCGGGGTGAGGCCGTTGCCGGACAGGGCGACGTGCAGCGGCCGTACCGACTGGCTCGGCAGCATCAGCTCGTGCTCGTGCCGCAGGTGCTGCACGATCGCGTGGTCGACGGCCTCGCCGCCGACCGGGATGCGCTCCGCGGTGACGATCGAGCCCAGGGACAGCACCGCGACCTGGGTCGCCGCCGCGCCGCACACCAGCACCATCGTCGCCTCCGGCTGCTCCACCGGCAGTCCGCAGCCGACCGCCGCGGCGATCAGCGTGTCCACCAGCTCCACCCGGCGGGCGCCCAGCCCGACGAGGGTCTCGACGGTCGCCCGCTGTGCCAGCGGATCCGCGTCGTGCGGCGTGCAGGCGGCGGCGCGCAGCCGGGGCTTGCGGCGCAGACCGCGGCGGACCTTGTCGCCGAGCAGGTGACGCAGCATCCGCTGGGCCATCTCGATGTCGACGACCGTGCCGCCCGAGACCGGCCGGACCACACGGATGTAGCCGGGGGTACGGCCCGTCATCTTCTCCGCGAACTCGCCGACCGCGATCAGCGCGCCGGTCCTGGTGTTCACGGCGGCGACGGACGGCTGGTCGACGACGAGCCCGGCGCCCTTGACGTACACCCGCGTCCGGGCCGCCCCCAGGTCGACGGCGAAATGGCAGCGGCGCAGCTGCTCCAGACTGGCGGTCATGGCAGGGTCCTCCCGAGAGCACAGACCGTGGGCCGCCGGGCGGCGGACCTCTGATCGCATCGTGCGGGGGCCACGGGCGCGGGCGCCTTTTCTGGGGGGCCGGGCGGGGAGCGGCTGAACGGGGGATTCGGGCGGGTCAGCGTTCCCGGGCGGCGTCCAGCAGATCGCGGAACCCGGTCTCGTCGGCGACCCGCAGGAAGGCGACGCCCGCGGCGCCGGCCGCGCGTTCCTCGACGGCGGTGGAGCCGGCCAGGAGACACCGGGCGGGGGGCACGCCGATCCGGGCGAGGGCCCGCTGCACGGTCTCCGGGTCGGGCATCAACCGCGCGGACCGGCCGTGCACCCCGCCCCCGAAGTCGTCCAGCAGGCCGCGCAGCTCCAGGTATCCGGTCGCGGTCGCCTCGGCCGCGTCCGTGACGAGCGCCAGCGTCAGCCCCTTGTCGGCCAGGGTGCGGACGAGCAGGTCGGCGTGGGAGAGGGCCCGCGCGCTGCGCACCGCCTCGCGTTCGGCCCTCGTCAGGACGTCCCGCAGCACCGGTTCGTACGCGGTCTCCTGGAGCGCCCGCAGCAGGTCCACCGGGTGGAGGTCACCGCTGTGCGGGGGGACCGGGCCGTTGGCCGGCAGCAGGGGCTTGCCGGCGAGCGCGTCCTCCGGGTCGCGCAGTTCGGCCAGGACCCGGGTCAGCTCCCGGACGGCCGCGGCCTGGCCGGCCTTCGTCCACAGCCGGGTCAGGGTGCCGTCGAACCCGAGGAGCACGGCGTCCGCCTGCCGCAGGGCCCGGGCCGCGGGGGTCCGCGAGCGGCGCAGGAAGGAGGCGGGGCGGGGCGGGGCGGCGCTCAGGTGCACGTCCCAGCGGATGTCGAAGCCGGGGACGGCGAGCCGGGCCAGGCCCCGGTAGAGGTCCTCCCGGGCCTCGGCGACCCGCGTGGGGGGATACAGCTCGGTCAGCCGGCGCAGCCGGTCCGTCAGGTGGCGGCGGATCAGCTCCGCCACGTCCCCGGACGCGCTGCCCGCCGCCGCCGTCCTCGCGTCGGTGACCTGCCAGCGCGCCTCGCCGCGCGCGGTGAACACGGGGCGCCCGTCCGCCTGCGGGCCCCGCGCCAGCAGGCTCGTCCGGCTCTCCCGCAGGTCCACCTCGTAGTACTCGGTGCCGCGGCGGTCGCGGACGACGGTCCGGGTGATCCCGGCGGGCGGGGGCAGATCGGGGGGCAGGGGGTAGGGACCGCGCACCGGGGGCGGCGGGGCGAGCCGTTCGGGACGCTCGTACCGCATGATGCCCTCGGCCTCGCCCATGCCCGGCCCGACGACGAGGACGCCGTGCACCTCGGGTGCGGCGAGGCTGCGCCAGGCCCGCGCCGAGCCGTCCGGGCCGGCCCCGTGCCCCACGTACAGCCGGACGCCGTCCAGTTCCGCGAGGAGGTCCCGGAACCCGAGGGTGAGGGTCCGCAGCAGGCGCCGTCCGGAGCCGCCCGGCCGGACCGGCAGCGAGAAGCCGTCGTCGCGCGCCTCCAGCGGGAACTGCGCCGCGTCGACGCCGCTCGCCGCGACCAGCCGTGTGACCGCCCGGCCCAGCAGCGCGTGGGTGTCCGCGTCCCGCGGGCCGTCCGCGAACCGGAAGACGAGCCGGGCCCGGTCGGGACCGGCCGGCTCCTCCGTGAACAGGCTCTCCGGCACCTCGTCCCGCGGCAGCGGGCGCCGCTCCTCCGGCTCCTCGTCCTGCGCCAGCAGCGACGGCAATTCCTCCTCCGTCGGGAACGAGCCGGCCGGCAGGCCGTCCGACTCGGTGAAGGGTCCCTCGCCGGGCGGCGCCCCGGGGTCGTCCGGGGGGCCGCCGAACTCCTCGCGCAGCTCCCGGCCCAGGGCCAGCAGTTCGGGGCCGGTGCCGCCGGAGAGCTCGTACTCCTCGAACACCTCCAGCGCCTCCGCCAGCCGGCCCTGGCGGCGCAGCGCGATCAGGTAGAGGCGGCGGAAGTCCTCCCGGGACGGGTGCGCCCGCACCAGCTCCGCGAGGTCGGCCGCGGCGCGGGCCACCTCGTCGAGGTCCAGGTCCAGTTCGGCGCGGGTGCGGTGCAGGGTGAGGCGCAGCCGGAGCAGGCGGGTGCGGGCGGTGTGGGCGGCGGGGCCGGGGACGTCGGGGAGGGGGCCGGAGGGGTGCCACAGGGCGAGGGCGCGGTCGTAGAGGCCGCGGGCCTCCCGCGGTTCGCGGCCACCGGCCCGCGCCACCAGGCGCTCGCACTCGACCAGGTCGACGAAGTCGGCGCCGGTGTGCAGGGCGTAGCCGTCGGGGAGGGTCGCCAGGGCGGCGCCGGGGCCGAGGAGCGTGCGCAGCCGGGAGGCGGTCCGGGCGATGGCGGCCGGGGCGTCCCGCGGCTCGTCGCCGGGGTTCCACAGGCCCGCGCGCAGCTCGTCGCGGGTGACCACGCGGCCGTGCTTGAGCAGCAGCATGGCGAGCAGGGCCTTCATCCGGTCCGGGAGTGCGTGGTCGTCGTGGGGTGCCCGCAGGCGCAGCGGACCCAAAACCTCGTACGAGCGGGGGTGGTACGCCTGGCGCGCCGTCCTCGACAGCTCCGGATCGGCCAGCAGGTTCCTGCCGTACATGAGCCGGTCGAAGGCGTGCGCGTACGGCTGCCGCACGCTCGGCGGCAGGTGCGTGAGCAGGCCGGGGTCGACCGGTGGCACCAGCCGGGACGTGCCCGAGGCGAGCTGGAGGAGCAGTTCGCTCAGTGCGCGCAGGTCCTCCGAGCGCCCCTGCTCGCCGGCCGTGCGTCCCGGCTCGAACAGGCTGAGCTTGACCGTCCCGTCGGGCAGCAGCATCACCCGGGACATGCCGAGGCGGCCGTGGGTGACGCCCGCCTGGTGCACGGCTTCGAGGCCGCGGGAGAGCTGCGCGGCGACGCCGGCGAAGAGCGGCGCCGGGAGCCGGTACCCGTTCGGGGCGGCCAGGCTGTTGAGCGGGATGCCGTCCAGGTGCTCCATGACGACGTAGGGGACGCCGTCCGCCACGCCGTACTCGTGGACGGCCGTCACGTTCTCGTGCCGGACGTCCCGCAGCAGTTCGGCGTCGCGCAGGAACGCCGTCCGGCGGAACGTGTTCATCCGGGTGTGCAGTCGCAGCACCACCGTGCCGGTCCCGGCGCGTGCCAGCCAGACCGTGCCGGCCTGGTTGAGGGGGCGCAGCGGCCGGTAGCGCCCGGCCAGGGTCCGCGGGACGGAGACCCCGGTCCCCGCGAGCCGGCGCACGCTCCGCTCGTCGACGGAGGCGAACGCCTCGTCCTCCACCGCGGCATGCGTGCCGCCCTCCGCGGGGGTCGACGCCACGAACTCGCCCGGGGCCCGGCCCGCGCGGGTGTCGATCAGGCCGCCGACGCGCTCCAGGAGGTCCGTGGTGCGGCCGCGGGCGGTCCGGGGCAGGCCGCGCAGGAGGAGGTCGCGGACACCGGGGCGGAAGGCGTAGGAACCGGGCGGGCCGGGGACGGTGGTGAGCATGCCGCTGAGGACGACCTCGGCGAGGTGCTGGGGGCGCGGGTCCGGTTCCAGGGCCGCTTGGACGAGCCGCATCACGGGCAGGTCGGGGCGGCCGACGGCGAGGTGGCCGGCCAGGCGGAAGGCTTCGGGGGAGGCGGTGGCGCGGAAGCGGAGGACGAGTTCCTCGGGGGTGAGGCGGGTGAGGTCCGCCCGGTCGTCGAGGCGCGGGGGCGCGCCGCCCAGGCGCGCCACCGCGGCCGGCCGGCCGGTGCCGCCGGGGCTGGTCAGCAGTGCCGCCCAGTTCGCCAGCCACTCCGGTTCGGGTTCCAGCACGGGCAGGGGCAGGGCGTCGTCGGGGGCGGCGGCCCCCTCCGGGGGGTCGTACGGCGTGAAGGTGAGCGCGGCGCAGGGGGCCGCCGGGTGCGGGGCCGCGAGGCGTCCGGGGACGGTGGGCAGGGCGGTGTCGCGCCAGAGGCGTTCCGGCAGCGGCTGGACGACGGCGACCGGCATGCGGTGGGCCCAGCGGCGCAGGGTGGCGTACCACAGGCCGGCGGCCGGGCCTTCGCGCCACTGCGGGCCCATGCAGTCGCTGAGCAGGAGGAGGACGGTGCGGCCGTCGGCGGGGGCGTGCGCGCCGTGGCCGTGCACCGTGCCGTCGGGTGCGGCGCGGTGCAGGGTGACCGTGCGGAAGACTCCGGACTGGGCGAACGCGGTGTGCAGTTCGCGGACCAGCGGCTGCCAGACGGGCATGGTGGGACCGGTGTCGTGGACGAGCCGCAGGGACAGCCAGCGTTCCCGGGCCGGGCGCATCACCGGCAGCCACCCGTCGGGGTCCGCTCCGAGGCGGGCGATGCGGTCGGCGGTGGCCCGCTCGTCCAGTTCCCGGCCGAGGGGCGCGTCGGCACGGCGCTTGAGGGGCCGCAGGGCGCGCTGCAGGCCGAGCGGGTGGCGCAGCATCGGGGGCGCGGGGGCCAGCAGGGAGGCGTACCGCGGGCCCGTGCGGGGGGCGGGGGCGGGTGAGGGCAGGTGCAGCGGTGCCCGCGGCGGTGGTCCGGGCTGCCGTTCCCCGCGGGCCGGGTCCGGGGCGGGGGCCGGGGCGGGGGCCGGGGCGGGGGTGTCCCGGGGCGGGGGCGGCTCCGCGGACCCGCCGGGTCCGGCGGCCGGGCGCGGGGGGTGCGGCGGGGCGGCCGCCGGTGGTTCCATCCGCCCCGCCAGCCACAGCAGTTCGGCGAGTTCGCGCGGGGTGGGGCGGTCGCCGGAGGCCGCCTCGGCGAGCAGATCGGCGAGGCGGACGAGCGGGTCCTCAGAACGCATCGGGCTGCGGGGTCCGCCCCAGGTACGGCATGAGCTGCTCGGCCAGCTCGTCCAGGGAGTCGGCGCCCAGGTCGGAGGCGCGGGCCAGGTAGATGGCGTTCAGGAGCTGGTCGGTGGCCAGGTCGCCGCCGCCGACCCGGGACAGGAACCGCTCGATCAGCCGCCGGGCGTGGGCGTCGGGTTCGCCGAGGTGGGCGCGGACGATGTCGGCGAGGTGCCGGTCGTCGGGCTGCCGCAGCCGCAGGGTGACGCAGCGGCGCAGGAACGCGGGCGGGAACTCGCGTTCGCCGTTGCTGGTGAGGACGACGAACGGGAAGGCCCGGCAGCGGACCCGGCCGCGGGCGACGGGGACACGGGCGTCGGTGCCGTCCGCCAGGACCTCCGCGACGGGGGTGTGGCGGGCGGCGCGCACCAGCTCGGGGATCTCGTACTGCCCCTCCTCCAGCACGTTCAGCAGGTCGTTGGGCAGGTCGAGGTCGCTCTTGTCGATCTCGTCGATGAGCAGGGCGCGGGGGCGGGCGTGGGGGAGCAGGGCGGTGCCGAGGGGACCCAGCCGCAGATGGTTCTCGATGCCCGCCTCGCCCGGGCCGCCCTCCGGGGCCTGCCGGGCGGCGTAGAGCCGGGAGAGCGGGTCGTACTGGTAGAGGCCGTCGTGCAGGGTGCTGCGGCTGGTGATGTTCCAGCGCAGCACCGGCCCGAGCCGCAGCTCACGCGCCACCGCGTACGCCAGCGAGGACTTGCCGGTGCCGGGCGGGCCGGTGACCAGGAGCGGACGGCGCAGATAGAGGGCGGCGTTGACCAGTTGCACGGTCTCGGGGGTGGCCTGGTAGGTCTCCGCGCGGTGGGTGCGGTCGGGGGAGCCGGCCGAGGCGTCGTCGGCGTCGGCGGGCGGGTCGAGCACGGGACCGCCGTCGAAGGCCCGCCAGGGCGGCGGCGGGGGCAGCCGGCGGATGCCGTCGTGCGGCTCGTTGCTGCCGGTGTAGACGGGCCACAGGGGCATGAGGGTCCTTCTTCGTGAGCGGGGGTCAGGCGACGGGGGTGACGGGTGAGTGGCGGGAGGCGGCCGGTTCGGGGAAGCGGCGCGGGTCGTCCCACAGCAGCTGGACGTCACGGGCCCAGTGCCGGTCCGGTTCGTCCGCGGCCTCCGCGGTCTCGCGCAAAATGCGCACGTGCCGGGGGAGTTCGGCGGGCGGGACGCCGGTGACGGACTCGGCGAGCTCGTCGAGGAAGGCCTCGCCCGCGCAGGGCCCGTCGTGGCCGGTGCCGGGGCAGCCGGTGCGCGGCCACAGCAACACCGGGACGGGCACGTTGAGACCCGCCTCGAAGTGGGGGCGCACGGCGGTGGGCGGGGCGGCGTAGGCGGCGAGGCCGGCGTCGTGGTCGCGCAGCCGCTTGCGCAGGCTCGGCGGCCGCTCCGGGGCGCCGCAGCCGATCCGGTGCAGGGCGCTCCCGCCGCCGACGTCCAGTTTCTGCCACTTCTTGGTGAGCTGGTGACGGAGCCGGCCGCTGCGGTGCCGGGCGCGGTCGGCGACGACGAGCGGGTAGGCGCAGCCCAGCGGGGTGGCGTCGTCGGGGCTGCACTCCCAGCGGGCGACCGGCTCGTTCAGCCACTCCCGGGGCAGCACGAAGGTGATGAGTTCCTCCGCGTCCGGCGCGAGTTGGGCGAACGCCTCGTCGATCCGCTCCTGCACGAAGGCGCGTACCGCGGTGCGCGGCAGCCGGCGCGCCCCGACCGGGCGGCGCTGCCCGTCGCGGTAGGCAAAGACCTCGACGGTGACCTGGTCGGTGCCCGCGCCGCTGTGCTCGATCTCCACGACGATCGGCGCCCAGGCGGTCGTCCCGGAGCCGTCCGCCGGGTCCGGCCGCGCGGGCCCCGCGGTCAGCAGCTCCGCCAGCCGGTCCGCGAACCGGCCCACCGCCCCCGCGTCCGGCACCTCCCACTGGACGTACGCCGCCGCCCGGGTGAGGGAGTCGAAGCCGCCCTCGGGCAGCGGCGGCCCGAACGCGCCCACCGCGTCGACGTACAGCCGGTCCGGGTCGCAGACGAGACCGGTCCGCGCGGCCCGCCGGAGCAGCCCGTACAGCCGCCGGCGGACTTCCGGGCGGTGGCCGGGCGTGGGGACCAGCTCGCCCAGCTCGCCCCAGTAGCGGGCCATCACCTCGGTGGGCAGCATCCGGCCCACCCGCACCGTGCGGTCGCCGGCGATCGCCGAGACCATCCCGACGACCGTGCCGTCGGCCAGGGTCACCGCGGCCCCGCTGAACCCGGCGGCCAGCGGCTGACCGTGCGCGGTGCGCGCCTCGAGCTGCACCCATTCGCCGGAGATCAGCGGCCCGGGCAGCGCCCGGTAGGAGGCGAGCATGCCCTCGTCGTACCCCCGCGGGAAGCCGTACGCCACCAGCTCCGCACCGCCGTGCTCGGCGCCGGGCGGGGCGAAGGCGGCCGGGGTGACGTCCACCTCCCGCGCCAGCTCCAGCACGGCCAGGTCGCCGGGGTCGGCGGCGCCGCCCCGCCAGCCGCCGTGCACGGCCACGGAGGCGGGGACGGCGCCCAGGTCCCGGCGGCCCGGGAAGGCGACGGTGATCTCCGCCGTGTCACTGGACCGCACCACGTGGGCGCAGGTCAGCACCCGGCGCGCGGAGACCAGGAAGCCCGCGCCGACCTCGCCGCCGCACACGATCCGGGTGTGCCACGCGGAGGTGCTCATGCGGATCCGGCGGGCTGCTCCGGCTGCCAGCTCAGCCGGACGAGGATGTGGCCCTCCGCGGCCCCCTTGGCGATCACCGCCCCGGCCTCCGCCGTCATCTTGATGCCGAACTCCAGCTCCACCGAGTCCGGTCGCAGGGTGCCGTCGCGGAACACCCGCAGCGCGGACTCCGCCGCCGCGCGCACCCCGTCGAGCGCCCCCTCGAAGGTGCGCGTCGCCTGTGCGGGTCCGTCGCCGCGGGCGACGAGCCGGGCGCCGGTGGCGTCCTCGACGCCCTCCACGACGACCAGCGCGCCCTCCTCGGTCTTGTACTGCACCAGACCGTCCATGCCCTGTCCGCTCCCCCGTGGGTGGTACCCGTGACCTCGCCGAACTCCATTGTGGCGGAGGGGTGTTGCGGATGTCCCGGCAACCGCCGGCCGCGGTCCGCCGCACTGGCGGAAAACCGCCACAGCGCCAACCCGCCACGTCCGGCCGCCTCCCTCGCGGCACGCGTGACCCGACACTCGTCCCACCACTCCATCGAGAGAGGCTCGGGATGATCAGAGGACCAGTCGGACGCGGGGCGGCGCTCCTGTCGGCGGGGCTCGTGCTCCCGCTGCTGCCGGCCGCGCAGGCGGACGCGGCGGACGCGGCGGGCGGTACGGCGGCGGCCCCGGCGGTCACCCGGACGGCGAGCGCCGCCCGGACCGTCACCCTCGTCACCGGCGACCGGGTGACCGTCACCGACCTCGGCGGCGGGAGGAAGGCCGTCGAGGTCGAACGGCCCGCGGGCGCCACCGGCGCGGTGCGCACCCGCGGCGCGAACGGCGCCCTGAGCGTCGTACCGGACGAGGCACTGCCGTACCTGCGCGCGGGCACGCTCGACGAACGGCTCTTCGACGTCGGCGCGTTGCTGCGGCAAGGACTCGGCGACGACCGGTCGGACGCGCTGCCGTTGATCGTGACGTACGAGAAGGGCGCGCGGGCCGTCACCCCGCGCGGCGCCGCACGGACCCGCGCGCTGCCCTCGGTGCGCGGGGCCGCCGTCGCGGCCGGCAGGGGCCGGGTGTTCTGGCGGGAGTTCACCCGGCCGGGCACCGGGATCGACCGGGTCTGGCTGGACGGGCGGGTCACCGCCGACATGGCCGAAAGCAACGCCCAGATCGGCACCCCGGCCGCCTGGCAGGCCGGGCTCACCGGCGAGGGCGTCACCGTCGCCGTCCTCGACAGCGGGGTGGACGCGAGCCACCCCGACCTGGCGGGGCGGATAACGGCGAGCCGCAGTTTCGTCGAGGGCGAGGAGATCGCCGACCGCAACGGCCACGGCACCCATGTCGCGTCCACCGTCGGCGGCAGCGGCGCCGCCTCCGGCGGCACGGAGCGCGGCGTCGCCCCCGGTGCGGACCTCGCCGTCGGCAAGGTGCTCGGCGACCAGGGTTCGGGCAGCGAGTCGCAGATCATCGCCGGGATGGAGTGGGCGGCCCGCGAGGTGGGCGCCGACATCGTCTCCATGAGCCTCGGCTCCACCGAGCCCAGCGACGGCACCGACCCCATGGCGCAGGCGGTGAACACCCTCTCCGCGCAGACCGGTGCCCTGTTCGTCGTCGCCGCCGGAAACACCGGCGCGCCCTCCTCGATCGGCTCGCCCGGCGCCGCCGACGCGGCCCTCACGGTCGGCGCGGTCGACGCCGCCGACACGGCCGCCCCCTTCACCAGCGCGGGCCCGCGCCATGGCGACCACGCCCTGAAGCCGGACCTGGCCGCCCCCGGTGTCGGCATCCTCGCCGCCCGCTCCTCGCTGAGCGAGGGCAGCGGCGCCTACACCGCCATGAGCGGTACGTCGATGGCGGTGCCGCACGTCGCCGGGGCGGCCGCGCTGCTCGCCGAACGGCACCCCGAGTGGACGGGCGCCCGGCTGAAGGACGCGCTGCTGTCGACGTCCGCGCCGCTGGACGCGTCCGCGTACACGCTGGGCGCGGGCCGGGTCAGCGTGCCGGACGCGGTGCGGGCGCGGGTCACCGCGACGGGCAGCGTGGACTTCGGCTTCTTCCGCTGGCCGTACGAGGCGAACGAGCCCGTCACGAGGACCGTCACCTACGCCAACTCAGGTGACGAGCCGGTCACGCTTGAGCTGTCCGTGCGGGGCGCGGACGGGGTCGCCACCCTCGCCGACGCCACGCTCACCGTCCCCGCGCACGGCACCGCGTCCACCACGGTGACCGGGGACGGGGCCCGGGCGCCGGCCGGGAACACCAGCGGGCGGATCGTGGCCGCCGTCGCCGGGACGCCGGTGGCGCACACCGTGTTCGGCCTGGTCAAGGAGGAGGAGCGGTACACGCTCACGGTCCACGTCAAGGACCGTGACGGCGCCGGCGACGCCGCGGACCTCGTCGTGCAGCGGCTCGCCGCGACCGCGGAGCCCGTCCCGGCGCACGTCGGCGCCTCCGGCACGCTGCGGCTGCGGCTCGCGCCCGGGACGTACAGTGTGACGTCCTTCCTCGACGTGCGCGGCGGCCACGGCGCCGACTCGCTCGGCCTCGGCTTCCTCGCGGACCCCGAGATCGTCCTCGACCGGGACCGCGAGGTCACCCTCGACGGACGGCGGTTGCGGCAGATCACGGCCGAGGTCGGCCGGCGCACGCAGACCCGGCAGCTGCTCATGGAGTACGACCGCCGCGCGCACGGCGCCGAGCTGTTCGGCGCGGTGATGGTGCCGGTGACGTACGACAGCGTCTTCGCGGCGCCCACCCGGAAGGTCACCCGGGGCAGCTTCGAGTACCGGACCGTGTGGCGGCTCGGCAAGCCGCCGCTGGCGGTGCGGGGCGTCGGCGAGGCGCTGGCCCAGTCCGGCGGCACCCTCGCCGAGGGCCGGGTGCGGCTGCCCCTGGCGGACGTCGGCCGCGGCCCGCTGACCGGGGTGCGGGGCAAGGCGGTGCTGGCCGAGCTGACCGAGGGCACCGAACCGGCCGCGCTCGCCGCGGCGGCCGAGGACGCGGGCGTCGCCGCGCTGTTCGTGACGGACGACGCGCCGGGCCGGCTGAACGCCTGGTGGGGCTCCGACGACGGCGGCGACCGCCCGTTCCCGATCGCCACGGTCGGCGCGGCGGACGCGCGGCGCCTGCGGGACGCCGGGCGGGTCGACATGACCGGCACGAAGAACACGCCGTACGTCTACGACCTGTCGAAGGGCTACCCGGGCGCCGTGCCGGACCGCGACCTGACCTACCGGCCCGGCCGTGAACTGGCCGCCGTGCGGGCCGGGTTCCACGCGGCGCGGCCGGTCTCCGGCGCGGAGTTCCGCTACTCGATCACCGGCACCTTCCCCATCGGTGTCGGCTTCAAGGAGCGGATCGACTACCCGGCCGAACGCACCGATCACGTCTCCACCGGCCCCGGACAGCTGTGGCACGAGTCGGTGGACCTCGGGGCCGGCGAGCTGGAGCAGCGCAGCGGACTCGTCCGCTACCGGGGCGGCACCCGGCCCGCGCTGGACTGGTTCAAGCCGGTCTGGCACCCCTGGCTCGGCACCGGCCTCGGCTGGGGCCAGGAGCGCACCGGCGGCCGGCTCTCCTTCAACACCCCCGGCTGGGGCGACTCGGGGCCCGACCACACCGGTTTCGGCGACGTGTGGAGCGAGGAGAGCGGCATGTCCCAGACCACGGCGGTGTACCTCGACGGGGAGCTCGTCGACCGGCGCACCGGCAGCACCGCGTACGTGGGGGACGCGCCCGCCGAGGAGCGGACGTACACCGTGGTCACCGACACCGCGCTCGACCCGGCCCGCTGGCCGGCCGCCACCGAGGGGCACACCGAGTGGACCTTCCGCTCGGCCGGGACACCGGAGGACCGGCGCACCGTCCTGCCGCTGATCAACCTCGGTTTCGGCCTCGGCACCGACCTCGCGGGCACGGTGCCCGAGGGCCGGCTGCCGGTGCGGGTGCACGCCGAGTACGTGCGGGGCGCGGCGGGCACCGGGACGCTCGGCGGCGGCACCCTCGACGTGTCGTACGACGAGGGCGTGACCTGGCGGGAGGTGCCGCTCGGCGAGGCCGGTCCGGCCGCCTGGCGCGGCACGCTGCACGTGCCGGAGGGCGCGGCTTCGGTCTCGCTGCGGGCCTCGGCACGGGACGACCGGGGCGGGTCGGTGGTCCAGGAGATCGTCCGGGCGGTCACCGTGCGCTGACCGGCCGCCGGCGGCGGACGGCGCCGCCGCTCCCCGGGACGGGGCGGCGGCGCCTCGGCGTACCATTCGGACCGCCGGCCGCGGCCCGCAGCGGGGCGGTCACCCGGTCCCGGGGAACGGCTGCTCGCCCGTCCGCACCCGGGCCACGCCCAGGCGCTCCAGGTCCTGCGGCCGGATGAGGAGCTGGTCCGCCGTCGCCGCCACCCGCGTGACGGGCCGCTTGAGGATGGCCGCCGCCAGTTCGGGTGCGATGACGGAGAAGTAGCTGTCCGGCGTGGCCCAGGTGTTGCCGGGGGCCGCGAGGGCCAGCGCCCCGCCCGAACCGCCCTCCCCGATCACCAGCGTCGTCAGAGGTGTCCGCGCGCCGGCCACCGCCGCGAACACCTCCGCGATCGCCGCCCCCGCCCCCTGCCGCTCCGCCTCCGCGTCGTTGGCCGCACCCGGCGTGTCCACCAGCGTCAGCACCGGGATGCCCAGCCGGTCCGCGAGCCGGATCAGCCGCGCGGCGGTGCGGAAGCCGGCGGGCCGGGTCGCCGTGCCGGTCTGCGCGGCGTAGGCCACGGTGCGTCCCTCGTGCGCGCCGAAGCCGCACAGCATGCCGTCGTCGGTGCCGCCGCAGCGGTCGCCGCGGATCGCGACCCGCTCGGTGAAGTAGGCGTCGAGGTAGTGCCCGGCGCGCGGACGGCCGGGCGCGCGGGCGCGCAGCACCGCGTCCCAGCCCGAGGCGGGCGGTTCGGTGCGGCCGAGGGGGAGGGGCGGGGGAGCGGGCTCGCCGGCCGGGGCGGCGGCCGGGGCGGTGAGCAGGCGCAGCCAGCGGCCCAGGAGCGGCCGCAGCCCTTCGGCCGGGACCACGGCGTCGGCCGCGCCGGCCGCGAGCTGCGCCTCGGCCGTGTACGCCGCCGGGTCGGCGTCCGCCGGGCGCACCCGGGAGCCCGCGAACCCCACCTGGGCGCCCTCCAGGGCGAGCACCACGTCCGCGCCCGCGCCGAGCGTGGCCCAGCCGCCACCGGTGGTCGGATCGCGCAGTACGGCGATCTGCGGCAGCCCGGCCTCCCGGGTCAGCACCGACTGGCGGGCCACCCGCTGGAGCTGGGTGAGCGCGCGCATGCCCTCCTGCATCCGGCTGCCGCCGGTGGCGATCAGCGGCACCACCGGCAGCCGGTGCTCGCGCGCGTAGGTGTACGCCGCCTCCAGCCGGTCCCCGGTGCGCTCGCCCAGCGAGCCGCCGAGGAAGCCGAACTCGAAGGCGATCAGCACCGCCCGGCCGCCCTCGACCTCGGCGGTGCCGCACACCACCGACTCCGCCTCGCCGGTGCGCTCGGCGGCGCGGGCCCGGGAGGCGTCGTAGCCCTGCCAGCCGAGGGGGCCGTCGGGCGCGTAGTCCCTCATGGCGCAGGGCAGTTCCGCGAAGCGGTCGGCGACGAGGGCGATGGCATCACGGGCGCTCGGACGGCGTTCAGCCACGGCCCAGCGCCCGCTTCATGATCTTGCCCATGTCGTTGCGGGGCAGGACGTCGAGGTGGCGGACCACCCGGGGCCGCTTGTGCGGGGCGAGTCGCCGGGCGACGTGGTCCGCCAACTCGTCCGCCTCGGGCGGGCGTTCGCGGTCGGCGGGCACGATCCAGGCGACGATCCGCTCGCCCAGGTCCGGGTCGGGCTCCCCGGTGACGGCGGCCTCCCGCACCCCCGGATGCTCCAGCAGGGCGTTCTCGATCTCCCCGGCGCCGATCTTGTACCCGCCGCTCTTGATCAGGTCCGTCGCCTTGCGGCCCACGATCCGGACCTGGCCGTCGGGGTCCCGCACCGCCATGTCCCCGGTACGGAACCAGCCGTCGGCGGTGAACGCGGCGGCCGTGGCGTCGGGCCGGTTCAGGTACTCGGTGAACAGGTTGGGGCCGCGCACCTGGATCTCGCCGACGGTCTCCCCGTCGTACGCGGACACCTCCGACCCGTCCTCCTCCACCAGCCGCAGCTCCACCCCCGGCAGCGGCACCCCCACCGTCCCGGGCCGGGCCTCGCCGTCGGCGCGGACGCTGGTGTTCATCAGCGTCTCCGTCATGCCGTACCGCTCGATCACCCGCCGCCCCGTCGCCGCCGCGATCCGCTCGTGGTCGTGCACCGGCAGCGCGGCCGACCCGGAGACCAGCAGCCGGGCGCCGGACAGCGCCTCCACCAGCCCGGGGTCCCCCGGCAGCGCCTCCGCGATCCGGTGGTACATCGTCGGCACCCCGAACAGCATGGTCGCGCCCGAGCCGAGCTCGGCCGCCACCCCCTCGGTGGTGAACCGCCCGAGGTGCCGCACGGCGCCGCCCCGGCGCAGCGGGCCGAGGACACCCAGCACCAGCCCGTGCACGTGGAACAGCGGCAGCCCCTGCACCAGCACGTCGTCCCCGGTCCACTGCCAGGCGTCCGCGAGCGCGTCCAGGGTGGCGGCGATCGCCCGGCGCGGGATGACGGCGCCCTTGGGCGGGCCGGTGGTGCCGGAGGTGTAGACGACGAGCGCCGGGTCGCCGTCGCCGGCGGTCTCCTCCGGGCGGGCGCCCACGGCGGTGACGTCGACATCGATCCGCGCGGGCCCGGCGAGCGCGGCGGGCAGGTCGTCACCGGGTGCGGCCAGTACGGCGGCGGGCGCGCTGTCGCCCAGCACGTGCTCCAGCTCCCGCTCCCCGGACCTCGGGTTCAGCGGCACCACGGGCACCCCCGCGAGGAGGGCGCCCACCGTCCCGACGGCCGTCTCCAGCTCCGGCGTCGCCCACACGGCGACCCGCCCGGCGCCCCGCACCCGCTGGGCCACCGCACCGGCGGCCGAGGCGAGCTGGGCGTAGGTCAGGGACCGCGGGCCGAACCGGAGGGCGGGGCGCGCGCCTGCGGCGCCGTCGGCGAGCGCGGGGAAGAGAGAGGACACGCGGCGTACTCCTTGGCCGTCGGGACGGGCTGTCGGGGTCGGCATACCCGTTCGTTCCTATCAGGCCGCCGCCTCCCGCACTGTTCCGGCCGCGGGAGCGTTGTTAGCCTGCGCCCGGTCAGCCGTCGTCCGGAGGGAAATGCCGCCATGCCGTCCCGTATAGCCCTGGTCACCTGCCGTCCCGGACCGGAAGTGGCCGTCGACCGGGATCTGCCGGCACTGGAACGCGCGCTGCGGGAGGCGGGCGCGGACACCCGGGTCGTGGCGTGGGACGACCAGGGCGCCGACTGGTCCGCCTTCGACCTCGCGCTGATCCGGTCCACCTGGGACTACAGCTGGCGGGCGCAGGAGTTCCTGGAGTGGGCCGAGAAGTGCCAGGCGCTCACGCGGCTGGCGAACCCGGCGGACGTGGTGCGGTGGAACGCCGACAAGCGCTACCTCGGGGAACTCGCGGAGGCCGGGGTGCCGACCGTGCCCACCCGGTACATCGCCCCCGGCGAGCGCCCCGACCTGCCGGACGACCACGAGTACGTCGTCAAGCCCACCTCCGGCGCCGGCGCCCGGTTCGCCGCCCGCTACACCCCGGATCAGCGGGAGACCGCCGTACGGCAGCTGGCGCGGATGCACGAGGAAGGGTTCACCGCGATGGTGCAGCCCTATCTGCGGGCCGTCGACGTCACCGGGGAGCGGGCGCTGCAGTTCTTCGGCGGCTCGCTGCTGCACGCCAGCCGCAAGGGGGCCGTCCTCACGCCGGGGACGGCCTACGACGCGCCGAAGGTGCCGCATCCGGGGGTGGCGGCGTGGCAGCCGAGCGCCGCCGAACTGGCGGTCGCCGAACGGGCCCTGGCCGCCGTCCCCGACCCGGCCCGGCTGCTGTACGCGCGCGTCGACCTGGTGGACGGGGAGGACGGCCGGCCCGTCGTCATGGAACTGGAGCTGGTGGAACCGAACTTGTTCCTCGGCCTGCACCCGGTGTCGATGGCGCGGGTGGTCGAGGCGGTGCTGGGCGCGGCGGGACGAGGCCCGGGACCGCGCCCTCCGGCCGCTCGGCCCGCTGCCCGAACGGCCGGTTGACCGGCTACTCGACGAGGACGGCGTCACCGACGGCGACGACCCCGTTGACGGTGGCGGAGTCACCCGCGTAGTACCAGCGCCAGGCGCCGGAGGTCTCCGCGGTCACCGTGGTCTTCAGCGCGCCGCCGCTGCCGGTGTCGACCGTCTTCACCGTGGCGTAGGAGCCGCCGTCGGGACGGAACTGCAGCGCCACCGGCCGGCCTGCCTGCCCGGTGTAGGTGTGGGTGGTCCAGTCGGCGTGGGCGAGCTTGCCGGTGATGGTCAGGGTCCTGCCCTTGGCGACCGGCTCGGGGGCGGCGTCGGTGTGGGCCAGGGTGGAGGCGCGCAGCACCTTCGTCGGGTACAGGCCGCCCTTGCCGGCCACGTTGTGGTCCGCGTCGGTCGCCTGGAGGTAGACGTGCCAGGTGCCGGCGACCCCGTTGTCGACGAGCGACTTCGGGTCGATGGCCAGCGTCTGCACGCAGCGCGCGACGGTGTCGCTCAGGTCCCGGCAGGTCGGCTCGCTCACCGGCCGGCTCTGGGCGCTGCGCGTGTCGAGGCCCCCCGCGTAGAGGGTCGCCGCGGAGGTGTACAGCTCGTGGGTGTGGTGGACGTTGTAGTGCACGCGGAACTGCTTCGGCGTGCCGGTGCCCACGACCAGCGGCTGACCGCTGTTGATGGCGACGCTGGAGAAGGTGAGGGGGTTCTCCTCCGCCTGGGCCGCCGGGACGGCGAGCGCGGAAAGAGCCAGGGCGCCGCAGAGGGCGCCCACGAAGGAGCGAATGCGCATGATGATCCCCACACTGAAGCCCGCCGGAACCCTCCCGGCCGGGATAGTTTGAATGTGAAGATCTTATGAGCCGCCGGGGTGGCCGGGGCGGATGTCCTGGCTGCCTGTTACGCAGCCAGGACATCCCGGTGACCGCACCGCACCACACGGACCGCCGGGCGGGGACCCGGACCTCGACGAGGTGGCCCGCGCCGCGTCCGACCCCGCGGAGCCGGCGTGGGCGCACCCGTCCCCGGGGGGCCGGGGACCGCGACCGGACGACCCGGGCCGGGGAGCCGGGCTCCGGTCCCGTGTCGCGGCTCGGGCCGGGACGCACGGTCCCGGGCGACGCCGGGTCCCCGGGCGGACGCCGGACGCCCTACCCCGCCCACTCCCGCAGCAGCCGCTCCCGCTCCGCGGCCCGGGGCGTCCCCTCGTCCTCCCGCGTACGGCCCCACTCCGACATCGCCGCCAGCGTCGTGGCCATCGTCGCGGCGCCCTCCGTGAGGCGGGACAGGACGGTGTGGGACAGGTCGGCCTCCGCCGGGGAGTAGCCGACAGCCGCGGCCGCGTAGGCGGTCAGCGCGTGTGCGCCGCCCGGCGACTCCACGCGCACCGTCATCGACGCCGGGCCCTGGTCCGTCTGGCTCGGGCCGATGGGCAGGGCCAGGTTCGTCACCATGTCGACGGCCAGGTCCCTGACCAGGCCGACCTGCCGCTTGAGGGACTTCACCGGGACGCCCGTCACCGTCAGCTCCCGTATGTCCTCCCACAGATGGAGGCCGGACTGCCGCTCTCCGAGGGCCAGCACACCCTCGGGGGTCAGACGCACCCCGGGAGCCAGCCCGGACGGCTTCGCCCCCACGTACACGTCGCCCTCGACGATCCAGAACAGGCCCACCATGGCCATGAGTCGCTCACTTCCCCCGAGTCCGGCACCACCGCGGGACCGCACCTCGTACGATCGGTCGTCCCTGCGAACGCACGACGGCGCGGCGAAGTTCCGCAGGCCGCCCGGGGAGTGGCGGCGGGGCGGCCGGCGGGGCGGCCGGCGGGGGGAGTGGCCGTCGCGGGGGAGCGGCCGGCGGCGGGCCGGGCACCTGCTCAGCCCGGCTTCGGCGGGACCGGGGCGGGCGGCGACAGCACCCGCTGGAACAGCCCCCAGGTGAACTCGGCCACGGCCTCCTCCCCGCCCGGCCCCGTGAGGACGAGGCCCCAGCGGGTCGGAGCCGTGCCCTGGAGGGGGCGGGCGGGGGCGAAGGCACGGGCGGCCTCGTCGATGGTGCAGGACCAGGGAGTGAGGTCGGCGAGGGTGCGCAGGGCCGGAGCAGCGGCGCCCGGGGCACGCACCAGCCACTCGTTCCAGACCGCGCCGCCCGCACCGGCCAGCACCTCGAAGCGCAGGTCCGGCCAGAGGGGGACCGGCCACTGCCAGGCCTCGCACTCCAGGTCGCCGATGCGACGGGGAGTGCGGGACTCCGGGGCGCCGAGGACGGAGCGGTAGCGGCCGGCGGCCGTCCGGCCCCGCGGCGAGCGGACCATGGCCTGCCAGCGTCTGTTCGCCTCCCGCATGTCGGTCAGGGAGACCCCGAGCGCGCGGCGGGCGTCGGCCACCAGGTCGGGGTTGTGGTCGGCCATCCGGCGCAGCAGGACCAGCTGGAAGTCGAGGGGGGTGAAGGGGGGCCGGGTGCCGCTCATGGGGCGAGTGTCGCAGACGGGCTCGGACGTACGGGACCGTGCTCGCCGAACCGGCCGGGCTCCAGGGCGGTTCGGCGGACGCGCCCCGGTACGAGCCCCCGGGACACGGCAGCACGGGGGCGCGGTTCGCGCCCGGGCTCGTGCCGCCGGCGTCGAAACCCGGCTCGAGAAGCGGGCCCAGGGTGCTGCGGCCGAAGCATTGCCCCGCCGAAGGCTCCATGAGTAGCCTGTGTTCGCTATTACGACCATCAGTTGAAATCTCGAACACAGGGAGGGGTCGGCCGTGGGACGTCTCGTACCTGCCGTGACCCGGGCTCTCGACATCCTGGAACTGTTCCTCGACGGTGACGGGACGCTCTCCGCCCCCGACATCGTGCGCAGGCTCCAGCTGCCCCGCACCACCGTCCACGAGCTGGTCACCACGCTCGCCGCCCGGTCGTACATCGTCCAGGTGCCCGGCCAGCCCGGACGCTACCGGCTGGGCGTGCGCCCGTACCAGCTCGGCAGCCGCTACGCCGAACAGCTCGACCTCGCCGCCGAGGGCCAGCACGTCGCCCGGAGCGTCGCCGAGACCTGCGACGAGACCGTGCACGTCGCCATCCTCGAAGGCACCGACGTCATCTACATCGCCAAGGTCGACTCCACCCACGCGGTGCGCATGGTCTCCGCCGCCGGCCGCCGCCTGCCGGCCCACTGCACCTCCGTCGGCAAGATGCTGCTCGCCTCCCTCCCCGAACCGGAACTCGCCGCCCGCGTCCCCGACGACGCGGAGCTGGTCGCGATGACACCGAACAGCATCACCGAGCCGGCCGCGCTGCGGGAGGCCCTGGCCGAGATCCGCCACCGCGGGATCGCCGTGGAGAGCCGCGAGTCCAACCCGGACGTCAGCTGCGTGGCCGCGCCGGTCCGCGACCGCACCGGGAAGGTGGTCGCCGCGCTCTCCATCTCCGTGCCGATGATCCGCTGGAGCGAGGAGCGCCGCGCCGAACTCGAACAGCTCGCCGCCAAGGGTGCCGCCGAACTCTCCGAGCGGCTCGGCCACCGGGGCGTGGCGGCGTGACGGCGTACGAGGTCGCGGTACGCGCCGAGGCCACCCTCGGCGAAGGCCCCACCTGGGACGCCGCCGGTGACCGCCTGCTGTGGATCGACATCCTCGGCTCCCGGCTGCACACCTGGGAACCGGGCACCGGCCGCCGCACGGTCCGCACCACCGGGCAGCACATCGGCGCGGTCAAGCCGCGGGCGGGCGGCGGTCTCGTCCTCAACCTCCGTGACGGCGTCGGCCTCCTCGACCCCGACGGCGCCTTCCGCTGGCTGCACCACGAGCCGGTCCCCGGCCGCCGCGCCAACGACGCGGCCGTCGCCCCCGACGGCGCGCTGTGGGCGGGCACCATGCGCTACGACGAGGCGCCCGGCGGCGGCACGCTGTCCAGGCTCACCGGCGACGGCACGGTGGACGTCGTCCTGGACGACGTGACCGTCAGCAACGGCACGGGCTGGAGCCCGGACGGGCGCCTGATGTACTACGTCGACACCCCGACCCGCCGCATCGACGTCTTCGACGTCGAGGGCACCCGGGTGACCGGGCGCCGCCCCCTCGCCGAGATCGAGGAGGGCGCGGGCTTCCCGGACGGCCTCACCGTCGACGCGGAGGGCTGTGTGTGGGTGGCGCTGTGGGACGGCGGGGCGGTCCGCCGCTACACGCCCGGCGGCGAGCTGGACCGGGTCGTCCCGCTGCCGACTCCCCGCGTCACGGCGTGCGCGTTCGGGGGGCCCGACCTCAGGGACCTGTACGTCACGACGGCCCGCGTGGGCCTGACCGCCCCGCACCCCCTGGCGGGCTCCCTCCTGGTGATCCCGGGGGCGGGCCAGGGGTTCGCGCAGGGGGTGTTCGCGGGCTAGCGGCCGCCGCCGGCCGCGCGTGGCCCCCCCCGGGCGGGGGCGGGCCGGTGGGGGGCTGGTCGCGCGGTTCCCCGCGCCTCTGGGGCGGGTTGCGGCGGTGTGCGCGGTGCGGGCCGGTGCCGGCCACCGCGCCGCTTCCCGCGCCCCTGCGGTGCGTTGTGGTGGTTGGGTGCGGGTGCGGGTGCGGGTGCGGGTGCGGGTGCGGGTGCGGGTGCGGGTGCGGGTCGGGTGCGGGTGCGGGCCGGTGCCGCGCCGCTTCCCGCGCTCCTGCGGTGGGTGGCCGGGCAGGTCCCGCCGCCGGGCCGGCGGGCCGCCGGCCGGTCCCCGGGGCCAGGGCCCGTCGTCCGGATCATCCCGTCGCCGCGGGGTCCGGCACGCACATCTGCCGCGTGTCGTCACGCGCCGAAGCTCCGTTTCGGCTCCCTCCTCCGTCGTGCAGCTGCACGTACCGGAAGGCGCCGCACCTCACGGCCGGCCGGATCCGGACGACAGGCCCTGGGCGAGGCCGGCCGCCCTGAGTTCGCCGGGGCTCAGGGGCGGTGCGGACAGGGGGCGTTTCACCGGGCCGAGCGCCGCCGCGAGGACCGCGGCGGGCCGCAGCAGCCGTTCCGGCCCCGCGGTCATGCTGCTGACGTCCCAGACGGCGGACGCGGCGCTGTGGGAACCGGTCATGGCGCGGGTCATCCGGCGGGTGTACGCGGTGACGAGGCGGTCCGCGAGGCCCGGGGTGCCGCCGCGGGTGCCGGGGTACCAGATGTCCTGGCCGACCGCCATGGTCCAGGCGGCGTGCACCGCCCCGGCGGCCCCGCGCTGCGCCCGCCGGGCGACGCCGGGCCCGGTGAGTCCGGCGCGGTGCAGTTCGCGGGCGAGGGCGCGCGCGCCGAGCGCGGCCACCGACATGCCCTGCCCGTAGGCCGGGTTGAAGGTGGCCAGCGCGTCCCCGAGGACGACGAACCGCTCCGGCCAGTGGCGGGTCTTCTCCAGGTAGCGCCGGTGGTTGCTGGTGCTGCGGCTGACGTGGACGTCGGTGAGCGGTTCGGCGCGGGAGATCAGCCGGCCCACGAGGGGGTGGGGCAGGTCGAGGGCGTAGCGCAGGAAGGCGTCGGGGTCGGACGGGGGTTCGCCGCCGCGGGTGCCGGCGAGGCTCGCCATCCAGCGGCCGCCCTCGATGGGCAGGACCATCCCGCTGCGGCCCGGCCGGGACCCGTAGGGGTCGGCGTGCAGGACGGTGACGGGGAAGTCCTCGGCGCCCTCGGGTATGCGGTAGACGCGCGTGGCGTTGACCAGGCCGGCGTCGACGGTCCGGACGCGGACGCCGGTGACGCCCAGCGCCCGCAGCCAGGTGTCCACCCGGGAGCCGCGCCCGCTCGCGTCGACGACGAAGTCGGCGTCGAGGTCCTCGCTGCCGCTCGGCGTCGACACCCGTACGCCGGTGACCCGCCATGTGTCGCCGGTCAGTTCGACGACCTGTCCTTTGCGTACCTTCACCCCGGTGTGCGCCGGTACGGCCTCCCGCACCACCCAGTCGAGCAGGGCGCGGCTGCACGCCAGCGTGTGCGGTCCCGGCCCCTGCCAGCGCCGCAGCCAGCCCTCCGAGGTCAGCGACACCATGCCGGAGGCGAGCGAGACCTCCCTGGCGCCCGCGGCGAGCAGCCGGTCCCGCAGGCCGACGCCGGGCAGCAGGTCCTCCATCGCGGCGAGTCCGCCGGCGAGGAGCAGATGGGCGTGGCGGCCCTGCGGGAGTCCCTTGCGGTGCTCGGGCCCGTCGGGCAGGTCGTCGCGGTCCCAGACGACCACCTCGTCGGCGACGGCGGACAGCGCCGCCGCGGCCAGCATCCCGGCCAGTCCGGCACCGATGACGACAGCTCTACGCGACATGGGGCTCCTCGCACTCGGCCGGGACGGCGGGTGACCAGGCGTGGCACCCGGGGAAAGGGCGTTCAGTCCTGGAAGGCCTTCACCGTACCTTCACCTGCCGTGTTCGCGGCAGGAGTCCGGGCGAGGGCCTGTGCCAGTTCCACCAGGGCGCCCGGGCCGGACACCTCGGTGGCGTGCAGCCGGTGGCCGCTGGGCGCGGGCAGCGGCGCCTGCCGGGCGGCGGCCCGCCGGGCGGCGGCGTCGAGCATGGCCGCCTCGGCCGTGACCCGCGCCTCGTGCGGGGTCCGGCCGCTGTCCAGGGCGGCCGACAGGGCGGTCCGCCGCACCCGGTCGTCGAAGTACGGGGCCAGGGCGAGCAGCGCGTCGTGGATGGCGACCTCGCGCCGGTGCAGCCGTTCCAGTGGCGGCTGCCACCAGGCGGCGGGCGGTTTCGGGGCCGTGGCGACGAACGAGACCCGGGACCACAGCGGTCCGAGCCGGCAGTAGTCGCGCAGCCCGCACCAGTGGGCCACGGCGGCGGGCAGCAGCCTGGGCAGCACGAAGCCGACGGAGCAGACGAGGGCGGCGAGGGAGGCCATCGGCGGGGCGACGTTGGTGGACAGGCCGTCGAGGTCGTGTCCCGTCCAGCGGGCCACGACGGCGGTGTACTTGGTGAGCTGGAAGCCCAGCAGGTCCAGCAGCGCCCCGATCATGATCAGCCGCAGCCCGGCGCGCAGCAGCCCGGTGACCTCGCGGCCCCACTTCAGGCAGACGACGCACATCGCGACCATGGCGGCGGTGTGCCCGACCAGGTACAGCACGATCATCTCGCGCATGTACGGCGTGTTCGCGTAATAGGTGTCGAGGTCGGTCAGCCGCTCGGTGCGCGCGTCGGCGAGCACGAACAGCACGACGATGGCCACGATCAGCGGGCCGTAGGCGGCGATGCTGAACCGGACCATGCGCCGCACCCGTTCGCGGGGCCCGCCGCGCCAGTAGACGAGCAGGATCAGCAGGGAGCAGCTGTACGCGGAGAGCATGCCGTAGGTGAGCGGGGCGCCGAAGTTGGGGACGCCGGTCAGGTCGTTGACGGCGGCCAGGGTCACCGGTGCCGAGCAGCAGAGCACCAGGGCGCCGAGACTGACGGCCACGCACGTGGAGACCGTCAGCGGGTTGCGGTCGACGGTGCCGGGCCGCCGGAACAGGACGACGGCGGCCAGCGCGAGCGCCGCGGCCCCCACGAAGACGACGAGACTCATGCGTGCGAGCTCCGGGCGGCGGCGACCGGCTGCGGCTCGGGCGCGCCGTGCGGGAGGCCGCCGGCGGCGAGGGCGTCGGCGATGTCCACCAGCGCGGCCGGTTCCGGGGCCCGGTCGGGGAAGAGGCCGGGCGGGCAGGGGGGCCGGGTGCCGGCCGCGTCGGCGGCCTCCCGTACGGCCGCCGTGATGACCGTCGCCCAGGCCACGGCGGAGGCCCGCCGGGGGTCGTCCGTCGCGCGCAGCACGGCCCGCAGGGTCCGGTCGTACAGGGCGCAGTCCATGTACGCGTCCAGGTGGCCGAGGGCGTTGTGGATGCTCGTCTGCCGCCACACCAGCCGGGTGGCGGGGGAGGCCCAGCGGGGGCGGGGCAGGCGCAGGGCGTGACGGGTGAGGAGGTCGTCCAGTTCGCGTTCGAGGGGTTCGAGGCGGGCGTAGGTCCGCCGGGTCCGGCGCCAGGCGGTCAGCCGGGGACCGGCGAGCGGGACCAGGATGCCGGTGACGGTCACGACGGCGCCCAGGCCGGCGGCCGCCGGGGAGACGTTGCGGTCCAGCGCCGACCAGTCGCGGCCGGCCCAGTGGGCGGCCACGGCGGCCAGCTTGCTGACGCTGTATCCGGCGCCGCACAGGGTGCCGAGTCCGAGGGTGGCGAGGCCCGCCCGCAGCCAGCCGCGCACCCGGCGGGCCCAGCGCAGGGCGGAGACCGTGGTGACGGCGGACGCGGTGAGGTGGCCCAGCAGGTAGAGCAGGATCATCTCGCGGATGTACGGCGTGCTCGCGTAGTACGTGTCCAGGTCGGTGCGGCGTTCCACGGGTGCCTCGCCGAGGAGGAACGTGACCACGATGCCGGTGACGACGGCCGTGTACGCGAGGACCCAGCGCCGGGCCGTGCGCCGCATCCCCGGCCCGCCGCGCCAGCGGACGACCAGCACCTGGGAGGCGGCGCTGTAGGCGGTGATCGCGACGTACGTCACCGGCGCCGCCAGGTTGGGGACGCCGCTGAGCCGGTTGACGGCGCCGACGGTGGGCGGGGCGCCGAGCAGGAAGCACAGGCCGGCCAGGGCCAGCACGGCGCAGATCGAGCGCAGGTAGGGGTCGTGCCGGTGGCGCAGCAGGTCCGGGGACTTCAGCAGCAGGCCGAGCCAGAGGAGGCCGGCGCTCAGGTAGTTGGTCAGCGCGTTCATCGTCGGGTCCCGCGGTAGTTGAGAGCGGCCCCGATGCGGCCGGCGAGGTCCTGGGTGCCGTCGCCGCGGTCCGCGTACACGGAGTCCGCGGGAGCCTCCAGCCAGGTGCGCAGCCGGCGGCCCATGAGCATGCCGAAGCGGTCGGCCTCCTGCTCGTCGGCGAGGGTGAAGTCGGTGCGGGCGGCGGCGGCGCGCGGGCCGTCCGGACCGGCCGCCGACTGCCGCTGGTGCATGTGCCACAGCTCGTGGCAGAAGATCACGATCTGATGCCATACGGCGGCACGCTTGTCCACGACCACGTCGTCGTGGGTCTCCCCTTCCAGCCAGAGGCCGCTGGCGGTGTACGGCGGGAAGACCTCCCGGTGGACCACGATCTCCCGTCCGCGCCACCGTGTGGCCGCCTCGACGACGGCCTGGAACATGACCTCGGGATCCGCGGGAACCGGCACCCGTATGGAGTCGATGAGGGCGTCGGCGAGACGACGCATCTCCCTGTTCGTTCGCACGGTTCTCCCCGTGGCTGCGCGGGTGTTCGATGCAGCAATATGCCAAGACCGGCCTCGCTTCAGCCACCTCCCGTCAGCCGGGTGGGCAAAGCGGGCCGGGAGGAATGAGGGTGTTACGGACGAAGACGGTCACCGGCCCGGACAACAATGGCCGAAAACCGGAAGCGGCGCCCCGCGCACGCCCTCGCCGGCACCTTCGCCCGCGCCCTCGCGCAAGCCCTCGGGCACGTCCTCGTCCGCACCCTCGCCGGGGGAGCGGCACCCGGCCGGCTCCCGGTCCGTCCCCGCGCCTGCGCCCCGTGCCCGCCCGTCGACGTGCGCCCACCGTCCCGCGGCCCGCGCGGGCCGTACCGCCGTGTGCCGCACCGGTGGACCGCGCGGGCGGGCCGCCGCGGTGCGGCCCCTCTCCCGGCCGGGCGGCCGGCCGGGGGCGCGGGTGCCGTCCGCGGGGGCGCCGGCCCGGGTGCGTACGCGGCCGGCCGCGCCCTGCCGCCCCGGGGCGCCGGACACCGCCGTGACCGGACCCGGGAGTCCCGCCGGGTCCACGCGGCTCGCACGGGCGCGCCGGGCCCTGCTCTCCGCCGCGTCCAGGATCGCCACCGCGGCGGCGAGGGCCTTCACCCGGCCGGCGAGCGGGCCGAGGGCGGCGGGGGCGACGAGGGCGGCGGCGTAGTCCCGCCGCCGTACGCCGCCGTGGAGCGGGCCGGTGCAGTGCCGCTCCCGCTGCCGGGGGCGGGCCGGGGGCGGGGCGGCGGCCTACCGGCCGGGTCACGCGAGTCCCCGCACCGGCCGGTGACTTCCTCTGCCCCGGGGAATCGTCCGGACCGCGGTGTCGCGGGCCGTCCGGCGCGCGCCTGCGCCGTTTTCGCGAGTTGCTGTTCAACCCATTGACGCGCATGCGCTCCCACCTTACGGTCCGTTCGAAGTTACGAGCGTCATTCGACATATCGAACGCTAGAGAACTCGAACAGTAAGGGCAGGGAATGGGACGACCTGGCCTGAACCGCAGGCACATGCTGGCCGGCCTCGGCGGACTGACGGTCGCGGGAAGCTTCGGCTTCGCCGCCCTCGGCACCGGGGCCGACGCACTCGCCTCCGGCGCCCGCACGCGGGTGACGTACTGGAACCTCTTCAGCGGTGGCGACGGCTACAACATGGTCGCGATGCTGGACGCCTTCCGCGCGGAGCATCCGGACGTCGCGGTGAAGGACTCCACCCTCCAGTGGGGCAATCCCTTCTACACCAAGCTCGCCATGGCGGCGGCCGGCAACCGCGCCCCGGACCTCGGCGTCATGCACCTGGGCCGGGTCACCGGCTTCTCGCCCGGCCGTCTCCTGGACCCCTGGGACACCGGCCTGCTCGCCGAGTACGGTGTGCGCGAGGCGGACTTCAACCCCGAGCTGTGGCGGCGCGCCGTCATCGACGGCAAGCTCTACGCCCTCCCGCTCGACATCCACGTGCAGCTCTGCTTCTACCGCAAGGACGTCCTGCGCAAGGCCGGCCTGCTCGGCGCCGACGGGCGGATGGTCCCCCCGGCGTCCGCCGACGAGTGGTTCGCCATGCTGAAGGAGGCCAGGGCGGCCACCAGGAAGGGCCTGCAGACCATCGGCCTGTGGCTCAACGACCAGAACTTCCAGTGGTGGTTCTTCGTCGCGTTCTACACCCAGCTCGGCGGCACCTGGTTCGACGAGGCCCGCACCGAGGTCACCTTCGACACCGACAAGGCCACCCAGGTGCTGGAGTTCCTGCGCCGGCACGTCACCGACGGGTACGCCGACCCCGGCTTCGGCGGCGGCGCGGGCGCGGAGCAGTTCCTCAACGGCTCCCCCTTCGCCTGGGAGGGCAACTGGTCGGTGCCGGTCTTCGACACCGCGAAGGTCGACTACGGCGCCACCCCGCTGCCCCCCGTCTTCGGCCGGCCGGCCACCCACGCCGAGTCGCACGCCTTCGTGCTGCCGCACCGGTCCGGCCGGGGCGGCGCCGCCAACGAGGGCGCCCACCGGCTCGCCGCCTACATCGTCAGGAACGCCCGGGCCTGGGCGGCCGGCGGTCACATCCCCGCCTACACCCCCGTCCTGGCCACCCCCGGCTACCGGAAGCTGGACCCGCAGAGCGAGTACGTGTCCGCCATGGACCACCAGGCCACCGAGCCGAAGGCGTGGTTCGCCGGCTCCACCGGCATCCTCGCCCAGCGCATCGGCCCGGTCGTCGTCTCCTCGACGATGGGCTCCGCCAAGCCGGACGCCGCCGCCCGCCGGATGCGGAGCACGCTCGCCGGCCTCCTCGCCATGAAGAACCCCATGGACGGGAAGACCGCCGCGCAGGGAGGTGCGGCCGCATGACGACGACCAGTGCCGGGACCGTCATCGCCCCCGCCCGCGCGAGGACCACCGCGGCGAGCGCCACCGTCCGCCGCAAGCAGGGCCTCCAGCACGGCGGCTGGTTCGTCGCGCCGTTCCTCGTCCTCTTCGCGCTGTTCGTGGTCTGGCCGCTGCTGCGCGGCCTCTGGCTCAGCTTCACGGACGCCAACATCTCCGGTGAGGGCGCGAGCTTCGTCGGCCTCGGCAACTACCGCGAGGCCCTCCGGGACGACCTGATGTGGGAAGCACTCGGCCACAGCGCGTACTTCACGCTCCTGGCCGTGCCCTGCATCACCGTCCTCGCCTTCCTCCTCGCGATGCTCGCCCACCACATCGAGCGCGGGAAGTGGCTGTGGCGGCTGTGCTTCTTCGCCCCGTTCCTGCTGCCCTCCACCGTCGCCGCGAACCTGTGGCAGTGGCTGTTCAACCCCGGCACCGGGATGATCAACCACGTCTTCGGCACCGACACCCCGTGGCTCACCGACAAGACGTACGCCATGCTCGCCGTCGTCGTCACCACCCTGTGGTGGACGGTCGGCTTCAGCTTCCTGCTCTACCTCGCCGCCCTCCAGGGCATCCCCGGCCACCTCTACGAGGCGGCCACACTGGACGGCGCGAACGCCTGGCACCGCATGGCGCACATCACCCTGCCGATGCTGCGCAACATCACCGGCCTCGTCGTCGCCCTCCAGATCCTCGCCTCGCTCCAGGTCTTCGACCAGGCCGTCGTGATGCAGGACTTCGGGCCCGGCCCCGAGGGCTCCACCAGGACCTTCGTGCAGTACACCCTCGAAGAGGGCTTCACCGGCTACCGCGTGGGCTACGCCTCCGCCGTCTCCATCATCTTCTTCCTGATCATCGCGGCCGTCGCCCTCGCGCGGATGTGGCTGCTGCGCAACCGTGAGGAGGGCGGCCGATGAGCGGCGCCGCACGGATCCCGGCCAAGCCGCGCCGGGCCTGGACCCCCGGCCAGATCGTCCTCACCCTGCTCGGCGCCGCCGTCTCCGTGGTGTTCCTCTCCCCGCTCGCCTGGGCCCTGTTCACCTCGCTGAAGCCGGAGACCGAGGCCGTCGAGGTGCCGCCGCGCTGGCTGCCGGAGGAGTGGACGGGCCAGGCGTGGTCGGCGATCATCGAGAACGGCAACATCACCGACTGGTTCGTGAACTCGCTGGTCGTCTCCGTCTGCGTGACGACCGTCGTGCTGGTCGTCGCCGCGCTCGCCGGATACGGCTTCGCCCGCACCGAGTTCCGGGGCAAGGGCGTCCTGATGGGCGTCGTCATGGCGGGCCTGATGGTCTCGCCGGCCGTCCTCGGGGTGCCGCTGTTCACCACCGTCCAGCAGATGGGGATGGTCGACACCTACTGGGGCATGATCCTGCCGCAGTGCGCGCCCGCCGCGATGGTCTACATCCTCTACAAGTTCTTCCAGGGCGTCCCGCGCGAGCTGGAGGAGGCCGCCTTCATCGACGGCGCGGGCCGCTGGCGGGTCTTCCTCACCGTCGTCGTCCCGCTCGCCCGCCCCTCCCTCGCCGCGGTCGGCATCTTCACCTTCATCGCGTCGTGGAACAACTTCCTGTGGCCGTACATGGTCACCAGCAACCCCGACCTGATGACCATGCCGAACGGCATCGCGACCGTCATGAACTCCTACGGCATCCAGTGGGCCCAGCTCATGGCCGGCGGATTGCTGGCGGGCCTGCCCCTCATCGTCGTCTTCGTCTTCTTCCAGCGGCAGATCGTGGCGGGCGTCGCCCACACGGGACTGGCGGGACAGTGACCGTGACCGCGCGCAGCACCCTCACCGCCGACGCGACGGCCAGTCCGTCTTCCTGGACAAGGGCAAGGGCGAGGACCGGCCGGAGTACGACCACGACGACGCCGAGGACGACGGCACGCCCGAGCCGGCCCTGAACCGGCTCACCCGGACGAAGGACGGCCGGCCCGAGGCCGGCCAGGGACGCCGGCCGGCGTCCCCGTGCGGGCTCCGCCGCGCGGGCGCGACCGGCCACACACGACCCGCGGACGACACCAACACCGGAAGGACACCATGCGCACCGCCCGCTTCACCCTCGACCCCGCCTTCACCGTCGGCGAGGTCAGCCCCCGCCTCTTCGGCAGCTTCGTCGAGCACCTCGGCCGCTGCGTCTACACCGGCATCTACGAGCCGGACCACCCCACCGCCGACGAGGCCGGCCTGCGCCAGGACGTCCTGGACCTGGTCCGCGAGCTCGGCGTGACGGCCATCCGCTACCCCGGCGGCAACTTCGTCTCCGGCTACAAGTGGGAGGACTCGGTCGGCCCGGCCGAGGACCGCCCGCGCCGCCTCGACCTGGCCTGGCACTCGACGGAGACCAACCGCTTCGGCCTCTCCGAGTACATCGCCTTCCTGCGGAAGATCGGCCCGCAGGCGGAGCCGATGATGGCCGTCAACCTGGGCACGCGCGGCGTCGCGGAGGCCCTGGAGCTCCAGGAGTACGCCAACCACCCCGCCGGCACCGCCCTGTCCGACCTGCGGGTCGCGCACGGCGACAAGGAGCCCTTCGGCATCCGCCTGTGGTGCCTGGGCAACGAGATGGACGGCCCCTGGCAGACCGGCCACAAGACGGCCCGGGAGTACGGCCGGATCGCCGCGGAGACGGCCCGCGCGATGCGCCAGGCCGACCCGGCGGTCGAGCTGGTCGCGTGCGGCTCGTCGGGCCAGTCGATGCCGACGTTCGCCGAGTGGGAGGCGACGGTCCTGGCGGAGACCTACGACCTGGTCGACTACATCTCGCTGCACGCCTACTACGAGCCGGTCGACGGCGACGTGGACTCCTTCCTGGCGTCGGCCGTGGACATGGAGTCCTTCATCGAGAACGTCATCGCCACCTGCGACCACGTCGGCGCCCGCCTGAAGTCGAAGAAGAAGATCAACCTCTCCTTCGACGAGTGGAACGTGTGGTACCTCTCCCGCTGGGAGGAGCGCGCCAGGACCTTCGGGCGGCACGACTGGCCGGAGGCCCCGCGCCTGCTGGAGGACAGCTACAGCGTCACCGACGCCGTCGTCTTCGGCTCCCTCCTCATCGCGCTGCTCCGGCACGCCGACCGCGTGACCGTCGCCTGCCTCGCCCAGCTGGTCAACGTCATCGCCCCGATCATGACCGAGCCCGGCGGCCCGGCCTGGCGCCAGACGACGTTCTTCCCCTTCGCGCAGGCGTCGGCGTACGGCCGCGGCGAGGTGCTGGACGTCCGCGTCGACTCCCCGACGTACCGGACGGCGAAGTACGGCGAGACCGACCTCCTACACGCCACCGCCGTACGCGCCGGGGACGGCTCGGTCACCGTGTTCGCCGTCAACCGCGGCCGCACGGACGCGCTCCCGCTGGAGGTGGCCCTGAACGGCCTCGGCCTGACCCGGGTCGTCGAGCACAGCGCCCTCGCGGACGACGACCCCGACGCCCGCAACACCCTCGACGCCCCCGCCCGGGTCACCCCGCACCCCGTCGAGGGCACGGCCCTCACGGACGGCCGTCTGGACGCCGTGCTGGAACCGCTGTCCTGGAACGTGATCCGCCTGGCCTGACGGGGACACGGGGCGGGGCGGACGGCGGGCGCTCCGGCCCCCGGCCGCCCCGCCGGATCCGCGGCGGCCGCGACGCGGTTCCCGTGATGGAGATCACTTACGCGTCGTGGTCCCGCGGGGCCGGTTTGCCCCTCATCGAACGCCTTCGCGATCTTGCGTCCTTCACTACCTTCTCCGAATGATCACACTCCTTACCGTGTCGTGAAGGTAGCGATTCGTGAGATCTGTAGACACTCTTCCGTCCCCCGAGGAGCGGGGATGGATCTGGGGCGAGCGCAGCAGAAGCCTGCGCTGGATCGCCGGCGGGCTCGCCGTCATCATGTCGGTCTCCCTCATGGAGGGCGTGGCCGCGGCCGCGCCGCCCGAGACCCCGGCCCAGGAGCCGAAGGCCGGCTCCGTGACCACGGCGGCCGACATCCCGTCGGCCAAGGTGGCCGCCAGGCTGTCGGGTCACCGGGTGGAGGCCCTGTCCGAGCGCACGGAGACCTCGACGACCTGGGTGAACCAGGACGGCAGTCTGACGACCGAACTGTCCGCCGGTCCGGTCCGTTTCCAGCGCGACGGCGACTGGACCGACGTCGATGTGGACCTGCGCGAGTCGGGCGACGGGGTCGCACCCGTGGCCCACCCCGGCCGGCTCAGGCTCGCGGGCCGGACCGGCAGGCCCGCCGCGTCGCTGAAGGCGGCTCAGCGGACCGCGGCCGTCGACCTCGTGACCCTGGGCGAGGGCGACCAGCGCATCACCCTCCAGTGGAAGGGCGGCCTGCCGAAGCCGACGCTGAAGGGCCCCCGCGCGGAGTACGCCGACGCGGTGCCCGGCGCCGACGTCATCGTGGAGGCCACCCGCACCGGCTTCGAGCAGTACGTCGAGATCAAGCGGCGGCCGACGACCGCCGACTACACCTACACGCTGCCGCTGAAGGCCAAGGGGCTGAAGGCGAAGCAGCTCGGGGACGGCAGTGTCCTCTTCACCGACCGGAAGAACAGGAAGCGGGCCGTGATGCCCGCACCGGTCATGTGGGACTCCACGGTCGACGAACGCTCCGGCGAGCACGTCAACCGGGCCAGGGTCGACATGAGGGTCGTCCGGACGAAGGACGGCGTCGATCTGGTCGTCAGTCCCGACCCGGAGTTCCTCGCCGACCCGGACACCAAGTACCCGGTGACCGTCGACCCGTCCACGTCGTCCCTGTCCAGCGTCTTCGACACCTACGTGCAGCAGGGCGAGACCGTCGACTGGTCCGGGGACGTCGAACTCGACTTCGGCAACCCGGGCACCAAGAACGCCGACGGCACCCCGCGCACCGCCCAGTCCTTCATCACCTGGAACACCACCCCGATCCAGGACGCACTGGTCTCCAGCGCCAAGCTCAGCCTGTGGAACTTCCACTCGGGCAACACCGACTGCAAGCTCCACCCCTGGGAGGTCTGGGCCTCCGGCGCGGCGTCCACCTCCAGCCGGTGGACGAACCGGCCGGCGATGACGGCGAAGAAGGCGACGTCCACCGAGACCCGCGGCAACGCCGGCTGCGCCACCCAGCCCGACGGCTGGATCAACGCCGACGTCACCACCCTCGCCCAGGAGTGGGCGTCGGCCAAGGCCACCCGCGGCCACATGGGCCTGCGCGCCTCGGACGAGTCGGTCGTCGCCCAGTGGAAGCGCGTCAACTCGGCGAACGCGGCGGCCAACCCGCCGAAGCTGGTGGTGAACTACAACTTCCGTCCCAAGACGGGCACCCGGCAGGAGGCCGGTCCGCCGTTCTTCTCCTACGGCGGCGCCTACCAGGTGAACACCACCACCCCCACCCTGCGGGACACGTTCGTCGACGCCGACGGCGACAAGGTCAACGGCACCTTCCAGATCTACGACAGCGCCACCAACACGCAGGTCGGCAACGTCATCGTCTCCCCGTACGTGGCGTCCGGCTCGGCCGCCTCGGTGACCGTGCCGGCGGGTGTGCTCAGCAACGGCAGGACGTACAAGTTCCGTACCTCGCCGTACGACGGCACGCACTACAACACCGGCTGGTCGGCCTGGCGGACCTTCACCGTGGACACCTCGGCGCCCTCCGCGCCGACGAAGATCACGTCCACGGACTACCCGTCGGGCCAGTGGGTCAAGGGCGAGGGCCAGCCCGGCGTCTTCACCGTCACACCGCCCGCCGCGGACCACAACTGGCTGGAGTGGTCGCTGGACGGCGTGACATGGACGAAGGTCACCACGGGCGGCGCGAGCACCCCGCAGAACATCAGCGTCACCCCGCCGAGGAACGGCACCCACACCCTTCAGGTGCGCTCGGTGGACAAGGCGGACAACAAGTCGGAGGCGCTGGAGTACACGTTCCACGCCGGTTCCGGCGGCTTCCTCCAGCCGTCCGGGGGCGAGCGCACCGCGCGCCGGCTGCCGCTGGTCGCGGAGGCGGACGCCGGCAGGTACGACAGTGTGTCCTTCTCCTGGCGCCGCTCCGAGGCCGACGGCTGGACGAGGATCCCCGCCGGTGACGTCACCTCGGGCGGTGTACCGCTCACCGCGTGGCCGGTACCGCTGGCCGGCGGGAAGAACGCGCCGCTCGTGTGGAACGCCACCCAGACCGTCGACCCCGACGGCACGGTCCAGATCAAGGCGGACTTCACCGGGCCGAACGCGGCCGCCGGCAGCACCCCGCCGCTCAGTGTCGTCGTGGACCGCAACGCCGACGGAGCCGCCGGCACCGAGGTCGGGCCCGGCTCGGTGAACCTGCTCACCGGTGACTACACCCTGTCCGAGGACGACGTGTCGCTCTTCGGCATGACGGTCACCCGTACCGCCTCCTCCCGCAGCCCGGACCAGGGCGCCCGGCAGGAGGGGCAAGCCGCGATCTTCGGCAAGGAGTGGGTGGCCGGAACGGTCGCCGAGGACACCGAGAGCGACTACAACCACATCCGCAAGGTCTCCGACACCGCCGTCGACGTGGTGATGGAGGAAGGCGACGCGATCCACTTCACGGCCAACGCCGCGAAGACCGCCTGGGTGGGCGAGCCGGGCGCCGAGGACCTGACCCTGAAGGGCAGCACGACGGGCTCCTTCACCCTGTCCGACCCCGACGGTGTCGTCACCACCTTCACCAAGCCCGCCGCGAACGCGACCACCTGGCAGGTCTCCAGCACCCTCCAGGACGGCCTGGCCAACACCACGACGAGGACCGTCTCGGAGACGGTGACCGTGGACGGCAGGACCCTCGCCCGCCCCAAGCGGATCATCGCCCCGACCTCGGCGGTCACCGCGGCCGCCTGTGAGGCCGACCCGTCCACCAAGGGCTGCCGGGTCCTGGAGTTCGTCTACGCCACGGCCACCACGGCCACCGGCACCGAGACCGACGCCCAGTTCGGCGATGTCGCCGGGCAGGTGAAGCAGATCCGGCTGTGGGCGACCGAGCCCGGGGCGAGCGCCGCCACCCCGACCGCCGTCGCCGCCTACCGCTACGACGCGCAGGGCCGGCTCCGCCAGTTCTGGGACCCGCGGATCGGGCAGCAGTCCGAGACGCAGTACGCCTACCACGAAGGCCGCGTCACCTGGCTGGAGGAGGCCGGAGAGCTGCCGTACACCTTCACCTACGGCAACCCCGGCACCGGCCCGGCCCCGGGAGCGGGCATGCTGCTCAAGGTCTCCCGGCCCGCCCTCCGGCAGGGCACGGCCGACACCGTCGAGTCCACCGCGACCACCAGCCTGGTCTACGGCGTGCCGCTGACCGGCGACCGGGCGCCGTACGCCATGGGCGCCGCGGCCACGGCCGGCTGGGGCCAGCTCGACACCCCCTCGGACGCGACCGCCGTCCTCCCCGCGGACTCGGTGCCGTCCTCCCACGACGGCGCGGCCCTGACACGGTCCGACTACACCCGGGCCACCGTGCACTACCTGAACGCCTCCGGCCGCGAGGTCAACACCGCCGAGCCGGGCGGGCACATCAGCACCACCGAGCACGACCGCTTCGGCAACGTCGTCCGGGAACTCACCGCCGCCAACCGTGAGCTGGCCCTCGGCGGCTCGGACGCGCACCGCGACACCCTGACGGACCTGGGCATCGTCTCCCGCTCCCCGGCCGAGCGCGCCCACCTGCTGTCGACCACCACGCTCTACGACGACGGCGGCGTCCGCGAACAGGAGGAGTTCGGACCGCTGCGCCGGGTGGACCTGGCCGAGGACCTCAAGGACGGCACCACGGTCCTGGTCCAGGCGGGCACATCGGTGCCGGCCCGGTCGTGGACGGTCAAGGAGTACGACGAGGGCCGACCCACCGACGGCACCGCCACCGTCAAGGACCAGGTCACCCTGGAGATCACGGGTGCCCGGGTCCGTGACTACCACTCGGTCATGGGCGACAAGCGGGTCACGGAGACCCAGTACGACTGGGCCAAGGGCCTGCCCACCCTCACGATCCAGGACTCCGGCGGGCTGAACCTGACCAGTTCCAGCAGCTACGACGCCCAGGGCCGGGTGGTCTCCCAGACCCTGCCCGGCGCCACCGGCACGGACGCGGCCACCCGGATCACCACGTACTGGTCCGCCGACGGCACCGGCCCGTGCAAGGGCCGCCCGGAGTGGGCCGACCTGCCCTGCTGGACCGGCCCGGCGGGCGCCATCACGGGAGGCGGCGGCAACCCGGCCGCGCTGCCCGGCACCACCACCGAGTACGGCTACTACGGCGAGACGACGAAGACCGTCGAGACCGCCAACGGCAAGACCCGTACCGTCACCACCCAGTACGACGGCGCCGGCCGCCCCACCACCGTCACGGTCACCAGCGACGCCGGTCAGCCCGTCCCCGTGACGACCACCGAGTACGACCCGGTCACCGGCGACGTCACCAGGATCACCTCCCCGACGGCCGGCACGATCACCAAGGTCTACGACAAGCTGGGCCGGCTCATCTCCTACACGGACGCCGACGGCGGCCGGACCACCACGGAGTACGACCTGCTCGACCGCCCGGTCAAGGTCACCGACACCGCACCCTCCACCGTCACCTACACCTACGACCACACCGCCGAGCCCCGCGGCCTGGCGACCCGGATCACCGACTCCGTCGCGGGCGCCTTCTCCGCCACGTACGACGCGGACGGCTCGGTCGCCACCGAGAAGCTGCCCGGCGGCTACACCCTGACCGTCACCGAGGACACGACGGGCGCCCCGGTCTCGCGCGCCTACACCCGCGACAGCGACGGCGTCAGCGTCTTCACCGACACGGTCGCCGAGTCCGTCCACGGCCAGGTCACCCGCCACCAGGGCTGGTCGGCGCAGAAGTACACCTACGACCGGGCCGGACGGCTGACCGACGTCGACGACACCGTCGGCGAGGTCTGCACCCGGCGCAGCTACACCTTCGACCAGCGCAGCAACCGCACCGCCCTGTCCACCGCGACCGCCGCGCCCGGCGCCGCCTGCACCTCCACGGGAGCGACCACCACCACCCACACCTACGACAGCGCCGACCGGCTCGTCGACACGGGCTACGTCTACGACGCCTTCGGCCGCACCACCGCGCTGCCGGGCAGCACACTGGAGTACTACGCCAACGACCTGGTCCACCGGCAGACCGCGGACGGCAAGCGCCAGACCTGGCAGCTCGACCCGGCCCTGCGCTTCCGCTCCTGGACGGTGGAGACCGGCAGCGGCACGAGCTGGACGCCGGCGCAGTCCAAGCTCAACCACTACGACGGCGACAGCGACAACCCCCGCTGGATCGTCGAGGACACCGCCACCGGAGCCCTGACGCGCAACGTCGACTCGGTCTCCGGGGACCTCGCCGCCACCACCGGCAAGACCGGCGACACCGTCCTCCAGCTCACCACCGTCCACGGTGACGTGGCGCTCCAGCTTCCGCTGGACCCCGCCCAGGCACCCACGGCGCTGGACGCCGACGAGTACGGCAATCCGCGTCCCGGCCAGCACGCCACCCGCTACAACTGGCTCGGCGCCAAGCAGCGCTCCACCGAGACGCTCACCGGCCTGACCCTCATGGGCGTCCGGCTCTACAACCCCGCCACCGGCCGGTTCCTGTCCCTGGACCCGGTCTACGGGGGCAGCGCCAACGCGTACGAGTACACCTACGCCGACCCGGTCAACAAGTTCGACCTCAGCGGCCGGTGGGTGCCCCTGGTGGTCTGGGGCGTACGAGCGGCGTGGACCTGCTACAAGCACTGCCGCAAGGTGTACCGGGCCGCGAGGACCGGCTACCGCGCCTACAAGGCGTACAAGAAGAAGAAGAAATACGTGAAGGCGGTCTACCAGTACCGCGCCCGCGGCGCCCGCTGGAACAACAACCGGTACTTCGGCGAGCGCAGCAGGTTCTTCGGTGACAAGCACCGCGGCCGGCAGGGCTACCTGAACCGGCGCAACTGGGGGATGGGCTGGAGTGCCGTCGGGTTCAAGAAAACCCTCGGCATCAAGAAGGCCAGGACCGTGTTCCGCGTCAAGTTCGGCAGGGGGAGACACTGGGACCTGCGAGTCGGAAGGTGGTTGTAGACATGGCGGAGACTGCTCCCCGGCCGCCCGCGTCGGCGGAACTGGAGGCGGCGCTCCGGTCGCTGGACGTGGCGGACCCCGCGCCGCGCGAGCGGTGGGAAGGGGACGCCTGGGTGGCGGACTGGGACGGTGACGTCCGCGGTCACGACGTGTACGTCCTCGTCATGGGCGCCCGCAACCACCCCGGGAGCGCACGGCTCATGCTGGACGAGTTCACGTTCGAGGACGTGCGCACGGAGGACGTGGCGGAGCTGGTGCGCAAGGCGTTCACCGGTGACGCCCGGGTGACGCGGCGCCGGGCGCTGCTGTCCAGGCAGCTCGTCCTCGACGTCCGGGCCGGTTCGCACACGTACTCGGCGAGCGTGAGCGGCGACTCCGTGGACGACCTGTCCACCTGGGCGAGGCCCCTGGCCACGCCGTAGGCCGGCAAGAGGGGCGGTCCGGCACCCGGCCGTTCACCGGGCACCGGACCGCCCCACCCACCCCCGTCAGGCGCCACCGGACGCACCGCCACGACCCACCGGCCGCGACGACGCGTCCCAGGTGAACTCGTAGCGGTTGCGCTCCCGGTCGAAGGTGACGCCGATGCCGACGCCGTCGATGCCGTGGTGCCGCCGCAGGCACTCGATCACGGCCGCGGCGGCCACCTCCTCCTGGTGGTCCGTCAGCATCGGCACCTCCCAGTCCAGCACCCGTACGACGACGACACCGGCCCCGGACCGGAGGGCGTCCAGCCGGCCGGCGACCAGGCCGAGGCCGAACCGCATCCACTCCTCGTCCGCCGGGACGATCCCCGGCGGCGGCACCCACCAGACCGGCGGGTCGCCGGTCACGCGCGCGTCGGGCGGCGGTGCCTCCGCCTGCCCGACGTCGAGACCGATGCGGGCGACGAGCCCCCAGGGACCGAGGCGCACGCGGTACGTGTGGCTGGACGCCACCTCGTCAGCCGTCCGCGCCCAGCCGGCGGCGCAGCGGCTCGGGGAGCGGGTAGGGGCGTTCGGCGGGGAGGAGGGCCAGCGCGTCCTCGATCTTCCCGGCCAGGACCGCCGAGTGCACGGAGCGGGCCAGGTCCGTGACGTCCGTCAGGCCGGTGATCCAGTCGTCGACGTAGCGGGTCACGGCCTCACCGGACAGGCCCACCTGGATCGCCCGCCAGGGCTGCGGTTCCAGACGGACCGACCGGTCCGGGTCCCACTGCACGCGCACGGGGCACTCCGCGACCTGGGCCCGCCACTCGTCCCGGTCGGTGTGCACACCGGACTGGAAGTGGCTGAGGGCCGAGTGCGCGAGCGCCCACTCGAAGCCCGCGCGGTCGATGTCGATGCGCAGGACGCGCTCCTGACCGGGCTTCTGGGCCCAGCCGCAGCGGTACATCATCCACAGGAACGACGGCTTGATCCACGTCATCCGCTCGCGCCTGAACGGTGCCACGAACGTGCCCGCGCGCAGCGCCGGTCCGGCGATCTCCGGCGGGTACGCCTGGTAGACCGTGATCACGGAGTCCGTGTAGGCCGCGCGCACCAGGCGCACGTGCTCCGTCTCCGTCACCGGCCGTGCACCTCGGACACCCAGGCGCTCGCCCGGTGGACCTCCGGCCCCTCGACGTGCGCGGCACCGGCCGTGTACAGCAGCCACAGCAATTCCAGGGACCCGAAGAAGGACTCGCCCCAGCTGTCGACCCAGACCCGGACCCGGGACGGGCCGACCGGGACGACGTCCCAGAGTTCCCAGCCGCGGGAATCGTCGTCCGGGTCGAATCGGTAGATCCAGTTCTGCAAGGACCAGGTATTTCCGCCGCTCGCGTTCCGGTACGCCGTGCGGCCGTCCCCGGCGAATGTCTCCGTGGCCTCGCCGTCCCGCGCGCACACGGCCGTGAACCAGTCAGGGAAGTCGTCCACGGGCAGGTCCGTGTCGTCGAACTCCGCGGTGCGGGCCAGCCGCAGCGCGGCCGTCAGCACGTGCCGTACCCGCTGGGCGTACTCCTCGGCGGAGCCGGCGGCGACCTCGGCGGTGAACGCGGCCAGCACCGGCGGTGCCGTGCCGGCCGGCGGGCGCTGCGCCACGCGATCCAGTTCGGCGGCGACGCTCTCCTCGCTGTGGATCATTGGCCGATCCTATCCTTCCCGTACCACGTGCCCGGAGTTGGGGATGACCGCTCCCCGGAGTCCGTCGAGGAGCTTCGCGGGAATTCCGTAGAGGTCCGGTCCCTTGGTCGGGTCCGAGATCTCCGGGTATTCCTGGAGGAGCTGCTTCCATTCCTGCCGGGTGAAGGCGTCACCGTCGGGATGGTCGTCCTTGTTCTGGGGCAGCGCGGCATCCCGGATCGCGTCCCGGTATTCCCTGGGCACGTCGAACGACACGATCTGCCCGCTGTCGCCCCGGAATTCGATCGTGTGGCTTATGTCGTCGCTCATGTTCAGGTAGAGCTTGCCCTTGCCGGTGATGCTCACCTCCCCGTTCTCGCCGATGTGGACGCGCTGGCTCAGCGGGTGGTCGGTCTGCTTGCGGTAGACCGTGATGGTGTCCTTCTCGCAGGCGGCGAGCCCCAGCGGGTCCAGCCACGTGTGCGGGTTGTGCACGTACGCAGCCGGGTTCGGCGCGGGTGCCAGGCCCAGGGGGTCGGGGGTGAGGTAGCGGGCGGTCTCGGGGTCGTAGTGGCGGTAGCAGTTGTAGTGGAGGCCCGTCTCGGGGTCGCTGTACTGGCCGGGGAAGCGGAGCGGGGTGTAGGCGGTGGCGTCCTTGTTCCACGTCGTGGTGCCCCACAGGGTGGTGCGGGTGCGCCAGGCGACGTCGCCGTGCTCGTCGACCAGTTCGCGGGGGGAGCCGACGAGGTCGGTGACGATCGCGAAGAAGCGGGAGTCGATCTCCTCCTGCGGGGCGTCCGCCGCGGTGATCCGCTCGGTCTGCGCGACGGGGTGCAGGCCCTGGTGGTCCCAGGTGAGGGTGACCGGGTTCGGCAGGTCCGCTGACCAGGTGGTCTGCTCGCACAGCCTGGTGCCGTCCCAGGTGAAGTCGACGCGCTCGACGACCGTCTCGCCGTCGGCTGCGAGGCGCAGCTTGGCGGTGCGGCGGCCGAGGGGGTCGTAGGTGTAGCGCCAGACGGTGCCGTCCGGCGTGGTCACCCGGGTGAGCCGGTCCTCGGTGTCCCACTCGTAGCGCCAGGTGTCCGGCTTGCGGGACAGCCGGGTCTTCCGGCGCAGCGTGACGCGGCCCAGCGCGTCGTGTTCGTAGCGGACGTTCCCGGCGCGGGTGATGCGGGTGCCGTCGTAGGCGCGCTCACCGGTGGCCTCCTGGCCGGGGTGGGCGGCGGGCCAGTCGGCGCGCGTCTGGTTGCCGGCCTCGTCGTAGGCGTAGCTCTCGCTCCAGCCCTCGGCGCGGACGGCGGTGACGCGGCCGGCCGGGTCGAGGTCGAAGGCGCGCGGGCCGTCGATCCGGTCGTCGAGGGCGGCGAGGTGGCCGTCGGCGCGGTAGGTGTAGGCGCGGCGCTGGAGGGTGCGCCCGTCCGCGGCCGTGGCCGTCTGGGCGGCGAGCCGGCCCAGCGGGTCGTAGGCGTTCTCCAGGGTGAGGAAGTCGCCGACGCGCCGGCTGAGTTCGCGGCCCGAGGCGTCGTAGGCGATGTCGACGGGGCGGCCGGAGGCCAGCAGGCTGGTGCGGCGGCCCGCCGCGTCGTACGACCAGGTGGTCGTCGCGCCGGTGGGCGTGGTGCGCCCGTTGCGGCGCCCCAGCTCGTCGTAGGCGTAGGTGAGGGTGCGGCCGTCGACGGTCTCGGAGCGGACGAGGCCGTACCGGTCGCGGTCGACGGTCACCCGGCTGCCGTCCGGGCCGGTGGCCCCGGCGAGCCGGCCGAGCACGTCGTAGGTGAAGGTGGTGATCCGCCCGGCGGCGTCCTTGCGGAGGATCTGCCCGAGGGCGTTGCGCTCGAAGAGGGTGGTCTCGCCGAGGGCGTTGGTGCGGGCGGTGAGGCGGCCCGCGGCGTCGTGCCGGTAGGTCAGCGTCCGGTCGTCGAAGTCGGTCTCGGCGGTCAGCCGGCCCGCCGCGTCATGGGTGTAGGTCCAGGTCAGGCCCTGCGGGTTGGTGACCTCGGTGAGGCGCAGCTCGGTGTCGTGGGCGAACTCGTAGCGCACGCCGTCGGGCGTGGTGCGGGCGGTGAGCAGGTCGAAGTGGGTGTACTCGAAGCGGGTCTCGCCGCCGAGCGGGTCGGTGTGGGTGGTGCAGTTGCCCTCGCCGTCGTAGGTCCAGGACTCCCGGGTGCCGTCGGGCAGGGTGCGCCGGGCGAGCCGGTTCTCGGGCGTCCATTCCATCCGGGTGGTGGCGCCGGTGGGGTCGGTGCGGGTGACGGGCCGGCCGAGGGCGTCGTGGGTCTGGCGGGTGACCGCGCCGAGCGGGTCGGTGATCTCCTGGGGCAGGCCGGCCGGGTTGCAGCGGACCGTGGTGACGTTGCCGAGCGGGTCGGTGACCGAGGTGAGGCGGCCGGCCTCGTCGTAGCCGAAGCGGGTGGTGTGGCCGGCGGGGGTGGTGACGGACGTGCGGTTGCCGCGGCTGTCGTACGTGTACCGGGTGACGTTGCCGTCGGGGGTGCGGATGGCGACCGGCTGGGGGAAGGCGCCGTACTCGGCGGTGGTCTCGGTGCCGTCGGGGCGCACCACGGCGACGAGGTGCCCGGCGTCGTCGTACCGGTGCACGACGCGGTGGCCGGTCGGGTCGGTGCGGCTGAGCAGCCGGTCGCGCAGGTCCCAGGTCTGGGTGGTCGTGTGGCCGAGCGGGTCGGTGACGGCGACGACCTGGCCGAGCGGGTTGGCGCGGTAGACGGTGGCGTGGCCGAGGGAGTCGGTGTAGGTGACGGTGGTGGTGCCGTCGGGGTCCGGCCCCGCGTAGGAGATGCGGGAGTCGAGGATGCCGTCGCTGCCGCGGGTGGCGGTGACCCGGCCGTGCTCGTCGTAGGTGTACGCGAAGGTGGTGCCGTTGCTGTCGTGCCAGCCGGTGACGCGGTGCGCGGCGTCGTAGGTGTAGCGGGTGGCGGCGTCGACGGCGTTGACGACCTCCACCAGGTCGCCGCTCTCGTCGTAGCGGTAGGCGCGCAGCCGCAGCGGGCCGTCCTCGGTGAGGGCGTGCAGGGACGTCACCCGGCCGGTGCCCGCGTCGCAGACCGGTGTGAGCCGGTAGCCGCCGGAGTGGGCGATCTCGGTCGGGCGGCCGTTCGCGTCCCGTTCGAAGGAGAGGTGGTTGCGGTTGCGGTCCTCGACGTGGGCCAGCCACCAGACGCCCTCGGCGGCCGCGGCCGGCTCGAAGGAGCGGGTCAGGCCGGTGGCCGGGTCCTGCACCACGAGGACGTACGAGCTGCCGTGCGAGACGTACGTCAGCGGCAGGCGCTCGCCCGCCACCGGGTCGACGCGGTCGCCGACGATGTCCGGGGTGCGCGGGTAGTACAGGCTGGAGCCGTCCTCGCGGCGCCACCACACGCCGCCGGCCCTCGGGTCCCTCTCCAGCCGCTCGTCGAGCGTGGACGCCCAGGACGGGCCGAAGGCGTTGCCGTGGGCGTAGCCGGTGAGGTGGGTGCGGCGCAGGGCGAGCGGCAGGACGCCGGGCAGGTCGACGTCGGTCTGCGCCATGACCATCTGGCCGGTGGCCATGTCGATGGGGTCGCCGCAGGTCTCCCGGTCCGCCAGCGCGCGGGCCTGCCGGGAGCGTTCGGGCAGGTCCGGGTCGCGGCGGGCGTCCGCGCCGGTCCTGGGCCGGGTGCCCGGACCGGCCCCGTCGCCGCCGTCCCGGCCGTCGCCGTGCTTGCCGACGTCGACCCCCTTGGCCCGGTCGCCGATGTCCAGGTCGTTGCCCTTGTGCAGCGTGGAGGCGGCCTTCACGCGGGCCGGGACGGTCTCCGCGATGTGCTTGGCGACCTTGTCCATGGCCTTGTCGGTGCCCTTGAGCGCGCCGTGCAGCACGCTGTCGAAGGCCTCCGTGAACGGGTCGCGGCCCTTGCTGCGGCCGAACGCGGTGCGGGCCCGGCTCAGCGGCGAGGATGCGGCCAGGCGCAGTTCGCCGCCGTGCCCCGACACCTTCCCTGCGCCGCTCTCGAACTCGAAGTGGTCGATGCGGGTGCGCTTCTGCGGGCCACCGCCCCCGCCGTCCCCGCCGCCCGCCGAGGCGAGCTGCATCCCGCCCTTGCCGCCGTGCCCGCCGTGGCCGTCGCCGCCGTCCGCGGGCGGCATCGAGAAGGCGCCCTCGGCCAGGTCGAGGACCATGTCCTCGACCATCGCCTCCAGTTTGGCGTTGACCGGCTCGGTGAGCTTGGCGAGCACCTCGTCGACGATCCGCTCCACGGCCTCGTCGATGATCCGCTTGACCACCTGCCGCATCGCCGCGACCTCGGCCGCGCCGATCAGCGCGGACAGCCCGCCGGTGACCACGGCGAGACCGGCCGAGATGCCGACCGAGGCCGCCATCACGCCCAGTTCGATCTCGGCCTTGCGCTTCATCCCGAAGACGATGTCGGCGAGCGTGTCGCAGGCGTCCGCGAACAGCCGGGCGATCTCGGGCAGTTTCTCCAGGTGGCTGCCCTTGACCTGGTTCCAGTGCTTCTCCATGGCGTCGACGGCCCAGCCCTCGGACGAGGAGAGGATCCGGGAGAACGCCTTGTGCGCGTCTCCGCCGTGGCCCTCGAACTTGTCCGCGAACTCCCGCAGGGCCTCGGCCATCTCGCGGTAGTCGTCCTCGTCCACGTTCGGGAAGTTGATGCCGATGAAGTCCAGGACCTCGTCGAGCCAGCCCGGAATCGTGTAACCCATGCCTGTCGTTCCCCGTGTTCGCGGGCACCGTGCGGAAGCCCGGCCGTCCTGTGCGCCGTTCGGTCCCGACGGACCCTATCGGGGGACGTCCGGCAGAGGCCCGCCGGTTGCGTCACGCCGCCCGGTGGGGCCGGGAGCCGCGCAGGACGACGAGCCGGCGGGTCGCCCGGGTCATCGCCACATAGCGGTCGACGGCCCCTTCGACGCCCTCGCCGAACCGCTCCGGGTCGATCAGGACGACCAGGTCGAACTCGAGGCCCTTCGACAGCTCGGGGGTCAGCGACCGGATGCGGGGCGACGCCGGCCGGAACGCGGGGTCGCCGATGACGCAGGCGATGCCGTCGGACTGCTCGGCCAGCCAGGTGCCGAGGACCCGGTCCAGGTCCGCGACGGGGCCGTGGACGACGGGGAGGCCGGCGGAGCGGATGGACGTCGGCACGTTGGCGTCCGGCAGCGCCGCCCGGATCACCGGCTCGGCCTCCGCCATGACCTCCTCCGGGGTGCGGTAGTTGACGGTCAGGGAGGCCACCTCGATCCGGTCCAGCCCGACCCGCTCCAGCCGCTCCCGCCATGACTCGGTGAACCCGTGCCGGGCCTGGGCGCGGTCACCGACTACGGTGAAGCTGCGGGACGGGCAGCGCAGCAGCAGCATCTGCCACTCCGCGTCGGTCAGTTCCTGCGCCTCGTCGACGATGACGTGCGCGAACGGGCCGGCCAGCGGGTCGCGGTCGGCGCCCGGCAGCGCGCCCTCGTCGACCAGGCTGTCCCGCAGATCCCGTCCGTGCAGCATCGTCACCGCGCTCTCGCCGTCGTGGTCGGCCGCGAGCACGTTGTCGATGACCGCCTCCATGCGGGTGCGCTCGGCGGCGACGGCGGCCCGGTGCCGGCGCCTGCGCCGGGAGGCCTCCGGGTCGCCGAGCCGCTGCCGGGCCGCGTCGAGGAACGGCAGGTCGGACACCGTCCACGCGTGCGGGGCCGCCTTGCGCTGAAGCCTGCGCACCTCGTCCCCGGTCAGCCAGGGGGCGCACATCCTCAGGTAGGCGGGGACCGACCAGAGGTCGCCGACGACGTCGGCGGCCTCCAGCAGCGGCCAGGCGCGGCGCAGGGTGCCGGTCAGTTCCCCGTCGCGCGCCAGCGCCCTGCGGAACAGGGCCTGCGACGCGTCACCGTCGTACTGGTCCCACAGGATGGTGACCAGTTCCTCCCAGACCAGGTCGCGTCCCTCGTTGTGCGGGGTGCCGGGCGGCGGGGCCGCGAACGCCTCGGCCCAGTCGCCGGGCGTCAGCGTCAGGTCGGCCCCCTCCACGGTGACCGTCATGGCCTCGGCGGGCGGCTCCTCGTAGAACCGGACGGCCTTCTCGACCGCCTTCACCAGCTCCGCGGAGGACTTGAGCCTGGCCACCTCCGGGTCGGCCTCGGTCCCCGCCCGCTCGCCCTCGGCGACGAGATCGCGCAGGACACAGGTCCGCACGCCCTCCTCACCGAGGCTGGGCAGTACGTCGGAGACGTAGTCCAGGTACGGCCGGTGCGGGCCGACGAACAGGACACCGCCGCGGCGCTGGGCGAGGCGGGGGTCGGAGTAGAGCAGGTACGCCGAGCGGTGCAGGGCGACGACGGTCTTGCCGGTGCCCGGGCCGCCGTCGACGACGAGCGCGCCGCGCGATCCGGCGCGGATGATGGCGTCCTGGTCGGCCTGGATGGTGGCGAGGACGTCCCGCATCCGGGCCGACCGGGCGCCGCCCAGGCTGGCGATGAACGCGGACTGGTCGTCGAGCGCGGCGTGCCCGTCGAGTCCGTCGGCGGTGAACACCTCGTCCCAGTAGTCGGTGATCCGGCCGCCGGTCCAGCGGTACCGGCGGCGGCTGGCCAGACCCATCGGCTTGGCGTGGGTCGCCGCGAAGAACGGTTCGGCGGCGGGGGAGCGCCAGTCGACGAGGAGGCGCCGGCCGCCGCTGTCGGTGAGGCCGAGCCGCCCGATGTACAGGGGCTCGGGGGCGTCGGCGCGGACGATGCGGCCGAGGCACAGGTCCAGCCCGAAGCGGCGCAGGGTGCGCAGCCGGCCGGTCAGCCGGTGGACCTCGGCGTCCCGGTCCATCGCCGCCCGGCCGGCACCGCCGGGCGCCCTCAGCTCGGCGTCGAGGCGGTCGGACAGTTCGGCGGTCTTCTCTTCGAGGGCGTCGGCGATGGCCAGGAAGTGCTTCTCGTCGTCGGCGATCAGGGTCGGGTCGGCCTTGGCGGCCAGGTGGGCGGGGAGGTCGAACGCACGCACGTCGCGAAGTCACCATTTCCGCAGGTAGACGGCTTGAGTCGTCGATTGTGCGGCACGGTGGGGGCCTTGCCGCAAGCCCCCCTGTGCGCTATACGTTGTACATGGCGGGGAGTGCGTCGTCGCGCTGTGCTCTGATGACCGCGTGAACAGACGACGCCGGAAGAAGCTGACGGCGCGGCTCGTGAGGGCCGTGTGGCTCGGTGAGCACGCCGAAGTCAGGGCGCTGTTGCGCGCGGGCGTCGACCCGCGGATCCCCGACGCCGACGGTACGACGCCCCTGTACGCCGCGTCGGTGCACGGCGACACCGCCGGTGTCCGCGCCCTGCTGGCGGCCGGCGCCGGCCCCGACACGGAGAGCGGCCACGGCAGCGAAGGCACCCCGCTGTGCGGGGCGGCCTGCTGGGGGCACACGGACACGGTCCGGGCCCTGCTCGCCCACGGCGCCGATCCCGGCCTCCGGGAGGACGGCGGCACCGGCCTCACCCCGCTGGCCTGGGCGGAGGCGGGAGGTCACACCGAGACGGCGGAGGTGCTACGCGCCGCGGGCGCCCGCGACTGACCGGAGGAAGCCGCCCCAGGCGGCGGGGGAGAGCGCGAGGCGGGGGCCGTGCTGGTCCTTGGAGTCACGCACGTGAACGGTGGCGGGGGTGAGGGCGACTTCGACGCAGTCGCCGGACGCGCTGCTGCTGTAGCTCGACTTGCGCCAGTCGAAGGCGACCTCGACGCAGTCGTCGCCTTGCGAGCCGCTGTAGCTGCTCTTGAACCAGGCCAGTTCGGACGTGCTCATAGGTCTCCTCGCATCCGCTGCAGCAGGCTCACAGAGTTACGGATGGTGTGAGCCTGTGAACGCATCCTGGCATAACGCCTTTGGAGCACGCTGACTACTTTCCGCTCGGTGATCAGCTGACCGCTCTCCTGCCCTTCGGTGTAGGCGTACCACTTGTTCTGTGGCGTTTCCAGCAGTTGGAAGGGGCCTTGCAGGCCAGTGTGGGATTCCTGAACCAGGGGCATGATCTGAATCTCGACGTTCCGCAGTTCTGCCATCTCCAAGATGTGATCGATCAGCACTCGGGTCACTGCCGTGCCGCCTGTTTGCCGCAGGAATGCGTGCTCTTCGATGATGAAGCTGAAGGCAGTGTTCGGGCGGTCCAGCAACAACTGCTGCCGCATGGCTCGGGCAGCCCATCGCTCATCGATCTGAGTGTCGTCGAGCGGCGGCACGTGATCGACGGCCATGGCCTTTGCGTAGGACTCGGTCTGCAGCAACCCTGGGACCATGCGGCATTCGTACGTGTACAGCGCGATCGCCACCTGCTCCATCCGCGCCCACTGCCGGAACCACGCCGCCAGCCCCGGCTGCCGAGCCAGATGCGCCGCTGCCCTCCGCACCGCCCCCGTGTTCCCCGTCGCCTCCTCCACCCCCTCGACGAACACGGCATCCGGCATCCGGCGGCCCAACTCGACCGACGCCACGGTGTGTTTGGAGTAGCCGACCCGCTCGCCCAGTTCCTCCCTGCTCAACCCCGCATGCTCCCGCAGGGCTTGCACCATCGCCCCGAACGTCCGCATGCTGTCCGACGACTCGGGCTCCCCGCCCGTCCCCACCGCGACCTCGACCACCATCGGCCACACCTCCCGCGCCCATGGTCACGGAGGGTCACCGGTACTGTCCAGGAGGTGACCGCGTACGCTGCGTCGGCGTACGCGGCGCATGCCTGGTGAACGGGGCTTCCCGGGGGCCACATTGGCCCCATGACCGCACCCTCCACCCCCCGTCGGCCGACTACCGTACGTATGTTCACCCAGCAGTTGAGTGCCACTCCGCGCGGCGCCCGCCTGGCCCGTCACCTGGCCGTGGGTCGACTCGCCGAGTGGGGAATCCCCTCCGGGACCGACACCTCGGACACCGTCGCCGCCCTCGTCGCGGAACTCGCCGCCAACGCCGTAACCCACGGCCGGGTCCCCGGCCGGGACTTCGAGCTGCGGCTCTCGCTCGTGCCCGGCGCCGTCCGGATCGAGGTCTCCGACACGCGCTCCGCGTCCCGCCCGCCCGGACCCGGTGACGTACGGCCGCCGCGTCCCCTCGCCGAGAGCGGGCGGGGGCTGCTGCTCGTCGACGCGCTGGCCGACCGGTGGGAGGTGCTGGACCGGGTGCCGGGCAAGACCGTGCGGGCGGAGGTCGACCTGCCGCGCGGGGATTCCGCGTGAACCGTTGACGCGGAAACGGTTCGATTCTACGTTCCCGTTCGCAGTGGCGACCGATGTTCGAGATATCGAAGAAGAGAACGGGAGCACCCCCACATGAGCCGCACCCGCGCCGCCCTCCTCGCCCTCCCCGCAGCCGCCCTCCTCGCCCTGGTCCCCTCCACGGCGTCGGCGTACCCCAACCCCGGTCACGTCACCGGATCCACCGTCGTCCACGACCCGACGATGCTCCGCACACCGTCGGGTCAGTACCTGCTGTACGCCACCGGCGGCGGCATCGCGAACAAGACCTCCACCGACCGCACCGCCTTCCGCGCAGGGGCGGACGCCTTCTCCTCCCGCCCCGGCTGGTGGTCGGCGTACTCCTCGGTGCCGGAGGCCTGGGCGCCGGACATCTCGTACCAGGGCGGCACGTACCTGATGTACTACTCCGTCTCGAAGTTCGGCTCCAACACCTCCGCCATCGGCCTCGCCACCTCCGGCACGGGACAGCCGGGAAGCTGGACCGACCGCGGCATCGTCCACACCTCGAACTCGTCCAGCGACTACAACGCCATCGACCCCAACCTCTTCGTCGACGGCGACGGCAGGTGGTGGCTGTCCTTCGGGAGCTGGTGGACCGGGGTCAAGATGATCCAGCTCGACCCCGGCACCGGGAAGCAGCTCTCCACCGACACCACCCGCTACTCCCTCGCCTCCCGCCCCACCGGGACGAAGGCCGTCGAGGCGCCGTTCATCGTCAAGCGGAACGGCTACTACTACCTCTTCGCCTCGTACGACACCTGCTGCGCGGGCACCGGCTCCACGTACAAGGTCAAGGTCGGCCGGGCCACCAGCGTCACCGGGCCGTACCGCGACCGGAACGGCGTCTCGATGATGAACAACGGCGGGACGCCCGTCCTCGCATCGCACGGCAGCGTCATCGGCCCCGGCGGCCAGTCGATCATGAAGGATGTCGACGGGGACCTGATCGTCTACCACTACTACGACGGCAACGACAACGGCACCCCCAAGCTCGGCGTCAACCTCCTGAACTGGAGCAGCGGGTGGCCCGTCGCCTACTGACCCCGCCGGACGGACGGCCCCGGCCGGCGGCGGGCACGGAACGCGGGAGGACGGGCGCGGGGGTCAGACCGCGCTGGGCCAGCCGCCCGGGGCGGCCCCCGGGGCGGGCCAGCCCGTCGCCGGGGCCGGGGTCAGACCGTCGGTGCCGCGTACCTGGGCGGCGGTGAGGCCGCCGCGGGCGGGGACGCCGGGCGGGGTGGGGCCGGCGGCGACGGCCGCCGCCGGGGCGGGCGCCGGGACCGGGGCGGGCACGGGCAGCGGCTGGGGGGCCGCGGGCTCCTGCGGGAGCGGCTGGGGCTGCGGCCGAGGCGGCGGAGGGCTCTGGACCGGCGGCAGCGGTACGCCCGGCCCGGCGTTCAGCCCCGCGGTCAGTCCGTGCATCCCCGTCCCGTTGGTGGCGCCGACCAGCCGGTCAACCGCCGCCGTGCCCGAGCTGTAGCTGGTCCCGTTGCCCAGCTCGGGCACGGCGGCTTCCCTCCTGGTCCCGTAGAGCACCTGTTCCAGGCCGGACACCAGGCGACGCACGTCGACCTGGGGGCGCACCACGAGCCGCAGGAAGCGGCTGGACGAACCGATCTTGTTGCCGCACTCGCGGACCAGGATCCGGTGCTCGGTGAGCAGCCGGTCCCGGACCACCGTCCCCTCCGCGCCGACGGGGAGGCGCACGAAGAGGAAGTTGCCCTGTGAGGGGTACACCGTCAGCCCGGGGAGGGCGGACAGCCTGCCGGACATCTCCAGCCGGTCGCGGCGAACCTGCTGGAGGCTCCGCGCGTACTCCGCGCCGTGCTCGCGCAGCATGAACACCACGTGCTCCGCGAAGGAGTTGATGTTCCACTTCGGCAGCATGGCGCGGACCTTGCCGGCCAGCGCCGGGTTGGCGACCAGGTAGCCGAACCGTATGCCGTGCAGGCCGAAGTTCTTGCCGAGGCTGCGCAGCACGATCACATTGGGGCGCAGCATCGCCTCCTGGACCACGCTGGGTTCGCTCTCGGCGTCGCAGAACTCCAGGAAGGACTCGTCGACGACGACCAGGTCCCGGTCGGCCATCGCGTCCAGGAACTGCGTGACCGCGTGCCGCGGCACGTAACCGCCGTCGGGGTTGTTCGGGTTGCACAGGACGACGGCCCGCGTCCCGCGCGTGCGGACGAAGTCGGCGTACTGCGCGAGGTCGAGGGCGAAGCCGCCCGACTCCTGGAGCGGGAACATGTCGACCCGCTTGCCGGTCTCCATGGGCTGGTCGGTCCAGCGGCCGAAGGTGGGGACGGGCACGGCCAGGGACTCCCGGACGAGCAGGTGGTCGATCCAGGTGATCAGCTCCGTGGAGCCGTTGCCCATGGCCACGCAGCTCGGCGGGAGCTGGAGCAGGTCGCACAGTTCGGCGGTGATCGTGTCCGCGCCGCTCGGGTAGTACGTGAGGATGTCCCGGAGCCTGGCCGCCATGTCGTCGAACATCGCGGGGGTGGGGAAGTACGGGTTGCAGGGGATGCAGAAGTCCACCGGCCCGGCCCCGTCCGCGCCGACCTGCCGCGTCAGCGCCGCCATCGACGGGCTGTGCGCGGCGCCGCTGCGGAACAGCGAGGTGACGTTGTCAGGCAAGGGGACCTCCGTGCTGTGGGTGGCCCGCGCGGGGGAGCACGGGCCGCCCTTACATACGGAGGCGTGCGGGACGCCGTTCAACTCCGTTGGTGCCGACGTGGGTTGCCGCACCGCCGGAGGGCGGCCGCGGTCACGCGCCGAACGAGTGCACCGTCGTCGAGCGGTACGTCTGCCCCGGGCGCAGCACCGTCGACGGGAACGACGGCTGGTTGGGCGAGTCCGGGAAGTGCTGGGTCTCCAGGCAGAGCGCGTCGCCCTGGCGGTAGATCCGGCCGCCGCTGCCGACGAGGGTGCCGTCGAGGAAGTTGCCGGAGTAGAACTGCAGGCCCGGCTCGGTCGTCGCGATCTTCATGGTGCGGCCGGAGCGCGGGTCGCGCAGCGTGGCGACGTGCTCGGGGCGGGCCGTGATGCCCTTGTCCAGGACCCAGTTGTGGTCGATGCCCTTGCCGTACAGCAGCTGCTGGTGGGCGTCCCGGATGTCCTCGCCGACGGTTTTGGTACGGCGGAAGTCGAAGGGGGTGCCCGCCACCTTCGCCAGCTCGCCGGTGGGGATCAGGCCCGCGTCGACCGGGGTGTAGCGGGAGGCGGCGATGGACAGCTCGTGGTCGTAGACGGTGCCGCTGCCCTCGCCCGCGAGGTTGAAGTAGACGTGGCTGGTGAGGTTGCAGACCGTCGGCTTGTCGGTGGTGGCCTCGTAGTCGATGCGCCAGTCGCCGGACCGGGTGAGCGTGTACGTCACCTCGGCCTTCAGGGTGCCGGGGTAGCCCATCTCGCCGTCGGCGCTGGTGTGGCGCAGGCGCAGTCCGACGTCGGAGCCCCGACGGAACGGCTGCACGTCCCACACCCGCTTGTCGAAGCCCTGCGCGCCGCCGTGCAGGCTGTGGTCGCCGTCGTTGACGGAGAGCTGGTACGTCGTGCCGTCCAGGGTGAAGCGTCCCCGGTCGATGCGGTTGCCGTAGCGGCCGATCAGCGCGCCGAAGTACGGGCTGGAGGACACGTAGTCCTCGATGGTCCCGAAGCCCAGGGAGACGTTCGCGTACCTGCCGCGGCGGTCCGGCAGCTCCAGGGACTGGACGATCCCGCCGTAGGACAGGACCTTCATCCGCGTGCCGCCGTTCTCCAGCGACCAGCGGTACACCTCGGTGCCGTCGGCGAGCCTGCCGAAGAGTTCCTTCACCGGCTTGATGCCTCCCGTGGCGTGGGCGGTGCCGCTGAGCGCGGCGGTGACACCGGCGGCGGCCGCCCCGGCGATGACGGTACGTCTGCTCATGTCCATGTGTAGTGCGGCTCCCGGGTGAGGAGGGGGCCCCGCCGCCCGGCGGGGCCCCGGCTGACTTACGAACCGGACTTGCGCTTGTTCCACACGTCGAACCCGACGGCGGCCAGCAGGGCGAGCCCCTTGATGACCTGCTGCCAGTCGGTGCCGACGCTCAGGAGGTTCATGCCGTTGTTCAGCACGCCGAGGACCAGACCGCCGATGATCGCGCCGAGCACGGTGCCGACACCGCCGCTCATGGACGCGCCGCCGATGAACGCCGAGGCGATCGCCTCGAGTTCGTAGTTCAGGCCGGCCTTCGGGGACGCCGCGTTCAGCCGGGCGGCGATCGCCAGACCGGCCAGGGCCGCGAGCACGCCCATGTTCAGGAAGACCAGGAAGGTGACCTTCCGGTCCTTCACCCCGGACAGCTTCGCCGCGGGCAGGTTGCCGCCGATCGCGTAGATGTGCCGGCCGAAGACGGAGTTGCGCATGAGGTAGCCGTAGCCGACCACCAGCGCGCCCAGGATCAGCAGGACGATCGGCGCGCCCTTGTAGCTGGCGAGCAGCAGGGTGACCGTGAGCAGGGCGGCGGCGATGGCGACCAGCTTCAGCAGAAACAGGTTCAGCGGGACCACGTCCAGCGAGAACTCCTGCTGGCGCTTGCGGTCGCGCAGCTCCTGGAGGACCACGAAGGCGATCAGGACGAAGCCCAGCAGCAGCGTGATGTTGTGGTAGTTGGTCTCGGGGCCGACCTCGGGGAGGAAGCCGTTGCCCATCTTCTGCAGGCCGTCCGGGAACGGGCCGAGGGTCTGCCCCTCCAGCAGGATCTCCGTGACGCCGCGGAAGACCAGCATCCCGGCCAGGGTGACGATGAACGACGGTATGCCGAGATACGCGATGAAGAACCCCTGCGCCGCGCCCGCGACCGCGCCCGCCAGCAGGCACAGCACGACGGCCACCGGCCAGGCGATGTCGTGCTGCACGGTCAGCACGGCCGCGAACGCGCCCACGAACGCCGTCAGCGAGCCGACCGACAGGTCGATGTGGCCCGCGATGATGACGAGCATCATGCCGATCGCGAGGATCAGGATGTAGCTGTTCTGCAGGACCAGGTTGGAGACGTTGCGCGGCAGCAGCAGGTCGCCGTCGGTCCACACGGCGAACAGCGCCACGATCAGACCGAGGGCGAGCAGCATGCCGTACTGGCGCATGTTGCGTCGCAGGCCGTCCAGCACCAGGTGGAGCAGGCCCCCGCCCGACGCCGATCCGGTGCCGCCCGGCGGCGCCGGGGCCGGGCTCTTGGCGGTCACATCCGTGCTCATCGGGTTACCTCTTTGTCCTTCGTCATCTGGCGCATCAGCGATTCCTGCGAGGCCTCGGCCCGCGAGAACTCACCCGTCAGCCGCCCGGCGGCCATCGTGTAGATCCGGTCGCACATGCCGAGCAGTTCGGGCAGCTCGGAGGAGATGAAGACGACCGCCTTGCCCTCGGCGGCCAGCTTGTCGATGACCGTGTAGATCTCGTACTTGGCACCGACGTCGATGCCGCGCGTCGGCTCGTCCAGGATCAGCACGTCCGGACCGGCGAAGATCCACTTGCTGAGGACGACCTTCTGCTGGTTGCCGCCGGACAGCTTGCCCACCGGCTCGAACACCGTGGGCGCCTTGATGTTCATCGACTTCCGGAACCGCTCGGCGACCTGGCGCTCCTCGTGCTCGTCGACGACGCCGCGCTTCGCCACCTTCCGCAGCGCGGTCAGCGAGATGTTCCGGTTGATGGTGTCGATCAGGTTCAGGCCGTAGTGCTTGCGGTCCTCGGTGACGTACGCGATGCCGTTCGCGACCGCCTCCGCCACCGTCTTCGTGCGGATCTCCCGGCCGTCCTTGAGGACCGTGCCGGCCGCGTACCGCCCGTAGGTGCGGCCGAAGACGCTCATCGCCAGCTCGGTGCGGCCGGCGCCCATCAGGCCCGCGATGCCCACGATCTCCCCGCGCCGCACGTTGATCGACACGTCGTCGACCACCTTGCGCTGCTGGTCGATCGGGTGGTGCACGGTCCAGCCCCGGATCTCCAGCGCGGGAGCCGTGCCCTCCTCCGGCCGGTGCGGGGTCCGCTCGGGGAAGCGGTGGTCCAGGTCGCGGCCGACCATGCCGCTGATGATCCGGTCCTCGGTGGTGCCCGGGTCCTTCACGTCGAGCGTCTCGATCGACCGGCCGTCCCGGATGATCGTCACCGAGTCGGCGACCTTGCGGATCTCGTTCAGCTTGTGGGAGATGATGATCGAGGTGATGCCCTGGTTCTTCAGCTCCAGGATCAGATCGAGGAGCTTGTCGCTGTCCTCGTCGTTCAGCGCCGCCGTCGGCTCGTCGAGGATGAGCAGCTTCACCTTCTTGGACAGCGCCTTGGCGATTTCCACGAGCTGCTGCTTGCCCACGCCGATGTCGGCGACGCGGGTCTCCGGGTGGTCGGTCAGCCCGACCCGGCGCAGCAGCTCGGTGGCGTGCCGCAGCGTCTCGTTCCAGTTGATCAGCCCGCGGGTGGCGTGCTCGTTGCCGAGGAAGATGTTCTCCGCGATGGACAGGAACGGCACCAGCGCCAGTTCCTGGTGGATGATCACGATGCCGTGCTGCTCGCTCGCCCGGATGTCCTTGAACCGGCAGGGCTCTCCCTCGAAGAGGATCTCGCCCTCGTAGCTGCCGTGCGGATGGACGCCGGAGAGCACCTTCATCAAGGTGGACTTGCCGGCGCCGTTCTCGCCGCAGATGGCGTGGACCTCGCCCTGCCGGACGGTCAGTGTGACGTCCGACAGCGCCTTGACGCCGGGAAAGGTCTTGACGATCGAGCGCATCTCCAGGACGGGTCCCGCCATGGTCGTGCCTTCCAATCCCTAGGGTGCGGGCGTTACTTGAGGTCGGATTCCTTGATGTAGCCCGAGTCGACGACGGCCTCCCGGTAGTTGGCCTTGTCGACGGCGACCGGGTCGAGCAGGTAGGCGGGCACGACCTTCGCCCCGTTGTCGTAGGTCTTGGTGTCGTTGACCTCGGGCTTCTTGTCGTTCAGCAGCGCGTCGACCATGTTGGAGGCGACCTTGGCCAGCTCGCGGGTGTCCTTGTAGACGGTCATCGACTGCTCGTCCGCGATGATCGACTTCACGGAGGCGACCTCGGCGTCCTGCCCGGTGACCACCGGCAGCGGCTTGCTCTTGGAGCCGTAGCCGTCCGACTTCAGCGCCGACAGGATGCCGATGGAGATGCCGTCGTACGGCGAGAGCACCGCGTCGACCTTGCCGCTCTTGTACGACTTGGTGAGGATGTCGTCCATGCGGCGCTGCGCGGTGGCGCCGTCCCAGCGCAGGGTGGTCACCTGGGTCAGCTCGGTCTGGCCGGACCGCACGACCAGCTGCTTCTTGTCGATGTAGGGCTGGAGGACGTTCATCGCGCCCTGGAAGAAGTAGCGGGTGTTGTTGTCGTCGTTGGAGCCGGCGAACAGCTCGATGTTGAACGGGCCCTTCGCGCCGCCGTCCTTCAGTCCGAGCTTCTCGACGATGTAGGTGCCCTGGAGCTCGCCGACCTTCTCGTTGTCGAAGGAGGCGTAGTAGTCCACGTCCGCGGAGCCGAGGATGAGCCGGTCGTAGGAGATGACCGGGATGTCGGCGTCCTTGGCCTGCTGGAGGACGTTGTTCATCGACTTGTTGTCGATGGCCGCGATGATCAGGGCGTCCACACCCTGGGTGATCATGTTCTCGATCTGGGAGACCTGCTGGTCGGGGTCGTCCTCCCCGTAGACCAGCTTGGTCTTGTAGCCCTTGCCCTCCAGGTGCTGGACCACGTTCTTGCCGTCGGCGATCCAGCGCTCGGAGGACTTGGTCGGCATGGAGATGCCGATCGTGGCGTCTTCGCCGCTGCCCTTGCTCTCCTCGCTGCCGCCCTCGCTGTTCTGGCCGCAGGCGGTCAGGGCGAGGGCCAGGGAGGCGGCGGTGGCTGCTGCGGCGAGTGCGGCTCTGCGGTTGCGCATGGTCATCTTCCTCGATGTCGGTGCGGGAGGGGCCTGGCGGGCGGGCGGAACGGATGTGTGGGATTCTGTTGGGCTACGTCTTCTTCTGTGAAGAGGGCGTGTCCGAAAATTTATGAATGCGTTTCGAACCGCTGGAGCCGGCCGGGCAGCCGGGAGCCGATCGGGGCCATGTCGCCGTCCGCCCCGTGACGGGCCAGCAGGTCCAGCGCCAGCCGCCCGCGCCGCACCCGCTCCTTGGCGGTGGCCAGGGTGAGGTCCCGCAGGTGGTGGCCGTACGGGTAGATGCCGGGGGCCTTCGACAGGCCGAACTTCAGGTAGAGCGGCGCACCCCGCCGGATCAGCTCCGCGACCTCGTACATCCGGACGTAACCGCCGAGATCGTCGGGTGCCTCGATGTACATGTCCATCGGCGCGCCGGAGACCCGGCGGATCTCGGTGAGGTGATTCAGTGTCAGATCGCTGGGCACGTTGACGGAATCGGCGCCCAGCCGCTCGTACACCGCGTACGCGGCCGGGTTGACGGGGCCGATCAGCGCCGAAACTTTCAGCGTGGTGTCGGCGGGGATGATCCCGGCCTCGCGCGCCCGGTGCAGCGTCCACAGCACACCCTCGTCGGCCACGAGCAGGCACTTGACGCCCAGTTCGGTGGCGCGCACCGCGTCCTCGACACAGCCGGCGACCGCGTCGTGGCCCCGCGCGCGCAGCCCCGCCCCGCGCGAGTCGGTGCGGGTCGAGCCGCCGATGTCCCACGTGCCGCGCGGGCCGGTGAACAGGCAGAGTTCGATGTCGCGTTCGGCGGTCGCCTCGACCATTTCGGTGATCTCGGCGTCGGTCAGCATCCACACGCCGCTGCCCTGGCTGATCCGGTGGATCGGCACATCGAGGCGCCAGGCCTCCTTGAGCACCACGGCCAGCGCCTCGGGACCCTCGCACGAGGGGATCTCGGTGCGCCAGCGGCCACCGCCGGGGAAGGCGTGCGGCGAGGCGTCGGCGGGGTCGAGTGCGGGCGCGCCCAGGCCGAGCGAGGCGAGCGCCTGCTCGCCGGGTCGACGGGCTGCCGGGGCGGAAGCGTCGGTCACAAGCTGTCCTTTGTGTTCGGTATATCGGACGAGGTTCGCGGCTCCAGGCGTGCGGGGCCGGAAGCACGCCGGTACGGGGGCCCTCGGGCGGCCCCGTACCGGCGTACGGCTGGGGGAGTGCCGAAGCGGCTAAGGACGCAGCAGCACCTTGCCCACCTTCGGATCGCCGGCCCCCACCAGCTCGATCGCCCGTGAGAACTCGGCGAGCGGCAGCTCGTGCGTGACCAGCGGCACCGGGTCCAGGAGTCCCGCCCCGAACACCCGCACCGCGTGCGACCAGGCGTCCGGCGGCGCCCCGAAGACGGTGTGCACCTCCAGCTGCCGCACCACCAGGTCGGTCGGGTCCAGACCCTGTGCGCCCGGCGCCGGGATGCCCGTCAGCACCAGCCGGCCGCCGCGCCGCAGCAGGCCCGCCGAAAGCCGCGCCGCGTCCGCCGAGCCGGCGGTCTCGATCACGACGTCGACGTCGTCCGGCAGCTCCTGGTCCTTGGTGCGGAAGCCGGTCGCCCCGAAGCGCCGGGACAGCTCCTCACGGTCCCGCCGGGTGCCCACCACCAGCAGCTCCGCCGGCGAGGCGGCCCGCAGGAACTGCACCGCGAACATGCCGAGCGTGCCCGTGCCGACCACCGCGACCCGCTCGCCCGGCCGGGCGTTCGCCTTCAGCGCGGCGGCCGCGATGCAGGCGGCCGGCTCCAGCAGGGCGGCGGCCGTCAGGTCCGCGTCCTGCGGCAGCACGTGCAGCAGCCGGGCCGGCAGGGTGAGGGTGGCCGCCATCGCGCCGGGCTGGGTGAACCCCGTCTCCTCGTACCCGTCCGTGCACAGCGTGGTCTCGCCCGCGTGGCAGCGGTGGCACACCTGGCAGTTGCGGAAGCCCTCGCCGACGACCTTGCGGCCCACCAGGGACCGCGGCACCCCGGCGCCGACCGCCTCCACCGTCCCGGACCACTCGTGGCCCGGGGTCAGCGGATAGCGCACGTACCCCTCGGGCCGGTTGCCCTGGTACACCTCCCGGTCGCTGCCGCAGATCCCCACGGCGTGCACCCGCACCAGCGCCTCCCCGGCCTCCGGGCGGCGCGGCGTGTGCTCCACCAGCCGGTGGCTGCCGGGGGAGTCGACGACGACGGCCGTGCTCACCGGGCGTCCTTCGGGGCCCGCTTCTCCCAGCCTTCGGCCCACAGGTCGAAGTGCGCCCGCTGCTGCGGGAACTCGGCGGCGGCGTCCACGTCCAGCTCCACACCCAGGCCGGGGGCGTCGGAGAGGTGGAAGTACCCGTCGACCACCTGGGGCGCGCCCTTGACCACCTTCTTGATCTCCGCGTCGGCGAAGTCGTTGAAGTGCTCCAGGATCTTGAAGTTCGGCGAGGTGAAGCCGACCTGGAGGGACGCGGCGGTGAGCACCGACCCGCCCACGTTGTGCGGCGCGACCAGCATGTAGTGGGTCTCGGCCGTCGCCGCCAGCTTCCGCGTCTCCCAGATGCCGCCGATGTGGCCGACGTCCGGCTGGATGATGTCCACGGCCTGGTTGTCGAACAGCTCGCGGAACTCGATCCGGTCGTGGATCCGCTCACCCGTGGCGACCGGGATGTCCACCTTCGCGGCCACCTTCTCCAGCGCCTTCAGGTTCTCCGGCGGGCACGGTTCCTCCAGCCAGGCCGGCTTGAACGGCGCCAGCTCCCTGGCCAGCCGTACGGCGGTGGCGGGCGAGAACCGGCCGTGCATCTCCAGCATCAGCTCGGCGTCCGGGCCGATCGCGTCCCGGACGGCCTCGATCAGGGAGACCGCGTACAGCGTCTCCTGGTGGTCCAGCTCGAAGTGGCCGGTGCCGAAGGGGTCGATCTTCAGCGCCTTGTACCCGCGCTCCATGACCCCCTGGGCGGCCTTGTGGTAGGCCTCGGGGGTGCGCTCGGTGGTGTACCAGCCGTTGGCGTACGCCTTGACCCTGTCGGTCACCTTGCCGCCGAGCAGCTGCCACACGGGCACGCCCAGCGCCTTGCCCTTGATGTCCCAGCAGGCCATCTCCACGACGGCGATACCGGACATCACGATCTCGCCGGCCCGGCCGTAGTCGCCGTACTTCATCCTCTTCACGAGGTCCTCGACGGCGAACGGGTCCGAGCCGAGAATGTGGTTGACCTCGGCTTCCTTCAGGTAGCCGAGGAGGGCGTCGGTGTGTCCCAGCATCCGGGTCTCGCCGACTCCGGTGATGCCCTCGTCGGTGTGCACCTGTACGTAGGTCAGGTTGCGCCACGGCGTCCCGACCACGTGTGTGCTGATTCCGGTGATGCGCACGGCAGTTGCCCCTCGTGAACGTTCGGATTGTTCGAAATTTCGTCACACGTTCGAAATGCTGGCGTGACAGTAAGGAGGGGGCGGCGGGGGTGTCAATGGGTCGAACGGATAACGGTTTCGGCACTTTCGAAAGTCCGCACCGAAAGCCGCTTTCGGGCGATGGGGGAGGGATGCCTGAGGTGTCCTCGCCTCCGCGGGCCCGGCCCGGGAGTTCCCTACAGAACATTCACAGCCACGGCTAGGCACGTTACCGACCCGGAACCTAATCTTCCCGCGTCATGGACTACTGCCACCCGTGCCGACGGCACCTGAACGGCGCCCTCGCCTGCCCGGGCTGCGGCACGCCGGCCGAACACCTCCCCGCGGCGCCACTCGGACCCGGGGACCCGCACCGGGGAGCGGACCACCTGCCCGGCGGCACCCACCCGCCCAGCGCGTACGCCCCGGAGCCCGCGCCCGGCGCGTACGCCCCGGAATCCACGGACGGCGGGTACGCGGCGCCCGGTGGCGCGGCCGGCTCCGGCCCCCGTCCCGGCGGCGGACCGGGGCACGGGAGCGGGCCCGGACCCGCCGGCGAACCCGGAACCGGCGGCACGGGCGAACCCGGCGGTGCACCCGAGCCCGGCGCGTACGCCGGCCGGGCCGCCGCCCGGCGTGGGCGGCGGAGCGGCGAGGGAGCCGAAGGAGCCGAGGGGCCGGACGGCACCCCGGGTCCGCGTGGCCGCGGCGACGAGAGCCGCCGTGACCGGAAGGCCGCCGCCCACCGGCGGCGCCGCCGTCGCGCGCTGCTGATCGGCGCGGCCTTCGTGCTGGCCGCGGGCGCTCTCGGTCTCGCGGAGCTCGGGATGGACGCCTCCGGCTCGGCCCCGGCCCCCGCCGCGGCCGGCGACGCCTCGGCGGACGGCGGGGTCTCGGAGCCGTCCGAGGAGGAGGGCGGGGCGGCGGACCCGCTCGCCGACCCCGCGGCCCCGGCGGCCCCCACGGGCACGGCATCGGGCACGGCGTCGGCCTCCCCGTCCGGCTCGGCGTCCCCGTCCCCCTCGGCGGGCGGGGAGTCGGCCGGGCCGACGGACGGGGCGAGTCTCACCCGGGCGCCCCAGACGGCGTCCGCCGGCGCCCCGCAGGACGGCACCGCGCCCGCCACCACGCAGGCCCCGCCGGCCGAGGAGCCGGCCCCCACGCCCAGCTCGGACCCGGCCACGTCGGCTCCGGCGCCGGATCCCTCGCCGTCGCAGACGTGCGACCGGTTCCTGTGGTGGTGCACCTGACGCCGGGCGGCGTCACACCGTGCCGGACTCCGGCTCCGGCCCCACCATCTGCCGCAGCAGGTCCCGCAGCGCGAGCCGTTCCTCCTCGCTGAGCGCCGCCAGCGGCTCGCGGGCGAAGCGGAGCGAGTCGCGCAGGCTGCGGGCGACCCGGCGTCCCTCCTCCGTCGGCGCGGCCACCTTCACGCGGCGGTCGGCGGGGTCGGGGCGGCGTTCGACGAGGCCGCGGGATTCCAGGCGGTCGACGATGCCGGTGACGTTGGACGGCTCGCACCGCAGTTTCCGGGCCAGCTTGCGCATGGGCAGCGGGCCGAGGGAAAGCAGGGTGAGGAGCTTCGCCTGGGCGCCGGTGAGGGCGTGCCCGGCGGCGGCCTCCTCGAACTCCTCGTGGTAGCGCGCCACGACCGCGCCGATCAGGTCGACGACTTCCAGGGTCAGGTCGTCGGGTCGGCGGGCGGGACGGTCGGAGGGTGCGGCCATGACAACCAGAGTAACGGGCGTTGCTTGACATCCTGAAATATTCAGGAGCATGGTTGTTTCAGGTACTGAAAGATTCGTGCTGAGGCTTTCCGAAAGGTCCGGGTTCCATGTCCGACGCCCCCACGCTCCCCGCCGTCAACCGTGAATGGCACCTGCTCAGCCGTCCGGTCGGCTGGCCCAAGCCCGAGGACTTCGCCCTGGTCGAGGCGGAGGTCCCGACCCCGCGCGAGGGCCAGGTGCTGGTGCGGAACCTGTACCTCTCCGTGGACCCGTACATGCGCGGCCGGATGAGCGCCGCCAAGTCGTACGTCGCCCCCTTCGAGCTGGGCAAGGTCATGCAGGGCGGGGCCGTCGGCGAGGTCGTCGCCTCCGACGCCGAGGGCTTCGAGCCCGGCGACCATGTGCTGCACTTCCTCGGCTGGCGCGAGTACGCCGCCGTGAGCGCCCAGCACGCCGTCAAGGTGGACCCGGACGCGGCGCCCCTGTCGACGTACCTCGGCGTCCTCGGCATGACCGGCCTGACCGCCTACGCCGGTCTGCTGCGCACCGCGTCCTTCAAGGAGGGCGACGCCGTGTTCGTGTCCGGCGCCGCGGGTGCCGTGGGCAGCCAGGTGGGCCAGATCGCCAGGCTCAAGGGCGCCTCGCGGGTGATCGGCTCGGCCGGCTCCGAGGAGAAGGTGAAGCTGCTGGTCGAGGAGTACGGCTTCGACGCGGCCTTCAACTACAAGGACGGCCCGGTGGGCGAGCAGCTGCGCGCGGCGGCGCCCGACGGCATCGACGTCTACTTCGACAACGTGGGCGGCGACCACCTGGAGGCCGCGATCGGGTCGCTCAACGAGGGCGGCCGGATCGCGGTCTGCGGCATGATCTCCGTCTACAACAACACCGAGCCCGCCCCGGGCCCGAAGAACCTTGCCCGGCTGATCCAGACCCGCGGCCGGATCGAGGGCTTCCTGGTCGGCGACCACTACGACCTCCAGCCGCAGTTCGTCCAGGAGGTCGGCCCCTGGGTCGCCTCGGGCGCGCTGAAGTACCGCGAGACGGTCGTCGAGGGCATCGAGAACAACCTGGAGGCGTTCCTCGGCGTCCTGCGCGGCGACAACACCGGGAAGATGATCGTCAAGCTCTGACGCCCGGCGGCCCTTCTGTCGCATTCCGGTATGCGGTAACTTCTTTCCGAAAGCCGTCGGCGATCGTGGGCGCGAGTCGCGGCGGACCGAGGAGGAAGACCACCGCATGTCCATTCAGCAGTCGGACGTCCTGTACACCGCCGTCGCCACCGCCGAGAACGGCCGCGACGGCCGGGTCGCCACCGACGACGGCAAGCTCGACGTCGTCGTCAACCCGCCCGTCGAGATGGGCGGCAGCGGCGCCGGCACCAACCCGGAGCAGCTGTTCGCCGCCGGCTACAGCGCCTGCTTCCAGGGTGCCCTGGGCGTCGTGGCCCGCCAGGAGAACGCCGACATCAGCGGCTCGACCGTCACCGCGAAGGTCGGCATCGGCAAGAACGACGAGGGCTTCGGCCTGATCGTGGAGATCTCCGCGAACATCCCGAACGTCGACGCCGAGACCGCCGCGAGCCTGGTCAAGAAGGCGCACGAGGTCTGCCCGTACTCGAAGGCGACCCGCGGCAACATCACCGTGACCCTCGGCTGACGGCGTCGTTGCACACGGCGGAGGCCGCACCCCTGGACGTGGGGTGCGGCGTCCGCCATGCCCGCCCCGGCGACGGCCCGCCGGGGGCGCACCCTCAGAGCGCCAGTGCCGCCCTGTGCACCGCCCGCACGAACCCCGCGTTCTCCGGCGCCGCCCCGCCCGGGAACGCGCTCCGGCGCCGGGTGTAGCCGTACGCCAGTCCGCTGCGCGGGTCGGCGAACGCCTGCGCGCCGCCCGCGCCGCTGTGCCCGAACGCCCCGGCGCCCAGGAACGGGTACCAGTTCTCGGCGGTCGCCTGGAAGCCGAGCCCGAACGCCTTGTGCGCGCGGGCCACCAGGTCGTACCCCACCGAGTGGAGCTGGCCCACCTCGGCGATCGTGTCCGGTTTCAGCAGCGGCGGACGCCCGTCCACCGTGCTGATCGCCGCCGCGTACATCCCGGCCAGCCCGCGCGCCGAGGCGACCCCGCCCGCGGACGCCGGGCCCTTGGCCCGCACCAGCCGCGTGTTGGCGTGGTCCACCAGCCCGCCGGCGTCCGGCGCGTGCGTGTTGAACGCGATCGAGGAGAGCGTGTGCGGCCCCGTCGGCAGGCCGTCCAGCACCGCCTGCTGCTCGGGTGTCGGCGCCATCGGCTGCACGCTCCTGAAGCGGGGCTCCTCGGACTCCGGCAGGCCCAGGTGGAAGTCGAGACCGTAGGGGGCGCGCACCCGGTCCTCGTACACCTCCTGGAGGGTGCGGCCGGTGGCCCGCCGCACCACCTCGCCGGTGAGCGCGCCGATCACCAGCGCGTGGTAGCCGAACGCGGTGCCCGGCCGCCAGAACGGCCGCTGGTCCGCGAGCCGTTCGGCGATCACCCGGTCGTCGGCCAGCTCCTCCTGGGTGAACCCGGCGTCCAGCCCGATCAGGCCCGCCCGGTGCGCGAGCAGGTCGCGCAGGGTCACCTCGCCCTTGCCCTCGGCGCCGAACTCCGGCCAGTAGTACGTCACCTTCCGGTCCGGCTCCAGCGTGCCGTCCTGCACCAGGAGGGCGGCGACCAGGTGCGCGGCGCCCTTGGTGCAGGAGAAGACGCCGTACAGCGACTCGGCGGTGACGTCCGGACCCGTCCACAGGTCGACGACCCGGCGGCCGTGCACATAGGCGCACAGCTGCCCCTCGTAGTCGGGCCGCTCCCGGCGCTCGCGGGCGGCGAACGCGGCGAACTCCTCCCGTACGCCCTCGAAGCCGTCGGCGACCGTGCCGTGGATCTCCTGTGTCATCCGCTCTCCTCCACCCGCTGCTTCCCGTGGTCGGCCGTGCCCGGCCGGCGTGGCGGAATTCTCCCCCGAGGTGATCACGGAAGAGGCATCCCGTGCCGAAGAGCACCGCATCGGGTCCGCCGGCCGCCCAGGGCCGCCCGGCCGCGTACGACCGCTCGGCGCGCACCCCGGCGCCGAGGCCGGTGAAGGCCGCGTGCGCGGTCCGCTCCGCCCGGGGGGATCCGGCGTCGGCAAGGGCCGCGTCACCACCCGATAGAGTGCGGCCATGCGCGATCTCGGGGTGGGCTTCGGCTATCTGATCAAGGGCCAGCGCTGGGTGGCCCGGCACGGCAGGCGGTACGGATTCGGGCTGCTGCCCGGGCTGATCACCCTGGTGCTGTACGCCGCCGCGCTCACCGCGCTCGCCCTGTGGGGCGAGGACCTCGTCGCCTGGGCGACCCCCTTCGCCGACGACTGGTCCAGCCCGTGGGCCGGCCTGTTCCGCGGACTGCTGACCGCCGTGCTCTTCGCGCTGTCCCTGCTGCTGGCCGTCGTCACCTTCACCGCCGTCACCCTGCTGATCGGCCAGCCCTTCTACGAGAGCCTGTCGGAGTCGGTGGACCGGGACGTCTCCCCGGACGGCACCGCGCCCGAGTCGAACCTGCCGCTGTGGCGGGAACTGTGGATCTCCGGGCGGGACAGCCTGCGCATCGTCGTCCGCGCCGCCCTGTGGGGCGTGCTGCTGTTCGCGCTCGGGTTCGTCCCGGTCGCCGGGCAGACGGTCGTGCCCGTGCTCGGCTTCTTCGTCACCGGCTTCTTCCTCACCGAGGAACTGACCGCCGTCGCGCTCCAGCGCCGCGATGTCGCCCTGCGCGACCGCCTCGCCCTGCTCCGCTCCCGCAAGACCCTGATCTGGGGCTTCGGCACCCCCCTCGCCGTGGCCTTCCTCGTGCCCTTCGTGGCGGTCTTCCTGATGCCGGGCGCGGTCGCGGGCGCCACCCTGCTCGCCCGCGACCTGTGCGGGGAGGAGAGCGCCGGGAGCGCCGCCGAGCGGCAGCCGGAGGACGCCGCCTCATGACCGAGATGCTCGCCGTGGCCACCATCACCGTCCTCGCGGTGATCGCCCCCGGCGCCGACTTCGCGATGATCGTCCGCAACAGCTATCTGCACGGCCGCCGCACCGGCCTGCTGGGCGCCCTCGGCGTCGCCGCGGGCGTCCTGGTGCACGTCACCTACACCATGCTCGGCGTGGGCCTGCTGATCGCCTCCTCCGCCTTCCTGTTCACGGTCGTCAAGCTGGCCGGCGCCGCCTACCTCGTCTTCGTCGGCGTCCGCACCTTCCGCGCCCGCGCCGAGGTGCGCGTCGACCTGGACGCCGGGAGCGGCCTGACCCCGTCGGCCGCGCTGCGCGCCGGTTTCCTCACCAACGTCCTCAATCCCAAGACGACCCTGTTCGTCGTCTCGACCTTCGCCCAGGTCGTCGGCCCGGACACGCCGGTCCACCAGCAGGCGGGCTACGGACTGTTCATGTCCCTCGCCCACCTGCTGTGGTTCGCCGTCGTCGCCGTGTTCTTCTCCCAGGACCGGATGCGCACGCTGATGCTGCGCGCGCAGAAGGTCCTCAACAAGGTGATCGGCTCGGTGCTGGCCGGCCTCGGCGTCAGCCTCGCGTTCGCCCCGTCGCACTGACCGCGGCGCTCACGATCGCCCGCACCTGGGCGACGATGTCCAGCCGGTTGCGGACGAACTCGGGGTCGGTGACCTCCGTGGTGTTCGCGGCGCCGAACTGGAGCACGGGCGTGTGCACATGGCCGCCGGGCAGGGTGCCGTGCAGCCCCAGGCGGTCCCGCAGCAGCGTCGCCCGGTAGGCGATCTCGTTGGACAGGTAGTCGCCGCCGCCCCCGGCCCGCGCCGCCGAGCCCGGCGTCGGCCCGTCCGACCGTACGACCGGCTCGGTGCCGCCCGCCGGGACCTCCGTCACGGACGTGTTGTCGTGGACGGGGAAGCGGCCGGTCTCCGCCGCCACGATCTCCCGGTACGGCAGGGTCGTCGACGTCCACTGCGGCTGCGTCGCGGGCTCCTCGACCGGGATCGTCCCGGTGCGGCCGGTGTTCTCGTTGTCGGGGAACCCGCCGCGCCAGGCCCCGTTGGTGCGCTCGATGTCGAACCGGCCGACCCGGCCCTGGCTCACCGTCGCGAACAGGTCGGCCTTCGGGAGCTGCGGCCCGAGGGCCCGTTCGACCGTCCCCCGCGTGAAGTCCCGCCAGCGCACCGGGAACACCGCGGTCTCGATCCGCGCCGGACCCGCGGCGGTCTCGATCACCGTGCCGTCCAGGGCGAGCGCGGCGGCCCCGGACGGGTTGGAGATCCGGATGTCCCGGTCCAGCGTGAACGGGTCGAACCCGGTGACCAGGACCCGCCGGACGCCCTCGCCGGTCCGGCCGCCGTGCGGGAACCGGAGGTCGGTCTGCCCCCGCGAGGCCCGCTCCAGCGCGTCCAGCAGCGCCTCGCGCCGCGCCTCCGGCAGGGCGAACCGCGGCTGCCAGCCCCGCACTTCCCGGACCATCCCCAGCCGCGCCCAGTACAGCGGCCGGTCGTCGTCCCGGCTCAGGTCCCCGGCCGCCGGGCCCCGGCCCTGCGCGCGGTCGACCGCCCGCCGCCACAGCGCCGTTCCCTCACGCACGACGACGGCGCGGGCCCGGGCGTAGGAGCGGGCCGCGTCGAGGGCCTCGGCGAGCCGGGGAGCGGCGTCGCCGAATCCGGAGCGGCGCAGGATCTCCTGCGGTACCGCCTGGTCCAGCCGCCGCTCCTCGACCGTCACGGCGGTACCGGTGCCGGCGGGGGAGGCGGGGGAGGCGGTGGCGGGCGCCGCGAGGCCGGCCGCGAGGGCCAGGCCGAGCAGAGCGGATACGGGGACGCGCGGTGACAGGGGTATCAAGGCGGATCGGTCCTTCCGTCGCCGTCGGAGCGTGGTGCGGGACGGCGGAAGCCTCCCCGCGGCGCACGGCGTCTACGCGGTCACCGCGCACCCGGCATCGTCAGGTCGCCCCACGGGTGTTCGAGATCTGGGACGAGATGACCACATCGTGTCCGTTTGTGAAGGGTTCGTACGAAGTTCCGGCCGGACGCGCGATCACCGGCCGTGGGATCCTCGCGGCGGTTACCGTCGGAAGCGGGACGACTCGTCCTGCCGAGCAGCCCCGGCCCGGGACCTGACCCCGGGCCGGGGCTCGTCCGGTCAGCGGCGCACCGAGAAGCCGTACACGGTCTCGGAGCGGAACACCTCGCCCGGCCGCAGCACCGTGCCCGGGAACTCCGGCCGGTTCGGCGAGTCCGGGAAGTGCTGGGTCTCCAGCGCGATGCCCGCGCCGGGGGAGAGCGGACCGCTCAGGTGGTCCGCGGTGTACAGCTGGAGGCCCGGCTCGGTGGTCGCCACCGTCAGCACCCGCCCGGACCCCGGGTCGTACAGCTCGGCGACCTCCTCGGCCGCCGCCGTGACCCCCTTGTCCAGCACGAAGTTGTGGTCGTACCCGGTGCCCGCCGGCCGCGCCTCGCGGAAGTCGAACCGGGTCCCGGCCACCTCGGCGATCCCCGTCGGGATCAGGTCCTCGTCGACCGGCGTGTACCGCGCAGCGGCGATCCGCAGCTCGTGTCCGCCCGCGGGACCCGACCCGGCGCCGGCGAGGTTGAAGTAGCTGTGGTTCGTCAGGTTCACCACGGTCGGCGCGTCCGTCACCGCCTCGTACCCGATCCGCAGCGCGCCGTCCGCGTCCAGCGTGTACGTCACCGCCACCGCGAGCCGCCCCGGGAACCCCTCCTCGCCGTGCGGGCTGACCCGGCTCAGCCGCACCCCGTCCGGCACCGGCGTGCCCTCCCACACCCGCCGGTCGAAGCCGCGCTCACCGCCGTGCAGCGTGTTCGGCCCGTCGGTGCGCGCCAGCGCGTACGTCAGCCCGTCCAGCTCGAACCGGCCGCCCGCGATCCGGTTGGCGTAGCGGCCGATGAGCGCGCCCAGGAACGGACCAGGGTTGTCCAGATAGTCCGTCAGCTCCTCGAACCCCAGGACGACGTCCGCCGTCCGGCCGTCCCGCCCGGGCACCTCCACCGACTGCACGATCCCGCCGTAGGAGAGGATCCGCACCCGCACGCCGCCCCGCTCCAGGGTCCAGCGGTACACCGGCGTGCCGTCCGGAAGTGTGCCGAAGTGTTCGCTCATGGGCGGAACCCTAGACGAGCCGTCACCTACGGCGCCCGCGGGGCCGTCACCGTGCGATAGGCGATCTCCGCGAGCCGCGCCTGCCCGTCCACGCTCGGGTGGAACCAGTCCCACGGGCTCAGCTGCGCCACCCCGAACCGGTACGCGTACACCGCCCCGCCGTCGAAACGGCAGTACCGGTCCTTCGCGCACACCTCGCCCAGCACCTCGTTGTACGCCTCCACCCGCTTCTGCACCGCCGAGCGCCGCGACCGCGCCGCCGCGTCCACGGCGTCCGCGTCGTCCAGCATCGACGGGCAGATGCCCAGCTCCCACACCCGCTTGCCCAGCTCACTGGTCCGGCCCTGGGACCACAGCCGCATCAGATCGGGCACGCTCGCCACGTACACCTGCGCCTTGGGCGCGGTCCGCCGCAGGGTGCGCAGCGCCTCGGTGAAATCGGCCCGGAAGTCGGCCACCGGGGTCATCGCCCGCGCCGACGCCCGGCAGGCGTCGTTCGCGCCCGCCATCACCGTCACCAGCTCCGGCCCGCGGGCCGCCGCCCGCGCCATCTGCCCGGGCAGGTCCGCCATCCGCGCCCCGGTCACCGCGTAGTTCCAGCTGTGCGAGGCCGCCCGCTTCCGCCCCAGCAGCCGTACCGCGAGACTGCCGACCTCCGGGCTGCTGCCCGTCGCCCAGGACGCCTCCGGGCAGTCCGACAGGACCGTGCAGGCGTCGAAGCCACGGGTGATCGAGTCGCCGACGGCCGCGACCGACCGCGGGCTGGTGTCCCACGCCGGGGCCGGCGAGGGCGACGCCCGGCGGGCCTGGCTGCCGGACGGGCCCGGCCGGTCGCCGCCCGCGGCGTCACAGCCGGCGACCCCGACGACCGCCGCCGCGGTCACGCCCGCGAGGACGGCCCGCGCGCGGTGGCGTCGCTTCCGCAGGTTCCGCATGCTGGTCCCTCCCTTGCCGGCCGTGCTGTCGTCTCATGTTCCCCAACCCATGACAGCGCCCCGGGGTTCCCGGCGCACCTCATGCGACGGGTCACACCCGCACAGGCGTCCTGCCGGGTGAATGGCGGAGGTTTCCCGCTACAACGACCGACGGTACGTCACACTCCTTGCCCCGCCGCACGGTAGCCTCGCCATCAACGTGGCCTGCCCGGCCACCACCGCCCGCCCGTCCGCACCCTGTCCCGCTCAGCCCGGAGGTCCCGGTGACGACACGTGGAGTTCTGTACGTGCACTCCGCGCCGCGCGCGCTGTGCCCGCACGTCGAGTGGGCCGTCGCCGGGGTGCTCGGCACACGCGTCAACCTCGACTGGATCCGGCAGCCCGCCGCCCCCGGCACCTGGCGCTCGGAGTTCTCCTGGCAGGGCGAGGCGGGCACGGCCTCGAAACTGGCGTCGGCCCTGCGCGGCTGGCACCTGCTGCGCTTCGAGGTCACCGCGGAACCCTGTCCCACCGCCGAGGGCGAGCGCTACAGCTGCACCCCCGACCTCGGCATCTTCCACGCCGTCACCGGCATCCACGGTGACATCCTCATCCCCGAGGACCGGCTGCGCGCCGCACTCCTGCGCTCCCAGCGCGGCGAGACGGACCTGGAGGCGGAGATCGCCAGACTCCTCGGCAAGCCCTGGGACGACGAGCTCGAGCCCTTCCGCTACGCGGGCGAGGGCGCCCCGGTCCGCTGGCTCCACCAGGTCGTCTGAGCGACACCGGGGCGGCGGTGCCCCGGACGGCGAACGGCCCGCCCCCCGAAGGGAGCGGGCCGCTCTCACACCTGACGGAGTCACACCGTCCGGAACGCCAGCACCACGTTGTGCCCACCGAACCCGAAGGAGTCGTTCAGGGCCGCGATACGGCCCTCGACGGGCAGCTTGCGGGCCTCACCGCGGACGATGTCCGCGTTCGCCTCGGCCTCGGGGTCGAGGTTGTCCACGTTGATGGTGGGCGGCGCCACCCGGTGGTACAGCGCGAGGACGGTCGCGACCGACTCGACACCGCCGGCGCCGCCGAGCAGGTGACCGGTCATCGACTTGGTGGCGGACACCGCGAAGTGGTCGGCCTCGTCGCCGAACACCTTCCGCAGCGCCTTCAGCTCGGCCACGTCACCGGCCGGCGTCGACGTCGCGTGCGCGTTGACGTGCATGATCTCGGCCGGTTCGAGGTCCGTCCGCTCCAGCAGGTTCTGCAGGGCGTGCGCGATGCCGCGGCCCTCCGGCTCCGGCTGCACGATGTCGTGGCTGTCGGCGGAGATACCCTGCCCGACCGCCTCGGCGTACACCCGGGCCCCGCGCCGTGCGGCGTGCTCGGCGGACTCCAGGACGATCACGCCGGCGCCCTCGCCGAGGACGAAGCCGTCCCGGGCGACGTCGTACGGCCGGGACGCGCCCTGCGGGTCGTCATTGTTCTTGGACATCGCCATCATGTTGCCGAACGCGGCGATCGGCAGCGGGTGGATGGCGGCCTCGGTGCCACCGGCGATCACCACGTCGGCACGGCCGGTGCGGATCATCTCGATGGCGTAGCCGATGGCCTCGGCGCCGGACGCGCACGCGGAGACCGGCGTGTGGACGCCCGCACGGGCGTTCACGGCCAGACCGACGTTGGCCGACGGGCCGTTCGGCATGAGCATGGGGACGGTGTGCGGGGAGACGCGGCGGACGCCCTTCTCCTTCAGCACGTCGTACTGGTCCAGCAGGGTCGTCACACCGCCGATGCCGGAGGCGATGACGGCGCCCAGCCGGTCGGGGTCGACGGACGAGTCCTCGCCGGCCTTGCCGGTGAAGCCCGCGTCGGCCCACGCCTCCTTGGCGGCGACCAGCGCGAACTGCGCCGACCGGTCCAGCTTGCGGGCCTGCGGCCGGGGGAGGACCTCGGTGGGCTCCACGGCCACCGGCGCGGCGATCCGGACCGCCTGGTCGGCGGCCCAGTCCTGTTCGAGGGGCTTGACGCCGGAGCGCCCGGCGACCAGGCCCTCCCAGGTGGAGGCTGCGTCGCCACCCAGCGGTGTGGTTGCGCCGATACCGGTGACGACCACGGTGCGATTGGTCGGGCTCACGGGAATTCTTTCTCCAGATCGGTGGATTCAGCGGCGCCACCGCCGGGTGGCGGGGCAGGCAACGAGCCTTGAGGATCAGGCCTGGTGCTTGAGGATGTACTCGGTCGCGTCGCCGACCGTCTTGAGGTTCTTGACGTCCTCGTCGGGGATCTTGACGTCGAAGCGCTCCTCGGCGGCGACGACGACCTCGACCATGGACAGCGAGTCGACGTCCAGGTCGTCGGTGAAGGACTTGTCCAGCTGGACGTCCTCAACCGGGATGCCGGCGATCTCGTTCACGATGTCGGCGAGACCGGCGACGATCTCTTCCTGAGTGGCGGCCATGTTGGCGCTCCTTCGTTTTCTATCCAGATGGTGTGGCGGTGGGTTCCGCAGCGGATCGCGTGATCCGGCACGGAGTGCCTAGGGGAGGGTAACGACCGACGCTGCGTAGACGAGACCCGCCCCGAATCCGATGACGAGCGCGGTGTCGCCGCTCTTCGCCTCGCCGGTCGCCAGGAGCCGCTCCATCGCGAGCGGGATCGAGGCGGCCGAGGTGTTGCCGGTGGTGCGGACGTCACGGGCGACCGTGACCGACTCCGGCAGCTTCAGGGTCTTCACCATCGAGTCGATGATCCGCTCGTTGGCCTGGTGCGGGATGAAGACATCGAGGTCGGCGGCGGCGACCCCGGCGGCGTCCAGCGCCTGCTGGGCGACCTTCGCCATCTCGAAGACGGCCCAGCGGAACACCGCCTGGCCCTCCTGCGTGATCGCGGGGAACCGCTCGACCCCGCCCTCGCGGTAGTCCGTCCACGGGACGGTCTGCTTGATGGTCTCGGCCTTGTCGCCCTCGGAGCCCCAGATGGTGGGGCCGATCGCCGGCTCGTTCGACGGACCCACGACGACCGCGCCGGCGCCGTCGCCGAACAGGAAGGCCGTCGCGCGGTCCTCCAGGTCGGTGAGGTCGCTCAGCCGCTCCACGCCGATGACGAGGACGTACTCGGCGGAGCCCTCGACGATCATGCCCTTGGCGAGGGTGAGGCCGTAGCCGAAGCCGGCGCAGCCCGCCGAGATGTCGAAGGCGGCGGCCTTGTTCGTGCCGAGCTTGTCGGCGATCTCGGTGGCGACGGCCGGGGTCTGCTTGAAGTGCGTGACGGTGGACACGATCACCGCGCCGACCTGCGCGGCGGTGATCCCGGCGTCCGCGATCGCCTTGCCGGACGCCTCGATCGACATGGCGGCGACGGTCTCCTCGTCGTTCGCCCAGTGCCGCGTCTGGATGCCGGACCGCGAACGGATCCACTCGTCCGACGAGTCGATCGTCTCGAGGATCACCTCGTTGGGCACCACGCGGGTGGGCCGGTAGCCGCCCACGCCCAGGATGCGGGCGTACGGGGCGCCCTTGGCGGGCTTGATCTTCGACATGGGTCGGTCGGCTCCTTCGGGACTCAGGCCTGCTCTGCGAAGAGCTCGCGGGCCGCGTCGAGGTCGTCGGGGGTCTTCAGCGCCAGCGTCTTCACACCGGGCAGCGCGCGCTTGGCGAGACCCGTGAGGGTGCCGCCGGGGCAGACCTCCAGCAGGGCGGTGACGCCCAGCTCCTTGAAGGTCTCCATGCACAGGTCCCAGCGGACCGGGTTGGCGACCTGGCCGACCAGCCGGGCGACGACCTCGTCACCGGTGGCGACGGTCCGCCCGTCCTTGTTGGAGACGTACGGCACCTCGGGATCGGCCGGGGACAGCTCGCGCGCGGCCTCGGCCAGCTTGTCGACGGCCGGCGCCATGTGGTGCGTGTGGAACGCGCCGGCCACCTTCAGCGGAACGATCTTGCGGACGCCCTCGGGCTTGTCCTCGTTCAGCGCCGCCAGCTGCTCCAGCGTGCCCGCGGCGACGATCTGGCCCGCGCCGTTCACGTTCGCCGGGGTCAGGCCCAGCTTCTCCAGGTGCGCGACGCTCACCTCGGGGTCGCCGCCGAGCAGCGCCGACATGCCGGTCTCGGTGATCGCGGCGGCCTCGGCCATGGCCAGACCCCGCTTGCGGACCAGGGTCAGCGCGGCGGTGTCGTCGAGGACACCGGCGAACCGGGCCGCGGTGATCTCGCCGACGCTGTGGCCGGCGACGGCGCCGGGGGCGATGTCACCGAGTGCCGCGGCCGACAGCAGGCCCGCCGCGACCAGCAGCGGCTGCGCCACGGCGGTGTCGCGGATCTCGTCCGCGTCTGCCTTCGTGCCGTAGTGGGCGAGGTCCAGTCCGATGGCGTCCGACCAGGCGGCGACGCGGTCGGCTGCCCCGGGCAGTTCGAGCCAGGGGGTCAGGAAGCCGGGCGTCTGGGCGCCCTGGCCGGGAGCGACGAGTACGAGCACTCTCACACTCTCTCTTGGGGACGGGCACGGCCGCCCGTGGGGACAAGGACGAAGAACGGGAGGGGGTTTTGTGGACTACGGACAAAAGACTAGGACTGAAGATCTCCGTCGGCCAGACGCCCCAGGATGAGCGCGATTCGCAGGGTGAAGGCGGAGCGTACATCGGAAGGCGACCAACCGGTGACGTCAGTCACACGTCGGAGCCGGTAGCGCACGGTGTTCGGGTGAACGAAGAGCATCCTCGCGGCGCCCTCCAGGCTGCTCGCCTGCTCCAGATAGACACTCAAGGTTTCGAGGAGCGCGGACCCGGCCTCCTCCAGCGGTCTGTAGATCTCCTCCACCAGCTGCTCGCGGGCGCTCGGGTCCCCGGCCATCGCGCGCTCCGGAAGCAGGTCGTCCGCCAGCACCGGACGCGGGGCGTCCTGCCAGGCCGAACACGCCTTCAGGCCCGCCGCGGCGGCCTGCGCGGAGCGGGTCGCGGCCAGCAGGTCCGGCACGATCGGGCCGGCCACGACCGGACCGGCGGCGAACGGCCCGATCAGCGACTTCGCCACGGCGAGCGGATTGTCGCTGCCGCCCGCGATCACCACGAGGCGGTCCCCGAGCACGCCGGTCAGCACCTGGAGCTTGGCATGCCGGGCCGCCCGCCTTATCGCCTCCACGGTCAGCTCGGAGTCGCCGTCCGGTGCCGTGCCCAGCACCACGCAGACGTGCTCCGGGGAGTTCCAGCCGAGCGCGGCGGCCCGGGACACCGCGCCCTCGTCGGCCTCCCCGCTGAGCACCGCGTTCACCACCAGCGACTCCAGCCGGGCGTCCCAGGCACCGCGTGCCTCGGCGGCCTGGGCGTAGACCTGGGCGGTGGCGAAGGCGATCTCACGGGCGTACACGAGCAGCGCCTCGCGCAGCACCGACTCGTCGCCGGGCGCCGCCACCTCGTCGATCGCGCTCTCCATGACCTCGATGGTGGTGCGCACCATCTCCACGGTCTGGCGCAGCGTGATGGCCCGGGTCAGCTCGCGCGGCGCGGTCCCGAAGACATCGGTGGAGATCGCCTGCGGGGCGTCCGGGCGCCGGAACCACTCGGTGAAGGCGGCGATGCCGGCCTGCGCGACCAGCCCGATCCAGGAACGGTTCTCCGGGGGCATGGCCCGGTACCACGGCAGGGTCTCGTCCATGCGTGCGATGGCCTGCGCGGCGAGGGAGCCGGAGGACTTCTCCAGCCGCTTCAGGGTCGCGTCATGGGCGTGGACGTCCGGCACTGCGGCTTCGGGCTTGCTGGTTTCGGGTTCGGGCACGGGACAAGACTGCCTTATCGGGCCGGGACCGTGGGCCGCCGGGTGGGCACTGGGGGTCTACGGTGGGTGCGTGATGGACGTCCGGCGCGCCGACGAGCGCTACCCCGGAGGGGACCCGCGGGCGGGGATCGTATCCCGGCACGCCTTCTCCTTCGGCCCGCACTACGACCCCGACAACCTGCGCTTCGGCGCGCTGATCGCCTGCAACGAGGAGCGCCTCGCCCCGGGCGCCGGGTTCGACGAGCACCCGCACAGCCACACCGAGATCGTCACCTGGGTCGTGGAGGGCGAGCTGACCCACCGCGACAGCACCGGCCGGGAGACCCGGGTCCGCCCGGGAGACGTGCAGCGCCTCAGCGCGGCGGGCGGCGTCCGGCACGTGGAGCGCAACGACGGCACGGCACCGCTGACCTTCGTGCAGATGTGGCTGGCCCCGCTGACCCCGGGCGGCGACCCGTCCTACGAGGTCGTCCCCGGCATCGCCGACTCCACCCCGTACGCCGTCCCGGAGGCGGGCGCGATGCTCCACGTCCGCCGCCTGGCCCCCGGCGAACGCACCGCGCTCCCGGACGGGAAGTACGTCTACGTCCATGTCACCCGCGGCGAAGTCCGGCTCGCCGCGGGCACCCTGGGCCCGGGCGACGCGGCGCGGATCACCGGGGCGGAGGACCTGGAGGCGGAGGGCGTCACGGAGACGGAGCTGCTGATCTGGGAGATGGCGCCTTAGGGCCTGTCGTTCGGATCACCCCGGCGTCGCGGGGCTCCGGACCTCAAGCCGGGCTGATCCGAACGAAAGGCCCAGGAGGCACCCCTGTGCGCCCCCGGCGGCCGGGCGCGCACCCTTGGTGTGCCCCTGCGGCCGGGCGGGGCTCAGCCGCGCGCCTCCGCCAGCACCGCGTCCGTGAACGGCGGCCACGCCTCGACGGCCCACGGCCCGAAGGCGCGGTCGGCGAGCGCGACGCACGCCAGCCCGGCGTCCGGGTCGATCCACAGGAAGGTCCCGGACTGCCCGAAGTGACCGAAGGTGCGCGGCGAGGACGAGGCCCCCGTCCAGTGCGGGGACTTCCCGCCGCGGATCTCGAAGCCCAGCCCCCAGTCGTTGGGGTTCTGGTGCCCGTACCCCGGGAGCACGCCCTTGGTGCCCGGGTACTGCACGGTCATCGCCGCGGCCACGGTCCGCGGGTCCAGCAGCCGGGGCGCCTGCACCTCCGCGGCGAACCGCAGCAGGTCCCCGACGCTCGACACCCCGTCCTTCGCGGGCGACCCCTCCAGCGAGGTCGACGTCATGCCGAGCGGCTCCAGCACCGCCTGGCGCAGGTACTCGGCGAAGGGGATGTCCGTGGCCTTGGCCACGTGGTCGCCGAGCTGCTCGAACCCGGCGTTGGAGTACAGCCGCCGCTCGCCGGGCGCGGACATCACCCGGTGCTCGTCGAAGGCCAGGCCCGAGGTGTGCGCGAGCAGGTGACGGACCGTCGAGCCGTCCGGCCCGGCCGGTTCGTCCAGCTCGACCGCGCCCTCCTCGTAGGCGACCAGCACCGCGTACGCGGCCAGCGGCTTGGTGACCGAGGCCAGCGGGAAGCGGCGGTCGGCCGGGCCGTGGGTCCCGAGGACCGTGCCGTCGGCGCGTACGACACCCGCCGCGGCGGCGGGAACCGGCCAGTTCTCGATCAACGCGAGGCTGTTCAGCGACATGCCGACGAGCCTAAGCGCTCACAGCCGCAGTTCCATCAACGGGTCCGGCTTGCGGACGAAGCCCATCGAGGCGTACAGCGGCTCGGCCTCGGCCGACGCGGTCAGCTGCACCAGCCCGGCGCCGCGCTCCCGGAACCAGCCCAGCAGCTCCGTCATGCACGCGCGCGCGTACCCCCGGCGCCGCAGCCCGGGGTCGGTCGCGACGCTGAACACGTAGCCGGCTCTGCCCCGCGGATCGCCGGCCCGGCCGATCCGGTACTCCAGCGTCCCGGCCACCAGCGCGGCCAGCGCCCCCGGCCGCTGCGGGTGGTCCACGACGAACGCCGCGAAGTCGCCGTCCGTTTCCGCCAGTCGTGCCCGCAGACCGGGCAGCGACTCGGTGTGCCAGTCGCCGGCGGGCTCGGAGCGCACCGCGTCGATCATCACCTGCCGCAGCCGCAGTACCTCCCCGGCGTCCTCCGGGCCCGCACGACGCACCTGATGTAGGAGTCCCATAAGGTCCACGGTACTTACACCGCGCGGTGAATTCTCGGCCTTTTCGCTTGCTTCGAGTGCGCTCCAAGGTCATAGCGTGGAGCACATGACGGTGATGCAGACCCTGCCCGCGGCCACCGAGGAAACCCCCACCGCAACCGACATCTGCTCCGCCGCGCCGCGCGGACACCCCCGCCCCGACGGCCAGGACCGCTACACGATCAGCGAGGTCGCCGCTCTCACCGGCCTGACCGCCCACACGCTGCGCTGGTACGAGCGGATCGGCCTGATGTCCCACATCGACCGCTCGCACACCGGCCAGCGCCGCTACACCAACCGCGACCTGGACTGGCTCGGCCTGGTGGGCAAGCTGCGGCTGACCGGCATGCCGGTCGCCGACATGGTCCGGTACGCCGAACTCGTCCGCGAGGGCGACCACACCTTCGACGAGCGGCGCGAACTGCTGGAGACGACCCGCCGGGACGTGCTCGCCAGGATCGCCGAGCTGCGGGAGACGCTCGCCGTACTCGACCGGAAGATCGACATCTACTCCTCCGAGAGGACCCGATGACCGACCGCACCATCCCCACCGTCCGACTGGGCCGCGAAGGCCCCGAGGTGGGCATCCAGGGCCTCGGCTGCATGGGCATGAGCTTCGCCTACGGCCCCTCCGACGCCGAGGAGTCCAGGGCCACCCTGGAACGGGCGCTGGAGCAGGGCGTCACCCTGTACGACACGGCGGACGCGTACGGCGCGGGCGAGAACGAACGCTTCCTCGCCCCCTTCTTCAAGGCCCACCGCGACGAGGTGACCGTCGCCACCAAGTTCGCCCTCTCGATCCCGCCGGACGACCCCACGCGCCGGGTCATCCGCAACGACCCGCCGTACATCCGGCAGGCCGTCGAGGACAGCCTGAAGCGCCTCGGCATCGACGTCATCGACCTCTACTACATGCACCGCCGCGACCCGGAGGTCCCCATCGAGGAGACCGTCGGCGTCATGGCCGAACTGGTCCGCGAGGGCAAGGTCAAGCACCTCGGCCTGAGCGAGGTCACGGCCGCCGAACTGCGCGCCGCCCACGCGGTGCACCCGATCGCCGCCGTCCAGTCCGAGTGGTCGCTGTTCAGCCGTGACATCGAGCGGCAGGTGGTCCCGGCGGCGGCCGGACTCGGCGTGGCGCTCGTCGCGTACTCCCCGCTCGGCCGGGGCTTCCTCACCGGCTCCTTCGCCAGCGCCGACGACCTCACCGCCGGCGACTTCCGCCGCCAGCACCCCCGCTTCACCGGAGAGAACGCGGCGGCCAACGCGGCCCTGCTGGACCGGATCCGCGAGGTCGCGGGCCGCCACGGCGCCTCGCTGGGCCAGATCGCGCTGGCCTGGGTCCACCACCGGCAGACACTCCACGGCCTCCCGGTCGTCCCCATCCCGGGCACCCGCAGGCCGGGCCGGGTGGACGAGAACACGGCGGCGGCGCGGATCGCCCTGACGGAGGAGGACCTCGCGGCCCTGGAGCCCATCGCCGCCCGGGTGGCGGGGGACAGGTACGCGGACATGACCTTCACCTCCGCGGGACGCGAGTAGCACGGTCCGCGGCACGGGGCCCGTTCCGGCCCCGTGCCCCGGGCGCCTCTAGAGCTCCGCCAGCAGTTCGGCCTTCTTCACGGAGAACTCCTCATCGGTGACCAGCCCGGCCTGGTGCAGCTCGCCGAGGTGCCGGATCCGGTCGGCGATGTCCGCGGGGTCGCGCCGGTGCGCCGCGGCCACCGCGGCCATCGGCCCGCGCGCCCGCACGGCCTCCAGCACGGCCGCCGCGAACGGCAGCGACTCGTGCACCGGCCCGTACCCCAGCCCGAACACCACCGCCGCGGGATCCTGGTCGGCCTGCGCGGGCTGATCGGCCCCGTCCCGCCGCAGCAGCCGCAGGTGCCCCTCGAACAGCTCGGGCGACCGCCACTCGACGCCGCCCAGCTCGGTGACGGGGAAGCTCTGGTCCCCGGCCTTCCACTTCGCCGACGACGCCCCGGTCCAGAACCACCGGAACCGCACGGTCGTCCCGTCGAAGGACGCCTTCCCGTCGTACGCCTTGAAGGACAGCGGCCCGGCCGGTCCGGCGACCAGGAAGCGGTCGGCGGGCCCCGACTCGGTCAGCAGTGCCCGCAGCTCGTCGGCGTAGTACTCGGCGAGCGTCTCCTTCTCGGCCGGCAGCACCAGCCGGTACGGATCCCCGTGCTCCTTGAGCTGCCCGTCCGCCGCCTCCAGGAGCGGATCGGCCCCCGGCCGCACCTCCGCCCGCAGGACGACGGTCCCGCGCCGGCCGGGGCTCAGCGACACCCCCTGCAACGCCGTCAGCGGCACCCGGCGCTCACCGAGCGCCTGGAACAGCTTGGGTGTTCGAATCCCCCGTTCGTAGCGGATGAGCACGGAGTCGGACTCGAACTCCCAGGCGGCATGAAATCCGGCCAGTACGTCACCCATGCGGCTCATCGTATGCGGCACGCGCTCTTTCGTCCCCTCCCCGCGCAAACCGTGGTTTCTCCGCCGCTACGCGCGTCCGGCCGCCGTCGCACCGGACAAACCCGCCCGGCACATGCCCGTGTCGTCGGCGCAGTCCACCGCGCGGTACGCGCCAACCCCGATCTCGGCGAGGTTGGCCAGGCTGTCCGTGCCGGGTTCGAAGTATCCGGCGTGCCCCCGCGCCTCCCGCGCGGACAGCAGCCGGGCGCCGAAGGAGGCGGACATCGGGTCCGCGCCGTGGCCGAGGCCGCCGAGGTCCAGGTACGGCACGTCCTGGATCCAGTCGTCGGCGTCCCGCATCGCCCACACGTGGGCGGAGGTGCCGAGGTGGGCCGCCTTGGCGACCCGCATGCCGGGGCTGCCCGCCACCGCTATGTCCGTGACCCGGTCCGGCAGCGCGTGCGCGGCGACGCCGCAGACCACGGAACCGTAGCTGTGGCAGAACAGGGAGACCGGCGTGTCACCGGGCAGCGCCCGCACCAGGGCGGTCAGCCGGGCCGCCCCGTCCACGGCGCGGCGCGCGGTCGCCGCGTCCATGCCGATGCCGCTGGGCGCGGTGTAGTCGGCCCAGGCGATCACCGCGGTGCGGGTCGCCGGGCTCGCGGCGCGCTCGGCGGCGTACAGGGACCGCGCCATGCCGACCGGGGCGGAGTACTTACGGTAGGTGCGCTGGAAGGTGAGCAGGTGGGTGTCGACGCCGGGGACGACGACGGAGACCCGTTCGGCCCGCCCGAGGTCGCCGAAGACCTCGGCGACCCGGCCGGAGCCCTCCGGGTCGAAGGCGAGGATGTGCCGGTCCGCGCGCATCAGCGACGCGAAGCGGTCCATCCGGCGGGCCGCCTCGTGCTGCCCGGCCGGGGTGAGCCGGGCGTCGTGCAGGCGCCGTCGCTCCACCGAGCGGGCCTGGCCGAGGGCGATGCGGTTGGCGCGGTAGCGCAGCTCGACGGGGGCGCCGTTCATGTTGCCGACCGCGAGCGGATAGCGCTGCGCGAGCCGGGCGCGCTGGGCGTCGGTGAGGGAGGCGAAGAAGCGGGTCAGCCGGGCGGGGCCGGAGTCGGGGTCCGGGAGCGGGTGCCCGTCGATGCTCCCCTTCTCCCAGGCGGTGCGGGAGGCCTGCATGGGGGTGGTCTCCCGCGGGCCCTTCAGGGCGGTCCAGCCGGTGGTCGCCAGCATGACGAACACGACCGCCAGCGCGAGCAGGGCGCGCCAGAGGCCGAGGGGCGGGGAGGTGTCGGAGGAAGTCACTGGGAGGACACACTAGGAGAACGGGAGGGTCTCGCGTGAACGCTGTGACAGGCATCACGTTTGAGTGATGATCGGTCACATCAGGACGGGGAGCGGTCGGTCCGCGCCGTGCGCCAGTCCGCGGCCAGCGCGGGTCCCACCTGGTCGAGGTAGGACGACGTCAGCGCGCGCAGCGCCTCCATGCTGAAGTCGTCCCCGGCGCTCCACAGCCGCTCGGTGACCCGGATCACCCCGCCGAAGACGGCCACCGCCACCCGCGGCCGCGGATCGGCGTCCACGTCCAGGCCCTCCCGCTCGGCGATCAGCCGCGCGATCTGCTCCTCGGTCTCCGAGGCGCTGCGCAGATAGGCCGCGAGCAGCACCGGCGTCGACTCGATCACCCGGTACATCCGCAGGTACAGCTCGATCGGCACGACGGACTCGACGGCCTCGTGCAGGGTGTCCCAGCCGTCCTGGACCGCCCGGCGCAGCGCCTCCAGCGGGGTCTCCCCGGCGGGGCGGGCGCTCAGCGCGGCGACGAAGTGGTCCACCGCGAGGCGCTGGGTGGCGAGGGCGGCGTCCTCCTTGCCGGCGAAGTAGCGGAAGAAGGTGCGCTGGGAGACGTCGACGGCGGCGGCGATCTCGTCGACGGTGGTCTGCTCGTACCCCCGGGTGGTGAACAGTTCGAGGGCGGCGCGCACCAGCGCGTCCCGCGTGCGCTGCTTCTTGCGCTCGCGCAGGCCGGGCGCTGGCGCGGTGTCCATGGCACCTCTCCTCTGAACTGTCGTCCCAGCTCAGACCCTAACGAGTTGACGTGACAGTTACCGACAGCTGAAATCGTTTGTCAACTGTCAGCGGCTGTCACTAGCCTCGAACGCATGACTAGTCAGACCACCATCGACAAGACGGGGCCGGGGGACGACGCGGCGTCAGCCCCGTCGGACCCGACGCCGGCCAAGGGGCTGCGCGGGCATCCGTGGTTCACCCTCATAACCGTCGCCGTGGGGGTCATGATGGTGGCCCTCGACGGCACCATCGTGGCCATCGCCAACCCGGCGATCAAGGAAGACCTGAAGGCGAGCTTCGCCGACGTCCAGTGGATCACGAACGGTTACTTCCTCGCCCTCGCGGTCTCCCTGATCACCGCCGGCAAGCTCGGTGACCGCTTCGGCCACCGGCAGACCTTCCTCATCGGTGTCGTCGGCTTCGCCGCCGCCTCCGGCCTCATCGGCATGTCCAGCAGCATCGCGCTGGTCGTCACCTTCCGCGTCCTCCAGGGCCTGTTCGGCGCGCTGCTGATGCCGGCCGCGCTCGGCCTGCTGCGGGCCACCTTCCCGGCCGAGAAGCTGAACATGGCCATCGGCATCTGGGGCATGGTCATCGGCGCCTCCACCGCGGGCGGCCCGATCCTCGGCGGCGTGCTCGTCGAGCACGTCAACTGGCAGTCGGTGTTCTTCATCAACGTGCCGGTCGGCGTCCTCGCCGTCGTCCTCGGCGTGCTGATCCTGCTCGACCACCGGGCCGAGAACGCCCCGCGCTCCTTCGACATCCTGGGCATCGCGCTGCTGTCGGCCGCGATGTTCTGTCTGGTGTGGGCGCTCATCAAGGCCCCCGAATGGGGCTGGGGCGACGGACTGACCTGGGCCTTCATCGGTGCCTCGGTGCTCGGCTTCGCCGCGTTCGCCTTCTGGGAGACGCGGGTGGCGGAGCCGCTGATCCCGCTGGGCCTGTTCCGCTCGGTGCCGCTCTCCGCGGGTGTGGTGCTGATGGTGCTCATGGCCATCGCGTTCATGGGCGGCCTGTTCTTCGTGACGTTCTACCTCCAGAACGTGCACGGCATGGGCCCGATCGACGCGGGCCTGCACCTGCTGCCGCTCACCGGCATGATGATCGTCGGCTCGCCGCTCGCGGGCGTGCTGATCACCAAGCTGGGCCCGCGGGTGCCGCTGGCCGGCGGCATGGCGCTCACCGCGCTCGCCATGTACGGCATGTCCACGCTGGCGGAGGACACCGGCAGCGGTGTGATGTCCCTCTGGTTCGCGCTGCTCGGCCTCGGCCTCGCACCGGTCATGGTCGGCGCCACCGAGGTCATCGTCGGCAACGCGCCCATGGAGCTGTCCGGCGTGGCCGGCGGTCTCCAGCAGGCCGCGATGCAGATCGGCGGCAGCCTCGGCACGGCCGTGCTCGGTGCCGTGATGGTCTCCAAGGTCGACAGCGACCTCGCCGGCAACTGGGCCGACGCCGGCCTGCCGCCGCTCACCCCCGAGCAGCAGGCGCAGGCCTCCGAGGCCGTCCAGGTCGGCGTGGCGCCGGTGCCGCCCGGCACTCCGCAGGAGGTCGCCGGGAAGATCACCGACGTCGCCCACGACACCTTCCTCTCGGGGATGTCCCTGGCGTCGCTGGTCGCCGCGGGCGTCGCGGTCGTGGCGGTGCTGGTCGCGTTCCTCACCAAGCGCGGCGCGAACGCGGAGGCGGGAGCGGGCGCGGCCCACATCTGACGCCCTGTCCGGCGCGCGTCGGCGCTCCCTCCGTCCCGGGCGCTGTTTCCCCCATCAGGGTGACAGCGCTCAAGATCCCTCCCGCCCCGGGCGCACCGCGGGTCACAGTGGGTCAAGTCCCCGTACGGCATGTTCCCTTGGCACGTTCGTACGACGAGGGGGCGACCCGCGCCGCGGCGCGCCGCTGGAGGGGGGCGGCGCGCCGGCAGGCGGGCGGGATGGGGACGCGCAACGGGGGTACCCGACTCATCGGACCCGAAGGAACCGAACGGTTCAGGGAGTTGATGATGGCGGGCTTCGGACACGGAATGCGCGGGTACCCCCGCTCACGCGGCCGGATGGGGTCGCGGACCGGGCCGGATCGCGCGACGCTCGGCATCGTCGGAGCCGTCTGCGCGGTCGCGGGCTTCTTCGCACTGGGCATCGTCCTCGGCCCGGTGGCGATCGCCTGCGGCTGGCTGGCGCTGAACCGCACCCTGTCGGGCCCCCGCCCGGCCCCGGCCGTCGTCGCCGTGGTCCTGGGCACGATCGACACGCTCCTGGCCCTGCGCCTGCTGGCGTGAGCGACCCCGGGCGCCGGCCTCTTCCAGGGGCACTACGAGGGCCAGGGCCCGGGACGCCGAGGGAACGCACCTGACGCCGGCGCCCGCCCCCCCCCGGGCGGACGACGGGAGTCCGACGACAGACCCCGGGCCGGGGCGGGCAGGCGCGCGGGCCAGGGCCACCGTGCCTCACACCGCACGAGGAGCCGCGGCCGGCCGTGCCTCACCCGGGGCCTCGGGCCCCGGCGAGAACGGGGTACGGGCGGGCGCGGCGGCCCCGGACGACCGCGGCGCCAGCCCCGTGACGGGAGGGACCCGAAGTCGTGCCCCCGCCCACGGTCACGGCTGCCGCTGGTGCTCCCGCAACGCCGCGACCTCCGCCCGCAGGGCGCGCACCTCCTCGGTCAGCGCGACGATCGCCTCCGTCTGCCGCCGCTCCTCCGCGTCGTCGCTCTCGAACCGCGAGATGAACCAGGCGGCGATGTTCGCGGTCACCAGACCGAGCAGCGCGATCCCGGACAGCATCAGTCCCACGGCCAGCAGCCGCCCCACCCCGGTCGTGGGCGCGTGATCGCCGTAGCCGACGGTCGTCATCGTGGTGAAGGACCACCACACCGCGTCACCCAGCGTCCGGATGTTCCCGTCCGGAGCCTGCCGCTCCACGGACAGCACGGCCAGCGACCCGAACATCAGCAGCCCCACCACGGCCCCGGCGACATACGTCGTCAGCCGGATCTGCGAGGCCATCCGCGCCCGCTGCCCCACCAGCAGCAGCGTCGAGACGAGCCGCAGCAGCCGCAGCGGCTGGATCATCGGCAGCAGCACCGCGCACAGGTCCAGCCAGTGCCGCCGTACGAACTCCCGGCGCCGCTCGGCGAGTGCGAGGCGCACCAGGTAGTCGGCCGCGAAGGCGCCCCACACCGTCCACTCGACGACCGCGCAGCCGAACGTCACCGACGCGCTCGCCGAGCTGTGCACGATCGGCACCGCGTAGGCGACCGCGAAGGCGACGGCCAGCGCCATCAGGGGTTTCTGTGTGCGCTGCTCCCACCGGACCCGCGCGGACTCTTCCTCCATGCCGGGCATCGTAGGAACACGGCGGGGGAGGCGGGCCCGCCTCCCCCGCCGGCCCGTCCGGGTCAGGCGTCGCCGCCCGCGACCCCCGGGTCCGCCGCCGCGACGTCGAGCAGCTGGTACCGGTCCATGGCCTGCTTCAGCACCGACCGGTCCACCTTCCCCGCCTTCGCCAGCTCGGCGAGCACCGCGAGCACGATCGACTGGGCGTCGATGTGGAAGAAGCGGCGGGCCGCGCCCCGGGTGTCGGCGAAGCCGAACCCGTCCGCGCCGAGCGACTGGTACGCCCCGGGCACCCACCGCGAGATCTGGTCGGGAACCGCGCGCATCCAGTCCGAGACGGCCACGAACGGTCCCTGCGCGCCGGACAGCTTCCGGGTGACGTACGGCACCCGCTGCTCCTCGTCGGGGTGCAGCAGATTGTGCTCCTCGCAGGCCACCGCGTCCCGCCGCAGCTCGTTCCAGGAGGTCGCGGACCACACGTCGGCCCGTACGTTCCACTCCTCGGCGAGGAGCCGCTGCGCCTCGACCGCCCAGGGGACGGCCACGCCGGACGCCATGATCTGCGCCGGGATCTCGCCGGACGTGCCCTCGCTGAACCGGTAGAGGCCCTTGAGGATGCCCTCGACGTCGACGTCGGCCGGCTCTGCCGGGTGCTGGATCGGCTCGTTGTAGACGGTCAGGTAGTAGAAGACGTCCTCGCCGTGCGGGTGCTCCTGGCTGCCGCCGTACATCCGCCGCAGCCCGTCCTTGACGATGTGCGCGATCTCGAACCCGAAGGCGGGGTCGTACGCGACGCAGCCCGGGTTCGTGGAGGCGAGCAGCTGGGAGTGGCCGTCCGCGTGCTGGAGCCCCTCACCGGTCAGGGTGGTGCGCCCGGCGGTCGCGCCCAGGACGAAGCCGCGCGCCAGCTGGTCGGCCATCTGCCAGAACTGGTCGCCGGTGCGCTGGAAACCGAACATCGAGTAGAAGACGTAGACCGGGATCAGCGGCTCGCCGTGGGTGGCGTACGCCGAGCCCGCAGCGATCAGCGACGCGGTGCAGCCGGCCTCCGAGATGCCGTCGTGCAGCATCTGGCCGGTGGGCGACTCCTTGTAGGCGAGCAGCAGATCGCGGTCGACCGCCTCGTACTGCTGTCCCAGCGGGTTGTAGATCTTCGCACTCGGGAAGAACGAGTCCATGCCGAACGTGCGGTACTCGTCCGGCGCGATCAGCACGAACCGCTTGCCGATCTCCTTGTCCCGCATGAGGTCCTTCAGCAGGCGCACAAAGGCCATGGTCGTGGCGATGGACTGCTGACCGGAGCCCTTCTTCACGGTCGCGTAGGTCTGGTCGCCGGGCAGCGTCAGCGGCTTCGACCGGACGACCCGCGTCGGCACGTACCCGCCCAGCGACCTGCGCCGGTCGTGCATGTACTGGATCTCCTCGGAGTCCCGCCCGGGGTGGTAGTACGGCGGGAGACCGCTCTCCAGCTCCTTGTCCGGGATCGGCAGGTGCAGCCGGTCCCGGAAGCGCTTGAGGTCGTCGACCGTCAGCTTCTTCATCTGGTGGGTGGCGTTGCGGCCCTCGAAGTTCGGGCCCAGCGTCCAGCCCTTGATCGTCTTGGCCAGGATCACCGTCGGCTGGCCCTTGTGCGCCTTGGCCGCCGAGAACGCCGCGAAGATCTTCCGGTGGTCGTGGCCGCCGCGCCCCAGGTGCAGGATCTGGTCGTCGGTCATGTTCGCGACCATGGCGCGCAGCCGCTGGTCGTCGCCGAAGAAGTGCTCGCGGATGTACGCGCCGGACTCGGTGGCGTACGTCTGGAACTGGCCGTCCGGCGTGGTGTTCATCTTGTTGACGAGGATGCCGTCCCGGTCCTGCGCGAGCAGCGGGTCCCACGACCGGTCCCAGATCAGCTTGATCACGTTCCAGCCGGCACCCCGGAAGACCGACTCCAGCTCCTGGATGACCTTGCCGTTGCCGCGCACCGGGCCGTCGAGCCGCTGGAGGTTGCAGTTGACGACGAAGGTCAGGTTGTCCAGGCCCTCCCGGGCGGCGATGCTGAGCTGGCCGAGCGACTCCGGCTCGTCCATCTCGCCGTCCCCGAGGAACGCCCAGACGTGCGACCTGGAGGTGTCCGCGATGCCGCGCGCGTGCATGTACCGGTTCATCCGGGCCTGGTAGATCGCGCCGATCGGGCCGAGGCCCATGGACACGGTCGGGAACTCCCAGAAGTCCGGCATCAGCCGCGGGTGCGGGTACGAGGACAGCCCGTACGGCGCCCGCGACTTCTCCTGGCGGAAGCCGTCGAGGTGCTGTTCGGAGAGCCGGTCCAGCAGGTAGGCGCGCGCGTAGATGCCCGGCGAGGCGTGTCCCTGGAAGAAGACCTGGTCGCCGCCGTCCCCCTCGTCCTTGCCCCGGAAGAAGTGGTTGAAGCCCACGTCGTACAGGGACGCGGAGGAGGCGAACGTGGCGATGTGGCCGCCGACGCCGATGCCCGGGCGCTGGGCGCGGGAGACCATCACGGCGGCGTTCCAGCGGGTGGCGTTGAGGATCCTGCGCTCGATCTCCTCGTTGCCCGGGAAGAACGGCTCGTCCTTGGTGGCGATGGTGTTGACGTAGTCCGTGCTGCGCATCTCCGGCACGGCCACGCGCTTCTCGCGGGCCCGCTCGATCAGCCGGAGCATCAGGTAGCGGGCGCGCTCACGGCCCCGCTCGTCGATGGCGGCGTCGAGCGAATCGAGCCACTCCCGCGTCTCCTCGGGGTCGAAGTCAGGAACCTGACTCGGAAGGCCGCCAATGATGATCGGATTGCGATCGGATCCGGAAGCCACGCTGGTCCTTACCTGTCAGAGGGCTGTTTGGGCTGTTCGAAGCTTTTTTCCGCATGGTTGCGCCGTTCCCCATCGTGTACCTCACGGCGGCAAACGTCACCTGTACCGATAGGTAACCGCAATACGTTCGAATCTCGTACCCGTGGATGGTTCCCAAACGCGCAAACAGGGCAGATAGGTGTGGTGCGTGTCACCTTGGCCCCGATTCGCCCGGCTGGAGTTGCGGCGACACGGCCCGGATCGTCACCGTTTCGGCGGTCTGGAACGCCGGGTACTTGCGCGATCCGTCCCGCCCGTGTGGACTACGGCCAATGCTTCGCGCACGCGCGTGGCTGAGACATTCCCAAGACATGATCAGGAGGCAACCCGTGAGCGCGACCGCGGACCACGCGGAGGAGCGGACGAACCCTGCCGCCAGGCTGGGGTTCCAGCCCGGGCAGGTGGTCCAGGAGATCGGCTACGACGACGACGTCGACCAGGAGCTCCGCGAGTCCATCGAGGAAGTCATCGAGGGCGACCTGATGGACGAGGAATACGACGACGTGGCCGACGCCGTTGTGCTCTGGTTCCGTGACGAAGACGGCGACCTGACGGATGCGCTGGTGGATGCCACCACGTACATCGAGGAGGGCGGCGCGATCCTGCTCCTTACGCCGAAGACCGGCCGTGCGGGGTATGTGGAGCCGAGTGACATCTCGGAAGCCGCGACGACCGCCGGCCTCACGGCGTCCAAGAGCGTCAGTGTGGGCAAGGACTGGAGCGGCAGCCGTCTGGCGACGCCGAAGGCCGCCAAGTCCAAGCGGTGACCCTCCGCTGAACAGCCGAGCACGGACGGGTCGGGCCGCCTCGACCCGTCCGCCGGGCTGCCCCGGTCGCTGCGTAGGGTGTCATCGTCCGAACGGCTCATCGAAGGGATGACACGACGATGGCGATCCAGGTCGGCGACAAGGCGCCCGACTTCGAACTGCTGGACAACCACGGCCGCACCGTGAAGCTCTCCGACTTCCGCGGCGACAAGAACGTGGTGCTGCTCTTCTACCCCTTCGCCTTCACCGGTGTCTGCACCGGAGAGCTGTGCGAGGTGCGCGACAACCTGCCGAAGTTCGCCGACCGCGACACCCAGGTGCTCGCCGTGTCCAACGACTCCATCCACACCCTGCGCGTCTTCGCCGAGCAGGAGGGCCTGGAGTACCCGCTGCTGAGCGACTTCTGGCCGCACGGCGAGGTCAGCCGCGCCTACGGCGTCTTCGACGAGGGCAAGGGCTGCGCGGTGCGCGGCACCTTCGTCATCGACAAGGAGGGCGTGGTCCGCTGGACGGTCGTCAACGGCCTGCCGGACGCCCGTGACCTGAACGAGTACGTCAGGGCGCTCGACACCCTCTGATTCCCCGGACCCAGCGCCTGCGGTGTCCGGGAACCCGTCACTAGGATCGACTCGTTCGATCCCTTACCAACGCACGACGGGGCTCCCCGCCCCAAAACACCAATGGAGGACTCGTGGGAGTCAGCCTCAGCAAGGGCGGCAACGTTTCGCTGACCAAGGAGGCCCCGGGCCTGACCGCGGTCATCGTCGGTCTGGGGTGGGACGTGCGCACCACGACCGGCACGGACTTCGACCTCGACGCGAGCGCGCTGCTGCTGAACAACGCCGGCAAGGTCATCAGCGACGGCCACTTCGTCTTCTTCAACAACCTCAAGAGCCCCGACGGCTCGGTGGAGCACACCGGTGACAACCTCACCGGTGAGGGCGAGGGCGACGACGAGCAGATCAAGGTCGACCTCGCCGGTGTCCCGGCCGAGGTGGACAAGATCGTCTTCCCGGTGTCGATCTACGACGCCGAGAACCGCCAGCAGTCCTTCGGCCAGGTGCGCAACGCGTTCATCCGCGTGGTGAACCAGGCCGGCGGCGCGGAGATCGCCCGTTACGACCTCAGTGAGGACGCCTCCACCGAGACCGCCATGGTCTTCGGCGAGCTGTACCGGCACGGCGCGGAGTGGAAGTTCCGCGCCATCGGCCAGGGCTACGCCTCGGGCCTGCGCGGCATCGCGCAGGACTTCGGCGTGAACGTCTGAGCCGTCCGAAGGTCTTTCGGAGGTCTCTGTCCGGCGTCGCACGGTTTACGTGCGGCGCCGGACGCGCAGGACAGCCAGAGAACGCGCATCACCTCGGGGAGGGACAAGCAACATGGGCGTCACGCTCGCCAAGGGAGGCAACGTCTCCCTGTCCAAGGCCGCACCGAACCTCACGCAGGTGATGATCGGGCTCGGCTGGGACGCGCGCTCCACCACCGGAGCCCCCTTCGACCTCGACGCCAGCGCCCTGATGTGCAGCGGCGGCCGGGTCATGGGCGACGAGTGGTTCGTCTTCTACAACCAGCTCAAGAGCCCGGACGGCTCGGTCGAGCACACCGGTGACAACCTCACCGGCGAGGGCGACGGCGACGACGAGTCGCTCCTGGTCGACCTGTCGAAGGTCCCCGCCCAGTGCGACAAGATCGTCTTCCCGGTCTCGATCCACCTCGCCGACGAGCGGGGACAGACCTTCGGCCAGGTCGCCAACGCCTTCATCCGGGTGGTCAACCAGGCCGACGGTGTGGAGCTGGCCCGTTACGACCTCAGCGAGGACGCCTCCACCGAGACCGCCATGATCTTTGGCGAGGTCTACCGCTACCACGGAGAATGGAAGTTCCGGGCGGTCGGACAGGGGTACGCGTCGGGGCTGCGGGGCATCGCTCTAGACTTCGGAGTCAACGTTTCGTAAAGCCGGGTGCGGCGCGGGGGAGGATCCCGTACAGCCCGTACACAAGGGATTGGGTTGCCAGTGGTTCTGAAAACGTTCGGCTGGTCGTTCGCGGTCACCGCGCTCGGCCTCGTCGCGGCGGTCTTCTACGGGGGGTGGACCGCCTTCGGTGTCGTGGCGATCCTCTCCGTCCTGGAAATCTCGCTGTCCTTCGACAACGCGGTGGTCAACGCCGGAATCCTCAAGAAGATGAGCCCGTTCTGGCAGAAGATCTTCCTGACGGTCGGCATCCTCATCGCCGTCTTCGGCATGCGGCTGGTCTTCCCGGTCGTGATCGTCTCCATCAGCGCCCAGCTCGGGCCGATCGAGGCCGTCGACCTCGCGCTCACCGACCAGAACCGCTACGAGGAACTGGTCACCGACGCCCATCCGGCGATCGCGGCCTTCGGCGGCATGTTCCTGCTGATGATCTTCCTCGACTTCATCTTCGAGGACCGGGACATCAAGTGGCTGGGCTGGCTGGAGCGCCCGCTGGCCAAGCTGGGCAAGGTCGACATGCTGTCGGTCTGCATCGCGCTGATCGTCCTGCTGATCACCTCGATGACCTTCGCCACCCACGCCCACCTGCACGCCGGGCCCGCGGACAAGGCGGAGACGGTGCTGCTCTCCGGCGTCGCCGGTCTCATCACCTACCTGGTCGTCGGCGGTCTCTCCGGCTACTTCGAGGACAAGCTGGAGGAAGAGGAGGAGCGCGAGCACGAGGCCGAGGAGGAGGCCGTGCGGGCCGGCAAGCCGCGTTCGGCGGTCGTCCTGGCGGGCAAGGCCGCGTTCTTCATGTTCCTCTACCTGGAGGTCCTGGACGCGTCGTTCTCCTTCGACGGTGTCATCGGCGCCTTCGCCATCACCAACGACATCGTGCTGATGGCCCTCGGCCTCGGCATCGGCGCCATGTACGTCCGGTCGCTCACCGTGTACCTGGTCCGCCAGGGCACCCTCGACGAGTACGTCTACCTGGAGCACGGCGCCCACTACGCCATCGGCGCGCTCGCGGTGATCCTGCTGGTCACCATCCAGTACGAGATCTCCGAGCTCATCACCGGTTCCATCGGTGTCCTGCTGATCGCCGCGTCGTTCTGGTCCTCCGTCCGCCGCAACAAGGCGCTGGCGGCGGCCGAGTCCGGCTCCTCCGGCAAGACCGAGGTGTCGTCCGGGGTGTGACGCCCGCGCGGGTGAGGAACGCTCTGAGCGGGGCGGTCGTCGGGGACTGACGTCCTCGCGGCCGCCCCGCCGTCGTGTGCGACCGGTGATGATCAGGGGGCGGGAATGGGCTTGCTGGACGGGTGGCGGCGTGGACGGGCGGCCGAGTTCGACTCGGGCAGCGCCGCCACCAACGCCATCGAGCTGACCAAGCGGAACGGTCAGGTGTCGCTGACCAGGCAGGGCGCGGCGACCGGGAACCTGCGGATCAACCTGTCCTGGCGGATGCGCAGCTCCGACATCGGGGGGCCGCAGCGGGAGAGCCTGCTGCGCCACCCGTTCAAGGCGCTGAAGCCGCCGGAGGTGCTGGGGCACAGCCAGAGCATGGTCAACGTCGACCTCGACCTGGGCTGCCTGTACGAGCTGCAGGACGGCACGAAGGGGGTGGTGCAGCCGCTCGGCGGCTACTTCGGCGACGTGAACGCGCCGCCGTACGTGAAGCTCACCGGCGACGACCGGTTCGGCTCCGGGTCCGGGGAGACGATCTACGTCAACCTCGACCACCGCGAGGCGATCAAGCGGCTGCTGGTGTTCGTCTACATCTACGACCAGACGCCGGCGTTCGACCGGACGCAGGCCGTGGTGACGCTGTACCCGAGCAACGGGCCCCGGGTGGAGATCCACCTCGACGAGCGGCACCCGCAGGCGCGGTCCTGCGCGGTGGTGACGATCGAGAACGTGAAGGGGGAGATGATCGTCCGGCGCGAGGTGAAGTTCGTGTACGGCTTCCAGGCGGAGCTGGACCGGCTGTACGGGTGGGGACTGCAGTGGGGGCGGGGGCACAAGACCAAGGCGGAGCGGTGAGGCGGGGCGCGTGAGGCGCGGGGCCCGCTGCCCGGGTGCGGTGGGCCCCGCCCCGGGCCCGCGCCCTTGCGGCGCAGCCGCGGACCGGTACGCCCCCGGGCCGCCGCGGCGGGTCTGCCCTACCGGCCGATGAACTGCGGGCCCTGCGGCGGCATGCGGAACTCGGCCGTGGGCTGCGGGGTGCCGTAGGACGGGGGGCTGGCCGGCTGGGGGTAGCCGTAGGCGGGGGCGGTGGGCGGGGGCTGCTGCGGGTAGCCGTAGGCGGGCTGCGGGGGGATCGCCTGGGTGGGCTGCTCCGGCGGGAGGGGCTGGGAGACCTCCGCCGTGGGCGCGGCCGCGGCCGGCTCCTCCGCGGCCTCCGACTCGTCCACCGAGATGCCGAAGTCCGTGGCCAGGCCCTTGAGGCCGTTGGCGTACCCCTCGCCGAGGGCGCGGAACTTCCAGGTGTCGCCGCGGCGGTACAGCTCCCCGCAGATCAGCGCGGTCTCCTCGCCGGTCTCCGGCTTGACGTCGAAGTACGCCAGCGGCTCCCCGTCCGCGGCGGCGTCGTACACCAGGATGCGCAGGTCCCGTACCCGGTCGAAGGCGACACCGTCCGCCGACGCGACGAGGAGGATCTGCCCGACGGCGGGCTCGACACCGGCCAGATCCGTCTGGATCGTGTCGGTCAGACCTTCGGCCACCCGCTTCTTGCCGAGCCGCCACACCGTCCCGGAGGGGTGCCGGGGCTGGTTGTAGAAGACGAAGTCCTCGTCGGAGCGCACACGGCCGTCGGGGCCGAGGAGCAGGGCCGAGACGTCGACGTCCGGGACCCCCTGCCCGGGCGTCCAGCGCAGCACGGCGCGCACCGTCGTGGCTTCGAGCGGGACGTTCGACCCCTTCAGCATGGCGTGCGTCATGCGATCATCCTGCCTTCTCCGTCCTGGTCACGACAACGCGGGGTGGGATGTCGCGGAGCGCGTCCGGCGGAGACCCCGTTACGGGAAATTCATGCCCTGTGGGAACCCGTGACATGGAGTTCTACGTACTATTACCGGCCACCTGTCAGCACGTTTTCCCGACACACCACCGGCCCATCCCGCGCCACGGGGGAGTTTCATGCGTCATTTCGGGCACATCGCCCCCGAGGTGCGACAGCGCCTCTTCCACCGGGAGCCGTGCGAGTTCACCCCGGACTCCCCGGCCCGGCTGCTGTCCGCTGCCCTGGGCGCCACGCTGTACAGCCCGGCCACCCGGCCGCGGCTCGCCGACGACATCCTGAAGCAGACCGGCCGTGGCGTGGTCTCGATGGTGCTGTGCCTGGAGGACTCGATCGACGACGCGGACGTCGCCGCCGGCGAGGAGAACCTCGTCAGGCAGTTCGCGGATCTCGCCGGCCGCCCCGCCGCGGCCGAGCCGCCGCTGCTGTTCGTCCGGGTCCGCACCCCCGAGCAGATCCCCGACCTCACCCGCCGCCTGGGCCCCTCGGTGCGGCTGCTGTCCGGTTTCGTGCTGCCGAAGTTCACTGGGGAACGCGGTGTGCCGTTCCTGGAGGCGGTGGCGGCGGCCGAGGCGTCGAGCGGGCGGCGGCTGTTCGCCATGCCCGTGCTGGAGTCGCCGGAGCTGCTGTACCGGGAGTCCCGGGTGGAGACCCTGGAGGGGATCTTCCGGGCCGTCGACAAGTACCGCGAGCGGGTCCTGGCGCTGCGCCTGGGCGTCACCGACTTCTGCTCGTCGTACGGCCTGCGCCGGGCCCCCGACATGACGGCGTACGACGTGCAGGTCGTCGCCTCCGTCATCGCCGACGTGGTGAACATGCTGGGCCGCGCCGACGGCTCCGGGTTCACGGTGACCGGGCCGGTGTGGGAGTACTTCCGGGTCCAGGAGCGCATGTTCAAGCCGCAGTTGCGCCGCAGCCCCTTCCTGGAGGGGC